>CANQPK010000031.1 GCA_947625685.1 uncultured Clostridia bacterium | reverse complement strand
TATGAATATTACACTTACAACTAATAATATTAATATGTTTCTTTTCTCTTTTCCTGTCATTTGTTTTCCTTCCTTTCCTTTTTTATTTTATATAACAAAAAGACACACAAAACTTATACCAAAATTAAGTATAAGTCCTGTGTGTCCTTATATTATCTTTTTCTTTTAATATATTATATATATGTGTGTGTGTGTGTGTGTGTGTGTGTGTAGAGCCTCTAAGGTTCTAGCTTTTTTCATCTTTCGTTTTCCTCCAAAATTCACATTTTAACTTATGTGTTTAATTTTATTCTAAGACTTTTTTCGTTATTAGTCAACAAAAGTTGCTAATTTGTAACACAAATTTAATAGTTTTGTAATACACCATATTGTGTTAATTGGTTTTAAATATAAAAATAGACTGATTACAAATAGCAGTAATCAGTCTATTTTTCTTTATTCTCTTATTTATTTAATCCTTTTAATCCTGGATAAATTGCAAGGTCTGCTAAATTATGTTCAATGTTTAATAGTCTGTTATATTTAGCAACTCTATCTGTTCTACAAGGTGCACCAGTTTTGATTTGTCCAGCATTAGTTGCGACAGCAACATCTGCTAAAGTTGTATCTTCTGTCTCACCGCTTCTATGTGATACGACTGCTGTATATCCATTCTTTTTAGCAAGTTCTATTGCATCTAATGTTTCTGTAAGTGTTCCTATTTGGTTTAGTTTTATAAGTATACTATTTGCAACTCCTAAATCTAATCCCTTTTGTAATCTCTTGATATTTGTAACAAATAAGTCATCACCAACAAGTTGTATTTTATTTCCTAATCTCTCTGTTAGTTTCTTCCATCCATCCCAATCTTCTTCTGCTAAACCATCTTCGATTGAGATTATTGGATATTTTTCAGCTAATGATACTAGATAATCTATCATTTCATCAAGTGTTTTTAATTCGTCTGTTTTCCAGAAATAATAGCATCCTTCTTTTCCTATCTTTTTAGCTTCATCATACATTTCTGTACTTGCAACATCTAGTGCTAATACTACTTCTTCTCCTGGTTTATATCCAGCTTTTTCGATTGCTTCTACTATTAATTGTAATGCTTCTTCATCGCTTGCAAGGTTAGGTGCAAATCCACCTTCATCTCCTACACCTGATGCTAGACCTTTTTCTTTTAATACTTTCTTTAATGTGTGATATATTTCAACACTAATTCTCATACATTCTGTGAAGTTTGGTGCTCCAACTGGCATTATCATAAACTCTTGTATATTTACTGTATTGTCTGCATGTTTTCCACCATTTAAAATGTTCATCATAGGAACAGGTAAAACTTTTGCATTTGTTCCACCAATATAGTTATATAATTCCATTCCTAATGATTCAGCAGCTGCTTTTGCAACAGCTAAAGAAACTCCTAATGTTGCATTTGCTCCTAATTTTGCTTTATTTTCTGTACCATCAATTTCAATTAATTTTTTGTCAATTCCTATTTGGTCATACACATTCATTCCAATTAATTCATCACGAATTATGTTGTTTACATTTTCTACTGCTTTTAAAACTCCTTTTCCTAAATATCTTGACTTGTCTCCGTCTCTTAATTCTACTGCTTCAAAACTTCCTGTTGATGCTCCTGATGGAATTAGAGCTACTCCTCTAAAATCTCCTTCTGTTGTAACAGTTACTTGAATTGTTGGGTTTCCCCTTGAATCTAGCACTTCTAGTGCCTCTACGTCTAAAATCTCTAAATAGTCCATAATTTTCCTCCTTATTAATTTTTTATTATTGCTAAGAAAAATCTATGATTTTTCCATAATACCTAATTTAATCTTTTTTGTTTAATATCTGACTCTTTGGGACATATGTACTTATAAATTTCATTTCCTCAATTTTTTTATCAGTTACGAATTTTAAATTTTTTTCTATATGCTTGACTGATTCAATTTTTTGATATGTTCCCTTATCATATAAAGGTAATTCAAATATTTTAGTTGGCTTCTTTTCTGATTGTAAATATTTATTTATTATATCTCTTTCTTTTTTATTCAAACTTTCATAAGGAATACCTAGATAATTATATTCCCATATTAAATGTCTTGCATCACTATCCAATTCTGAAGAAGTCAAATCATCATAACTATATTCTACTTTATATTTTAGTTTTTCAATTGAAATTGTTAAATTAGTCCAAAGCTCTTCTCCCTGCTCCCTACATTCTGCTCTTAGCTTTTTTATACTACTAAATAATTCATCTGCTAATTTGAAATATTGACTTTCATCAATATTAAATTTTACTGGTACTTCATATACATTAATAGGATTCTTTTTTAATACCCCTTTAGGATAGTAAAAGAAAAACATTTCGCCAGTTTGAAGATTATTAAAATGGTCTGTCACAGAGGCATACAAATATAGCCTATCCCATTTTTCAGGTAGCATTGCAAAAATATTTTTTTGTATTTCTTCGTGTGCCATTTTTATTGATTTTGGACAAATCATTTAAAACCTCCTCTGGTTACTGCAATAAATATTCTAATAAAAATCCTCTATATTGCTATATAAATTGAAGAGGTTTTTATTTTATCTTTCTAATAAGCTTTCTCCTGTCATTTCTTTTGGTTTTTCTAATCCCATTATATCAAGCATTGTTGGTGCAAGGTCTGCAAGTTTTCCTGATTTAAGTTTTACATTTTCCATTCCATATAATATTAATGGAACTTGATTTGTTGTATGGGCTGTATGTGGTTCTCCTGTCTTATAATCTATCATCTGTTCTGCGTTTCCATGATCTGCTGTGATTAAGACTACTCCACCTACTGCTTTTACAGCCTCTATAACTTTTCCAACGCATTCATCTATAACTTCTATTGCTTTTATTGCTGCTTCCAAGCTACCAGTATGACCTACCATATCTGGATTTGCATAATTTAATATTATGCTATCATATTTCTTTTCATTAATTGCACCTATTAATTTTTCTGTTACTTCATAAGCGCTCATTTCTGGTTTTAAGTCGTATGTTGCAACCTTTGGTGATGGGACGAGTATTCTATCTTCTCCTTCAAATACTTTTTCTTCCCCACCGTTAAAGAAAAATGTTACATGAGCGTATTTTTCCGTTTCTGCTATTCTTAATTGTTTTAATCCTTTAGAACTAATATATTCTCCAAATGTATTGCTAAGCTTTGTAGGTTTAAATGCAACATGTACATTTGGCATTGTTTCATCATATTGAGTAAAGCATACAAAATATAGATTTAATTTCTTTGTTTCAAATTCATTAAAACTTTCATCGACTAATGTTCTTGTTATTTGTCTTGCTCTATCTGGTCTAAAGTTAAAGAATATTACTGAATCGTGTTCTTCTATTTTTGCAACAGGTTCATTATTAGCTGAGCAAATTACTATTGGCTCTATGAATTCATCAAATACTTCTTGTTCATAAGATTTTTCAACTGCCATTATGCTATCAGTATATTTTTGTCCTTCGCCATTTACCATAGCATCATAGGCAAGTTTTATTCTTTCCCATCTTTTATCTCTATCCATTGCATAATATCTACCAGAAATTGTTGCAATTTTTCCTATACCTTTTTCTTGCATTTTTTCTTTTAGTTTTGTAATATACATTTCTCCTGATGCTGGTGGAGTATCTCTACCGTCCATAAAACAATGTACAAATACATCTTCAAATCCTTTTCTTTTAGCTAATTCTAATAATCCATATAAATGTCTTATATGGCTATGTACACCACCATCTGATACTAGTCCCATAATATGCAATTTTGAATTATATTTTTTACAATTTTCAATTGCATCATTAAATTCTTTTATGCTAAAGAAATCTCCATCTTCAATTGATTTTGTTATCCTTGTTAGTTCTTGGTATACGATTCTTCCTGCCCCAATATTTGTATGTCCTACCTCTGAATTTCCCATTTGTCCTTCTGGAAGTCCAACATGCAAACCACTTGTATATATCTCTGTTCTTGGGCATGTTGCCATTAGTTTATCTATGTTTGGTGTATTTGCAAGTTTTATACTATTTCCTTTTTCTTCTGCATTTATTCCAAATCCATCAAGTATCATTAACATTGTTAGTTTGTTTTTCATAAATATTTTAGTCCCTCTTTCTATATATTAAAAGTTTACTATCTTTGAAAACTCTTCTGGCTTTAAGCTAGCTCCTCCAACTAAGCCACCATCAATATCTGATTTTGTAAATAATTCTCTTGCATTTGAGCTTTTAACACTTCCGCCGTATTGTATTATAACACATTCTGCTACATCATTTCCATATATTTTTGCAATTTCTTCTCTTATTTTCTTTACACTATCATTTGCATCATCTGCTGTTGCTGTTTTACCTGTTCCTATTGCCCATATTGGCTCATATGCAATTATTGTATTTTTAACTTGTTCATTAGTTAATCCTTCTAATGCAAGTCTTGTTTGTCTTGTTATTACATCTATAGTTTTTCCTTGTTCTCTTTCTTCTAGTGTTTCTCCTACGCATACTATAGGTTTAAGTCCATATGTAAATGCTGCTTTTAATTTTTTATTAACTGCTTCATCTGTTTCTGCGAAATATTGTCTTCTTTCAGAGTGTCCTATTATTACATATTCTACACCAATAGATTTAAGCATCTTTCCTGATACTTCTCCTGTGTATGCTCCACTTTCTTCAAAATGCATATTTTGTGCACCTATTTTTATATTTGTATCTTGTGCATTTAAAAGAGCATAGAATAAATCTGTGTATGGAACACATAGTATTACTTCATTTTCTGTGTCCTTTACTAATGGTGTAAATTCTTTTATAAAATTAATTGTTTCATCTGGAAGCATATTCATTTTCCAGTTTCCTGCGATTACTTTTCTTCTCATAATTTTTATTGTAGGATATCCTACTCTCCTTATTATAATATTTAGGTTTTTAAAGGATCTACCTATAAACCTTTTTATATCTTAATTATCTGCCTCCCATTCCGGCCGACCGGCCACCTCCGGCCTCCGCCTCCGCCTGAGAAGCCACCGCCTCCGCCGCCACCGGCTAGAGCTTGAATGTTTTGCTATTTCAGTTACTGATGTATGATATGCTCTGTCTATTCCACTACCTAGATAAGTAATTGGATTGTCATTATATGAGTTTACATGCATGTGATATATTGGGTTTACACTAAAGTTTAATACAGGATATAAATTGCTTGTTTCTTCATTTTCCCAATACTCTTTAACAAACACTTCTGGATAAAAAGCTTTCATTTGCTCTATAACTCTATCTGCTTTTCCAAGGGCAGTCGCAAATACTAAATATTTTTCCCAAATAATAAGATCTGGTATAACTTTTTCGTCAAAGAAAGAAAAATTGGTTATATAGCGTACTAAACCTTTCCATTGTTCTTGTTCTATTGCCCCATCTTCTGTTAATACTGCTATCTTATTTTTTACACTATCTTGAATTTTGTAATAATAAAGTAATTCACATACAAATGGTAAAAATATAAGTATAAGCTTTATTATTGTTGGAACTGTATATGCTCCAAATGTCACATCTATTGCTGTTTTAAATATTGGTATACATGCATATATTTGGGTAAGTATTGCTACAATATATGTATTTAATAATAATTTAGATTTGCCTTTTGAATTATTATATTTTCTATATTGTTTTTCTTCACTCTTATCTATTAATTTTTGGTTATATAGACTTTCTCTTGCACCATTTACAAGGTTGTTTATTTTTGTACTATACCTATTATATTCCCTATTAGCATATTCATTTAATTCTCCTACTTCAAATTCTTCTTTGCCTCCAACATTTTTTAAAAGATCATATATTTGTTTTTCATCCTTTTTTAAATCTTCAGCTTCTGCTACAATTTTTATATATGCGGCATTTTCATCTGTTCTTAAAGTTATCTTTCTTTTTAAGCATAGATCTAGTATAGTTGCAGCAACTGCATCTTGCTGAACAGTTGCAGTATCTAATCTAGATTTGTTGAATTTATATAAATATGCTGCTTCTGCTGGTGTTGCATCCTTTTCCCTAGGTATATCTCTAAAATATTCAATTTTTTCTACTTTGTATTGTTCTTTATTTTTATACTTATTTATTTTGAATATTTTTATAGCATAAATAAACATAATTGTAATATAAATAGCTAATAAAATTATTCTTGTTGTTGTAAACACTTTACTTTGCTCATTTGCTTCATCTGCCCATCTATTTTCTTCTCTTAAAATACTTGGCATTCCATTATAATTCTTTATTTTGTTTGGAGCACTAATGTTGAACATATCTTCTTGGGTTACAATTCTTATTTCTAATCTAGCAAAAGCCCTTAAGTCATTCAATTTAAATTGTACTTGGTGTGCATTTATTTTATTTATCTCACCATTTAATTGTCCATGTCCCCAAACTTTTAGATTATCTAAGTTCTTGACATCTTTTGGAAGAGTAATTGTTCCTGTAACTTTTTTGGCAGATACATTATTTTCTCCTTGTGCTAGGAATTGCCAATATAGTTCTTGACAATCTTCATAGTCAGTAAGTGCATCTTTTACTATATAAGATATTTGATATTTTTTTCTGCCGGATTTATTATCCATTCCTATTCCCCAAGCAATTTCAAATTCTCCTTTTCTATTTTTTAGGGCATAATAGCTATCTTGCGTTACATGGTACATTTCTTCGTAAATTCTTGTAAATTTTTTACTATTATTATTTTTTATTTCCTTTACTTCAACATCAGTTATTTGTGAGTATTTATAAGGATTTAAATCAAATGTTTTAAATAATGTATTTGTATTCCTCACTCTTATATCCCATGTTTCTGTTATTTTTATGTCTCCATTTTCATATGCCACGACATCATAGTTTAGGTTTTCTAAATATTGTATTTTTTTATTATCACCATATGTAGATAATGCTGCAAAACCTAATATAAAAACTGAAATAATTGATAGTAAAGCTAATTTTTTAATTATTTTAATTATCTTTTCTTTCATTTATTACCCTTTTATTTTTGTATTTTATAAATCTTGTAAGCAATCTATTCCTGGAAGTACTTTACCTTCTAAGAATTCAAGTGATGCTCCACCACCAGTAGAAATATGAGTCATTTTATCTGCAAATCCGGCTTTTTCTATTGCAGCTGCTGAATCTCCTCCACCTATTACTGTTGTTGCATCAATATTTCCAAGTATTTTTGCAATTTCATTCGTACCAGTGCTAAACTTTTCAAATTCAAATACTCCTAAAGGTCCATTCCACATAACTGTTTTTGCATTTTTTAATACCGCCTCATATTTTTTAATAGTTTCAGGTCCAATATCTAATCCCATCCAACCATCTTCTATTTTATCTGCACTTACGATTTTGCTTTCTGCATCTTTATCATATTCTTTTGCGACATTAACATCTACGGGTAAAAGCAATTCAACATTTTTTGTCTTTGCTTTTTCAAGAAGTTCTTTTGCTAAATCAAGTTTATCTTCTTCACATATTGAAGAACCTATATTTAGCCCTTTTGCTTTTAGAAAAGTATATGCCATTCCACCACCAATTATTAAAGTATCAACTTTATCTATTAAATTATTGATTACTGAAATCTTATCTGATACTTTTTTTCCTCCAAGTATTGCAACAAATGGTCTTTGAGGATTATTTAAGCTATCACCTAAGAATTTTATTTCCTTTTCTATTAAGAATCCTGATACTGCTGGTAAAAATTCTGCAACACCTGCTGTAGAGCTATGTGCTCTATGTGATGTACCAAAAGCATCATTTACATATATATCTGCTAAACTTGCTAGTTCTTTTGAAAATTCTCTATCATTTGCTTCTTCTCTTTTATCAAATCTAACATTTTCAAGTAATACTACTTCTTTTTCTTTCATATTGCTTGTTAAAGTTTTTGCACTTTCTCCAACTATATCATCAGCAAGTTTTACTTCACATCCCAATTGTCTTGATAGTTCATCTTTTACTGGTTTAAGTGAAAATTCTTTTTTTACTTCTCCCTTTGGTCTTCCTAAGTGTGAACAAAGTATTACCTTTGCATTATGTTCTATTAAATACTTAATTGTTGGAAGTGCTCCTACAATTCTTCTTGTATCTGTTATATTTCCATTCTCATCTTGTGGCACATTAAAATCACATCTAACTAAAACTTTTTTTCCAGATACATCTATATCTCTTACAGTTTTCTTATCCATAAAAACCTCCGTTTTCTTTGTTTTAAACAACATTAAATCAGGATTTGGAGGATTTTTCATTTTCTCCAATTCCTGATTTTCTTTCATATATTATCTTTTTGAAACATATACAGCTAAGTCTACTAATTTATTTGAATATCCCCATTCATTATCATACCAAGCAACTAGTTTAACAAATGTATCTGTCAAAGCAATACCTGCTTGTGCATCAAATATTGATGTATGATTATCATGGATTAAATCAGATGATACAACTGGTGCATCAACATATTCAAGTATACCTTTCATTTCATTTTCAGATGCTTTTTTAACTGCTGCACATATTTCTTCGTAAGTTGCACTTTTTGCTAAATTGCAAGTCAAGTCAACTACTGAAACATCTGCTGTTGGAACTCTGAATGCCATTCCTGTAAGTTTTCCATTAAGTTCTGGAATAACTTTTCCTACTGCTTTTGCAGCTCCTGTTGAAGATGGTATTATGTTGTATGATGCTGCTCTTCCACCTCTCCAATCTTTCTTTGAAGAACTATCTACTGTTTTTTGTGTAGCTGTTATTGAATGAACAGTTGTCATTAATCCATCTTTTATTCCAAAGTTATCATTTATAACTTTTGCAAGTGGTGCTAAACAGTTAGTTGTACAAGATGCATTTGATATTATATTCATTGATGGATCATATTTATCATTATTTACTCCCATAACGAACATTGGAGCATCTTTTGATGGTGCACTAATTATTACTTTTTTTGCACCTGCATCAATATGAGCCTGTGCTTTTTCAAGAGTTGTAAATACTCCTGAACATTCTAGTACATATTCTACTCCATCTTTTCCCCAAGGAATGTTCTTAGGGTCCATTTCGTTATATACTTTAATTTCTTTTCCGTTTACTATTAGTTTTCCGTCTTCTGCTTTTACTTCTCCTTGGAATTTTCCGTGAATTGTATCATATTTTAACATGTATGCCATATAGTCTGCTGCTACAAATGGATCATTTACTGATACAACTTCTACTTCTCCTTTTTCTAATGCTGCTTGGAATGTTAATTTTCCGATTCTTCCAAACCCATTAATACCAATTTTAACTGACATAAAATCGTCCTCCTTCTTTCTTTTTGCGGTACCTTAAACCTTTAGTTTCCGCAAGTAATTTTTAATCCTTCACTATTGTATAACAAAGTAGTAAACTTTGCAAGTCTTTTTTAAGTTTTGGATCTTTTATTTTATAAATAAAAAAATACAGCTAATTTAATTCTGTATTTTCGTTGTTTTGTCCATCATCTATAATTACTAAATAAAAAAGAAGCATAAGATTTATATGTTAAGCACACATACAAATCTTATGCTTCTTTTTATTTATATAAAACCATCTAATTAAAATTTAATTTCTTGAAATAAGAAATTTTTAAATCCTTGCCATGTAATTTCTTGATGTAAAAATTCATTTACCTCATCTTCTACTTTTTGTTGATATGGTGTTAATTCTACATTAACCTCTTGAAATAAGAATGATTTAAATTTGCTCCAGAAACTTACTTTTGATGGTAATACTGCCTCGTTATTTTCCTCCATTATAATTCCTCCTTTGTTATTCGATTACATCATTTGTTTTATTTATACTATATTTTTTTTGATTTTTCAAGGTTTTTTAGCATTTTTATTATTAAATTTTCATTTCAATTCTGTTACATTTTTGTTACAAATTATTTTTTTATTCTTTAAATCCTACTAAAAGTCCATTTTCCGTACTATTAATCTTTACCTTTATTATTTTCCCCTCTAAATCTTTATCTGTATCTTTTATTGCAACATACATATAATTTTTTGTATGACCTTTATAATATTCTCCTTCTCTTTCCTCTACTAATACATCTACTATTTTTCCAATGTATGATTTATTGTATTCTTGCTGTATCTTGTTAGATAATTCTATTACCTTTTTACTCCTTATATCTTTCATTTCTGGGCTTACTTGATCTGGAAAGTTTTCAGCCTTTGTACCAGCTCTTTGTGAATATTTAAATGTATGTATTTTATAAAATTTTATTTCTTTTAAGAAGTCATAAGTTTGATTAAATTCTTCATCTGTTTCTCCAGGGAATCCTACAATTACGTCTGCTGTCAAAATTACCTCAGAAAAATAATTTCTCAGTAGTTTCACTGCTTCTTTAAATTCATCAGGTGTGTATCTTCTATTCATTCTTTTTAAAGTATCTATGCATCCACTTTGCAAAGATAAATGAAAATGATTGCATATTTTTTCTAACTTACTTAATCTTATAACAAATTCCTCTGTTATAAGCTTTGGTTCTAATGAGCCTAACCTTATTCTTTCTATTCCGTCTATTGCATTTATTCTTTCTAATAAATCTATTAATCCTAAATCTTCTTTAAAATCTTTTCCGTAAGATGCAATATGAATTCCTGTTAAAACTACTTCTTTTATTCCTAATTTTGCAATTTCTTTTATTTCTTCTTCTATGTTTTCTATTTTTCTGCTTCTAACTCTTCCTCTTGCATAAGGAATTATACAATATGTACAAAATCTATCACATCCATCTTGGATTTTTATTACTGTTCTTGCTTTTTCAGTATATACTGTACTACCAAATTCAAGATATTCTTTTTGCATCATTACATCTGTTACAGTATCTTTTTGATAGTCTTCGTTATTATCATTTTGCTTTTCGTTTTTATATCTTTCAATATAGTCTACAATCTCTTTTTTTTCATTATTTCCAAGTATAAGGTCAATTTCTTCATATTGTTTTAATTCTTCTTTTGCAACTTGTGCATAACAACCTGTAACAACTAATATTCCATCTTTATTCATTTGTTTTGCTCTTCTTAATATTTGTCTTGATTTTCTATCTGAAATATTTGTTACTGTACAGGTATTTACTATATACACATCTGCTTCTTCATCAAAATTTACTATTTCATATCCTGCTTTTTTAAACTGCTGTGCCATTGCATTTGATTCATACTGATTTGTTTTGCAACCGTAGTGTATATATTGCAACTCTTTTTTTCATATTCATTATTTCCTTTTTCTCTTATCTAAAACATCTAAATTATCTAATGCTTTACCAGTTCCAAGGGCTACACATGACACAGTATCGTTTGCTATCATTACATTTATTCCGGTTTTTTCTTGCAAAAGTTTATCTAAACCATCTACCAAACTTCCTCCACCTGTCATATATATGCCCTTATCACTAATATCAGCTATAAGCTCTGGTGGTGTTTTTTCAAGCACTGCATGTACAGCATCTACTACCATCATAGCTGGTTCAATTAAAGCTTCCAACATTTCACTAGAATGAATTGTAATTGTCTTTGGAAGTCCTGTGCTTAAATCTCTTCCTCTTATATCCATTTCTACATCTTGTATTTTTGGATATACACATCCAATATTTATTTTTAAATCTTCTGCTGTTCTTTCTCCTATTATAACATTATGTTTTCTTTTAATATATTTTACTACTGCTTCATCAAATTTATCTCCTGCAACTTTTAAAGATGAACTAACAACAGAACCACCAAGTGAAATTACTGCAATATCTGTTGTTCCTCCACCTATATCTACAATCATATTTCCTTGAGGTTTTGATATATCAATACCTGCGCCAATTGCTGCTGCTATTGGTTCTTCTATTAGATATACTTTTCTTGCACCAGCTTGTGCTGCTGCATCTATTACTGCTTTTTTTTCTACCTCTGTAACCTGTGAAGGAATACAAATCATTATTCTAGGTGAAAATATAGTTCTTCCGCATATTTTGTTTATAAAATATTTTAGCATTTTTTCTGTTACTGTATAGTCAGAAATTACACCATCTTTTAATGGTCTTGTAGCTACTATATTTCCTGGTGTTCTTCCAAGCATTCTTCTTGCCTCTTGTCCAACTGCTAAAACATCTCCTGTTAAATTATCCACAGCAACAACTGATGGTTCTCTTAGAACTATCCCTTTTCCTTTTACAAAAGCTAAAACTGTTGCAGTTCCTAAATCTATTCCTATATCTTGTCCGAAAGAAAACATTTTCTATACTCCTTCATTATAATTATTACAAAACTATTACAATTATATTACATTTGTAATATTTTTTCAATAGATTTAGATAAGTTTTAAGAATTAGTCTTGTATTTTAATTTTAAAATAATACAGACAAAGGATTTTGTTTTGAAATTCTCATTTGTCTTATGGAATATTAAATTCCCATGTTTTACCAATTCATGTGTTAGTTTTCTTTAATTCTGCCCTTTTAAAAATGGATGAAATTTTTTTAAATTTCATTCATTTTTAGTCCATTATTGGTAATAACATTAAAGCTTATGTAATTTTCATTTATTGAATTATATAAAAAGAAGGTATAGAATAAAATTTTTATTCTATACCTTCCAATATAATTTGGAAAAGAAATTTCTGTCTTTAAAATTTTATTTATTCAGCATGGTCATGCAATTCTGAAGAAACTACCTCCTTGGTTTCCGTGCAATACCAATGTGAAGAAGTCTGTTTATGTTCACATGGAATTATTCCGTCTACTTGTCCTCTAGTACATTTTGGATTGGTGCAAGTCTTAGTGTCGCTTAAGTCGCAATCCGAAGCGGCAATTTCTGGCATGTCATACGGATCATTGTATATTGTTTGCCTATAGTTATGCATAGCCTGAGTTGCATGAGCCTGAGAGCAATAACCACCCAAATTCGTTCTCCCTTTTCCACAAACATTACATTTTACTCCATATCCCCACTCCGTTGTTACTCCCTTCATAACAACTGAGCAATCGTAACCCTCATCGAAATGAAGGGCGCACTGATATCCCCAGGTTCCTTCGTCTACAACATAAGATTCTACATACTCCAAACATAGCTTACCAGGGCATGCCTTCCAGCCGTTACCTTTACAATCTGGACATGTTACTTTACCCGCCTTTCCACCTTCACATGATTTTCCTACACAATATGTATTTACACTTCCTGTTGCAGGAGTTTTTGCTGTCATCTTATCTTCATCTGTTACTTCTATTTTATAGAAATACTTTGTTGCCATTGTAAGTCCTTTATCTATTGTAAATATTATTGGTTGTCCTGCTGTTCCGTTTTTTGTTCCTCCATCTATTGTATATTGACCTTCTTTCGTTCCATATGTTAATTTATATGTTAATTGTCCTTTTTCTTCATCTTGTCCTGTTGCTGTTATTGTTAATTTATGTATTGAGTTTTCATATGCTCTTGTCGCTGTTGCTGTGACTGTCGGTGGTGCTCCTAATGTCGTTGCATCTACCACTACACTTTCTCTCGTGTTGTTTGCTTTGTCTACTGCTTCTACTTTTACTTTATATGTTGTTACTGCTGATTTTTCTGTGATTGACAATGCATTTTCTGTTACTTTTCCTTTTACTAATACATTATCTACATAGTAGTTATAGTATGCTATTCCTGATTCATTATCTCTTGCACTACTTGCATCTATCTTAAATGAACTTGTTGTTATTTCTTTTATTGTTGGAGTGAACTCTATTGGTTGCGTTAAGTCTTCTATTGGTACCGCTACACTATCTTGTGATTTGTTTGTTCCGTCTGTTAAATATACTCTTACTATATATCCTAGGTATAAGTTTCCTATTTTTCCTCCCACTTCTATTGGTTGATTTTCTCTTTCTGCTATTGGTGATTCTCCATTATATACAGTGTATTTCATTTGTAATTTCTC
>CANQPK010000030.1 GCA_947625685.1 uncultured Clostridia bacterium | reverse complement strand
CCAAAATTATTTTAACACAATTTTGAGAGTATCTCATTTTTATTTTTTATTTCCCCGAAATTATTTTACACTATGTTAAGAATTCTCTATATAGATTTACATAAGTTGAATTTCGTTTGAATTTATGATATAATTAAGTTATAATTAACTCGCATAGCGAGATTTTGGAGGTTTTACAACAATGATTAGTGCAAAAGAGGCCCGTAAAGAAGTCGAAGGCTGCAACACAGGCTTTGCTAAGCGGGAACAGGCTCTCGCCGAAAAGGCGATAAATGCCGCTATCCAAGATGGCAAGTGTTTCGTTAACATCGATCAATCTTTATCGTATGAAACGAGAAAATGGCTAAGGGGATTTGGATATAAGGTGTCTCAGGATAAAAATCAGACACATATCAGCTGGTAACAGCTATTCCTGCTATAACGGGCACAGCACCTTCTCTTTTTTGAGAAGGTGCTGTTTTTTTATTATCTTTAGTTCTCTAATTATCATTAGTTTACGAACTATCCTTAGTTTATTAATTATCCCTAGTTTATTAAAATTACATCATTTGTTTCTAGACTCTTTTGTACATCTATTACTCTTTGGTTTGATGAGCCCCTCCATTTTAATGTAGGGTTCCTTAGAGCATCTACATATTGTCCATCAACTAAAACATCTATATATTTTAAGGCTTCTTTGTCTTGTTCATTATTTTTTAGGTCTTGGTCAAACTTAAAACCTGACCATACCCAAACATTTTTATCTGGAAACTTTTCTTTAAAAGTTTTTGCAAGTTTTGCTGTTCCTTCAACATTTTTTGGGTGCATAGGCTCTCCACCTAAAATTGATAGGCCTTTTACATTTTCGTTATCACATAATTTTAACACTTCGTTAATTGTATCATCATTAAATTCTTTTCCTCCATTAAAATCATGCGTTTCTGGATTAAAGCATTCTTTACAATTAAATGCACATCCTTGCATAAATATTGATACTCTTACTCCTGGTCCATTTGAAATATCCATTTTTCTGATTTTATTATAATTCATCCTTAACTTCACCTCTTAGGCATCTTTATTGTCTATATGTAATACTCTTTCTTTTATCTCTTGAGTTCTTCCTTTGTTCCAGAAATTGCTTCCAATATATCCGCAAGTTCTTCTTGCTACATTTAAAGTATCGTGGTTTCTATTTCCACAGTTTGGGCAATACCATTCTAGATTATCGTCTATTAATATTTCTCCATCAAATCCACATTCTTGGCAATAATCAGACTTTGTATTTAATTCTGCATACATTATATTGTCATATATAAATTTGATTACTTGAATAACTGCGTCAAGGTTATTTTGTAAGTTTGGAGTTTCTACATAAGATATTGCTCCACCTGGACTTAATCTTTGGAATTCACTTTCTAATGATAATTTAGAAAATGCATCTATTTCTTCAAATACAGGTACATGATATGAATTAGTTATATAATCTCTATCTGTAATTCCTTTTATTACTCCAAATCTTTCTTTTAAGCATTTTGCGAATTTATATGTTGTACTCTCAATTGGTGTTCCATAAACGCTGTAATCTATATCTTCTGCTGCTTTCCATTCTTTGCATTTATCATTTAGTTTTTGCATAACTTCTATGGCAAAGTCTTTACCTTTGCCATTGTCAGTATGGCTTTTTCCTGTCATATATTTAACACATTCATAAAGTCCTGCATACCCAAGTGAGATTGTTGAATATCCACCATGTAATAGATGATGAATGCTTGCTCCTTTTGGTAATCTTGCAAGTGCTCCATATTGCCAAAGTATAGGTGCAACATCACTTGTTGCTTTACTTAATCTTTCATGTCTAATTTGTAAAGCTTTATGGCAAAGCTCTAATCTCTTTTCAAAGATATCCCAGAAATTATTCATATCTTTTCCAGAAGATAAAGCTACATCTACTAAGTTAATAGTTACAACACCTTGATTAAATCTTCCATAATATTTAGGCTTGTTTGTTTCTGGATCAACGTATGGTGTTAAGAAAGAACGGCATCCCATACAAGGATAGCAATTTCCATTTCCATTTTTGTCTTTTTTAAGTTCTAACATTTTCTTTTCTGATATGTAATCTGGTACCATTCTCTTTGCTGTACATTGAGCAGCAAGTTTTGTTAAATACCAATATTTGCTATTTTCGTGGATATTATCTTCTTCAAGTACATATAGAAGTTTTGGGAAAGCAGGAGTAATATATACACCTTTTTCGTTTTTCATTCCTTGAATTCTTTGTTTTAAGAATTCTTCGATTATCATAGCAAGCTCTGTCTTGTACTCTTCTGTTTCTCCTAAGTAGAAACATACGCTTAAGAAAGGTGCTTGTCCGTTTGTAGTAGTCATTGAGTTAATTTGATATTGGAAAGTTTGTACTCCGTCTTCAACTTCTTTTTTCAAATCTTCTTTTGCATACTTTTCGCAATCTTCTTTTGAAAACTTTCTTTCTTCATATTTTTTCAAATATCTTTGATAGCTTTCTCTTACGAATGGTGCTAAATGTGTCATTGTAACTGTTGCTCCGCCATACTGGCTAGATGTTACTGCTGTTATAATTTGAGTTGCGATTGTCATTGCTGTTACGAATTTGTGAGGTTTTTCTATCATAACTCCATTTATGTTTGTTCCATTTTGTAACATATCTTCTAAATTTATTAAATCACAGTTGTGCAGAGCATTTTGTGCAAAATAATCTGCATCATGGAAATGTATAATTCCTTCATCATGTGCTTTTACAACATCTTCTGGTAATAAGAATCTTCTAGTGATATCTGTACTTGTAATTCCTGCTAAATAATCTCTTTGTGTTGTAACAACTTTTGCATTTTTATTTGAGTTTTCATTATTCCAATAATCATTTTCTCCATCAATTAATTCTTTTATTGATTGGTCTGTTGTATTTGCTTTTCTTACTAACTCTCTTGTATAACGATATGTTATATATTTTTTAGCAAGTGGATAAAGTCCAAATTCCATTAATTTTTCTTCTATTATATCTTGAATATCTTCTACTAATATCCTTGACTTATGAAGATCTTCTATATATTTAATAATATCCTCAATTTGACTTTTTGTAATTTTGTCTTTTCTTGTAACTTCATTATTTGCTTTTTGGATAGCAACTCTAATTTTATCTGGATTATAATCTACAATATTTCCATCTCTTTTTATAATTTTCATAATCTTTAATCCCCTTTCAAGTATTTCTTTAGTTCATATTAGTTTATTTTTCTTTGTTATTGTGAGGTAATTATATCTTTGGTAATTTTAAAATTCTGTTGCAATTGCAACAGAATTTATCTATAGGTTTGCTTTCAATTCTCTATCAAGGTTTTAAAGAATTATTACAAATTTATTACAAATTTAAGACAAAAATATTAAATTTAAAAGTCTTGAAAATACTGATTTTGTTATAAGTTTACGATATTGTTAAATTATGTTTATTCCATTCTGTAATGACCACTTATTGGGTTATATTTACTATATACTTCTAGTACATCTTCTTCTCTAAATGGTTGGCCTGTATTATGTATTAAATAAGGTATTCCTTTTGAATTTCGTTTATCAGAAATAATTCCTATATGTGTACTCCCAAATACTACTATATCTCCTGCCTGCCATTCTTTTATTTGATTTAAATCTGTAGTTAGACTTATTTGATTTCTTTCAAAATATACTTTTAAATTCGGTACTCTTCTAAAATCTATATTTGGGTCTGGTTTACCATTAACTCTTGGATATTCGGAAGTATTGTTTTTAATATCTTCATCTACCATGTCTTTTAAATAGTAACCTGCATTTTTTAAGGCTCTCCATATAACATCAGTACAAACTCCTTCGTCATCTGGTGGATACCCTCCAGAATAATATGCACTTTTGTATTTTGGTTTATTCTTTGCTTCGATCTTTGCTCCTTCTAAAATATCTGTATAATCATCTATTCCATCGCCGTCATAATCCGTTTTACTAATTAGTATTTCAATTTCAAAATCTTCTGCAGTATATGTTTTTTTATTTGTTTGATAAAATATATAACATGCTAAAGTTATGCCAAGTATTAAAAATAGTATGACAAGTGTTATCAATATCTTTTTAATTATTTTCATATATACTCCTATACTTAAAAATTAAAATCAAAATATGCATATCTTTTAGTTTTGCTATTTAGATAAGTTGCTACATCATTTTTAGCAATTTCTGAAATATCCACAACTCTCTTTGTTTCTGTTTCACCTGTTTTTACAAGTGGAACAATGTATCTTCTTTTGCCTTCTAAACTTACACTATATTTTTCAAATACTTTTTCTTCACTTTCATAAATACAATTTGCATTTTCAAACTTCTTAAATGTTTCGCTAATTGTTTTATCCTTACAATTTTCTATTTTATCTATTATTTCTGATTCTTTTAATGTGTATAAATCTTCTTTTGTGATATATCCTTGGTTTGCCATTTTTCTTACTGTATCTGCAATAAATTGCATAGTAAGTTTGTCCTTATTTGATATCCACATAGGCCAAACATTCTTTAAATTATGTACAAATTTTTCTGCTATTTCTTTGTGAGCAAATCCTAGTTCTTTTATTCCTTCTTCATTTGTTAAAATAACTATATCTGAATATAACTCTTTTATTATTTCTAAATTTAATATTTTTTTATTATCAAAAAATAGTCCTCCAGAAAAATTATATTCTAATCTATCTGCTGAAAGTTTTGGCAGGTCATTATCTGCAATTGGGTATATATGATAATCTTGAACTTCTTCTAATTTGATATTATCTCTTTCTAAAAGATGCATTATTTCACTAGAGTTTTTTATTATCTCTGTTGTTAACTCTTCTGTTGATTCTTGGGTTTTATAGTCTCCATTCATAAAGTCTATACAATGTTTAAAAGTAGGAGTTGCAATATCGTGAAATAGCCCTGCAAGTGTTTGTTTTTTATCTTTTGTAAAATTCCATACTATTAATGCTACACCTACACTATGGTCTAATATTGAATAATATACTTTATTATTAAATATATTAGTATAATCTGTTCCACAATTTTGACTAATAAATGCTAATCTTTGCATTTCTTTTGTGTCTATATATTCATATAAAAAGTCTGGTATATTTTTTGATAAAATGCTAAAATATTCTTTTAATATTGGATTCGTTCCCTTAAGCATATTTGCCTCCCTTTATATGATTTTATCATAACTAATTACAAAAATCTATAAAAAAAGACGAGATGGTAAAAAGATTTACTATCTCGCTTATATGTTAATTACATAGTCTTCTTCTCACTTCTTCAAGCTGTCTAATACCTTCACTTTGCTCTCTTATTATGGTTTCTGCAACATCTTTTAATCTTGGATCTATACAATACATAAGTAAATTGTTACACATTTCAACTGCACCTTCATGATGTGGTATCATTTCATTTACAAAGTTTAAATTAATATCAATACATCTAGGACTATTTTTCATTTTGTATACCATATTTTTTACAATTGATAAATATTTTGTCATATATGTCTTTACTTCTTCATTTGAACTATAATATCCACAAGTAGTTCTTTCAATTTCTCTCATTTGTTCTATTCCTCTTGTTTGCATTCTTATTATATCTTCTACTATTTCTTTTAAAGGGCTATATGTTGGATATTTAAGTAAATTTTCGCACATATATATTGCTGCTTGATGATGAGGTATCATACATTCAATAAAATCAATTGTTATATTACCTATAATATTTCGTGATAGCATTTTATCGGCCATATTACATAATATTCTATCAAATTCCATTAAATATTTTTTTGCATTTATAATTTTTTGAGATTCCATATAATTTACACGCTCCCTTTTTATATAATATAAAAAGGGAGTTTAAAGTGTTACTTTATCAATATTCGTTTACTTCATAATTTATAAGCTTATCTTCTTTATATTCAAGTTTTGCTGTAAAAAATGGGCTATCTTTTTTTATTTTATCTAGAAATATCTTATCTCCTTCCCAAAGATTTAAATTATCTATTTCGTTTTTGTCTACCCACTCTAAGTTTCCTTCTTTACATTCAATAATTTTTCCTTCAAAATCATTAGATGTAAAGACATACATATATTCTGTTTCACAGTTATTAGATATAAATGTTACAACACATCTTAATTTTAATGATTTAAGTGTAAGACCTGTCTCTTCTTTTGTTTCTCTAATAATACATTCTTCTGGACTTTCCTTATCTTCAAATTTACCTCCAACACCTATCCATTTATCTTTGTTTATATCTTTTTCTTTTTTTGTTCTATGTAGCATTAGATATTTACCATTTTTTTCTATATAGCATAAAGTTACATTTCGCATATTATTACTCTCCTTTAGAACACTTTTTTATTTAATTTTCATCAAATATAAATTTCTTAATTGCCTTTGCAACTCCATCATTGTTATTTGTTTCTGTTATATAATCTGCTTTTTCTTTTAAATATTCTTCTGCATTGCCCATTGCTATTTTAAGTCCTGCACATTCAAACATAGATATATCATTTCCGCCATCACCCATTACAATTATCTCTTCTTGCTTTATTCCTAATTTATCTGCCAAAATATGTATAGCATTCTTTTTTGTGCATCCTTTTTTTGTTACATCTATATATTTTTGATTTATTATATAATTCTTTGATTTATATGTATAATTGCAAATAACTGATGTTTGTACATTTTCAAGTATTTCTATTCTTTTGAGTATTTTTTCTAATACTGAAATATCTCCTCCCATTATGCATAAAACTCCAGTTGTATTTGGATTTTCTTTTAATATTTCTTCAATATTTTCTATCTTTGCTTTTTCTTTATTTAGATTTGTACCCCAGTCTACTGTTTCTTGGTATTTTGTTTCAGTTATACTTCTTTCTTCTGTACATAGTATAATATAATCTGCTTGTTCTTCTAAATATATATCCCTAAGGCTTAATATTTCTCTATTTGTAAGAGTAATCTTATTTATATATTCATTATTTTTAATATCTTTTATAATCGCGCCATTTGATGCAATTATATAATTTCCAAAACAATTATTATATAATGTGCATATTTCACTTGCATATCCAAGTGGTCTCCCTGTTGCAATTACTGATATTATTCCTTTTTCTTCATAAGCTCTTTTCATTAAATTTATATTTTCTTTACTTACTTCTTTATAATCATTTAATAAAGTTCCATCTAAGTCTACTATTATCATTTTATACATAAATGTTGCTCCTTCATCTTTCTAATTAGAATATATCTTATCTACAAATTCTATAAATTCCTTATAATTTTTAATGCTATAATCTGCTATTTCATTTATCTTATCTCTTTCCGAATCTGAATATTTATCATAAACATTTACAACTTCAATTCCAGCATTACTACTCGCTAAAACTCCTGTGTATGAATCTTCAAATACTAAACATTCCACTGGAAGAGCTCCATAATGATTAAGTACTGTATTATAGATTTCTGGATGTGGTTTTTTATATCTTACATCATCTTGAGTTATAATAAGATCGAATACTTCTTGTATATTCATCTGTTTTAGCATCTTTTTATTTTCATTTGAATATATTTCTATCTGCCTTTTAGTTGTTACAGTTGCTAAAACAACTATAAATCCTAAGCTTTTAAGTTTCAATATTAATTCAGCAGCATTAGGTTTAAAATCTGTTTCACTTTCTAATATTTCATTTGCTATACTTCTTCTTTCCTTTAAGAATTTTTCTTTATCTTCAATTTTAAGGTTATATTTATTTATTAAATAATCACAATAAGCTAAATACGTGTCATTTTCTTGATTTTTATGAAAAAACATCGTTCTTTCATATTGAAGTTTATTTAATGGAATCTCTGGTCCTCCATATCTTTTAATTATTTCTTGATCTGCAAAATTCCATGTTCCTATTGAATCAATTAATGTTCCGTCCATATCAAAAATCATATACTTTTTATTTTTTAAATTTAATTCATCCAGTTTTTTCATAGTTATTAGTTCCTTCATATATTTTAATTTCTAATTAAATTTATATCATACTTTGGTCAAATTCTCAAGTTTTCCTAATAATTTTATATGCTCATACTGTGTTTGAACTTTATGTAAATTTATGGTATAATTAATATATAGTTAGCCAATCAGCTGCTATTTACTAGTTTGCGTTTTTTGCAATACTGGAAATAAGGGTTAATATAGAAGAAAGGTTGTTTAAAATGGCAAAATCGAACTTTGAAATTGAGCGGAAATTTCTAATAAACAGCGTGGATAAATTGACTTTGCATAAGCACATTGGCAGAAATATTGGCGAGGCTCAAATTGAGCAAATTTACCTTACTGCTAATGAAGGTGAGCGTCGTATACGCAAAAAAGCTAAGGACGGCAATACTGTATATTTTTACACAGAAAAATTGTCCATCAGTGGCTTGAAGCGTATTGAAAATGAGAGACAGATAACAGAAGATGAATATCTTAATTTTTTGAGTGAAGCTGATTTTACTCTGTCTCCTATTAGAAAAACGCGCTACACTTTCAATTACAAAAGTCAATTTTTCGAACTTGATGTATACGAATTTTCTTCTACCAAAGCAATTCTTGAGATTGAATTGCAGTCTGAAAGTACTCCTGTAAAATTACCTGAATTTATACAGGTGATCAAGGAAGTTACTTATGACAAAGCATACAAAAATCACTCTTTGGCTAAAACACTGTCTTTATAGTTTTGACCCTTAGCTATAAAGAATTTTAGCAAATAAGAGATAGCAAAAGGAAGTAGATATTGAAATCTGCTTCCTTTTAATTTATAAGTAACTATATTATATTGCTACAGCTCTGTAATAAAGTTTAATTTCTTTATTGTATCCTCCCCTATAATTTCATTTGCGAGCAAAACTAATTCATTAAATAATGGTATCTGTCCTCTATTATGAGCATCTATTCCATATAACACTTTAATATTATAATTTGTAGCTATCTCCCAGAATTGTCTACAAGGATAATATACTCTATTTAGTTTTTCTTTTTGTTTTTCTATTGAATCATTATTTAGTATTTTATTTTCGTGATAGGTTCTATAAAATATATCATTTAAGTTTATTTCAAGAGGTATGTTGTATTTTTCAGAGGCTTTGCAAATTATCTTAGTAACCTCCGCTTCCTTTTCTCCAAATCCATTTCTTCCCATCATAAATATATCTGGATGTGCAATTATATCTGGAATTCCTAAACTCATTGCTTTTTCTATATATTCTCCATATCTTTCAAGTTCTTCATCAGAAAACATATCTATGCGGAATATCTTCAAATTTTTATTATCATCATAAATAAAATGTTGTCCTAGAATAATTTTATCTGTCTCTTCTTTTAATTCTCTAATATTTTCTTCTTCTCCAGGTAAATATTCTACTTCAAAACCAGTTTCTATTTTTATTTTATCCTTATATTTTTCCTGCAAATTTTTTATGCTAGCTAAATATTCATCTTTTTGGCTGTAATCCATTCTCATGTTATGCCTTTTATCTATTTTATTTTTCTCTGGGCAATGGTCAGTAATTGCTATTTTTTCAAATCCCATTTTTATATAATCTAAAATATATTCTTCATCTGACATATCTTGCTCTGCATGTCCACATCTATATGTATGTGAATGGTAATTAAACTTTTGCATGTGTTATGCCTCCCTATTTGATTTATGTATTTCTGCCTATGCATTTTTTTACAGTATTATTTATTATTATATCATTTACAAATAAAAACTTCAATAATAATTTAAAATTATATTTTACAAGTAAGCTATTTAAAAAGTAGTTCTGTAAATTATTACAAAACTACTTGAAGGTATTTACGGCCTTTGACAACTAGCTAGAATATTATCAAAAGTATAATCAGAATTACCACTACTGACGACACTACTGCTTTTGCTGCTTGTTCACTCATTCCTGCTGACATAAGGGTATTTACTATGCTTTCATATACAAATACAAATATTGGCTTTAGTATCGCACATATAATCCGCCAAAATACAAAGGCGATTGCAATGAATATTATTGCTATTGCCGTAGCCATAAACTATTCTCCTTTTATGTAATATTTTATTGTATTTTAATTATAGTATATTAAAATAGTTTTGTCAATGTTATGTTTACTTAGCTTCCATAGTACATATACTTTCCACATTGCTCGTAAATGGAAATAAATCTACAGGTGTAATGTTTTTTATTTCATATACTTTTTCTAATTCTTTTAGGTCTCTAACTAAACTTGCTGGGTTACAGCTAATATATATTAGTTTTTTTGATTTAACATTTAAAAGATTTTCTATACTTTTTTTATCAAGCCCTTTTCTTGGTGGATCTACAAATACGACATCTGGTTTTACTTTTTTTGTATTTAATAAATCATCTAAAACTTCTTCTACATCCCCTGATATGAATTCTACATTCTCTATATTATTTATTCTTGCATTTTCTTTTGCAGCATCTACCGCTTCTTTTACTATTTCAATTCCATAAACTTTTTTTGCATATTTTGATGCAAATATTCCGATTGTTCCTATTCCACAATATAAATCAAAAACTATATCTTCTTTATTAGGTTTTGCTCCTTCTATTGCTAGATTATATAATTTTTCTGTTTGCACAGGGTTTACCTGATAAAAAGAATTTGCTGAAATGTTAAATACATACTCTCCTAATTTATCCTGTATGTATCCATCTCCATAAATTACTATATTTTTATTACCTAATATTACATTGGTATTATTTTTATTTATATTTTTTACAATTGTTTTTATGTTTGGAAATTTATTAATCAATAAATCTTTTAATTTTTCTTCCTTTGGTAATTTTTCATTATTCAAAACCAATACACACATTACTTCATTAGTATTTAATCCAAGTTTTATAATTATATGTCTAAATAATCCCTTGCCTGTCTTTTCGTCATATACGCTAATACTATTTTCATTTATAAATCTAATAATTTCACTTGCAATTTTTTGAGATATTTTACTTTGAATTTTGCATTCTTCAAATTCTATTATTTCATGTGTTCTATTTGCAAAAACTCCAAAAATTGCTTTATTATCTTTATTTTTTCCGAACAGGATATATTGCTTTATTTCTATAAAAAAACGGATCTTCCATTCCGTACTGTCTCTTGTACTTCTATTTTGTTTTCTAATTCCTTATTTACTAGATTTTGTACGATATTTCTTTTTAATTTTAATGTTTCTTTATAATTAATATGTCTTATATTACATCCACCACATCTATTGTAACTTAAGCAATCTATTTCACTTCTATTATCTGACACTTCTATTATTTCTAGTATTTTAGCAAAAGCATAAGATGCAGTTGTTTTTAAAATCAATATTTTTACCTTTTCTCCCTTAATTGCACCATTTACAAATATTGTATAATTTTCGATTTTTGCAATTCCTTCTCCTTGAAATCCATTGTCTATTATATCTACTATATATTCTTCATTCTTTTTTACTGGAATTTCCATTTAATTCCTCCATAATACATTTTCATAATTATTAATATATCATAAATTGCGCTATTTTTCAAGCTTTTACGAAATCTGTCAAATAAATATCATAACAGTTTTAATTTATATAAACTACATATTGTAACCATTTTTCAAATTTCGAATAGTATATATCATAACAAATGAACAAAAATCTTAAAGTTTTAATAGGGAGGTTTCAAAATGAACGGATGTGGATGTGGTTGTAATAGTGAAATATTATGGTTCATTATTTTATTCCTACTACTTTTCTGCTCAGGATGCGGAAACAGATGTGGTTGCAATAACTAACTATACTTAAAACAACTTAACTTTCCAAAAGCTCTTAAGGCTTAGAGACTTTGAAAGGAGGGGAAAATATGCCAGAGAATAGATGTTGTGGTGGAAACGGCGGCTTCGGTGGTGATTGCTGCTGGATAATAATCCTATTTATATTAATAATCTGCTGTTGTGGTAACGGCTGTGGTAACGGTTGTGGTTGCTAATTTTAGGTGACATATATGATATAAAAATAGAGTATGTAACAAACATACTCTATTTTTATACTACCCTTCAAATATTACCTTATCTTTTCCAAGTATATCTTCAAACTGCTCTATTGTATCTTTTATAGCAAATATCGCACCACAAGGTTTTGTTCCTTCTTCATCTATTATTTCAACTTTTAAATTATTTCTGTCTCCTTTAAAAAATCTCAAAGCTCCTCTAAGTTTTGCCTTTGTTTCTTCATCAGTATTTCTTATATCTAATACCAACTTTTTCTCTTTCTTTGCATTCGTTAAATTTTCTATACTGCTTGCTACAATCTTTGGTTCTTCATCTTCTCTTATGCTTAATCTTCCTTTTACTAAAACAATATTTTCTTCAATTAAACTACTTTGTGATTTCATATAAGTATTTTCAAAGACTATAATTTCTGCTTGTCCATATAAATCTTCAATAGTTACAAATGCCATTACAGTATTATTTTTTGTATACTTTTTCTTTATTGAAGTAATAATTCCTGCATAAGAAACTTGTTGTCCATCTTTATATTCTGAAACAGTTTCATTTTCTATACTTTCTGTTATTTCTTTCATTTTAATTGTGTTAATATTAGTTTGATTAATTATCTCTTGTTTTAATTTTTCCAATGGATGTCCTGATATATATATACCGAGCATTTCTTTTTCCATTGATAAAAGTTCTTTATCTGAATATTCTTCAGACTCTTTAAAAATATATTTATGTTTGTTATTATGCTCTCCCCCTTCGCCTAAATCAAACATACTAACTTGCCCTGTATATGCTTTTTTTGCAGAATCTTGTATTGTATCTAATATTTCCTCAAAAGATTCTACAAGTGTCTTTCTTGTCTGTTCAAAATTATCAAATACACCTGCTTTTATCAAACTTTCTATGCATTTTCTATTTACTCCCTTATCTTGTACTCTTTCGCAAAAATCAGTAAATCCAAGATACTCCCCATTTGTTTCTCTTTCTTTTGCAATATTTTCTACAACTTGAATTCCAACATTTTTAATACTTCCAAGTCCAAATCTAATTTTTCCGGTTTTCTATTGTAAATCTAGTATTGCTTTTGTTTATATCAGGCTTTAATATTTCTATATTTAAGTTTTTGCATTCATCAATATACATTGGAACTTTATCTAGATTTCCTAAATAACTATTTAGAGTTGCTGCAAGCAATGCTTCTGGATGATATGCTTTTATATATGCTGTTCTATATGCTACTACTGCATAAGCTGCTGCATGTGATTTATTAAATGCATATTTTGCAAATTCAACCATTTCGTCAAATATCACATTTGCATCATGTGCATTAATTCCATTTCTCACACATCCCGGAACTATCACATTGCCACTTTCATCAACCTCTCCATTTATGAAAATCTCTCTTTCTTTTTCCATAACATCAAGCTTTTTCTTTCCCATTGCACGCCTAACTAAATCTGCTCTTCCTAAAGAATAACCTGCTAAATCTCTTACTATTTGCATAACTTGCTCTTGATATACCATACATCCATAAGTTACATTTAAGATTGGTTTTAATGCTGGATGGGTATATATTGCATGTTCAGGATTAAGCTTGTTTTGTATATATCTTGGTATTTGATCCATTGGTCCTGGACGATATAAAGCTACTCCTGCTATTATATCTTCCAAACAGTCTGGTTTTAATTCCTTCATAAATTTTGTTATACCAGCGCTTTCAAACTGGAATATTCCGAGCTGTTTTTCCTTCTTCCCATAGTTTATATACCTTAGGATCATTCATTTCATCATCAAATTCTATATCTATTCCCTTTATTTCTTTAACCATTTTCATAGCATCTGAAATAACTGTAAGAGTTCTTAAACCTAAAAAGTCCATCTTTAATAGTCCTAATTCTTCTAGAGTTGTCATTATATACTGTGTAGAAATATTTCCGATCTCTTACATATAAAGGGACATAAGTATCTACTGGCTCTTTTGTTATAACTATTCCACAAGCATGAGTTGATGCTTGTCTTGGCATTCCTTCAAGTGCCATAGAAATATTTAATATATTTCTAATTTCTTCATCATTTTCATATAATTCTCTTAGTTCTCTATTTTGCTCCATTGCTTTTTTTATAGTTATATGTATCTCGTTTGGTATCATTTTTGCAAGTTTGTCTGCACTAGCATAAGGATAATCTAATACCCTTCCAACATCTCTTATTACCATTCTTGCAGACATTGTTCCAAATGTTATAATCTGAGAAACATGATCATGTCCATATTTTCTAGAGACATAATCAATTACTTCTTGTCTTCTTTCATAACAAAAATCAACATCAAAATCAGGCATACTTATTCTCTCAGGATTTAAAAATCTTTCAAATAGTAAATTGTATTTTATTGGATCTATATCTGTTATTTCAATAGCATAAGCAACAATTGACCCTGCTCCTGAGCCACGACCTGGACCTACCGGTATACCATTTTGTTTTGCATAATGAATAAAGTCCCATACAATAAGGAAATAATCTACATATCCCATTTTATTTATTACACTAAGTTCGTACTCTGTTCTATCTAATATTTCTTTTGATGGGTTATCTCCATATCTCTTTTTTATACCGTCATCACATAATTTTTTTAAATAATCAAAATGTGTTGCATATTCTTTTGGCACATCATAGTTTGGTAATATTGTATGACCAAATTCAAATTCTACATTACACTTATCTGCAATTTTAACTGTATTTTCTATTGCTTCCGGAATATTTGAAAAATAATCTGCCATCTCTTCTGGAGATTTTATATATAACTCATCTGTGTCAAATCTCATTCTATCTTCGTCTGAGATTTTCTTTCCAGTTTGAATGCATAAAAGTACTTCATGGTTATATGCATCCCCTTTTTTTAAATAATGTGCATCATTAGTTGCAACTAGTGGAATATCTAATTTTTTAGATATCTCTACTAATTTTTGATTTGCAAGTACTTGTTCTCTTATTCCATTATTCTGAAGCTCTAAATAATAGTCTTCTTTAAATACATCTTTAAACCATTTTGCAGTGCTAATTGCTTTTTCCATGTTGCCTGCAAGTATTGCTTGATTTACACTTCCAGCTAAGCACGCACTTAGTGCAATTAAACCTTCATGATATTTTTCTAATACTTCTAAATCTATACGAGGTTTATAGTAGTATCCATCTACAAAACCTATTGATACTAGTTTACTTAAATTTTTATATCCTTGATTATCTTTTGCAAGTAAAATCAGGTGGCTATATTCTTTATCAATTTGTCCTTCTTTATCAAATCTACTTCTAGGCGCTACATATACTTCACATCCAATTATTGGCTTTATTCCTTCTTTTTTGCATGCTTTATAAAAGTCTATTACACCATACATAACACCGTGGTCTGTAATGGCAATAGATTTCATCCCTAGTTCTTTTGCCCTTGCCGGTATATCTTTTATTCTGTTTGCTCCATCTAGTAAGCTAAACTCACTATGTACATGTAAGTGAACAAAGTCTGGCATATATAGCTCCTTTCTTTTTTGATAATTATATAACAGTTTTATTAAAAAGTCTAGTGGGAAGAAAAGATAAAGCCTCAGACTAAAAGTTATAGTCTGAGACTTTTTTGTTTATATATTGGAAAGGAAAACGCTTAAGTTATGATTCTACATGCTTTCTTATTATAAACCTTTTTAGTTGATTTGGATCGCTTATATTATTTTTATCATTACTTGCATTAATTGTTACCTCTGCTCCTGGTTGTAACACTGGCAAATATGTTGTTATACTTGCTAGTTCTTTTTCACTCTTATCCAATAATTTAATATCTATATTAAATCCTCCTTGAACAGTTTCTGATACATTTTTTGCAGTTCCAGTTATTTTTAGTTGTTCTCCAAACTCTACATTTATATTGCTTACTTCTGTTCCTTCTAATGATGTTTCATCTTTTCCTTGGTTTGATGTAGTTTCATTTGGAGTTACGCTTTGCTGTATATTATCTCCTTCAACTATATTATTTTTAATATTGTCATTTACTACTACATTTCCTTGTGAGTTTTCTTCTGGCTCTCCTAATACATTTTGTTTTTTCATACTTGCAAATATACTTAGGACTATTATAAATACTATTCCTACTACAGCTAATATTATTATTCCTTTTTTTTCAGAATTTTTCATTCGATTACTCCTTTCATTAGGTTTATTATTTATTAATCATGTGCTACACCAGCATAATTGTGTTCACAGTATTTATGTGTATTTGTATATCCATGCTCACAAGCCTCTGCTGGAACCGTATGACCATATTCATAACCGTGTGAGCAACTCCATGCTCCTTCCCAATGGCTACTTGTATATCCATGAGTGCATCTCGTAGCAGCTACACGGTGTGATGATGTTTGACCGTGTTCACATGTATATCCACCATAGTAGTGAGAACTGTATGAGCCATGCTCACAAGCTTTGGCTTCTGTAACAGTGTGAGGGTCAAAATATCCGTGCTCACAAGCACCCTTACTTCCTTGGTGGCCTGTCCAGCAACACCAAGTACATCCAGCTCCGTTACAGAAGGGACATAATGCACTTCCTGCTTTAAATACACCGCCGGGACACGTTTCTGCAGGAGTACCTCCTGAACAGTATTTTCCTTCGCTACCTCCTGGACATGTATATGCTGCAGTACCTCCTGAGCAGTACGTTCCTGGGTCTCCTCCTGAACAGTACCAAGAAGCCTTATAATTACTACATGATTTTGTTGTTCCTGAACATTGTGTCCTTCCTGTATCGTTTGCTGATTTTACTGTATGATTTGCTGTGTCTGTTACTTCTACATGATATGTATACTCTGTATAATTACTTAATCCTGTTATTTGTAAATCTACATTTGTTCCTTGTGTCTGATTTTCTTTAGTTACCCTTGGTGTTGTCTCGGTTCCTATATATACTTTGAATGTTAAAGCAGTTTTATCTGTGCTATCCGCATCTGTTGCATTTGCTCTTATGGTTAGTGAACTTGGTGTCTTTGCTCCTATACTGACGCTTTGTATCACAGGTGCTACATTTGCAAGTGGTAATACTGCATCTGCATCTGCACTTTTTCTTACGTTTCCTGCTTTGTCTACTGCTTCTACATATACTTTATGTGTCATTCCATCTTTTTGGTTTGTTGCATTATATGTCGCACTTGTTGAGTTGCCTAATACTAATTGTCCATCAATATAATAGTTATAATATGCTATTCCTGATTCGTTATCTTTTGCTGAACTTGCATCTATTGTAAATGATGTTGGTTGTATATTTGTTATTCCTGGTGTGAATTCTATTGGGTTATCTATGTCAGTTATTGTCAATGATACGGTGGTTCCTGAATAGTTATGTCCGTCTGTTAGTCTTACTTTAACTGTATATCCTAATTCTAAGTCTCCTATTGTTTCTCCACTTCCTACTGCTACGTTTTGTCTGTTTCCAACTATTTTTCCTTCTGCGTCATACACATCATATACTATTGTGAAATCATCTTGACTTGTTTTGGTTACTACTACACTTGCTTTTCCATTATTCCATGTTGGATTTCCTAATGATAGCTCTCCCTCTTGGTAGTTTACTGTCTTTGTTCTTGCTTCTGCATACTTTTCACTTGTTCCATTTTCGTTTGTTGCTACTACTTTTATTGTGTATATTTTATCTTGATCTAGTCCATCTATTGTATAGCTTAAATCCTCTATTCCTTTTACTGCTTCTTTATATTCTCCTGCTTCTGTTACTGTCCCTTCTTTATAGTAGTATGCATATGTTGCTCCTTCTCCTCTTTTTACTGTTATGTCTGCTTTTATACTTTTTGTTGTTGCTGTTAATTGTAGTTTTATTATTTTTACTGTTAAGTCTTCTGCTTTTCCTTCTATTTCTACATGGTCTACTTTGCTCTTATCTTCTTCTGTTGGTATTACTCTTGCTACCCATCCATCCGGTGTTACTACTTCTTTACTTCCATCTTCATTATCTACAGTTTCATCTGGATCTATTACACCTTTTTCCACTAATTCATCAATGTATTCATCCATTGTTGGTTCTCTTCCTTCTTGTCCTGCTTCTGCTGTTACTGTAGCTTGAGGTATTACAAATCTTTCTTCTACTTCTCCTAATTGATATGAGTCTGCTGCTCCTTTTGCTAGATCTAATAAGTTACCTGATCTTAATGTACCTATTGTTACTATTGATAATATGATTAGTATTATTATTGTAATTATCAAGGCTACTAATGTTATTCCTCTTTCTTTTTTCATATCTTCCTTTCCTTTCATTTTTTTATTTTTTATTTTTACTTTGTTTTTGTATTTTTACTTTTATTTACTTTAATATTTCTACTTTTCTTTACTTGAAGTTGCTTATTCTTATATCATATGCATTTGATGCATCTCCTAATATTGATACGTTTAATTTTACTTTCTTTCCTATCTCTATTGGGTCTATGAATCCCATTGCACTTGTTATTACTTTTCCTTCTTTATCTAATATTTCTACTTTTATTTTTTT
>CANQPK010000029.1 GCA_947625685.1 uncultured Clostridia bacterium | reverse complement strand
CTAAATTGTTTGTAGGAGGAAACCATTGTTATTACTACTTTTTAATTTTTCGTCATAAGAGAATATGGTTGTTATTATTAATGCTATCAGAGTTATTCCTTTTTCGCTTTTTCTTTTCCTTTCTTTCATTTCTTTCCCCCTTTTTTACTTTTCTTTCTTCTTGTATTATTTTTTATTATTGTTTTATTTTTATAATTTTATATTTTGCTTATATATTTTTATACATTGCTTATTCTTATGTCATATGCATTTGATACATCTGCTGGTATATATACATTTAGTTTTCCTTTTCCTCTTGCTTCTATTGGGTCTATGAATCCTCTTACTGATGCTATTATTTTTCCACTCTTTTCTAATACTTCTATTTTTACCATTTTATCTTTTGTTGTTTCTCCTGTTTTATTTTCTATATCTGCTAGTAGTCTTGTCGTTTTTCCTTCTGCTTTTAGCTGTATATTACTTATTACTAGTCCATCTAATATCCTGTCTTTTGCTATATTGTCACTTATATTTAGCTTACTTCCATCTTGTAATACTTGCACATATTCGTCTTTTTTCTCTTCTCTTTGTGTCTCATTTTTTTGTTCTTCTCCTGTTACATTTCCTATTATTGTTCCTGTGTTTGTTTGTTCATTTTGTGGTTTTGTATTTGCTTTTGCAAATATGTTTAGTACAATTATTACTACTACTGCGATAATAATTAATATTATTATCATTTTCTTCTCTGAATCTTTCATTTGTTTCATTCCCTTCTTTTTATATTTTTTATTTTAAAACAAATTAAATATACAAAAAACTTAATTAACTTTTAATATCTAATTCGTTTGTTTTAAAAAATTAAGATCATAACAAAAAGCACACATTTCTTATACCTTAAAAAGTATAAGTCCTGTGTGTCGTACTTACATTATCTGTTACTTCTAATATGCCATATATAGTGTGTGTGCAGAGTCTCTAAGGTTCTAGCTTTTATCATATTTTGTTCCCCTTTATTTTTTTCTTCCTTTGTTTAACTTGAAAGTTAGATGTATTTAATTGTACCTGATCTTTTTACTTTCGTCAATAAAATTATTAATTTGTAATATAAATTTAATATTATTGTAATATTATCAGTCTATCCTTCTAACAATTTAAGTTCAACTTCTTCTACTTTATATTTATTTGTTGTTTCATCAAGTTTGAATTCTATTAAAGTCTTTGATAAATCTTCCTTTATTTGTCTTAAATCTGTTGTAAAATATAGTTTTATTTTTGAGATTTCTACTCTATTTGATACAATTGCTTTAAAGCATTCTGCAGCATGTCTCTCATCTTCGCATACAAGTATTAGCTGTGGAAGTGTATTAAAGCCAGAGTCCATTGGTACAAAATTTTCATAGAAGTCTTTATACATGCTCATTTTATCAACTAATTTTTTCTCCCAATCATCTTCTCTTCTTACTACTTCAAATAGAAAAGTAATAGATTTAGAATTCTTAGTAAGTTTTACTCCTCCGCCAGTTGCTTTAAATATTTTTCCTAATGTTTTTGCGGTTAATGTTGGTTTTACTATATATTCGTCAAATACTTTTACTTTATTTAGATATGCAATTATTACTTGATTTCCTGCAAGTCTCTTCTTTATCATTGCAACAGGCTTTGTATTATCTGATTGTTGCCATTTGCATTCTATTCCTCTAGAATTTAGAAGATATTTTCCCATTTTTTCTAGGCAATATATTCTATATATTCCCTTTCCATCTTCTGATGTGAAGTAATATCTTGTTAATATCTTTGATTTTATAAGTTGTTCTAGCTTATTATTAAGCTTATCTTGTGATTTATAATCTATTTTTTTGTAATCTAATAATTGGCATAATTGTCTTGATGTCACAAATTCAAACTCATTTACAAGCTCCAATATTGCAAAATGCAAATCATTGATATGTCCTATATCGACTTTATGAACTATTTGGTTCATAGAAACATATCCGGTCTTTTCCATCAAATGTTTTAATTTCTCCTGGTCTTAAAGCAAATGGTGATTTTTGAGCTTCAATTTCACTATCTTCTACCATATTTTCCTCCTTTTCAAAACTCTGATAATAATCATAGTCTTGCTAACTTATACTTAATCATATATGATTAGTTTTACTTTTTTCTTCTCTGGAATAATTTTTTTGATATATACATTAACATCTTGTCCATATTCAATGTTTTCTTTATATTCGGCAAGTCCAACAAGGTTAGGTGTTAATTCTACAAATATTCCATTTTTTGATTTTTCTGTTTCTTTTGCAATTCCTTTTACAACTGTTCCCTGCTTAAAGTCTTTTATATTATCTTCCCATGTTCCTAGAAGTTCTTTATATGTAAAAGATACTCTGTTATTTTCAGTGTCTATATCTTTTACCATGACATCTATATTTTGTCCTATTTCAAACCTTTCATATGGAGATTTTATTCTTGATACAGACATATCTTCTATATAAAGAAGTCCACTTATTCCGATTTTCTAGTTCAATGAATGCTCCATAAGGTTTTATTTGCTTAACTGTACCTTTTACTATCATTCCTTTAGATAAATTACTATCTGATATATTAAATCTTTTGTATTTCACTTCTATATCTCCTTTATCTTTTGTACTTTTCTATTATACTATTGTTTAATCAATTTTGCAAACTTTTAATCTCATTTTCTGTAAGATATCTCCATTCACCAATTTTCAAATTGTCAACTGTTATATTCCCAATTTTACTTCTATGAAGTGCTCTTACTTTTTTACCGTATGCTTTCGCACATTTTTCTTACTTCTCTATTTTTTCCTTCATGTATTGTTATTTCTAATCTTGAGATATTTTTTTCTTTGTCTATTTTTAATATTTTGACTATTGCAGGTTTGCTAGTATAATCATCTATTTTTACTCCGCTTCTCAACTTTTCTACATCTTCTTCTTCTATTTTTCCACTTAAAGTTACTGTGTAAGTTTTTGTTATCTCATATTTTGGATGAGTTACTTTATATACAAAATCTCCATCATTTGTAAGTATCAACGCTCCTGATGTGTACATATCAAGTCTTCCGAACAGGTACTATCCTTTTATTTATTTTTATCAAATCTAAAACAGTATCTCTACCGAAATTGATCTTTTGCTGTTGTTACATAACCTATTGGCTTATTTAATAATATATATACTTTTTCATTATCTATGTTTTTTATTACTTTATCTTTAAAAGTCACAGTATCTTTTTCAGGATCTATCTTTGTTCCAAGTTCATATATAGTTTTACCATTTACTTTCACAAGTCCGCTCTAATATGTATTTTTCACAAGCTCTTCTTGATGCTATACCATATCTTGCAAGATATTTCTGTAATCTCATTTCTTCCATATTATACCATTTCCTTATCTAATTTATCTATAACCTCTTGGAAATACTTAGGTAAAGGTGCTTCGATTTTCAATTTTTTCTTTGTAGTTGGATGAGTAAATTCTATTTCTTTTGCATGAAGCATCTGCCCCTTTACCCCAAATGGATTTTTACCATTTGAATAAACTTCATCTCCGTACTACTGGATATCCTATTTGAGATAAATGTACTCTTATTTGATGTGTTCTGCCAGTGTCTATTTTTAGCTCTAATAGTGTATAATTTGAATACCTTTTTAATACTTTAAAATGCGTAATAGCTGGTTTTCCAGATTTTGTTACTGCCATTTTCTTTCTGTCTTTTACGCTTCTTCCTATCGGCATATCTATCGTTGCTTCATTATCTTTAATACTTCCCCTAACTAATGCAATATATATCTTTTTGACTTCTCTATTCTTTATTTGCTCACTTATGTTTATGTGTGCCTTATCATTTTTTGCAACTATTAATACACCACTTGTATCTTTATCTAATCTATGTATTATTCCGTGGTCTTATCTCTCCACCTATTCCAGATAGAGAGTCTTTGCATATATTCATAATTGCATTCACTAGTGTTCCATCCGGATTCCCGGTTTGCAGGGTGTACTACCATTCCTTTTGGTTTATTTACAACAATTATATCCTCATCTTCATAAAGAATCTCTATTGGTATATCTTGAGGTACAATGTTTGTTTCTTTAGGCTCTGGCTTGTTTATACTGATTTTATCTCCAATAGAAACTTTATATGAGGCTTTTGACTTTTTGTCATTTATTGAGATATTTCCTTCTTCAATTAACCTTTGGGCAGTTTCTCTAGATAAATCTGTATCTAAAGAAACTACACATTTATCTAGTCTTATTCCTTCTAATTTTTCATCTATTAAATATTCTTTCATAATACTATTCCGCTTCAGTTGTCCTTTCATAAAATACAAAATGATCATCACTATATAAAAGATTATAATTTTCATCTCGTTTTAAAAGCATATTTAATTTAGAATTTTCATACGTCATTACGTGTGTTATTCCATATTCTTTAAATTTATCTTCATAAAATGTTGATAGCCCTGAAATACTCATATAATCTGAGAATATATCTACTCCTTCATTAAATTCTGGTGAATATAAATCTGCACGAGAATCTATGAATACAGGTATTCCTCTATATATTAGATAGCTTCCATAGTTATAATCATTATATAATTTCATTGTTTCAAAATCTAAATCTCCGTGTTCTTTCCTGATCTATGATAAAATCAGCAGCTGCTACTGGATAATCTGATGTATTTATATATTCATCATTACTCTTTTCATCATATAATGCATAAGCACAAACTACTACTAATGCAATAGTTACAATTCTTCCTTTCCAGCTTACCATTATTTTAGTAAATTCCTCTATTCCACCTTTGTCATATTTATCTAAGAAATCACAGATTAATCTAGTTAATGAAAATACACCAATTAATACTAGCATCGAATACTGTCTTCTTGACATAAGGCTTAAAACTAATAATCCTCCTAGCATAAATAAATCTTTTAAGCTTATCTTGGTATCTGTAAATATTAATAAAGCTAATAATATTACAATTATTGTAAGTTCTTGTATATGTTCAATTAATACAGTTGGTTGATGTTCTGAGATGCTATCTGTTGTATTTCCTGACATAAGTTTAAATATATGTGTATATGGCTCATCTCCAATTGGTGTTAAAAGTCCCATAACAAAGCAAATCACTGCGATTAATATTAACCACTTTACAGCTGTTCTTCTTTCCAATCTGATTCTATATGGATTCTTTTCTCTTTTATTTACATTTTCTTTATATTTTACAAAATTTTCTTCCAATAGAACTAAATCGTTTTGTGCTTTTTCTAACTTTTCCGGATTTTTATTTTTCTTCGTTAATTTTTTTATCTTATTTTTTATCATTAATTTTTTAAATTTGTATATCAAATTTGCATCTCTTATTTTGATTATTAGATATTCTGCAATGTATGGAAGCATTAGTATAAAGAAGAAATAGAATACTGCTGCATGTAAATTTGCAATTAGTAATGCTATAATTGGAAGTCCTATTGCATACCTTATTTTCTTCGTACTTAAAAATCCTTCTATGCATAATATTTCAAGAATAAATAATATATATGTCACAAGCTGTGCCCTTGCTGCTATAAAATCTTCAAGCAAGTATAATACAACTATGGTGAATATAAAAGAAAATAGTGGTTTCTTATTGATTTTATTATTTGTTATATAAAGTACAATTCCTAAAATACAGGCTAATGTAATGGTAGATATATATATACCTGTCATACCTCCAATAGAATATATCAAATACATTATTACATCATATAACCAATGTGGATATGTATAGGCTAAATCTGACCATGAAAATGGATCAACCCTATCTATTCCATTTTGCATTATATGTTCCCCTATTTTTATAGTATAGAATGTATCATTTTGTAGAGTTTTTGGTGCTATTGCTATTGCAAAAATTAATATGCATATTATAGCAAGCACATGAATTTTTATCTTAGTATTCTTGTCCATTTTTGTTTCCTTTCTATATCAATTAATAAATCTTAAGCCTAGGTAATTTTATTCAGTATCTATTTTAACCTTTTTTGCAATTAATGCTTTAATTTTTTTCCCTTCTTCTGTATACATTTTTTCGTGTTCTGTTTCTATATTATACCTAAAAATATTTTCATTATGCAAGTCATAAGTTTTAGAGATAATTTCAAATCCCGCTTCCTCAAAATACTTTAGACTTTCATTAAATAATCCATCATCATCTGTTTTAAAAAAGATTTCTCCATTATCTTTTAGAAATTCTCTATATAATACTAATTGTTTTGAATGCGTAAGCCTTTTCTTTTTATGTTTTGGTTTTGGCCAAGGATTGCAAAAGTTTATATAAATTCTATCTACTACATCTTTTTTATCCATAAATAGTAGTATTCTTTCTATGTCGTGCCTTGTAAGTATTATATTTTCAGGTTCTATTCCTTTTTCTTGATATGCCTTTTCAATATTTCTTTTGCTTAATCCAAGCATTGCATCTACCATGTCTACTGCAATATAATTTATATCTAAATTTTCTGATGCAAGTTTTGCTATAAATGAACCTTTACCGCATCCAAGTTCCATATGAATAGGAGCTTTTTTATTAAATGCATCATGCCATTTTCCTTTTAGATTCTCAGGTTCATCAATATAGAATGCACATGCTTCTAGCTCTGGTCTTGCCCATTTTTTATATCTAATTCTCACTTAAATCTTCCTTTTTTATTTGTTAATCAGTAAAATATGCAACTCCTGACTCAAATATCTTCATGTCTGGATTGCCTGGTACATTTTTCGTTATTCCTGTATAGCATCTTTCTGAGTGTCCCATTTTTCCAAGTATTCTTCCATCTTTACTTGTTATACCTTCTATGCTACATACTGATCCGTTTGGATTGTAGTCTATATCATAGGTTGCATTTCCGTCTAAATCAACATATTGCGTTGCAACTTGTCCATTTTCTATTAATTCTTTTAAAACTTCGTCATTTGCAACAAATTTACCTTCTCCATGTGATATTGGAACAATAAATTCTTCTCCAAGCTCTACCTTATTAAACCAAGGTGAAAGTTTTGAAACTAGCTTTGTTTTTACCATTTTTGATTGATGCCTTGCTATATCATTAAATGTAAGTGTTGGGTTTTTCTCTGTCATTTCCATAATATCTCCATAAGGTAAAAGTCCGAGTTTTACCAATGCTTGAAATCCATTACATATACCAAGCATTAAACCATCTTTCTCATAAAGATGTTTATGTATCAATTCTTTAAGCATAGGATTTCTAAATACTGAAGATATGAATTTTCCAGAGCCATCTGGTTCATCTCCTGCGCTAAATCCGCCTGGTATCATAATTATTTGAGATTCTTTAATCTGCTTTGCAAATTCATTTATAGAATCTTCAATATCATTTGCTTTTATATTCTTAAATATTCCAACATTTACTACTGCTCCTGCATCTTCAAAAGCTTTACTTGAGTCATACTCACAGTTTGTTCCTGGAAATACTGGTATAAATACTCTTGGTCTTGCAATTTTTGTAGCTCTTGTAATTATTTGTTTTTTATCACTTAAGATATTTTCACATTTTCCTTTTTGTACATTTACTTTAGTTGGGAATACTTTTTCAAGTGGTTCTTCCCATAATCTTATCAATTCATTTAAATCTAATACTGTGTCTTTAATTTTTATATTTTCTTTATCAGTTGTGGTTCCTAGCACTTCTGTCTTTGGTATATCTACATTTTCTGCAAGTTCCATTATAAATGTGCTATATATTGGAGCAAATACATCTACGTCTTTTTCAAACTCAAATCCGATTTTGTTTCCCATGCACATTTTGGTTATTGAATCTGCAATTCCGCCATTTCTAACTGTTGATATAGATATAACTTTCTTTTCATTTATTAATTTATGTACAATTTCATAGTTTTCTTTTAGGTCATCAAAATCTGGCAAAAAGTCTTTATCCATTTTTGTTTTTAGTAATACAACTTTAGAATGTGTCTTTTTAAATTCTGTTGAAACTACATTATTTATATCTACTGTTCCAACACAGAATGATACAACTGTTGGTGGTACATCTAGCTCATTATATGAACCTGACATACTATCTTTTCCACCAATTGAGGCTATTCCTAATTTTTCTTGTACATAATATGCACCAAGTAATGCTGCAAATGGTTTTCCCCATCTTGAAGAATCATCTCTTAGTTTTTCAAAATATTCTTGAAGAGTAAGCCATGCTTTTTTGTAATCTCCACCAATTGCTACATATTTTGTAACACTTTCAACTATTGCATAAACAGCTCCATGGAATGAACTCCATAATGCGATTTCTGGATTATATCCATAAGTCATTATTGTTCCTGTATTTGTGTATCCTTTTAATGTAGGAACTCTCGCACACATACCTTCCTGTTGAGATAATTGATATTTTCCACCATATGGCATAAGTACAGTTCCAGCCCCTATTGAACTATCGAATCTTTCTACTAAACCTTTTTGTGAACAACAATTTAAATCTTGAATAGTTTCTTTCCAAGTCTTTTCAATATCTTTTGAATTTTTATTTCTTGTAAAATAGCTATTTTCATAATCTGGTTTTGAAACTGTAACATTGCTTTTTTTCACATCACCATTTGTATCTAAGAATTTACGGCTAAGGTCTACTATAGTTTTTCCTTTCCAATACATTTTTACTCTTGGATCTTCTATAACTTTAGCGACAATTGTTGTTTCAATATTTTCTTCTTCTGCTAGGGAAATAAACTTTTCAGCATTTTCTTTTGCAACTACAACTGCCATTCTTTCTTGAGATTCTGATATTGCAAGTTCTGTTCCATCAAGTCCCTCATATTTCTTTGGAACTTTGTCTAAATCTATTTCTAATCCGTCTGCAAGCTCTCCTATTGCAACAGAAACTCCTCCTGCTCCGAAGTCATTACATCTTTTTATAAGCCTTGTTACTTCTTCTTTTCTAAATAGTCTTTGTATTTTTCTCTCTTCTGGTGCGTTTCCTTTTTGTACTTCTGCTCCACAAGTTGTAAGGGATTTGCTATTGTGTGCTTTTGAAGAACCTGTTGCTCCTCCACATCCATCTCTTCCTGTTCTTCCACCTAAAAGAATAATTATATCTTCTGGAATTGGTCTTTCTCTTACAACATTTTTAGCTGGAGCTGCACCAACTAGTGCCCCTATTTCCATTCTTTTTGCCACATATCCATCATTATATATTTCTGCAACTTGTCCTGTTGCAAGTCCTATTTGATTTCCATAAGAGCTATATCCTCTTGCAGCTTCATTTGTTAATTTCCTTTGAGGTAATTTGTTTGGAAGTGTTTCAGCAACAGATTTTCTTGGGTCTCCACATCCTGTAACACGCATTGCTTGATACACATAAGTCCTTCCTGAAAGCGGATCCCTTATTGCTCCTCCAAGGCATGTTGCAGCACCACCAAAAGGTTCAATTTCCGTTGGATGATTATGTGTTTCATTTTTGAACATTATCAAATATTCCTCTTCTTTTCCGTCTACCATTATATTTGCTTTTATACTACATGCATTTATTTCCTCTGACTCATCTAAGTCTTTCAAAAGACCTCTTTTCTTCAATTCCTTTACTGCAATAGTTGCAATATCCATTAAGCATATATCTTTTGCCTTTTTATTTTCATAAACATATTCTCTCGATTTTTTATAATCTTCAAATACCTTTTCTAATAGGTCCCATTTAATATCTATTACTTCTAGTTTAGTCATAAATGTTGTATGTCTACAATGATCTGACCAATATGTATCTATCATTTTCATTTCTGTCATGCTTGGATCTCTTTTTTCTTCATCTCTAAAATACTTTTGACAGAATTTTAAATCTTCTATATCCATTGCAAAGCCATATTTTTCATAAAATTCTTTTACATTCTCATCTGTCATTTCTGTAAAGCCTTTTACTATTTTTACATCTTCTGGTTCTTTCATTTTATCTTCTAAAGTTTCTGGTTTTTCTAATGAACATTCTCTTGAATCTACTGGATTTATTAAATATGATTTAATTTTATCTATTTCTTCTTTATTAAGATTTCCTTTTAGTACATAAATTTTAGCTGATTTAGAAATTAATTTTTTTCCCTCTGTTATGATTTGTAAACATTCTGATAATGAATTTGCTCTTTGATCAAATTGTCCTGGTAAGAATTCAACTCCAAATATTATATCTTTTGGGTCTTTTGGATATTCTTCTTCATAGCATATATCCACTTGTGGTTCTGAAAAAATTGTATTTTTTGCATCGTTAAATGCTTTATCAGTTATTCCCTCTACATCATATCGATTTAGAATAATTACATCTTCTAAATTAGACATCTGCAAATTGCTTTTTAAATCTGAAAGTACTCCTTTTGCTTCTACATCATATCCTGCTCTCTTTTGTACAAAAATTCTTCTTACCATTACAAAACCTCCATTACTATGATATTTTTTTACGTTTTTCATTATATCATACTTTATTTTATAAGTACAGAAATTTAAAAAGAAAAATATTTCATTTAATGATAATTCCATTTTGCTATATTTCCATACATAAAAATTCAGTGCATAAATTTTTTTAGAATTTATACACTGAATTTATTGTTCCTTATCTTAAATTATATTTGCTTCTAAACGAACTCATATTGTCTAAATAGAAGTTCTTTAAATATGCATGCTCCTCTTCTGTCATTACTCCTATAATAATGGATATAGGATGTCAAGGCTGTCAAAGTGAACATCGACGCTCTCCTCAGTGGAAGCATAATAACCATCAGGGTACTCAACAAACAACTCAGGTTTAGATGGGTCAGAATAGCTCTTGTTAGTACGATAAGGGAAATGACAATAAGGCATCTCTGCTTCAAAGTCATAAATGACCGATTGTATTTGTGAGATGGAGTTGTGTCGGATCCCGCTCGGGTGATTTTCCAACCACACGACACCATTCGGAGCGACAACTGCGCCGGTACTATTGGATGCAATCCACTTGGCCCCTGTTATGCCCAGACAATATTGGTGGTCTGGCATTCCAAAATCGTGAGCGTTACTAGTAACTATACTTAGAACAATTCCCTCGTCTATTGAGTGGTTATATCCTGACTCCACCCACTCTCTCCATGTCATACCGTCAGTGTATCGACGATAAACCATTTGGAACACGTTATAAGTCGTTTGGTACTTAATCGCAAGTGCCTTGACAGTAACTTTATTCTCTCCTTGCACTCCATCTTGGCTTGAAGCAACTACCCTTATTGTATAATCTTTCGTTTCATCTAAGCTACCAAATGTATGCGTATCACCTGTTATTTGTACTCCTTCCTGCTCATTTTCACCCTCTGGTTGTAAATATGCTGTATAGGTTACATTTTCTACTTTTTCTTCACCTTTTAAAGTTTCTAAGCTTATTGGAATGGTATCTCCCGTGACTTTTTCTTCTTCTACTTTTAGTTTTACTTCTAATGTCTCTTGTGGTGTTGTTCCTCCTCCTGCTCCTTCTCCTCCATTTTCTATGCCCGCTACTGTATTCATTATTTCATTTATTGCACTTCCTTCTTCTTTTCCTGCTTGTATATAATTCTCTGCTGCTCCTTTTGCAAGTCCAAATAGATTTGCATTCATTACATTGCTTATTGTTATTGCTGTTAATATGATTAAAATAATTATTGTGATAATTAGTGCAATTAATGTGATACCTTCATTCTTTTTCATCTGTTTTCCTCTCCTTTTATTTTATTTTATTTATATATTACCCTTAAAGATAAATTGTATAACAAAAGACACACATTTCTCATACTTTAAAAAGTATAAGTCCTGTGTGTCCTTATATTATCTTTTTCTTTTAATATACTTGTGTGTGTGTGTGTGTAGAGCCTCTAAGGTTCTAGCATTTATCATCTTTTGTTCTCCTTTAAAATTATTATACTTTATTTAATTATACAAATAAAATTAAATAATTAGTTAATTTTATTTTATATTATTTTTTTATTTCAGTCAATTGAAGTCAGTAATTTGTAACAAAAATGTAACACTATTGTTATTTGTATGTAATCTTTATATAGTATAATTTTTACATTGATACTAAGGATAATGGAAGGACTATGTACATATGAGTATTAAAAAAGATTTGAAAAAAGAGGGAATTGATATAATTGGAAAGCTTGACACTCTTACAATAAATTCTTTAGCAAAAAATATTTCAAGTATAATTTCTCAAACTTTTCCAGAACTTAATTTAAATACAAATGACTTATTTAGAAATATTTCTAGACTTAATATGTATTATGCTAGACTTCCGCAAGGAGTTTCTGCTAAATATTTTTATAAAAATAAATCAATTTATTTTAGTAATACAGTCGATAGCAAAAATTTAACGGCTGTTGCAATGCATGAATGCATTCATTACTTGCAAGAAGTTTGTGATAATAATGGAAATATTCTTCGTTTAGGCTTATGTGATTATACATCTAAAAGTTCACATGATGTTGGAATAAATGAAGCCGCTGTTCAATTAATGGCTTCAAAATGCTTAAATAAACCTTATGAAAATGTTAAATATTTTGGAATAAATATTCCAACAAATAGTCCAAGTTATTATACATTAGAATGTGCCCTAGTTAATCAAATGGCTTATGTTGTTGGAGAAAATGTTTTATTTGATAGTACATTGAATTCTAATGACAATTTTAGAAATCAATTCATATCTTTGACTTCTAAAAAGGTTTTCTATAATATTGAAAAAAATATAGATTTATTAGTAGAATCCCAAGAAAAATTAACATCTCTATATGCCTCTTTGCAAGAGTTTGATACTGATCTATATTTTATAAAAGAATCTAACAAGGAGATAAATAAGCAAAAAGACAATATTAAAAAATTGTTTTTGGATACTCAAAAATTGATATTTACAAGCTATTTTGATAGTGCAATAAATTTAGTATATACTTCAAAAACTATAGAAAATTATAGAAATAAATTATATTTGTTTAAAAATTATATTGGTCAAGTAGATGGTGATACATCATTTAATGATTATTATATCGATAAAATGATGGAACTTGAAAAGAAATACGAAACAGATAAAACAGAAATCACTGATTTGGTTGTTGTTAAGCATAATTTTATATCTACATTATTTAGAAAAATTAAAACATTATTTGGATTTAGTCCAAGCTATGCAAAAGCTAAGAATAATTAAAATAGTAGTAGAATTAGAGTAGCATTTCTACTACTATTTTTTTATTGACTTTATAATCTTTTAGTAATATAATTTTGTTGAAAGAAAAGGTGTTTTTATGTATAATTTAGTCGTTTTTGCATCTGGAAATGGAACTACTTTGCAAGCTGTAATAGATGCAATTCAAGAAAAAAATTTAGAGGCAAATATTGCTCTTGTTGTATCTGATAATCCAAAAGCATTCGCTCTAGAGCGTGCTAAAGAAGCTAAGATTCCAACTTATGTCATTAAGTCAAAAGATGCAGAAAGCAGAGATAATGAATTATATAATGTATTGTCTAAAATAGAGATTGACTTAATCGTCCTTGCAGGATATTTAAAATTAATAGGTCATAAACTTTTAGATAATTACACGATAATAAATACTCATCCTTCTCTTTTACCTAAATATGGTGGAAAAGGAATGTATGGAATGAATGTACATAAAGCTGTTATTGCTGCAAAAGAAGAGTATAGTGGAGTTACACTTCACTATGTCAATTCTGAATATGACAAAGGTTCTATAATTATGCAAACAGTTGTTAAAGTTCTTCCAACAGATACCGCAGAAGATTTAGCTTCAAGAGTACAAGCCGCTGAAAAAATACAACTTATTGGGGTTTTACAATCCTTTGCAGATAATAAATAAAATTAATAAAGGAGGTTAGTATGGATAAAAATGTAGATGTTGCAATCATTATGGGAAGTGACTCAGATTTATCTATCATGAAAGATGCTGCTGCATTTTTAGATACAATGGGTATCTCTTATGAAATGACGATTCTTTCTGTTCATAGATGTCCTGAAAAAGCTTTCGAATATGCAAAAAGTTTGAAGGAAAGAAAAGTAAAAGTAATTATTGCAGGAGCACGGTGGAGCAGCACATCTTCCAGGTGTATTTGCAGCTCAAGTTCCTTGTCCTGTAATAGGTGTTCCAATTTTATCTAAATCACTTGCAGGAATGGATTCTCTATATTCGATAGTTCAGATGCCTTCAGGCATACCTGTTGCAACAGTTGCAATTAATGGTGCTAAAAATGCTGGTATTCTTGCTGCAACTATACTTTCTACTTCAAATGAGGAATTATATAAAAAAATATGTGGCTACAAGCAATCTTTAAATGATGCTGTTTTAGCTAAAAATGAAAAATTGCAAAATCTTGGATATGAAGAATATCTTAAACAAATGTAATAATTATTGGAGGTTTTTATGAAAAAAATTAGTAGTGGAAAAGTTCGTGAAATTTATGAAGTAGATGATGATAAACTTATGATGGTTGTTTCTGACAGGATTTCTGCATTTGATGTTATACTTCCTACTCCTGTTCTTGACAAAGGAAAAGTTTTAAATAGAATATCTACATTTTGGTTTGACTATGTAAAAGATATAATTCCAAATCATATAATTACAACTAAATTTGAAGAATTTCCTGAGGAATTTCAAAAAGAAGAATTTAGAGATAGAAGTATGTTGGTTAGAAAATTAAAAATGCTTCCTATCGAATGTATAGTTAGAGGATATATCACAGGATCTGGTTGGAAAAGCTATTTAGAAAATGGTTCTGTTTGTGGAATAAAATTACCTGCTGGTCTTAAAGAATCTGAAAAATTACCTGAACCAATATTTACTCCAACAACTAAAGCTGAAGTTGGTCATGATCAAAATATAGACTTTGGCGGAGTATGTGAACTTTTAGGTAAAGACTTAGCAGAAAAAGTTAAAAATAAAACAATAGAAATATATCAAAAATGTGCTGAATATGCAAGAACAAAGGGAATTATTATAGCTGATACAAAATTTGAATTTGGTTTAGATGAAAATGGAAATTTAGTTTTAGGTGATGAAGTCTTAACTCCTGATTCAAGTAGATTTTGGCCAGCTGATGATTATGAAATAGGAAGATCTCAAAAAAGCTTTGATAAACAATATATGCGTGATTGGTTAAAGGCAAATCATTGGGATGCTGAAAACCCTACCCCTATTCCAGAAGATGTTATTCAAACAACAAGAGCAAAATATATTGAGGCTTATGAGAGATTAACTGGAAATAAATTTTAAATTTAAATTATTACATAAAAAAGAAATAATATTTATTTAAAAGAGGTGCGTCCCAGCGACCAAACGCAACGAAGCGAAGTGCGACTTTTGCAACCTACTTTATTAAAATTTAATTTGTAGGTTGCAAACGACAAACCTCTTGAAAATAAATATTATTTCTTTTTAGTTTACTATACATTAACTTCTACATTTATACCTTTAAATAAATCCTTATTTTTTTCAAGTACTGGATTTACATCATTTTCTATAAATTCTTCTACCTGATGTACTGCTCTTCCACAAAGTCCCTCAGGTTTTAATATATTTAAAATTTCTTCTTTAGTAAGTCCAAAGCTTTTATCATTTGCAATTCTATCAACCAAATCATTTGGTCTTCCAAATTCTTTTACTTCTCGTGCAGCTTCCATTGATAATACCCTTATCTTTTCGTGTAACTCTTGCCTATCCCCACCTTTTAGAACTGCATTCATAATAATCTCCTCTGTACCCATAAAAGGTAATTCTTGCATTAAATTTGTTCTAATTACATTCTCATATACAACTATACCTGAAGTTATATTTGCATATAGGATAAGTATTGCATCTACTGCTAAAAAACTTTCTGGTATGCAAATTCTTCTATTTGCAGAGTCATCTAACGTTCTTTCTAACCACTGAGTTGAAGCTGTAATTGCTGGGTCTTGGCTAAGGGCTATTACATGTCTTGAAAGTGAATTTATTCTTTCACTTCTCATTGGATTTCTTTTATATGCCATCGCAGATGATCCGATTTGTCCCTTCTCAAATGGTTCTTCTAATTCTTTTTCGTGCTGAAGTAGTCTCATATCATTTGCAAATTTAGATGTGCTTTGTGCAATAGAACTTAATACATTTAGTACTCTTGAGTCTACTTTTCTTGTATATGTTTGCCCAGATACTGCAAATACTTTATCAAATCCCATTTTTTCGCTAACTAGTTTATCTAATTTTTTTACTTTTTCTTCATCTTTAAATAATTTCATAAAGCTTTCCTGGGTACCTGTTGTTCCTTTGCATCCACGCATTTTTAAATGATCCTGTACAAATTCTAATTCTTCCAAATCTTCTAGTAAATCTTGCATCCATAGCGTTGCTCTTTTTCCTACTGTTGTAAGTTGTGCTGGTTGGAAGTGTGTATATCCAAGACAAGTTACAGATTTATTCTTTAATGCAAATTCTTTTAAGTTATTTATAACCAATAATAATTTTTCTTTTATAATTTCTAACGCCTTGTTCATAAGTATTATTTCTGTATTATCAGTTACATAGCAAGAAGTTGCACCTAAATGTATGATACCTTTTGCTGATGGACATTTTGTTCCATATTCATAAACATGTGCCATAACATCATGTCTACATTCTTTTTCTCTTTTTGCGACTACATCATAATCTATATCTTCTATATGTGCTTTCATTTCATTTATTTGCTCATCTGTTATATCTATTCCTAGCTCTTTTTCTGTTTCAGCTAATGCTACCCATAATTTCCTCCAAGTACTATATCTTGAATCTTGAGACCATATTTCGTTCATTTCTTTGCTTGCATATCTTCCACTTAATGGAGTTACATATACTTTTTCCATTACATCCTCCTCATTTTTTTAATTTATACTATACTAGCCAAACGCAGGAGTTTGGCGGTATTTTTAGCTAAATATAAATTCCAACAAAATTATTTTATCACACACAAATACTTTTTGCAATGTCTATTGACTTTTTTTGACACTTGTACGATAATATATATTGTTGAAAAAATGAAATTAAGGAGGTCTTATGTATGTCAAAAGTTGATGTCGTTTTAGGAGCATTTTACGGAGACGAAGGTAAAGGAAAAATTATTGATTATCTTTCTACACATGCTGATGTTTCTATCAGATGTACAGGTGGAAACAATGCTGGTCACACAATAGAAGTTGATGGTCAAAAATTTGCATTTCATCTTATACCTTCAGGCATATTAAACAAAGGAAATATAGCAGTAATAGGTAATGGAGTTGTTATTGACCCTAAAGTTTTGATAGAAGAAATTACCAATTTGAAAGAGCATAACTATTCTGTAGATAATCTACGAATAAGTGATAAGGCTCATGTAATTTTACCTTATCACATTGCTATGGATAAAATGTTAGAAGAAAACAGAGGAAATGGAAAAATTGGTACAACTTGTCGTGGAATAGGACCTGCATATTGTGATAAATATGAGCGTTCAGGTATCAGAATGCAAGATTTTATAAGACCTAGATTCAAAGATATGGTTCGTGCTAATGTTGCTAACAAGAATAAAATATTTAAAGCTTTTGGATATCCTGAATTAGATGCTGAAGAAATAATAGAAGAATATTCAAAATATGCAGAAATATTAAAACCTTATGTTGTAGATACTGTTGTATTACTACATAATTCAATGAGAGAAAATAAAAAATTGCTTTGCGAGGGAGCTCAAGCAACATTATTAGATATAGATTTTGGTTCATACCCTTATGTTACTTCATCTAATCCTTCTCTTGGTGGAATCTGTACAGGTTCTGGAATCAGTCCTAAGGATATAGGAGAAGTTTACGGAGTAATAAAAGCTTACTCATCAAGAGTTGGCGAAGGTCCATATGTTACAGAGCAAAAGAATGAAATTGGAGATACAATTAGAGAACTTGGACATGAATATGGTACTACAACAAAAAGACCTAGAAGATGTGGTTGGCTTGACTTAGTTGCTTTAAAATATGCAGTTATGATAAATGGAATTACAGGAATTGCTATAAACCATGTAGATACTATTGGAAAACTTGATAAGATAAAACTATGTGTTGCATATAATCATAAGGGAAAGATAACTACAGACTTCTCTACTACTCCAGAATATTTGGATAATTCTACTGCTGTATATGAAGAATTTGATGGAAACTTTGGTGATATTAGTCATATAAAAAGACGTGAAGATCTTCCTGAAAATGCTAAAAAATATCTTGATAGAATAGAAGAAGTTGTTGGATGTCCTATAAAGTTTATTGGAACAGGTGCTGGCAGAGATGATTTAATCGCAGAATAGAGTATATAGGATAAATTAATTAATTCATTTATATAAAAATATGGTAATAAAGTGATATTAAATTTACTTTATTACCATATTTTTTCTAATTCGTAATAATATTTTTATATATTTAATCTAATGTTCCATTCCTTCTTTTTGTTTGTTTTTTCTAGCTTGTCTTTCTTTTTCAACTGCATTTGCCATTCTTCTTACTGCTGTTTCTGATACGGTTGTTTCTTCCAGTATAACCTCAACAGGATATCCTTGTCTTAATTTTGCATATATTTGAAGCTTTTGCTCATAGTCATCTAATTCTTTTTCTATTTCATCTAAATCTTCTTTTGTACACATTGCTGCCTTTAAATGTTTTAGGACTTCTAAGTTACATTTTTCATAAAATTTCTTTGCTAGACATATTTTGTTAATTCTAATAAATCCAAGTATTCCTAGTTTTATATTGTCTGCAGTCATTAAACTAACATCTGATGCTATTAAATCACCTAACATTTCAAAATCTTCTGGTGTTAAATTTCTAGTATTAAGATTTTGTCTGCAATAATCGATATATGGACCTGCAACTGCCATGTTTGTTTCTGCTTTTCCTTTAAGCATTCTTTCTATGTATTCTTTTCTAGTTTTTATAGATATCTCAATATTACAATTTTCTTCTTTTGGCATAACTTGTCCTTCTCCATTTGCAGATTGTCCTTTTGTCTTAATAATTTGCTCTCTTATTTCAGGTGACACTCTAGTTGAACTTTCTTCTCTCTTTTCTCCGTTTTCAGCTTTAAGATCATTTATATTTACTTTTCCTTCTGATATTAATTGTTTTGCAATATATTTTACTATCCCAATTTTTATTCCTGTACTATTTGCTATAGCTCTATATGTAATAGGTCCATAAGTTCCCTTTCTTTTTAATTGTTGTAATACCCTTAGTTTTAATATTTCAAAATTTGGTATACTCATATTTAATTCTCCTTATATTAATTTCAATAATAAATTTTATAAATAAATTAGCACTTTTATAATTATAACATAAATTTACATAATTTTCAATATTTATGTTAAATTTATTTTTTATAATCCCTATCCATCATAAAAAGAGCATAATATTTAAAACAATATTATACTCTTTTAGAAAAAATGAAGATATTAAGCAATTATTAGATTTCTTTTCCGTAATATGCATCTAGTAATATCTCTTTTAATTCTGCAACTAGTGGAAGTCTTGGATTTGCAGTTGTGCATTGATCTTCAAATGCTTTTTCTGCAAGCATATCTAATTTTTCTAGGAATTCTTTTTCATTTATTCCTTCGTCTTTTAAATTAGATGGTATATCAAGTTTTTTATTCATGTCTTTTATTGCATTTATTAGAGAGTTTACTTCTTCTTTAGTATTAGCTCCCTTTAAACCTAATCTCTTAGCAATATTTGCATATTTTTCATCTGCTATAAAATATTCGTATTTAGGGAAAGATACAAATTTTGTAGGCTTTGTACTGTTATATTTTATAACATAAGGAAGTATTATTGCATTTGCTCTACCATGTGCAATATGGAATTCTCCTCCTAATTTATGTGCAAGTGAATGGTTTATTCCTAAAAATGCATTTGTAAATGCCATACCTGCTATACAGCTTGCATTATGCATTTTTTCTCTAGCTAACCTATTGTCTCCGTCATCATAAGCAATTGGTAAATATTTAAATACAATTTCTATTGCTTTTTCTGCTAAGCCATCTGTATAATCAGATGCCATATTTGAAACATAACTTTCTATCGCATGTGTTAAGACATCCATACCTGTATCTGCTGTAATTTTCTTTGGAAGTGACATTACTAAATCCGGATCAATTATTGCAATGTCAGGAGTTAATTCATAATCTGCAAGTGGATATTTTATATTTTTCTTTTTATCTGTTATAACTGCAAATGATGTAACTTCTGAGCCTGTGCCAGATGTTGTAGGTATAGCAACAAGTTTTGCTTTTTCTCCAAGTTTTGGAAATTTATAGGTACGCTTTCTAATATCCATAAATTTAAGTTTTAGTCCTTCTATATCTGCATCTGGGTGTTCATAGAAAAGCCACATGCCTTTTGCTGCATCTATTGGACTTCCTCCTCCGAAGCGCTATGATTACATCAGGATTAAATTTATTCATTACCTCTACCCCATTTTTAATTGTATCAAATGAAGGGTCTGGCTCTACATCTGAAAATATTTCAGAGTGTACATATTGGTTTCTTTTTCTTAAATGATATAATATTTTATCTACATATCCTAGCTTTACCATAGATTCATCAGTAACAATAAATGCTCTAGTTATATTAGGCATTTTTTCTAGATATCCAATTGAACCTGCTTCAAAATATATCTTTTCAGGAATCTTAAACCATTGCATATTTACTCTTCTTTTTGCAACTCTTTTGATATTTATAAGATTTACAGATGAGACATTGGCTGTTGTTGAATTGCCACCAAATGTACCACATCCAAGTGTTAATGAAGGCATATTCGTGTTATATATATCTCCTATTGCTCCATGGGTAGATGGTGAATTTACTATAATTCTTCCAACTTTTACTCTGTTTGAAAATTCATCAATTGTTTCTTGATTTTCAGAGTGAATTACTGCAGAATGTCCAAGTCCTCCATATTCTATTAATTTTTCTGCAAGTTCAATTCCTTTATCTGAACTATTGACTGTATAGTATGCAAGCACTGGGCTAAGTTTTTCTTGTGAAAATGGATATCCGTCTCCTACTCCTGTTTGTGAAACTACTAATACTTTCGTTCTTTCTGGTACTTCAAATCCTGCATTTTTTGCTATATTATATGGACTCTGTCCTGCTATTTCTGATTTTAAATCTCCTTCTACAAACATACTAATTTCTAGTTTTTTTGTTTCTTCTTTATTTAGGAAATAGCATCCCGCTTCTTTCATAAGTTTTTCAAATTCTTTTGAAATTTCTTTATCAACTATTACTGCTTGTTCTGATGCACAAATCATTCCATTATCAAATGATTTTGATAATACTAAATCTGTCACAGCAGTTTTTAATTTTGCTGTTTTATCTATATAGCAAGGTACATTTCCAGGTCCTACACCTAATGCTGGTTTTCCACAAGAATATGCTGATTTAACCATTCCTGTGCCACCTGTTGCAAGTATAAGATTTACATCTGGATGATTCATCAAAGCCCTTGTTGCATAAACTGATGGTTCTTCAATCCACAAAATACAATCTTCTGGTGCACCAGCTTCAACTGCTGCATCTCTTAAAATTTTTGCAGTTTCTACACTACATTTCTGTGCTGATGGGTGAAATCCAAATATTATTACATTTCTTGTTTTTGCTGAAATTAATGATTTAAACATTGTCGTAGACGTAGGATTAGTAACTGGTGTAACTCCCGCAATTATTCCAATAGGTTCGGCAATTTCTTCATATCCTTCTTCTACATTATCTCTTATTACTCCAACTGTTTTATCATATTTGATACTATGATATACATATTCAGAAGCAAACATATTCTTTGTTATTTTATCTTCATATATTCCTCTTTTTGTTTCTTCTACTGCCATTTTAGCAAGTTTCATATGATTCTCTAATCCTGCCATAGCCATTTTCTTTACTATATTATCTATTGTCTCTTGATCTAATTCCATATATTTTTCGGATGCAACTTTTGCTCTTTTTATGAGACTATCTATCATTTTATCAATTTTTGCTTGTTCTTCTTTACTTATTTCTTTTGCCATTTTCTATCGTTCCTCCTTTGTTTTAGTATATGAAATTTCTAAATATTAATACATTTTTTACCACTTTTATTATACATCTATAATTTATTTATATCAATAAAAAAAAATTAAAAGTTTTTGTATATTTCAAGTTCGTATAGGCTATTATTTTCAAGGCTATTAATTATATTTTCTACTACTGGATAACTTCTAAATTCTTCTTTATCCATATTTTTAATTTTCTCAATACTTAACCATTTTGTTTCTAATATTTCATCAGTATTATATGTGGGATCTTCTTCAATTAAGTCAGCTAAAAAGTGCATTAAAATTACTCCATCATTATCATTATGAACCAATATAGGAAAAGCTTTCTTTAACTTCACTTTGCATCCTGTTTCTTCAAATGTTTCTCTTATTGCTCCTTCAAATATAGTTTCATTTTTTTCTACATGCCCTGCTGGAAATGATAATTTTCCATAGCATTTCTTTTTAGATTCTCTTACCATTAATATTTTATCATCATTTAAAATAATGCATCCAACAATAATCTCCATATAAATCTACCTCTTTTATATAAATATCTATCTTTCAATTTTATTTTCTTTATCCAAAAAGCTTTCTTTAACATATTTTTTCTAGCCTTGACTAATAAAAAACCTCCCTATCGGGAGGAAAATTTTATTTTTATTGATTGTTTTTAATATATTCAACAACATCATTTACAGTAACTATTTTTTCAGCATCTGCATCTGGAATTTCCATATCAAATTCTTCTTCTAAAGCCATTATTAACTCTACTATATCTAAAGAATCAGCTCCTAAATCATCTATGAAAGATGCTTCAGTTGTTACTGCACTTTCTGTAACACCAAGTTGTTCAACGATTATGTCCTTAACTTTATTAAAAATTTCTTCTGTACTCATATCTATGTACCCTCCTTATATTAAACATTAACTTTGTTACCCTAACAATAATATATATTATCTAATTTGTCAAGTCTTTTTTACCGAATTTTTCAAATTCTTCTGTCATCTTTTCAACTGCTCTATTTTCAACGAATTCCTCTGCTTGCTTTATTGTAAAATAGAATAAATATTCATCACTACTTCCGTGTGCCTTAACAACAGGTTTCTTTACTCCTAGGAATAATGCTCCACCATATTCTTTGTAATCCATAGATTTAGCAACTCTCTTTATTGCTGGTAAGCAAGGTACAGCTGCAATCATTGATAATATATTTTTTTTCAAACTTTCTGATAATGATCTTTTTACAAATTTTCCAAGTCCTTCAACAGCCTTTAAAAATACATTTCCTGTAAATCCATCAGTAACAAGTGCATGTATATCTCCTGAAAATGCATCCCTTCCCTCAACATTTCCTACAAAATTGATATCTAATTTTTCTGCATTTTCTTTTAATAATCTATAACTCTCTTTCGTTAAATCATTTCCTTTTGTTTCTTCTGTTCCTATATTTAAAAGTCCTATTGCTGGTTTTTCTATTTTATATGTATTTTTTAGATATATACTAGACATTTGAGCAAATTGAAGTAGGTTTATTGGCTTACAATTTGTATTTGATCCTGCATCAATTAAAAGAAGTCTACTTTTGTATGCAGGAAGTATCCCGAGCGAGTGCTGGTCTATCAATTCCTTTTATTCTTCCTACTATAAGTGTTGCACCGAGTAAGAAGTGCTCCTGAATTTCCAGCTGATATAAAGACATCTCCTTCTCCTTCTTTTAGCATATTAAATCCAACTACCATAGAAGAATCTTTTTTATGCTTTATTGCAACTGTTGGAATATCTTCCATCTCTATTATTTCTGTTGTATTATGTATTTCTATATTTTCTGCAAGTTCTTTTATATTATCTTTTTTATAAAATTCTTTTACTTTTCCATTAATTATTTCTTCATTTCCAATCAAGCAAATAGTAGCATTTACCTCTTTTGCTGCCCTTATAGCACCTTTAATTACCGCATCTGGTGCATTGTCTCCTCCCATTGCATCTACTAGTATTATCATAATTTAAGTTTCCCTCACTTTTATTATAGTTATATTTAATTCCTTTTAATTTTATTATTAATTCTTAAAAAAAGCAATATGTTTTCTAAATTTTATACAGGTTATTTTTATCTTTTAAGCATAAACAAAAAAAGAGACCTTAAAGGTCTCTTTTTACTGAATATATTAATTATTCTATTATTTCTGAAACGATTCCTGATCCTACTGTTCTACCACCTTCACGAATAGCGAATCTTAATCCTTTTTCAATAGCTATTGGAGTAATTAACTCTATTGTCATTGTTACATTATCTCCTGGCATAACCATTTCTGTTCCTTCTGGTAAATCAATAACACCTGTAACATCAGTTGTTCTGAAATAGAATTGTGGTCTATATCCATTGAAGAATGGAGTATGTCTTCCACCTTCTTCTTTTGTTAGGATATATACTTCTGATTTGAATTTTGTATGTGGATGAATTGATCCAGGTACAGCTAAAACTTGACCTCTTTCAATGTCTTTTCTATCGATACCTCTTAATAGAACACCAATATTATCTCCTGCTTCTGCTTGGTCTAATAGTTTTCTGAACATTTCTACACCTGTTACAACTGTTTTTCTCTTTTCTTGAGAAAGTCCTACTATTTCAACTTCGTCTCCAACTTTTACTGTTCCTCTTTCTACTCTACCTGTTGCAACTGTTCCTCTACCTGTAATTGTGAATACGTCTTCAACTGGCATTAAGAATGGTTGGTCTGTTGGTCTGTCTGGTGTTGGTATATAATTATCAACAGCATCCATTAATTCTCTGATGCACTCATATTCTGGTGCATTTGGATCTGTAGATGTTGACTCTAATACTTTTAGAGAAGATCCTTTTATTATTGGAATCTCGTCTCCTGGGAAATCATAGCTTGTAAGTAAGTCTCTAACTTCCATTTCAACTAATTCTAGTAATTCTGGATCATCAACTTGATCACATTTGTTTAAATATACAACTATATATTTAACACCAACTTGTCTAGCAAGTAATATATGCTCTCTTGTTTGAGGCATTGGTCCATCTGCTGCTGAAACTACAAGTATAGCTCCATCCATTTGAGCCGCACCTGTGATCATGTTCTTTACATAGTCAGCATGTCCTGGACAGTCAACATGTGCATAATGTCTCTTGTCTGTTTCATACTCAACGTGTGCTGTGTTAATTGTAATTCCTCTTGCTTTTTCCTCTGGTGCTCCATCGATTTGATCATAAGCTGTATATTGTGCTTGACCTTTAAATCCTAGCACTTTTGTTATAGCAGCTGTTGTTGTTGTTTTTCCGTGGTCAACATGGCCGATTGTACCAATGTTAACGTGTGGTTTTGTTCTTTCAAATTTTGCTTTTGCCATTTTAAAAATCCTCCTTTAAATTTGTCAATTTCATTTGACTTAGTTTTATTTTTTAAATTTAATAGCATAAATTGTGACACTTGCATTTTATAACACTTTTGTAAAAAATGCAAGTCTTATTTGATAATTTCTAGCCTGAGCTGAAATTATTCTTCCTTCTTAGCACGAGATGCAACTATTGTATCAAGAATAGATTTTGGTACTTCTTCATAATGGCTTGGTTCCATTGAATAAGTTCCTCTACCTTGTGTCTTTGAACGTAAGTCTGTTGCATATCCAAACATTTCTGAAAGTGGAATAAATCCTCTTATTATTTGGTTTCCTGATCTTGCTTCCATTCCTTCCATTCTTCCACGTCTAGAGTTAATATCTCCAATAACATCTCCCATGTATTCTTCTGGAACTGTTACTTCAACTCTCATTATAGGTTCTAGAATTACTGATCCACCTTGTTTAGCTCCCTCTTTGAAAGCCATAGAACCAGCAATCTTGAATGCCATTTCTGAAGAGTCGACATCATGGTAAGAACCGTCAACTAATGTTGCTTTAAAGTCTATAACTGGGTATCCAGCAAGTACACCAGATTCTGCTGCTTCTCTAATTCCTTCTTCAACTGGTTTAACATATTCTTTTGGAACAACACCGTCCTACGATTTTGCTCTCAAATTCAATACCTTTACCTGGCTCTAATGGTTCCATTTCTATCCAAACATGACCATATTGTCCACGACCACCAGATTGACGAATGAATTTTCCTTCAACTCTAACTGGTTTTCTGATTGTCTCTTTGTATGCAACTTGTGGTTTACCTACATTACATTCAACTTTAAATTCTCTCTTTAATCTGTCTACAATTATATCTAGGTGTAACTCACCCATACCTGCTATAATTGTTTGACCTGTTTCATGATCTGTATATGTTTTAAATGTTGGGTCTTCCTCTGCAAGTTTTGCTAACGCTATAGCCATTTTCTCTTGAGCAACTTTATCTTTAGGCTCTATTGCTATATCAATAACTGGCTCTGGGAATTCCATAGATTCAAGTATAACTGGATGATTTGGATCACACAAAGTGTCTCCTGTTGTTACTTCTTTTAATCCAACTGCTGCAACAATATCACCAGCAAATATTTTATCAATATCTTCTCTGTGATTTGCATGCATTTGAAGTAATCTACCAATTCTTTCTCTTTTATCTTTATTTGCATTTAAAACTGTTGATCCTGAACTTAATGTTCCTGAATATACTCTTAAGAAACATAGTTTTCCAACAAATGGGTCTGTTGCAATTTTGAATGCTAATGCTGCGAAAGGTTCTTCGTCAGAAGGCTTTCTATCTGTTTCTTCTCCATCAAGATTTTTTCCTTTTATAGCAGGAATATCTAATGGTGATGGCATATAGTCTACAATTGCATTTAATAACTCTTGAACACCTTTGTTTTTATATGAAGAACCACAGCAAACAGTAACTAGTTTATTTGCAAGTGTTCCTTTACGAAGACCAAGTTTGATTTCGTCTTCTGTAAGTTCTTCTCCTTCTAGGTATTTCATCATTAAATCATCATCTTGTTCTGCAGCAGCTTCTACCATTTTTGCTCTATATTCTTCTGCCTTAGCTTTTAAATCTTCTGGTATATCAGTAACTTCAATATCTTTTCCTAAATCATCTTTATGAATAAATGCTTTCATTTTTATTAAATCAACTATACCTTTGAAAGTGTCTTCAGCACCTATTGGTAATTGAATTGGAATAGCATTTGCATTTAATCTAGTTCTCATTTGTTCTACGCAGTTGTAGAAATCAGCTCCTGTTATATCCATTTTATTAACATAAGCCATTCTTGGAACTTGATATTTATCAGCTTGACGCCAAACTGTTTCTGATTGTGGTTGAACTCCACCTTTAGCACAAAATACAGTAACTGAACCATCAAGTACTCTTAAAGATCTTTCTACTTCGACTGTAAAGTCAACGTGACCTGGAGTATCAATTATATTGATTCTATGGTCTAACCAAAAACAAGTAGTTGCAGCAGATGTTATTGTAATACCTCTTTCTTGCTCTTGAACCATCCAGTCCATAGTTGCTTCTCCTTCATGAACTTCTCCTATTTTATGAGTTTTTCCTGTATAAAAAAGAATTCTTTCAGTAGTTGTAGTTTTTCCTGCATCTATGTGTGCCATTATTCCTATATTTCTTGTTTTTTCTAATGAATATTTTCTATCTGACACTTCTTTTTTCCTCCTTAATTTTATTTAATGTCCGTTTTGCATTTGTTTATTACCACTTATAGTGTGCGAAAGCTTTATTAGCTTCTGCCATTCTATGTGTATCTTCTTTCTTCTTGAATGCTCCACCATTTCCGTTAATAGCATCAATTATTTCACCAGCTAATTTTTCAGACATAACTTTTTCATGTCTTTTTCTTGCATAAGTAACTAGCCATCTTAAACCTAGAGTTTGTCTTCTTTCTGGTCTAATTTCTAGTGGTACTTGGTATGTTGCACCACCAACACGTCTAGCTTTTACTTCAAGGACTGGCATTATATTGTCTAATGCTGCTTCAAAAACTTCTAGTGGATTTTTTTGCTCTTTTTCTTTTATGATGTCAAATGCATCATATACTATTTTTTGAGCAACAGATTTTTTACCATCTAACATTATATTGTTGATTAATTTTGTAACAACTTTACTATTATATATTGGATCTGGTAAAACATCTCTTTTTGCTATATATCCTTTTCTTGGCACTATTCTTCACTCCTTTTTTTAGATATTAGAAGTTAAATGTTAGAGATAAAATATTTTATTTTCTCTTGCACTTCTCACTTCTACTAAAATTAGATATTAAAAAATATCTAAAGTTACTCGGAAAGTTTTTTCTCCCCGTCAGTGCTATATAAATCTATCCTAAATTTAAGTACCTCTTAAATTGTAGTAAGTATTATTAGCACTATTTTAATTTAAATTTTACTTTTTAGGTTTTTTAGCTCCATATTTAGAACGACCTTGCATTCTGTCTTTTACACCAGCAGTATCCAATGTTCCTCTGATAATATGGTATCTAACACCTGGTAAGTCTTTTACTCTTCCGCCTCTTATTAAAACAACACTATGCTCTTGTAAGTTATGTCCTATTCCTGGTATATAAGATGTAACCTCATATCCATTTGAAAGTCTAACTCTGGCAACTTTTCTTAAAGCTGAGTTTGGCTTCTTAGGAGTAACTGTTTTTACTACTGTACAAACACCTCTCTTTTGAGGAGATCTACTATCTGTAGTTGTGTTCTTTTTAGAGTTGAATCCATGTTGTAAAGCAGGGGCAGTAGATTTTGCTCTTGAAGATTGTCTTCCTTTTCTTACTAATTGGTTAATAGTTGGCACTTAAATTTCACCTCCATTTTTGTATTTTTATTTTTGATTATTTATGATAAAATAATTAAAAATATAGCGTTGATTTTAGATTAAAAATCAACGCTATATATTTTATCATTTTTATAGCATAAAGTCAATGTTTTTAGTTGATTTTATGCAAAATATCTTATACCATTTAAAAGTTATTTTTTATATTACAAAATACGTTATATTTTTCTTTATAATTACCACAATTTTATCATTTATATTATTTTAAAGTTCCTAATATTTTGTTTATAATTTCCATAAACCAATTTTCAGATTTTTCATCTTCTTTTATTTCTTCTGAACTTGTTTCTACATAATCACTTTTTGGTAGAGTAACATATATAATTTGCTCTGTACTTAATTTCTTCATTCCTAATTTTTCTTCAGCTTGTTTTTCTATATCAGTTAAATTTAAAGTACTTTCCATATTTGCTTGCAATTGTGCGATTTCTTTTTGAGTTGTTGCAAGTGTTCCTTTTAAAGTTTGTAAATTTGAATATGTTTTATCGATCAAAGAATATCTATAACTAATAGCAAATGCTATTATAAAACCTACAGCAACATACAATATTACCTTTGCCTGAATATCATTACTTTTAGCATTAGTTTTTGTTTTGCTTTTTTCTTTTTTGTTATTAGTAGTTTTTCTTGCCGTACTTTTTTTAGGATATTTCTTTTTTATCTGTTCATATTCTGGCTTTATTTTTCTTGGGCTTGTTTCATATTGATACCTACTACTGCTATTGTATGCCATAGGTTTCACCTCCTTTGTTACTCTTTTTCAAAAATGCGAAGTTTTGCACTTTTTGCTCTTGGATTTTCTGCTATTTCTTTATCCGTTGGTATAATAGGTTTTTTGCTTATAATTTTTCCTAATTTTATAGCACCACATACACAATATGGTAAATCTTTTGGGCAAGTGCACTTTCCGAGATGCTTGTATAAATGCATTTTTTACAGCTCTATCTTCTAATGAATGAAATGTTATTATGCATAATCTTCCTTTAGATTTCAAGCAATTAATCGCTTGTAATACTGTTTGATATAATGGATCTATTTCATTATTTACAGCTATTCTAATTGCTTGAAAAGTTCTTTTTGCAGGATGTCCTTCGTTTAAAAATTTTGTTGGTATAGATTTTTTTATTATTTCTACAAGCTCTCCTGTATTTTCTATCTTCTTTTGTTTTCTATATATGCAAATATTTCTTGCAATATTTAATGCAAATCGTTCTTCTCCATATTCTTTTATTATTTTGTATAGTTCTTCTTCTGAATAAGAATTTATAATATCACTAGCAGTTATTTCTTGAGTTTGATCCATTCTCATATCAAGTTTACTTTCCTCTTGCATATAGCTAAAACCTCTGTCTTTATTGTCTAACTGATATGAAGATACTCCTAAATCCAAGAGTATTCCGGTCTACACCATCTATTTGCATTTCTTCTAATATTTCTTTTATTTCATCATGATTTCTATGTTGATATCTGATGTTAGTATAATTAGATAATCTGCTTTTGGCTGTATTTATTGCCTCTACATCTCTATCTATACCTATCAGTAGCCCCGTATTGTCCAATATTTTTGCAATCTCCATACTGTGTCCTGCGCCACCGAAGCGTTCCATCAACATATACATGATTTTTTCTAATATTTAAGCCACTAATCGTTTCTTCTAATAATACTGGCTTGTGCTTGAATTCCAAATTATTTTCCTCACAATCGCAGACTTAGATTATATAAAGCATTACAGTTGGTAGAATCTTTAAAATACCAACTGTAATGTTTTAGCTTATGTATCTCTTCTGTTAATACTTTGATATTATTTTTTCTTTTGATTGATTTCAGCTTTTGTAACTCAAAATTTTTTCTTTTGTTCTGTTTTTAGCAAAGTTTTTCACTTAGCTTTCTTTAGATTCTTTTAAAATTTTATCTTTTGTTATGCAGTCTTTTGTAACTTAAGGTTTTATCTTTTGTTTCTTAAATGTTCTTTTGTAAAGCCATCTTTTGTTCATTTATATAAACTTTTGCAAGATTATATACCCAATAATTTGTCCATATTTTCTGCAATATCATCAGCAGAAATTGTTTCGCCATTTTGATTCCATACTTCTCTGTTCCAAATTTCTATTCTAGTTCCTACACCAAGTATTACGATTTCTTTATCAAGAGTTGCATAAGTTCTTAAATTAGCTGGAATTAAGAATCTTCCTTGCTTATCTATTTCACATTCTATAGCACCTGATAAGAAAAATCTTACGAAATCTCTGGCATTTTTATTTGTAAGTGGAAGTGTTTTTAATTTTTCTTCAAAGTTCAACCATTCTTTTTGTGAATACGCAAATAAGCATCCATCTAAACCTTTAGTTAAAATGAATTTTTCTCCTATATCGTCACGAAGTTTTGCTGGCATTATTACTCTTCCTTTTGCATCAACAGAATGCTCGTATTCGCCTATAAACACTTGGTTTCACCTCCTGTCACATTATTACACTTTCTACCACTTCTCTCCACTTCACTTAAATTTTAATATAACTTTTATTAAAATGCAATACTTTTTTTAAAATTTTTTATATTTTTTTGAATAAGATTTAAAATTATATTGAAAAAATAACAATTAGATTTCTGAAAAATAAGTATAAAAAAAATAAATATAGCCAAAAATAGCTATATTTTTTTATTTTTAAAATTTCAATTACTTTAATTATTTAATTCTTTATATTTGTTGATATAAACAAAATAAAAAAAATTTGGCGACGACCTATTTTCCCAGCAAAGAAATTCGCAAGTATCTTCGGCACATAAGGCTTGACTTCTGTGTTCGGCATGGGAACAGGTATTACCCTTATGTAATAGTCACCAAAAAATTATAGTGTATTTAAGTACACTGAAAATTGCATAGATAATTATCAATTGAACTTTAAACCTTCATTGTGGTTAAGCCCTCGATATATTA
>CANQPK010000028.1 GCA_947625685.1 uncultured Clostridia bacterium | reverse complement strand
AAATTAAATGATGAAGAAGAACTAATAAATGTTGGCTAGATAAAAAATAGTCATAACAGAATATTATAACAATAATTATTTTAATTATTTTAACAGCAGTAACGATAAACAATGTAATGAATTCAAAACTATTTGAATTAGCAAAAGGAGCAACAGAGAATTATATACAAGCAGGAAAAGAAGAACAGGAAGCATTAGATAAAATAATGGGATATGTAAAAAATGGAAATCAAGAAGATGATGATAATGAATCAAAGCTGAAATTACCAGAAGTAGACACGATTACAACAATAACACCTGTGAATGACTGGTCTCAAGACACATACTTGGGAGAAAATCAAGAGGATAATGTATATATCTGGTCATGTAAAAAAGCTGAAAATACATTCAATGATGATATTTTTACAGTAAATAATTATAAAATAGTAGAACCAAAAGAGAACGGCACCGATCCCATACCACAGGGATATTTTGCAGCTCAGCATAATAGAACAGAATCTCTGGCATATGAATTTGATGTAGCATGTCAAAGGTTTGCAATTACAGGATGTGGAGGATTTAGACTATCAGTATGGGATGAAAGCAAAAACAAATGGAAATATGTACAATCATCAACTGGAATCGCGGACGAAGGATGGGCATGGTATTTAGTAACATTTCCGGATGCAAAAAAAAGAACAGTAAGAGTAGAAGCGCTCGAATGTTTTATTGGGTTAGTAGTCAAGCGTGATGATGTAGACAAAGTAACAAAAACGACAAGACAACCTGGAAAGAGAGTACTATTTGTAGGAAATAGTTGGACAAATGCAACATTGGGAACAGAAATAGAAGGTAGGAGAGGAAGATTGTATGACTCCTATGTAAATGTTTTATCAGAGGCCCTAGGTTTTGAATGTATGAATGATGGGATAGGAGGAACTGGCTATAGTGTACCTATTAATGGCGATGAAAATACATGGAAGTTAATTTGGTATCAGAATAGAATAAAATGCATGGTGGAAAATGGATTACCCCCAGATATAATAATTGTTGGTGGAGCAGGTAATGATATATTTGAAAGAGCAGCTGACCCAGCAAGAGTTGCAACTGAAGCTCAGAATTGTATAAATGAAGTAAATGAATTAAACAAAAAAAATAATACGAATATTAAATTGATTATGATTGGAGTAGAAAAAGTAGCAGATGATGATATAAAACAGGAGTTTAAAGACAATGCTGGAACAATGAATGACCTTATTAAACAAGTAGCATTGGAAAATCATGTACCTTTTATCGATTTTCTAACAAACACATCAATTGCAAGTGATGGAAAAACTATAACAACAGGTGCAACACCATTTGTATTGGCTAAATATATTGGAGCTGATAATTTGCATCCAACACTTCAAGGTCATAAGGAAATAGGCCTAAGGTTAGCGGAAGAAGTACAAGCCATATTAAAATATGAAAAATGGTAAATATAAAAAGATCAAATGTGTTTGTAATTATATAAAAATATAAATAAAAATGAGAGCGCCGTGGATGATCCTTGGCGCTTTTAACAATATTTTGACTATTTTTTGTTTAAATATATTGAAAAAAAATCATAGTTATGATATAAATTTAAATAGAAATATTATACATGTAGAAAGATAGTTTATGAAAAATATAAAGGATTATAATATAACAGAATTAAAACAAGAGTTAGAAAAGCTTGGGGAAAAACCATATAGAGCAGATCAGATATTTAAATGGCTATATAAAGAAAATGTAACAAGTTTTGACGAAATGACAGATTTATCTTTGGAATTAAGAGAAAAATTAAAAAAAGAATATAGCCTTTGCATATTTAAGATACTTGAAAAACAAATATCAAAAGACGGAACTGTAAAATATTTATTTGATGTCTTAGATGGAAATGCTATCGAAACAGTGGTTATGCAGTATAAATATGGGAAAACTATATGTGTATCTTCACAAGTTGGATGCAAAATGGGATGCAAATTTTGTGCATCAACAGGAATAGAATTTGCAAGAGATTTGAGCTCAGGAGAAATTGTAGAAGAACTTCTATCCGTAGAAAGAGATTTAAATGTAAAGATATCAAACATAGTATTTATGGGAATAGGAGAACCACTAGACAATTTTGATAATGTAATGAGAGCAATCGAAATTATAAACTATCCTAAAGGCTTAGGAATTGGAGCAAGACACATAAGTATATCAACATCTGGAATTGTTCCAAAGATATATGAAATAGCAGATAGAGATTTGCAATGTACACTTTCCATATCATTGCATTCAGCAAATAACGAAACAAGAAGCAGTATGATGCCTATAAATAATAGATATAATATTGAAGAGCTTATGAAAGCTTGTAGATACTATATTGAAAAAACAAATAAAAGAATTTCTTTTGAATATGCATTAGCAAAAGACAACAATGACAATTTAAAAAATGCAGAAGAATTAGTAAAACTTTTAAAGGGAATGCTATGTCATGTAAATCTTATACCAATTAATAAAATAGAAGGTGGTAAGTATTTAAAAAGTAGTAATAAGAGTATAATGGAATTTAGAGATTACTTAAATAGCAAAGGAATAACAGCAACAATAAGAAGAGAACTTGGTTCCGATATAGATGCAGCTTGTCGGACAACTAAGGAGAAAAAGAGGTGATAGAAGTTAAAATGAGAGTTTTAGCAAAATCGGATAAAGGAAAAGTAAGAGAACAAAACGAAGATTATTATTATATATCTGATATAGATAAAAGCCCGGGGATATATATGTTAGCAGACGGAATGGGAGGATACGAAGGAGGAGAAGTTGCAAGCAGACTTGCAATAGATGCAGCAACACGATATCTAAAAAATCATTTTGACATAATAGAACACACCAAAGAAGAAATCATGAAATTAGTTAGAGAGGCAATGGAATATGCCAATAAAATAGTATTCGATGTTGCAAAAAATTCAGAAGATTTACAAAGTATGGGTACTACTTTAGAGGTTTGCTTAATATATAATAATAGAGCATATATTGGACATATTGGGGATAGCCGAATTTATAGAATTCGCGATAAATTTATTAGAAAATTAACGGCAGATCACAGCTATGTTGAACAATTAGTAAAAGACGGAACAATCACCAAAGAAGAGGCAAAAAATCATCCTAAAAAAAATATGCTTATGAAGGCATTAGGATGTTCAGAATATGTTGAACCAGATGTAATGGTAAAGAATTTTGAGCCAGGAGATATAATTGTTATGACATCAGATGGACTTACAAATATGGTTGATGATAATATAATATACAATACAATAAAAAATAATTTTGAAACTAGCGATGAAATACTTATTAATATGGCAAATAACGCTGGTGGAATAGACAACATAACAGTTGTCATTATAAAAAACTAGGGGAGTGAAAAAAGATGAACTTAGAAGGAAGATTATTAGGAAACAGATATGAAATAGTAGGAAAAATGGGCATTGGTGGAATGGCAATAGTATACAAAGCAAAAGATCACATATTAAATCGATATGTAGCAGTAAAAATACTAAAAGATGAATTTACAACAGATGAAGAGTTTATAAAAAGATTTAATACTGAAGCACAAGCTGTTGCAAGTCTAACACATCCAAACATAGTATCTGTATATGATGTAGGAAATGAAGGAGACCTATATTATATAGTAATGGAATTAATACAAGGAAAAACATTAAAAGAAATTATTGTATCAGATGGTGCATTAAGTTGGAAATGGAGTGTAAATGTTGCAATACAAATAGCATCAGCACTAGAAACAGCACATAGAAACAACATAATCCATAGAGATATAAAACCTCACAATATAATAATAACAGAGGATGGAATTGCAAAAGTTACAGACTTTGGAATAGCAAAATCTGTATCAAATTCTACAATAACAGCTTTTGGTACAACTTTAGGATCTGTACATTATTTTTCACCAGAACATGCAAGAGGTGGATTTACTGATGCAAAATCAGATTTATATTCACTAGGAGTAGTTCTATATGAAATGTTAACTGGTAAAGTTCCATTTGATGCAGATACTCCTGTATCAGTTGCATTAAAACATATGCAAGAAACCCCAGTAGAACCAATAAATATAAACCCAAGCATACCAATGGCAGTAAATAAAATAGTTATGAAAGCAATGAGAAAAGATCCAGCACTTAGATATCAAACAGCAACAGAAATGCTAAAAGATCTTACATTAGCATTAAAGAATCCAGATGGTGATTTTATATCAGGTGCTGCTAAAGAAAATGATTTCCCAACACAAGTTGTACCTACAATAGAGCAAAGAGATATGCAAGAAAAAATCAAAGAAAAAGATGAAAGTAAAAATAAAGAAAAGAAAGAGAATTTCTTTATGAGACATAAAGCATTTACTATAACATTAGCATTAATATTACTATTTGCATTAAGCTTAGGAGGAACAATACTTGCATTTAATTTAACAAGATCAAAAGATATTCAAGTGCCAGAGCTAGTAGGATTGACGGAAGATGAAGTAAAGAATAAACTAGCAGGAACTAAATTATCTTATGAAATCGTAGAAGAGAAGTATGATGTAGAAATAGATAATGGACTTATAATATCACAAGACCCAGAATATAAAGCAGACTATAAAATAAAAGAAAATACAAAAATAAAATTAGTAATAAGCTTAGGACAAAAAATAGTAAAAGTTCCTAAAGTAACAGGACTTACAGGAGAGGAAGCAGAAAAACTATTAAAAGAACAAGATTTAGAAGTTGTAGTAGTAGAAGAATTTGATAGTAAAGTAGAACAAGGATATGTAATAAAACAAGATGTAGAAGAAGATACTGAAGTTGGAGCAGGTTCAACAGTAACAATAACAGTAAGCAAAGGTATAGAAATGTCAATTGTTCCAAATGTAGTAGGAAAACCAAAGGCAGATGCAATATCAGAACTTGAAGCAGCAGGACTTACAGTTAGTGCAGCAATAAATGCTGAAGATAAGACAAAAGAAGATGGAACAGTATTAAAACAAAGCTTAGAAGCAGGAAGTAGTGTAGAAAAAGGAGCAAATATAACTATAACTGTAAATCAAATACAACAAGTAATATCAGGAACTGCTAAAATTAATTTAAAGTCATTATTAGGATATAAAGAAACATTTACAAATGAAGTAGATGAAGAAACTGGTGAAACTAAACAAGTGCCAGTTGAACCAAAATCTGTTAATGTAGTTGTAAAAGTAGATGAAGAAACTGTTTATAAAAAATCTCACAAAGAAAATGAAACAAGTATAAATGTGGCAATTTCAGGAGTTGGAACAATTACTGTAAAAGTATTTGTAGATGATGTAAGAAAAGCAGAAAAACAAATCAATTTAACGAGTCAAACACAACTTATAATAGAATAATTAATAATGAATATAGAGAAGTTCTAGAATTAGAACTTCTTTTTTTACTTTAAAAAAGCTTTAAAAATCAGCATAAATATGATAAAATTTTAATTAAATAAAAAATGAGGAGTATAATGCAGATGGAACTTAAAGGAAAAATAAAATCAGGATTAGGAAATGCTAATATTTGGGTCAAAAAAGCATATAAAATTTTTGAAAAAAAATATAATATGAAACTATTTTTAGGAACACTAAATATTGAACTTGACAGGGAAATTATTTTAAGTGATGAAGAAAAAATTTTACCAGAAGAATATGGAGGACAGTTTAATGTACTTGTAAAAAAATGCAAAATATTAGGACATAAAGGATATATTTTAAGAACTGAAAAAAACAACTCAAGAAATGGTGATCATCCTTTAAATATTATAGAGTTTGTTACTGATATAAATATGAGAAAAACATATAATTTAAAAGACGGAGATGAAGTTATAATAGATTTAATACAAAATAGTAATTAAATTATATATAAAACTTGTGAATATAATCTATTCACAACTTATAGTATAAAATTTGCCAAATCATTCGAAGTTTTATATTAGTTACAATTCACAGCCAAAGAATTGTTGCAAAAGTATTAAGAATATATTACAAATTAGTTATTTCTATTGACCAAAGTAAAAAAATAGATTACAATAAAATTAAATTAATTTTCAAATTAAGCAAAGGAAAATAAATGCGGAGGAGAACAAATGATAGCAAAGGCTAGAACCTTAGAGGCTCTACACACACACACACACACACACAGGTATATTAAAAGAAAAAGATAATATAAGGACACACAGGACTTATACTTTTTAGAGTATAAGAAATGTGTGTCTTTTGTTATACAATTTATCTTTAAGGGTAATATATAAATAAAGTAAAGAAGGGAAGGAAAACAGATGAAAAAGAATGAAGGTATCACATTAATTGCACTTATTATAACAATAATAATATTAATCATATTAACAGCAATAACAATAAGTAATGTAATGAATTCAAATCTATTTGGACTCGCAAAAGGAGCAGCAGAAAATTATGTACAAGCAGGAGAAGAGGAACAAGATAAAATAGATGAATTAACATCATATTTAGGAAGCGAAAATGGAAAAGTAAAAGTAAATAAACCAAGATTATCAGATGGAATGATACCAATAAAATATGATGAAGAAAAACAGAATTGGGTAATAACAAATGAAAAAGATGAAGAATGGTATGACTATAGTGAAGGAAAAATGCTATGGGCAAATGTAATGTTAAGTGATGGAGCATATAAAGAAAAAGAAAAAAACTATACAGACGATGGAACGACAGAAATAAAAGAGGAAGAATTAGGAAGTATGTTTGTATGGGTACCAAGGTATGCATATAGTATAAATAGTTATCATACAGAAATGAACGGAGGAGAAGGAACAACACAAAAGATAACAAATGTAGTATTTTTAAATGGAACAAGTGATAAAGATTTTGAAGGGAAAAGTTATCCAAGAGAATATAATGTAGATGAAATGTTAGAAAAAGTAGGACAGCCAACACCGATGATAGTACATCCAGGATTTACATTTGGAGAAGAAGAATTAACAGGAATATGGGTAGGAAAATTCGAAGCAAGTATGAGTGGAACAAATGGAAATACAAAAGACACAAATAATATAGAAACGAATAATACACCAGCAGATGAACATAGCATAAAAGTATTACCAAACGTGAATACATGGAGATATATAGCTATAGGAAATTGTTTTTTCAATTGTTTAAATATGAGTGGAGATAATAATATATATGGAATAACAAAAACAAAAGTAGATACACACTTAATGAAAAATATAGAATGGGGAGCAGCAAGTTATTTAGCAGCATCACAGTATGGAAATGTACCAACAGTAAATGATAGTATTAATAGAGAAGGTTTAACAGATATATATTACGAATATACGGGTAAACAAAATTATATAGAAAATGTAAGTCAAAGTACAACAAGAAATATAACAGGAATATATGATATGAGTGGAGGTACTTGGGAATATACATCAGCTTATTTTGATAATTTTGATCAAAGTTTAGCATATGGACTTAATGCATTTGAAGAAACACAAAGAGGAATAGAATTAAAAAGCGAATATACAAAATATTGGGATAGATATGATGTAGGAGTAGAAGAAAAAAAGGTTACAAAAGAAAATGGAATATTTAGAAATCATACAATATGGGATTCAGGTATAGAAGGAAATCAAAAAAGAAAAGATGCATCAGATGAAAGATATAAACTTATGAAAAACAAAATAGGTGATGCTATGTATGAAACAATAAGAGACTATGCATATTATGGAAGGATAATTGTTAGCAGTGAGACACAATGGGATTTTGAATGGCTAACATCACCTACAGGAACTACGCAAAATTGGGGAAGAGGAGGATATTATAATGGAGATTATAGCCTTATAGGCTGTTGCTATTGCACGTATATACTACGTGGAGGTGTTTGGTCTAATACAGCAGAGCAAGGAATGTTTGCAATATGTACTCCAGAAGGTTATATTTTAAGAGATAGAACTTTTCGACCTGTAATTGCAGTTTAAAATTAAAAAAATATATCAAATTAAGAGCAATAAATAATTTTTTATTTATTGCTCTTAATTCTATAATATTATTTAAATATGTATAATTAAAAACAAAAGAAATACAGAACGGTTAAATGGAAGAATATGTAAATATAATTGTTCTTTTCTTAAAATTGTCTATATGTCAGAAATTTTCATCTACATCTAAATTCTTAAAGTTTTTTTAATTTCTGCAAAATTCGTTTAAAATGTAATATAATTAGATACGAAAAACAAGGAGGCTGTTTATGGAAATATTAAAAGTAGAAAATTTAAGTAAGATTTATGGAAAAAACGAAGTGCAAGTTAAAGCACTAGATAATGTATCATTTACAGTAGATAAGGGAGAGTTTGTTGCAATAGTTGGTGCATCACGGAAGCGGAAAGTCTACCCTTTTGCATTTGATAGGTGGGGTAGATAGGTCAACAAGTGGAAAGGTTTTTATAGATGGAAAGGATATATATAATTTTAGTGATGATGAACTTGCGGTATTTAGAAGAAGGCAAGTTGGACTTATATATCAATTTTATAACTTAATACCAATTCTAAATGTAGAAGAAAATATAACTTTGCCATTAAAACTAGATAATCGAAAAGTAGATGCAGAAAAACTTGATGAACTTATAAAACTTCTAGGATTAGAAGATAGAAGAAAACATTTACCAAATGAACTATCAGGTGGACAACAACAAAGAACTTCAATAGGAAGAGCTATGATAACAAATCCTTCAATAATTTTGGCAGATGAACCAACTGGAAATTTAGATTCTAAATCGAGTGAAGAAATAGTAAAACTATTAGAAAAATCAAATAAAGAATATAAACAAACCATTATAATGATTACACATAATATGGAAATTGCAAAAATTGCAGATAGAATTATTAAATTAGAAGACGGAAAAATAGTATAGAAGGGAGAAAAAAATGAACATTCTTAGAGAACTGTCAATTAGAAATTTAATCTTAAATAAAAAAAGAACGATAAGTACAATAATTGGAATAATTTTATCTTGCAGTTTAATATGTGCAGTTGGGGCAATGTGTACGAGTTTTAGAGAAACTTTGGTGCAAAATGCGGTAAATGATACTGGATATTATCATTTTAAAATATCAAATGTTACAGAAACTGATGTTGAGGAATTAAGAAATAATAAAGATATAAAAGATATTGTTGTTGTAAACCAAGTTGGATATGGGGCACTTGAAAATAGCCAAAATGAGTATAAACCGTATTTAAAATTATGTTCAATGAACGAAGAAGTATTTGAGCAATTAAAATTTAAAATAATAGAAGGAAGATTTCCTGCTTCTGATGATGAAGTAATTATTAGTAATCATATTATAGAAAATGCAGCGGTTGAGTATAAAATCGGAGACAAAATCAGTATAGATATAGGAAAAAGAGAAAGCTTAGATGGAAATATTTTAAATTCAAATAATTTATATAATAAAGATGAAGAACACTTAGTAGGCAGTGAACACAAAGAATTTACAATAGTTCGGAATAATAGAAAGACCAAATTATAAATTTGAAAATTATAGTGATCCAGGATACACTATAATTTCTACTGATATAAATAATGAAAGCAAAGATATATATATTTCATTAAAGAATCCGGGAAAATATAAAGAAACACTTTATGAAATACAAGGGGTATCAAGCAACCTTGAAATGATTTCAAGTGATAATTTAAAATATGAAGATATTACTACTAATGATGAACTTTTAAGGTGGGAGGCATTTGCATTTAGTGATAGTACAGTTTCAACCCTTTTTGCAATTAGTGGAGTTGTAATATTTATAATAATATTTACAAGTATATTTTGTATAAGAAATTCCTTTGCGATTGCAACTACTGAAAAAATGAAAATGTATGGAATGTTATCAAGTGTAGGAGCAACTAGGAAACAAATAAGAAAAAGTGTTATATTTGAAAGTTTAATTTTAGGAGTCATTGCAATACCACTTGGAATTTTATCTGGAATATTTGCAGTATTTGTTCTATTAAAAATAGTAAATAGCTTAATTGGTGAATTTTTACTTGCTAATGTAGATGGAATAGTTATGAAAGTGACACTTTTACCTATTGCTTTATCTATTTTACTTAGCATTATCACTATATACTTATCAGCAAGATCTTCTGCTAAAAGAGCAAGTAAGGTTAATCCAATAGAATTACTTAGAAATGCAGAAGAAATAACTATAAAACCTAATAAATTAAAAACTCCAAAGATAATTTCTAAAATTTTTAAAGTAGGTGGAGAATTAGCATATAAAAACCTAAAAAGGAGCAAAAAAAGATATAGAACTACTGTAATATCATTGGCTGTAAGTATATTTGTTTTCATAACAATGAATACATTTTTAACTAATATGTTTGATTTAACAGATAATTATTATGAAGATTTTGCATATAATGTAAAACTAAATATGTATAATAATACATCAGAAGATATAGCAAAAGTAAAATCATTAAATTATATAGATGAAAGTTTTGAGGTATATGAAAGTCCTAAAGATTTAGAAGTTTTTGATATAGACAAAGTAAATGAGATACCTGGACAAAAAATATTGGAAGAAAGCGGAGAATATGATAAAAACGGACAATTCGTTCCAGATGGAAAAGGACAAAAAATAGGAATCAAAATTATTGGATTAGACGCTGTAACATTTAATAAATATCTAAAAAAGATAGGAATTAATTCAAAAAGCATAAAAAGCCAAGCTATTTTAAACGACAATCATTTGTATTATGACGAAAACAGCGATAAGGCATTAGAAAAAAGGATATATAAATACAATAAAAATGATACGATCGTTGGAGAAATGGATAGCAAAGAAATGAGTTTTCAGATTGGGGCAATAACTGATATTAATCCTTATGGATTTGAAAAAACACAAAATTCAGGCGGATATTTGGTTATAAACATAGAGGAATATAAAGACTTAGAATTTGAACCTAGATATTTACTCATTCAATCTAGCAACGCTGATAAATTTGTTCAAGAGTTAGAAAAACTAGATATAGATGATTTGAGTTATTATAATTTTGAGGAACAGGCAAGAGAACAAAATGCAATGAGTTTAATTGTAAAGATATTTCTTTATGGCTTTATAACAGTTATAACACTAATTGGAGTAACAAATATCTTTAATACTATAACTTCAAATATGGAGTTAAGACAAAAAGAATTTGCAAGTTTGAAAAGCATAGGAATGACCAAAAAAGAATTTAACAGAATGATAAATCTTGAAACTTGTTTTTACTCGGTAAAGTCACTTATTTATGGTATAGTTTTAGGATTGATTGGAACTTTTGCATTGTACAAGGCATTTTCAATAAAAATTGAAAAAGGCATATATATCCCAATAAATCCAATAATAATCTCAATTATTGCAGTATTTATATTAGTATTTATCATAATGAAATATTCAATGGCAAAAATAAATAAACAAAATACAATTGAAACTATTAGAAATGAAAATATATAATTTAAAAAGGCGATAGTATTTATGAAAAATAAATATTATTGCTTTTTTCTTTTATAATAGCATGATTGGAGATTTGCTAATCACATATTTTTATGATAAGATTATAAATGAAAAATATGGAGGAAGTAATTAGTATGGAAAAAGTCATACAAAATTTAAAAGAATATTTTACAAAAGAAAGAAAAACTGTATTTTTAGTAACATTTATAACTAGCTTAATAGTACATTTCCAACTTTATTCATTAATGATAACAGGTGCAGATAATTTAATAAATAATATATACCACCAAGCAGATGTATGGGAAGTTATGTTATTAAGATTTGGACTTTATTTCGTGCAAGCAATAAAAGGAAATATTGTTTCTCCCGTACTTACAACATTAATTAGTAGTGCAATATTAGGAATAACAGTAATCTTAGCAGAAGAAGTAGTAGAAATAAAAAATAAATATTTTAAATATATAATTGCATTGCTCTTTGCAGTAGCACCAAATATATCTGCAACTCTAACATTTTTCTATTGCTCTGATGCATACATATTAGGAATGTTTTTAGCAACTTTGTCAGTTTATTTAGTAAGAAAATATGAACATAAGAAATGGATAATAGCAGTAAGTGGTTTGGCTTTAGCATTTGCGATAGGAATGTATCAAACATATTTGTCAGTTACAATGTGTTTAGCGATATTTACACTTATAATAGATGAATTAAATAAAAAAGAATTTAAACAAATACTAAAAAACTTAGCTAGATATTTAATTATGGGCATTATTGGAATTATATTATTTTATCTAATATCCCACATAATAGTATCACTTGCAGGTTTGCCAGTTGCAAGCTATAGCGGAGCAAATGAGATAGGCTTAAATACTATCTTAAATATCAATAAGTTATTACCAGAAGCATATCAAAGCTTTTTAAATTACTTCTTTAATGATAAGATGATACCAAATACTATCTGGGGAACAAATATTGTATATACAATTATATTTGCAGTGATATTAATGTCAACAATATATATAATTATTAAAAATAAAGTATATGAAAAAATATCAAATATAATTTTATTATCAATCTTTGTAATCTTAGCACCAATATGTTTTGGAATAATAGAAATAGCTGTCCCAGATGCAGATATCCATATATTAATGGCATGTTCTATGATATATATATTCTTATTATTTTTCAAAATATTAGAGCTATTACCAAAAACATCAATATCTAAAATTTCTAACTATATCATAGTAATTTGTAGTCTGCTTATAGTTTGGATATACATTTGGCAAGATAACGCATCATATCTTGCAATGAAATTAATGCAAGATCAAGCAGAATCAACAATAAATAGAATAGTAACTCAAATAGAGGAATTAGATGAATATACTCCTGAAATGCCAGTATTATTTATAGGAAATATGCAAAATAATAGCTATCTAGATAAATATAATACAGAAATAGAAGCAAAGAAAATATATGACAGAAGCTGGGGATTTATATCAGAAGGACCAATTGTCTGGTGGGGAGATTTAAATAGTTGGAGAAAACTTATATACGAATGCGAAGGAATAAATATGAAATTAGTAAGTGAAGGAGAAAACAAAGAAATACTAGAAACAGAAGAATATAAAAATATGCAATGCTATCCTAAAAAGGACAGTATAAAAGTAATAAAAGGAATAGTAGTTGTAAAATTAATTGATTAGGAGTAGATAATTTTGAAAGAAAAGACAAAAATAAATAAAGAAGAATTGCATAGCATTTTTGAAGGAATTTTTAAAAATGATGAGATGTCTTTTAATAACTTATATGAAAATTATAAAGGGTTAGTGTATAAAATAGCATTTTCCATACTAAAAAACAAAGAAAATAGTGAAGAAATTACCCAAAAAGTTTTTATGAAGATATGGGAAATAGAAAAAGGTAAATTGCCAAAGAAATCAGAAGCAAGTTGGATATATACACTTACAAAAAACGAAGCATTAAATTTTTTAAGAAGTAAAAAAGTAGAACAAAATATTGATGATATGTATTATATAACTAGTGAGGATACAGAGATAAATGAAATAATTGAACAAGATAGCTATAATCGAATTATATCAAAATTAAACTTAAAAGAACAAGAAATAGTATCATTAAAAATAATTTCAAATTTGTCATTTAAACAAATTTCACAAATATTAAATGTTCCAGAAGGAACTGTAAAATGGAAATACTATAAATCAATGCATACATTGAAATTATTACTCGGAAATTTAGCTTTGTTTATTATAACATTTGCGGTTAGTATAAAGACTGTATTGTTTGATCAAAGGATAAAATCTCAAACTGCAGGTGAAGTAGAAGATAGTGAAATTACACAAGACACAGAAATCAAAGAAGAACAAAAAAATAACACAAATTCAGAAAGTCATAAAGGAAACACAGATATTATAATACAAGAGAATGTTATATCTGAAAATAAAACACAAGAAAGTGCTACTACAGAGATTCAAAATCAAGATGATACAACACAAAATGTTATTACAGAAAATCCAATCATTATGAATAATTATTATAAAATAGGAATATTAAGTGTTTCAGCTATATTTTTAGTTACAACCATTATTTTTACAGTCATTTTTGTAAAACACCAACTAAAAACTAAAATAAAAGCATCTAAATAGTAGAAAGGTGAAAAAGGTGGTAATAATGAACAAAGGCTTAAAAATAGTAATAGGAATATTAATTGCTCTTTTAATTTTATGGGCAATAATGTTTTTAGTAGATTACATTAGAGTATCAAATTTTAAGGAACCAATTTTTGTTATACATACAAATATATTAAAAGACGGTGGAAGCTATACAGGATATGGACTCGGATATAGGGTAGAGGTAAAAAAGAGCATAACAGTAGAAGATGGCATTAGCTTAGAAAAAATTGAAATGTATTCATTTAATAAATTTATAGCAGGAGCAATAGCAGATAAAACAAATAATTTAGAAAATACAAATAATAATGCAGAAGGAAACAATGCAAGAATAGTAATGGTAGATGGAAAGCTATATTATGATATAGGAAAGCTAAGTACAATAGATGGTCGCTGTGGTGTCATGGACGGAAAGATTACATCAAATGTAAATCCAAATGAAATTCCAACAAAAAATGATCAATCAAATTTTGAAGGAAATTATGGATATCAATATGGAAAAGAAAATCAAATAGAAATATTAATAAATGATAAGTGGTATGTATTTGAAACAAAAGATGCAAAAGAGAAAAATTTTGAAATAAGATTCTATGACAAACATCCAGAAGGTGTACAAAAAGTATATGCGATATTAGATAAATCAGAAACAGAAAAATATGATTACAGTATTTTTGCCTATGATGGTCAAGTAAATATACTAATAGATGGTGAAGAAACATCTTTAAGAGAAGCTCTATTAAATAATAAAATTACAATGGAAGAAATAATAGAAAAGGCAAATAAAGATATTCCAGATGCTTTAAGTTATGATGATGGAGGAACCAAAGAGTATCATTATAAAGATGGAGGGACGACTGAATATCATAACTCTAATTATACAATAATTAAATTGAATAGATTAGATGGTAATAGAGATGTCTATATAGGAGCAAGTGACTTAACATTAAACGAAATAAACTTAAAATAATATGGGGTGATATTGTGAAAAAAAGTACAAAAAATATATTACTGTTGATAATAGTAATATTGAGTTTGATCATAGGAATACAAGCTGGTTTGATATTTCTTAAGTATTGTAATTATAAAGACAGTTTAGAATTAGAAGTGGAAGAAATAATGAAAAATATGCCGCATACTGTAAAAGCGGTAGTAATCAAAGTAAATGAAGAAACATTAGATGCTATGAGAATAGAAGAAGCTCCAAAAGGTTTGCTTAATGTAAAATTTGCAGATGAAGGAAATATAGGATTTAAACAAGGACAAGAGATATTAATAAATTATAGAGGAGGGACGATAATATCAAGTCCTTCTAAAATCACAAAAACTGATAAAATTGAAATATTAAAAGAAAAAAGTGATATAGAAATACCAGAACAATATTTGAAATATTGTTATAGTTCAAAAGATAATGTAAAGGTCACTATAAATGAATTTACAAATGAATCATTAGAACTAACAATAGTAGATACAAATGAATGGCCTTATGAGTACAGCTCTGAATATTCTATATTAAAAAAAGAACACCTTCAAAATCCTGTAGATGAAAATCAAATGCAAAAGACTATTGCTGTATACACATATAAAGAAATAAAAAAAATTCCAAACATATCAATTGAAGATACTGTAGAAAATAAGGCATATAATTTACCTAATATAACAGAAAATGAAAACTATATAGTTAAAGGATGGAAGTTTAACTTTTCAAAAATATATGGAAAATTAGAAACAGGAAATTATGAATTTAGTTTAAAGTCAAAATCACTTTTGATAACAATAGATTTTAGAATAGATGAAAGAGGTAAAGTGAAATATGGTGCACCAAGCATAGAAACATAAATCTTTATAGATTATTTACAAAATAATTGACATTTTAAATATAATAATTATAGAAGACGAGCAACCACAGAAATGTGGCGCACCGTTAAATTTTAGTATTACAAGAATACATCTCTAACGGCTAGGCAGAGATGTACTTTTTTTGTTGTCTAATTTTCATTTACAAAATAGAATAAAAATGATAGAATATGTGTATAAAAAGATTAGGAGAGTTTTATATGCAAATATTTTTAATAATAATATTAATATTCCTAAATGCATTTTTTGCGGCGACGGAGATAGCGTTTATATCATTAAATGATGCTAAGATAGAAAAGCAAGTGAAAGATGGAAACAAAAAAGCTAAGAAAATAAAAAATATGTTAGTCAATCCAAGTAAATTCCTTGCAACAATTCAAATTGGAATTACATTTGCAGGATTTTTATCAAGTGCATTTGCATCAGAAACATTTGCAGATGATTTAGCACCAATATTATATAATTTAATGCCACAGATAAGTTTAGCTTCATGGAATAATATATCAATTGTATTAATAACAATAGTATTATCATATTTTACATTGATATTTGGAGAATTAGTACCAAAAAGAATAGCTATGAAAAACTATGAAAAAGTTGCTTTTGCATCTATTGGAATAATAAAAACAATTTCAATTATAACTGCACCATTTGTTAAGTTTTTGACTTTTTCAACAAATGCAGTTTCAAAATTATTTGGTGTTTCAGAAACTGATGAAGAAACAGTAACAGAAGAAGAAATCAGGATGATGGTAGATGTAGGAGAAGAAAAAGGAACAATTGCAGAAGATGAAAAAGATATGATAAACAATGTTTTTGAGTTTAATGATAAAACTGTATCAGAAATAATGACACCTAGAACAGAAATATTTGCAATAGAAAAAAATAAAACAATAACTGAAGTAATTGAAGAATTATCAGAAGATTTTAGATATAGCAGAATTCCTGTATATAATGAAACAATAGATAATATCGAGGGAGTTGTCTATGTAAAAGATATTTTACTTTCAACTAAAAACAAAAATGCCAAAATTAAAAATCTAATAAAAGAAGCATATTTTGTATCTGATACAAAACCTGTAAATGAGCTATTTACAGAGCTTAGAAGAAGCAGAAAACAAATCGCTATAGTCATAGATGAATATGGTGGAACATCTGGAATAGTAACAATGGAGGATATACTAGAAGAAATTGTTGGAGAAATTTATGATGAATATGATGAAATAGAGGATATGATAAAAAAGATAGATGAAAATACTTACATTTTTAATGGGAACATAGCGATTTATGAGGTAGAGGAAGAACTTGAAATAGAAATAGAGGATCGGAGATTATGATACACTTTCTGGACTTTTAGTAAATAAATTAGGCAAAATACCTACTAAAAAAGACATTGGAACAGTAATTGAGATAGGAAATGTAAGTTACAAAATAGAGAAAGTAAAGGACAAACATATATCACAAGTAAAAGCATGTAAGATAAATGAGATTAATAAAGATTAAAAAAGCGCCAAGGCGCTTTTTTAAAATATCAAATTCCATACACCATTTGTAATTATGCAAAGTATAACTCCGCAAAGTGTTGGTAGTGCAAAAGAAAGTAAAGTCCACTTTAAACTTTTTGTTTCTTTATAAACACTTATTAAAGTTGTACTACAAGGAAAATGAAGTAAAGTAAATAGCATTACATTTATACCTGTAATTAATGACCAACCATTAGCTACAAGTATTTCTTTTATTGCAAAAGTATCGCCTAAATCAACTAATGAATTAGCTGACATATATGACATTAAAATTATAGGCAAAACGATTTCATTTGCAGGAATTCCTAAAATAAAAGCTGTAAGAATATATCCGATCTAATCCCATAATCCTTGCAAATGGATCTAAGAAATTTGCAATATAAGATAAAATACTCATATCTCCAATAGAAATATTTGCAAATAACCAAATAACTATACCAATAGGGGCAGCAACAGAAATTGCTCTTAGTAATACAAACAAAGTTCTATCTAGTAATGATCTAACCATAATTTTCCAAACTTGAGGTTTTCTATAAGGTGGAAGTTCTAGGATAAAAGAAGAAGGAGAACCTTTAAGTATTGTTTTAGAAAGAAAATTTGAAATTACAAGTGTAAGGAAAATCCCAAGTAAAATAACTAAAATAACAGCAAGAGTTGATACAATTGAAGAAAGTATACCTGTAAAGTAGCAACCTATGAAAATCGTAGCGACTGTTATTAAAAATGGAAAACGACCATTACAGGGAACAAATGCATTTGTAACAATAGCAATAATTTTTTCTCTAGGAGAATCTATAATTCTGCACCCGAATTACTCCTGCAGCATTACAACCAAATCCCATGCACATGGTAGTAACAACAGGGTAGTTTTTGAAAGTGCTGATAAATGTGGAACTAAAAGAAAGTATGATGTAAAATTTGATGTATATTTTAGAGTATAAAATTTGTCCTTATACAATTAATACGAAAACAATTGACATTCACAATATATTTTAGTATAATAATTATAGAAAATGAGCAACCACAGAAATGTGGCGTGCCGTTATTTAGTAGTTTAAATAAAAAAGTGCATCTCTAACGGTCAAGCAGAGATGTACTTTTTTTGTTGTCTAGTTTTCTAAAAGTTATAACTAAAGTAACAAATAATGCAACAACTAATACAGTAACAAATGCAAGTTCAATAAGAAGTATGTATATGAAGAAAATATATATTTGTTCTAGCATACGCATCGCCCTCCTTTCGGTAAAGACGACACGCCACATCCTGCTTTGCTCATTCTCTTTGCATATTATATATTATTATCTTCAAAAAGTCAACCAAACGTTCGCAAATAATGCGAAAAATTTAATTATTTTCAATAATATAAAATATGTAAAAATTATATTTTTTACAAACGTTATTTTCTATATATTATAGAAAGATGTAATTTTGCTAAATTCATATAATTTAAAGAGTTTAAGGTTTAAGTATGTTAAAATATAATATATATTTGTTTAATGGTATAAACGTAGTTAGCTAATAGGAAATATTGAATATTTATTGCTAAAATACCATTTTAATGATAATATTTAATTAAATAAATAATTTGGAGGAAGATTATTTTGAAAAAAATAATAATATTTGTATTTTTAATATTTATAGGTATTATAGTCATGTATTTATATATAAACATATCAAATGATGAAATAGCAAAAAAATTAGAAAAAAAACTATTAAGTACTGACTTGCCTAACAATACAGAAATAATAGATTCAATATCAGTTTCTGGAAAATTAACAGGCAATGGAAATGGAATGCAATATTTTGGAGCTATTTTGATAAAAACAGATTTATCAAAGAACGATTTAGATGAATATTATAATCAATTTAGAGAAAATGAATGGAGCTATATAATAGTAGCACAAAAAAGCAGCAAAATAGAAGTAATAGAACATGGAAATTATAAATTTAATAAATATAATCCATTAAATAATGCAGAGAAAGAAAAATATTATATGATTTATTCTTGGGGAGTATCAAAAAATAACTTTTTACAAGAAACAGATGTAAGAGGACATTAATAAAGTAGATTGTGAGGAATTTTATGATGAAAATTTTTAAAATTGCATCAAACATTTTAATTATTATTTTAATTTGCATAATTATATTTTCTATCGTTAAACTGATTGGACCTAGTTACACCATTAATTATGAAGATATCCCTAAAAATGAGCTACAGAACTTTATGAGAAGAAATGGAATTAAGTTAAAGGATAGTAAGGAAATTATAAAAGTAACAATGTCAGTAGTTATTCCAGATGGACGTTGTTATACAATATATTATAAAGATGTTAATAATAAAAAACAATCTGAAAAAATTTGTATAGAAAGTCATGAAAATTTAAAAGAGTATATTGAAGAAAATGGTGAAAATTTAGAAGAAAAATATAGTAATATAATCAAACACACATTTTATATTCTAATTATTATGATAATAGTCAAAGGTATTGTTACATATTTTTATAATAAAAAGCGTGAAATATAATAAAAATTATTATTTAAATTAACCAATTATGCTTTTTCAGTACACAAAAATATGGCAAAAGTCTAGTATTTTTAATTAATCAAAATGCCATAGGTAGTGAATTTTACAAAACATACAGCGAGAACAGGTTTGAAACTTTAATGCCATATTTTAACGGGTGGAGGTAAGGATGCGATACCGTAAGGTATGGTATCCTTACAAAAATTTATCTATTTGTGAACAATTTCGGTAGAATTTTTTAAAGATAAACTATGTATATATATTAGAGGGACTTGGTGGAATAGTACAAGTTATTTTCTAATAAATATATATAGGAGAAGCTTATGATAGATAGATATACAATGTTAAAAATTGAAGCGCTTGTTAATAAAGCGTTATATATTGAAAATGTAATTGATAAAAGAGAATATGAAAGAGCATCCAAAAGACTTGAAAAATTGTTATTTGAGGAAAACAAAAAAAGTTCTTCTTCACCCTTGACTTAAATTATCTTATTTTAATACAATAAAAAAAGTATTAATTGTATAAGGTAAATTTGGAAAGGAGGACAATATAATTGACCTTATATGAAATGAGAAACTCTTTTTTGAGTCGGAAAAACGATATTTGATTTATGTTTACTTGTTACATACTATGCAAGAGTTTCTAGTGAAAAAGAAGAACAAATTAATTCCTTAGAAAATCAAGTAGCTTTTTTTGAAGATTATATCAAGAAAAATACAAATTGGACTTTTGTTCCAGGATATGTAGATGAAGGAATAACACGGAACCACATCATTAAAAAGAGAAAACTTTATGAGAATGATTGAAGATCGGAAAGAATAAGAAATTTGACCTAATTGTTACAAAGGAAGTATCAAGATTTTCACGTGATACAATAGACAGCTTGCTCTATACAAGAAAACTATTAGAATATGATGTATGTGTTTATTTTTTGTCAGACAATATTATTACTGCATCAAATGACCGGAGAATTAAGACTAACTATAATGTCCAGTATGGCACAAGACGAAGTTCGCAAAATATCAGAGAGGACAAAGTTTGGTTTTAAAAGAGCAGTTGAAAAAGGAACAGTTTTAGGAACAGATAATATATGGGGATATAGAAAAGATAAAGGAAAACTTGTGATAGATGAGGAGGAAGCAAAATTAGTACGAGAGATTTTTGAAATATATGCAAGTGATAACAAAATAGGCCTAAAAAAGCTATCAACTATATTACAACAAAAAGGTTATTACAACCGAAATCGGCAATCTAATTCATCAAAATACACTAAAAAGAATTATACAAAACCCAAAATATAAAGGATACTATACAGGAGGACTGTCAACAGTAGTAGATTACAGAAGTAAAAAGAGAAATTTCAATGAGCAAGATAAATGGAAGATATATAAAGATTATGAAAAAGTGCCACCAATAGTAACAGAGGAGTTATGGGAAAAGGCAAACAAAAAATTACGGAGAAAGAAGCAAACAGGCTAAAATGTATCAAAAGCATCAAACAAAATACCCATTGTCTGGCAAATTATATTGTCAAGAACACAAATGTGGATATGTTAGAAAAATTAGACATTATATAAATAAACCAGATACAATATTTTGGTATTGTTCAGACTTTCATAAAACCGGTAGAAGAAATTGCCTAGGCGCGTGTCTTAAAGAAGATGATTTGTATGATATTCTGTTATCTGTATTTAAAACTTACGAAGCTTACAAAGAAGAAATTTGTGAAGAATTAATTTCACTCTATAAAGAGATTTCAAAGGAAGAAGAAAAAACGAAACAACAAACAACATTACAAAATGAATTAAATTTACTTGAAAAGAAAAAAGATAAGTTGTTGGATTTGGCTTTAGATGGCTTTTTAAGCAAAGAAGATTTAAGAAAAAAGAAACTAAGTCTTGAAGAACAAATTTCTCAAATAAAGTCAAAATTAAAAGAATTAGAAGGTAAGAAAAATTATATAGAAGACCAAGAAACAAATTATGAAAGCTTAAAGACAAATATTTTAAAACACCTAGTTATCACAAGAGATAATTTAGAAAATTACATAGATGGGTTACTAGATAAGATTATTGTAATAGAAAAAGCAGCAGAAGAAGAAAAAACAGAAAAAAGTAATATAGAAATTAGTAATAGTGAAAAACAAAAGAGTGCAAATATCGAATTAAAAATCATATTATCAGGGGATAAAATCATAGAATATGGTATTCCTCAAAATTTTAGCAAAATCAGTCACTTAGTGCAAAACCAAAAGACTGATTATAAAAATAACCAATTTTGTCACTCCCATGCACATAGTTAGAGCTTGCTTTCCAGTAGAACAAGCCTTTTTAAAATAATTATCTAAGTTAAATGCAATTCTTGGTAAATACCCCAAATCTTCAAGCAAAGTAAACAGTGGAAAGAAAATAGCCATAGGAGGAAGCATAACTGAGACGACCCATGTTACAGTTTGATACATACCGGTATATTAATAAATTAGTCCAAAACTCTGGAATATGTAAGTTATAAAAAACAATAAGTAACTTATCTTGAATAGCACCAAACATATTTGATAAAAGGGAAGATGGGTAATTTGCACCAGCAATTGTAATCCAAAAAATAACTGCTAAAAAAACAATCATAATTGGAATACCAAATTTTTTAGAGGTTAAGATTTTATCTATTTTTCTTGATTTTAAATTATATTTCGAATTAGCAAATATGCAAGTCTTTTCTCTAATCTTCTCTGCCTCAGATACTATGGATGAAACTATACTATCACGAATAGAAGTAATGCTTGAGGCTTCATCATTTAGATTGGATTTTATTTGATTAAGTTTTTCTTGTATATCAGAATCATTATCTATATCCATATGCAAGTTAGATTTTAATGCTTCATTTATAGAGATGTTTTCATCCAAAAGTTTTAATGAAATCCAACGAGAAAGATACTGCTTTTCATCAGGTAATTTAGATTTTATACTTTCCTCAATCATGCTTATACATTCTTCAACTTTAGGAGAGTATTTAAGCTTAGATGGAATAGTTAAATTGTTATTTTTATTTTCTAAAGAAGAAGAAATAACACTTAATAATTTTTTTAAAGTTTTAGGCTTATTTGCAATAGTTCCAATGACTGGAACTCCAAGCAAATCTGATAATAATTCTAAGTTAATTTCAATAGATTTCTTTTTTGCTTCATCTAAAAGATTAACGCATATGACAACATTTAAAGACATTTCTAAAATTTGAAAAACTAAATTCAAATTTCTCTCTAGACAAGTTGCATCAACTACTACTACGCAAAGATCAGGATTTCCAAAACAAATATAATCTCTTGCAATCTCTTCTTCAGATGAATTAGACATTAAAGAATATGTACCAGGTAAATCTACTAAAAGAAAATTTTTACCATTATAAGAACATTTACCATAAGCATTAGACACAGTTTTTCCAGGCCAGTTACCAGTGTGCTGATGCATCCCAGTTAAATTATTAAAAATACTAGTTTTACCAACATTTGGATTACCAGCAAAAGCTATTGTATAATCTAAACCGTGCAGCTTTTTCAAAAATATCTCGTTCTATAACTTTATTTCCAGTAGAACTAGATGTAAGTCCCATTATATCACCTCTTATAAATAATATATAAATATGCTAAAAATAAAGATAGTGTGAAAATGGTTTTCACACTACCAATCTTATATATTTTCTAACTCAGTTACCTCTATCAAACTTGCATCTTCTTTTCTTAAAGCGATTAATGTGCCTCGTATTTCAAATGCAGTAGGGTCTCCAGATGGACTTTTTAAAACAGGAGTTATTTTCGTATTTTTTATAATTCCTAAATCTAGAAGTCTTCTTTTCAAAGGACCATCACATTTTAATTTTTGAACAGTGCAAGATTTATTTAGTGGTATATTATATAAAGTTTTCATATCTTATGTGACCCCCAACATTTAAAAAGTTAGTTTCCCTAATAATATTTTATACAAAAAAGTTCATTTTGTGACTTTAGATTAATGATTTTGATATAATTAATGATAAATGGACTAAATATGTATGGAAGAATGGTGATGAAGGTATAATAAAAACATAATTAGATGGTTTTGGATTCTGTGTAGCATTTCATACAAAAATAGTAAAATGTCGTATTTTGTCGAAAAATAATTATTGACAATAAAAATATAGTGTTATATAAAATAGATAGAAGTTTTGATAAATTTTAAATCAAAACTTTCTATCTATTTATTTTTTAAAATATTTTTACACTTTAAGTAAAGACCAAAAGGTTCTATTGGGAATTCTCCCAAAGAAAAATCATTTATAAAATTATACAAAGATAGAAAAATCGAGTTTTATACATTACTTAAAAATATAAACAAGAAGAGAGGAATAAAAATGTTATCAATTGTAAAATCCATATCTTTATATGGATTAAATGGTTATTTAGTTAATGTGGAAGTCGATATATCTCGGAGGGTTACCCTCATGGGAAATTGTTGGACTCCCAGATACTAGTGTCAAAGAATCAAAAGAAAGAATAAAAGCTGCAATAAAGAATACAGGAATAAAATTAGAAAGTAGAAAAGTAGTGATAAATTTATCTCCTGCCGATACTAAAAAGGAAGGCTCTATCTATGATTTACCAATGTCAATTGGAATTCTTATGTCAAATGGATATATTAAGAAGCAATCAGTAGATAATACAATATTTATAGGTGAATTATCATTAAATGGTAAGATAAATAAAGTAAATGGAGTATTTCCAATGACGTTAGAGGCATCAAGACTTGGAATAAAGAAAATAATACTTCCAAAAGAAAATGCAAAAGAAGCGGCAATTGTTGAAAATGTAGAAGTTATTGGAGTTAATAATTTAAAAGAATTAATAAGTTATTTAAATGATGAAATAGATATAAAAAGAGAAACAATAGAATTAAATAATGTTTTTACGAAAAAAGAAAAGTATACTATGGATTTTGCAAATGTAAAAGGTCAAAAAAGTGTAAAAAGAGCATTAGAAGTTGCGGCAGCTGGAGGGCATAATTGCATTCTTATTCGGAAGTCCAGGTTCACGGGAAAACTATGATGGCAAAGTGCCTTCCATCAATACTTCCAGATTTAAGTTTAGAAGAAGCATTAGAAGTGACAAAAATACATAGTGTTTCTGGATTAATTGAAAAGGATATGCCTATAATCACAAAAAGAGTATTTAGGTCCCCTCATCATACAATATCCGGAGCATCATTAATTCGGAGGAGGTAGAATACCAAAACCAGGAGAAATAAGCTTAGCACATAATGGAATATTATTCTTAGACGAACTTACAGAATTTAACAAGCATACATTAGAGCTTATGAGAGGACCACTTGAAGATCGGAAAAGTTAGTATAAGCAGAGTAAATGCAAGTATTACATATCCTTGCAATTTTATGTTAGTTGCATCAATGAACCCTTGCCCTTGTGGATATTATGGTGCAAGAGACAAAAATTGTACATGCTCAAAGACACAAATTAGCAAATATATAAGTAAAATTAGTGGACCATTATTGGATAGAATTGATATACATATAGAAGTAGAGGCAGTAGATTATAAGAGCTTAAATAATGAAGAAGATGAAGAATCGTCAGAAAAAATAAGGGAAAGAGTAAATAGAGCAAGAAAAATTGCTTATGAAAGATATAAAGAATATGGTATATATTCAAATTCAGAACTTACACCAAAATTAATAAACAAATATTGTAAATTAGGAAGAGAAGAAAAAAGCATATTACAAAATGCTTTTGAAAAATTAGGTTTCAGTGCAAGAGCATATGGAAGAATCTTGAAAGTTGCAAGAACAATTGCAGACTTAGATGAAAAAGAAAATATAGAACTTAAACATATTACTGAGGCAATCAAATATAGGGACTTAGATAGAAAATACTGGGGAAATTAGAAAGAGGGTGATAAAAATAGAAGAAATAGATTTAAATGATAAAGAATATCCAGAAAGATTAAGAAAAATTAAAAATCCACCTAAAAAATTATATGTTATAGGAAATAAAGAAATATTAAGACAAGATGGAATTGCCATGATAGGTTCAAGAAATTGCAGTGAAGAGGGTTTGAAAAATGCAAGGCTATTTGCAGTAAATATTGCAAAAGCAGGATTTAATATAATTAGCGGAATGGCAAAGGGAATAGATACTGCTTCACATTTTCGGAGCAATAGAAGTCAAAGGAAAAACAATTGCTGTTTTAGGTAATGGCCCGAAATATATTTATCCACCAGAAAATAAGGAGATATATAATAAAATAATAGAAACAGGAGGAGCAATAGTTAGTGAATATCCAGAAGCTATACCACCAGATCCAGAGAAATTTAGACAGAGAAATAGAATTGTGAGTGGATTGAGTATAGGAGTCTTGATAGTTGAAGCACGAAATAAAAGTGGAACAGGAATAACTGCAAGATATGCAAAACAGCAAGGGAAAAATATATTTTGCATACCAAGTTCCATAGAAAATAAAAAGGCTACAGGTTCAAATGTATTTATAAAAAAAGGAGCTATTATGGTACTAGAGCCGAAAGATATATTAGAAAAATATGGAATAAAAGAAACAAAACAAACGACAATAGAAGATTTAGATTCATTACCAAAAATGTATAATTTAAAGTTAAGTAAAATAAAAGAAGAATATAGAAATATATATCAAATTTTATATGAACCTTTAAATGTTAATGAGATAAGTATTAAGACCAATATTGGAATAACCGAACTTTATGAAAAATTATTTATGATGGAGATAGAAGGGTTAATTGAAAAATATGAAAATAAGTATGTCATAAAAAAGAAGGAATAAAATGAACAAAAAACAGATGGAGGGAAAAGAAGGAGAAAAAATAGCAACACAATACCTTGAAAGTCAGGGGTATAAAGTGATTTGTAAAAATTTTAGATGCTTGCAAGGAGAAATAGATATAATTGCAAGTGATAGTTCAAATATTATTTTTGTAGAAGTAAAAACTAGGACAAGCTTTAAATATGGAGAGGCAAAAGAAGCAGTAGATAACCATAAACAAAAGCATATATTTAAAGCAGCAGAATATTATTTGTATAAAAATAGATTGGAAGGAGCTTTTGTGAGGATTGATGTAATTGAAGTTTATATAATCAATCGGTAAAATTACGATAAATCATATAAAACAAGCAATGTAACTAAAATGGAAGATAAGATATAGCTAAATTTATTGCAAAACTTTTCTAAAACAATTGACAAAAAATGTAAAAAGGTGTATTATATTATGCATAGAGTAAAGAACAAATAGTTAAGACTCATTATACGGGAAGTTGATAATGAGGCAAAAGTTTATAACTTGCTTATTTGTTGTTGCATTCCGCTATGAACTAGAAGAAAATATTTTTTAATCTTCTTTCAGGGAGCTCTTATGAAAGGAGTTTTTTTTATGCAAACAATTTCAAAAACAAAAAAATTAATACTATCTGCATTATTACTTGCTATAACGATAGTATTATCAAGATTTTTATCTATAAACACTGAGCTTTTAGCAATTGGCTTTAGTTTTGTTCCAGTAATGCTTACAGCAATATGGCTTGGACCTAAGTATTCGGCAATTGTTTCAGGATTAGCTGATTTAATCGGAGCACTTTTATTTCCATTTGGAACATTTTTTATAGGATTCACTATAAGTGCAATATTAAAAGGTTTAATATATGGAATAATACTTTACAAAAAAGATACAGAATTTACAGATAAAGAATTATTAATAAGATTAATAATTTCAAGTACTGTAGTTATAGTATTTATAAATATTTTGCTAAATGCAGTATGGCTTAAAATAATGTATGATAAAGCATTTATGACTATACTTTCTATAAGAACTGTTGCACAGTTTATAATGCTTCCAATACAAGTTATAACTGTATATGCATTGGTAAAAGCATTGAAACCAATTACCAAGAAATATTTATTTGATTAGAAGATGAATAATGACCATAAACTTATTTGTTTACTTAATGAAAGAAGGAATCGAAACATGGAAATTGAGGAATATTTAAAAAAATTTGATGCTGTTACAAAAGATCCAACACTAGATGCAATGGCATATTTCATGAAGGAGTTTGACAATCCTCACAAAAAAAAGAAGTTTATACATATTGCTGGTACAAACGGAAAAGGCAGTGTATGCGAAATGATAAATAATATTCTAGTGAATGCTGGATACACTGTTGGAAAATATATTTCACCGCATTTAATTAGATATAATGAAAGAATAACAGTAAATAATAAAGAAATAACAGATAAAGAAATGAGTGATATTCTAGAAAGATTATCTAAAAAGGTAGATGAATACAATGAAACTCATAAAATTCCAGTAAAGGAATTTGAAGTAGTCACAAGTCTTGCATTAATATATTTTGCAGAAAAAAATTGTGATTTTGTTGTGTTAGAAACGGGTCTTGGCGGAACAGATGACTGCACAAATATTGCAGATGGAATGATATCTATTATTACAGATATCGGACTAGATCATATGGATATACTTGGAAAAACTATCGAAGAAATAACTGACAAAAAAGCAGGTATTATTAAGAAGAATAATGACACTATTATGTATTATCAAGATAAAGTGACAGATATTATAAAAGAAAAATGCAAAAAAGAAAATAATACTTTACACATAGTAAATAAGGAAGATATAAAAAATTATTCTTTTGATGAAAATTATCAAACTATTGATTACAAAGAATTTAAAGATATAAAAATAAACCTAAAAGGAAAATGTCAGATATATAATGCAGGAGTCGCTTTAGAGTGTATAGACCTTTTAAGAAAAAAAGGATATAAAATAGAAAATGAAGCAGTAAAAAAAGGATTAAGCACAATTATACATAAGGCAAGGTTTGAAATGATAAAGCAAAATCCAAAGATAATATATGATCGGAGGTCATAATGAAAATGCAGCAAAGAATCTAGTTACAACAATAAATCAATATTATCCAGAAAAGCAAAAAGTATATATTATATCTTTATTAAAGACAAAAGACTATAAAACTGTAATTAAAATTCTAACTCAAGATAAAAATGGAATATTTATTCTTACAACAGGAAATGACAAAAACAAATATGTAGATAAAGAGGTTCTATATAATGAAGCAAAAAAATATACAAATAATGTTTATAAAGATGAATTATTTGATGCTATAAAAACTGCAAAGAGTAAATATAAAGAAAAAATAATTATGATAGTAGGAAGCTTTTATGTGTATAAAGATGTTATAGAGGAGTTAGAGACAAAATGATAGATATTAGTAATTTAAATTACAAATATAAACATGGGGGAATAGTTCTAGAAGATATTAATTTAAGAATAAATGAAGGAGAAGTTGTAAGTATTATAGGGAAAAACGGCTCAGGGAAATCAACACTTGCAAGATTAATTTCTGCAGTTACTATGCAAAAGGATCGGAACTATTTTAATAGACGGAATAGATACAAAAGATAAAGATAAATTTATGGAACTTAGAAAAAAAGTAGGTATAGTTTTTCAAAATCCAGAAAATCAAATAATATTTAATAATGTACATGACGATATGATATTCGCTTTAGATAACCTTGAAATAGACAATAAAGAGGAAAGAATCATAGATGCCATTAGACAAGTACAAATGGAAGAATATTTAAATAAAGACACCTATGAATTATCACTTGGACAAAAACAAAGGATAACAATTGCAGGTGTACTTAGCATAAAGCCTAAATATATTGTTATGGATGAACCAACTGCAATGCTAGATCCTGAAGGCAAAGAAGAAATTAGAAAAATAGTGAAAAAATTAAAAGAACAAGGATATGCAATTATATATATAACAAATATAATAGATGAAATATTTATATCTGACAGAGTAGTTGTATTAGAAAAAGGAAAGATTGTTAATGAATTTAAAACTAAAGATATATTAGAAAATATACAGTTTTTAAAAGACCATAAGATAGCAATTCCAAAAATTGTAGAGCTTATGGAAGAATTAAAGAAAAAAGGGATAGACATAGATATTAATGATTTTATCTAAGGAAGTGAAAAAATGATACATATAATTTCATTTATATTGTTTCTAATATATACAATTGGAATATTTTTTATAAAAGAATATTATATACTTGGAATAGTAGCTTTAATAAATTTTCTTCTAATAATTGCATTAAAAGAAAATATAAAAAATGCCTTTATAGCTATAATAAAAATTATGCCATTTATAATTTTTACATCTTGCATAAATATGCTAATAGGTGGCGTAAACCATGGACTACTAATAGGGATTAGATTAATACTAGTATGCAATATAACATATATATTTGCTAAAAAAATGACATCACATAAATTGCAGTATGTGATAGAAACATTATTAAAACCGTTAAAAATTATAAAAATTAATCCTAGAGAAATAGGAATCATAGTTTGCATAGGGATTGCATTTATTCCAATAGTTCAAAATGCTATGATGGAACTTAAATATTCATTGAAATCTAAAGGCTTTGATTTTACGATAAAGAATATAATAAAAAGACCAAATTACATATTAGCGCCGTTAATTACTTCAATCATAAAAAGAACAGGCGATATTGAAAATAGTTTAATATCAAGAGGATATATTTAAAAAATTATAAAAATATCCTTAAAAAACTTGAATAAAAAAAATATATAGGATATAATATAAAATATAAAAAATATGGACAAGATATATAAAAAAGATTAATAGAAATATAAAACAAAAGTAAAGTATATTAAAAGTACAGTATGCAAAGGATAAATAAGGAAGAAAACATATATGATATTTTTAATATGTTTTACTTTTATTTATACATCAAAGCAACTTAAATGAAACTTGCATGGTATAAAATATACCAGAAATGGAGGAAAAAATGGGAGAAGTTATAGTAATAACATCAGGAAAAGGCGGAGTTGGAAAAACAACTACAACAGCAAACTTAGGTGCATCATTGGCAACAGAAGGGAAAAAGGTAGCATTAGTTGATACGGATATAGGACTTAGAAATCTTGATGTAGTTATGGGATTAGAAAATAGAATAGTATATGATATAGTTGATGTAGTAGAAGGAAGATGCAAATTAAGACAAGCATTAATTAAAGATAAGAGATATGACGAGCTATATCTACTTCCAGCAGCACAAACAAGAGATAAAACTGCTGTAAATGAAGACCAAATGAGAGAACTTACAACAAATTTAAAAGAAAATTTTGATTACATATTGATAGATTGCCCAGCAGGAATTGAACAAGGTTTTAAAAATGCTGTTGCAGGGGCAGACAGAGCAATAGTAGTAACTACTGCAGAAATTTCTGCTATAAGAGATGCAGATAGAATAATAGGATTACTTGAAGCATCAGAAATTAAAAATTCAGAATTAGTAATAAATAGATTAAGACCAAATATGGTAAGAAAGGGAGAAATGATGGATGTTGAAGACATCGTTGACTTACTTTCAATAGACCTAATTGGTGTTGTTCCAGATGATGAATACATAATTACACAAACTAATAAAGGAGAACCAGTAATATCAAACAAAAAAGCACCTTCAGGAAAAGCGTATAGAGAAATAGCTAAAAGAGTACTTGGAGAAAATATTGAAGTAACTATACCAGGAAGAGAAAAAGGATTATTTGCAGCAATAAAAAGACTATTTAGTAGAAAATAACAAAATTAAAACGAAGGTGGAATAAACATGTTTGAAAATATAATAAATTTCTTTAAAAATTTACGGAAAAACAAATAAAAATAATAACTCTAAAGATACAGCAAAAGAGAGATTGCATTTAGTTTTGATGCAAGATAGAGCAAATGTATCTGCTGACTTTTTGGATCTTATGAAACAAGAAATAATAGAGGTAATAAAGAAATATATAGATGTAGATGAATCTGCAATTGATGTAAGAATGACAAATAGACAAAACGAAGATGGAACAAGTGGAGCACCTGCATTATATGCTAATATTCCAATAGTTAGTATAAAAGATGATGTGTTAAGAGAAAAAGAAAAAAGTAATAAAAAAGCAGAAATAGAGGAAAAGGAAGAACAAAAGAAAGAGCTAAAAGAAGAGCCAAAGCATGAAGAAAATAAAGAAGGTTCAGTTGAAAAAAAAGAAGATTCTAAAGAAAAAGATGAAAAAAAAGAAATAGAAAAACAAGATAACAAAAAACAGAAAATAGAAGAAAAAGGTGAAGAATCTAAAGAGGAAAAGGAACCTAAAAAAGAAAATGAAGCAGTAGAAACATCAAGCAAACAATAGTATAAATTTTTAAGAGGTTTGTAATGAATAAAAAAATGCTAAAAAATGTAGAATGGGGAATACTTATCTGTTCGATAGTCCTACTATGTATAGGACTAGTTGCATTGTTTTCTGCAACTCAAGAACAAGACCATGAGGAGTTTAATAAACAAATCTTATGGGCAGTGGTAAGTATTCCCATAATGCTTATTATAATATTTGTTGATTATAACTTAATAGCTAAGATTTCTCCAGTGTTATATGGAGCTATTTTGATTGCATTAGTTGCAGTTCTATTCACGGAACCAATACATGGAGCAAGTAGTTGGTTTAAGATTTCAGAATCTTTAACTCTGCAACCATCAGAATTTGCAAAAATTATATTAATAATATTCTTAGCATATATAATGGTAAAACTGCAGAAAGATGACAGAAATGAAATAAACAAGATATGGAAACTTGGGCTTATTTTATTAACTGCAGGAGTGCCAATGGTATTAATAGTATTGCAACCAGATTATGGAACAGTTATGGCATTTATAGTATCAGTAGCATTTATGTTATTTGCATCAGGAATAGATAAAAAATATGTAATAGCAGTTATATTAATAATGGTAATTACATTGCCATTGCTATATTTCTTTATATTACCAGAACATGCTAAGAGTAGGATTGATGTATTTTTAAACCCAGAACTAGATCCAAGAGGAGCTGGATATAATTTAATTCAATCAAAAATTGCAATAGGATCAGGAGAACTTTTTGGAATGGGAATCCTTATGGGTAATCAAACACAACTCCGGATATTTATATCCTAAAACTACAGATTTTATTTTCTCAGTAATAGGAGAAGAAATAGGATTTGTAATAGCAGCACTTGTAATTGTACTATATGTAATTATGATTACAAAGGCAATATATGTTGCGAAAACCGCAAAAGATGATATGGGAGGATATATTGCAATTGGTATAGCACGGAATACTGTCATTTCACATGATAGAAAATATAGGAATGACAATGGGACTTTTGCCAATTACTGGAGTACCACTTCCATTTGTAAGTTATGGAGGAAGTTCGCTTATTACTAATTTCATGTGCATAGGACTTTTACTAAATATTAGTGCAAGACGAAAAAAAGCTATATTTATAGATTAATAATTTTTATTAAATTATAAAATATATTAAAGGAACTAAAAGATGGAACTATTACACAAATTAAAAATTGGAAATGTAGAGCTTGAAAATAATATAATACTTGCACCAATGGCAGGAATAACAGACCTGCCATTTAGATTAATCTGCAAAAGTTTTGGCGCAGGAGCAGTATGTACAGAGATGGTAAGTGCTAAAGCTTTAATGTATGGAGATGAAAAAACAAAACTTCTTTTAAATACAAAAGGAGAAAAAAGACCAATTATTGTACAATTATTTGGAAGTGATATTGAGGCAATGAAAATTGCTAGCAAATATGTGGGAAATATTGCAGATATCATAGATATAAATATGGGATGTCCAGCACCAAAGGTTGTAAAAAATGGAGATGGAAGTAAATTATTATTAGATGTAGACTTAGCAGTAAGTATTGCAAAAGAAGTAGTAAATACAGTTTCTAAACCAGTAACAGTAAAATTAAGAAAAGGTTGGGATAATAAACATATAGTCTATGAAGAGCTTCGGAAAAAAATTGGAAGAAGTTCGGAATAAAAGCAATCACACTTCATCGGAAGAACAAGAGAAGAATACTTTTCAGGAGACAATGATTTAGATGCAATTAAAAGTTTAAAAGAAAAGTTAGATATTCCAGTAATTGCAAATGGTAATATAAAGAACGAAAAAGATGCTAAAAGAGTGCTAGAATATACAAAAGCAGACGGAATTATGATAGCAAGGGGAGCACTTCGGAAATCCTTTTATATTTGAAAATATTATAAATTATTTAAAATTTGAAAAAGAGCCGGATGTTATTTCAAAAGAGAAACTCTTAAAAACCATAATAGAACATATCAATTTAGAGATAGAAGAAAAAGGGGAGTACACAGGAGTTCGTGAAATGAGAAAACATTTAGCTTGGTATACAAAAGGATTAAAAAATAGTAGTGTTATTAGGAATAGTATTAATAGGATAGAAAATAAAGACGAATTAATAAATACTTTGACAGAATACTTTAATTTAATATGAATATATAAATAGAAAGATATAATTTTTGATCTAACAAGAGGAAAGAGAGGAAAGCAGTGAAAAAAAGAAAAATCTTTCTATTTTTTATTTTTTTAATTTGTATAATTATTTTAATATTTACTTATAAATTATCCAATTTAGGCAATAATATAAATAAATCAGATGACAATAACATTTTAAATATTAGTTCATATGAAGCAAAAATAGAAGTGGAAATATATAGTAACAAAAATACAAATAAATATATCTTAAAACAAGAATATTCTATGCCAAACATTTTTAAGCAAGAGGTAATAGAACCTGAAAATATAAAAGGACTCACAACTACTTTCGACGGAACAAATCTCATTCTAGAAAATAGCACATTAAATTTAAAAACATTATATGAGAATTATAATTCTATACATGGAAGTTCATTAAGTTTAAATTGCTTTATAGATGAGTATAAAAATAATGGCGGAGAAATCGAAGAAAATGGAGAAGAAGTTATACTCAAAACAAAAACAGATAATGCAAATAAATATGAAATGTATAAAAAATTATATATAAATAAAAAGACTAAATTACCAACTAAAATGGAGATATTAGATGTTAACGAAAATATAACAGTTTACATATTATATAAGGAGATAGAAATAAACAAAACAAGTAAAGAACAAATACTTGAAAATTAATATATCTCAAAACTAATAGTTAAAATATATCTGAAAATATATGCAATAATAGGAGTGAAACAATATGGTAATAAAAAGAGGAGATATGTTTTATGCAGATTTAAGTCCAGTAGTTGGGTCAGAACAAGGAGGAATAAGACCAGTTGTAATCATTCAAAATGATACGGGAAATAAATATAGTCCTACAGTTATTGCAGCGGCAATTACATCTCAAACAGGTAAAACTAAATTACCAACTCACATAGAAATAGGATCCCAAAACAATGGACTAAAATCAGATTCAATAGTATTAACTGAACAAATTAGGACCATAGATAAAAGTAGGCTTAAAGAAAGAATTGGTCATATAGATGATAGTAATATAATGAATCAAATTAACAATGCTATACGGTGTTAGCTTTGGTTTAGATGAATAACAAAGATAGGAGGGAAACCTCCTATCTTGCTTTTAATTGTTTTATAATATTTATTTCTTTATAAAGCTTTTGAATAAGATCTTCTTTATCTTTTAAAGCTTCTTCATATTCAGAAATTACATTAATGTAATTTTCAGCATTTTCGCCGTTTTCAAATAATAGTTTCATATATTCTGTGTAATATTCAGATTTATGTTTTGAATTGTGAGATTTTTCATCGAACTTTCTAATTTTATATAATCTTTTTAATTGCTCTTTAATGTATTTGACATATTCCATTGTACCACTTATTTCATATAAAGTATCATCAATAACAACTTTGAATAAAACATTTAATACTTTACCATTTATTTTACCAACCTTTGAATCAGTAGATAAAGTATCTAATGCAATTGATTGACGAGAAGGTTCACTTTCTTTTATAAGTAGTCGTAAAGTTTCTGATATATTAACATGGGTTGTGTATTGCCTTTTTGTAACAATCGCATCATATATATCAGCAATGTGTATAATTTGAGCAAAATATGGAATATCTTTTTCAGTTAAACCATTTGGATACCCAGAACCATCTAGACATTCATGATGATAAAGAGCACCTGCAGCATAAGGCCTAAGCTTTGGATCTTTCATACACATGTTATATCCAATAGTAGTGTGTGTTTTCATAACTTCATATTCTTCATCAGTTAATCTTGTTGGTTTAGTTAAAATTTCATATGGGATAAATGCCTTCCCTATATCATGCATATATGCAGACATTGTACATAAAAGCGTAAATGATTTGCTAGCATGTAGATATTCACAGATTCTACAAGTCAAATTAGCAACATTTTCACTATGAATTCTAGTAATCCTATCTAAATTTTCAAGCACATTAAGTTGATATCTCATGGTTTGATCTAAATTATAAGACTTTAAATTAGTAGGATTATAAAAACTAAGTTCTTGTTGTGATTTTAACATAAAATTTTCTCCTTTGTATAACTTTATAATAACATTTATGATAAAAAAAATCAATAGCTAAATTTAGTATTGCGATTTGAATTAAACTGTGATAAAATAACTAAGTATAATATTGGGGTGTCGCCAAGCGGTAAGGCATCGGACTCTGACTCCGACATGCGTAAGTTCGAATCTTACCACCCCAGCCAAACTCGTCGCAAACGAACTATCGCTTGTGACATTTTTTAAAAAATTCACAAAGAATGGAGAAAATTTGATAATGTAATAGAAAAAGCAAAGATATCTTGCAAGAATGCTGATATTAGCGAAATTGAACATTTTGTCGACGCCGTGGGTAACAATTTAATGTTGCTCATTATTATTTTATATATAGAAAAGATAAATCTAGATTGAAGTCTAGAAAAATTACAAAAAATAGTGTATAATATTAAAGCAAAAAGATTTAGGAGGAAATTATGGAAAAAGAAAAGAAAAATAGAATTTTTAAGCCTAGCAAAAAATTAATAATAATAATTGTTGTAGCAATTTTAATTGTAGCTACATTAATCGGGATATTTATATATGTAGGAAATAAAAATAGAGTAGAAACGAAAAGCTTACATGACTTAATATATAGCAGTCAAGACCATGAAGGAGAATACGCAAAAATAAATTTAGCATATGTTCCATATAAATTTGCAGCACAAGATGAAACATTGATATATTATTTAGCAATGGACAAAGAAGGATATATGTATGTAGTAAGGCTAACAGATGAAACATATAATGAATTAGTAAAGTTGCAAGAAGAAAAACAAAATGAATTTTCTTATGAACTTAAAGGATATTTATTTGAAATGCCTGAAGAGTTAAGAAAAATAGTAATAGAAAGTTATAATGAAATAAGTGAAAAACAATCACTTACAGAGGAAAATTTAGAGGAATATATAGGAAGTGTATATTTGGATGAAACAATGACCCCTGGAATAAACTATAAAACAGTGATACTAATAATAGCAATTATATTAGGACTTTGTGGTGTAGCAATATTGATAATAATTGTAATGCATAAGATAAAAACAAAAGAAACTAAAGAAGAGATTAATAAAGAAGAAATTAAAGAAAGAATTAAGAAAAAATTTAATAAAGAAGGAATTAAAGAAAAAATTAAGAAAAAATTTAGTAAAAAAGAAATTAAAGAAGAATCAGATAAAGATGAAACAAAAGAATAATAAAAATTACTACAACTAAATTTGAGTTAGTTGTAGTAATTTTTTTGTATACCCTCCTATTTACAACATACCCTAAGGGGTATATAATATAAAAATAGAAAGGGGACTTAAATTATGAATAAAGAAAAAATATATAGACCAGAAGATGTTAAAAAAACGATAAATACAAGATTAAATAGAATAGATGGACAAATACATGGCATAAAGAAAATGGTTGAAGAAGACAGATATTGTGATGATATTTTAATACAGTTATCAGCAGTAAATAAATCTATTAAAAGTTTAGCAAATTACATACTTGAAAATCACATGTATAATTGTATTTTAAGTGATATAGAAAAAGGAAATGTAGAAATAGTAGACGAGGTAGTAACTTTATTTAGAAGATTTCAATAGTAATATAGTAGAGAGAAAGGAAAATGAAAATGAAACTAAATAAAAAAGAACTAATGAAAATTATTATATCGGCTTTAATATTAGTAATTGCAATAGTTATTAAAGAAAAAAGCATAAGTTTAGTATTGTATATAATTCGGTTATTTAATAGTAGGATATGATGTAATAATAGAATCAATAGAAAATATAGGCAAAGGAAAAATATTTGATGAACATTTTTTGATGAGTATTGCAACAATAGGTGCATTTGCAATTGGAGAATATCCAGAAGCGGTTTCTGTAATGCTATTTTTTAGAATAGGAGAATTATTTGAAGAATATGCAGAAGAAAAATCAAGAAAATCCATAAGTGATTTAATGGAAATAAAGCCAGATTATGCTAATTTAAAAAAAGGAGAAAATATAGAAAAAGTATCTCCAGAAACAGTTAAAGTTGGAGATATTATTATCGTAAAACCGGGAGAAAAAATTCCTCTTGATGGAATTGTAAGGATTGGAAAATCAACTCTTGATACAAAAGCATTAACTGGTGAATCAGTACCAGTTGAAATTTGCGAAGGAGAAGAAATACTAAGCGGTTGCATTAATATAAGTGGAATGATAACTATTGAGGTTACAAAAGAATTTGGAGAATCAACGGTTGAAAAAATATTAGATTTAGTAGAAAACGCAAGCTCAAAAAAGGCACATACAGAAAACTTTATAACAAAATTCGCAAAATATTATACACCAACTGTAATAGGAATAGCTCTTTTAATTTGTGTAATTCCAAATATTATATTAAAAGATACAGACTTTGTAACATGGCTACATAGAGCGTTAACATTTTTGGTTGTATCTTGTCCTTGTGCACTCGTAATATCAATTCCACTTAGCTTTTTTGGAGGAATTGGAGGAGCATCAAAACTTGGAATATTAGTAAAAGGAGGAAATTATTTAGAAGCACTTACAAAAGTGGATACTATAGTTTTTGATAAAACTGGAACACTAACAAAAGGTGTATTTAAAGTTCAAAAAGTAGTTACTTTAGGTGACAGTACAGAGGAAGAAATATTAAGGTTAGCTTCTTATTCTGAATATTATTCAAATCACCCAATAGCAAATTCAATCAAAGATGCATATTCAAAAGATATAGATATATCTAAAATAAATGATGTGCAAGAAATATCAGGCTTTGGAGTTTCAGCTAATATTGATAATAAAAATATTTATGTAGGAAATAATAAACTTATGGAAAAAATCGGACTTCAAAGTGAGGCAAAAGAAGAAATAGGAACAGTAGTCCATGTCGCGATAGATAATAAATATTCAGGATATATAGTTATTGCTGATGAAGTAAAAGAAGATGCAAAAATTGCGATTGAAAATCTTAAAAAAGTGAAGAATATAAGAGAAACAGTAATGCTAACAGGAGATTTAAAATCTGTTGCAGAAAAAATAGCCAAAGATATAAATGTAGATAAGGTATATTCAGAATTATTGCCAGACGGAAAAGTAGAGATACTAGAAAAAATAATGAAAGATAAAAAAGGCAAAGTTGCTTTTGTAGGAGATGGAATAAATGATGCACCAGTTCTTGCAAGAGCAGATGTAGGAATTGCTATGGGTGGACTTCGGATCAGATTCTGCAATAGAAGCAGCAGATGTTGTAATTATGACAGATGAACCTTCAAAAATAGCAAAATTACTTAAAATATCTAAAAAAACATTAAATATCGCATATCAGAATATATATTTTGCAATTGGAATAAAGGTATTAGTATTAATCTTAAGTGCATTTGGTATATCAAATATGTGGCAAGCTGTATTTGCTGATGTAGGAGTAACTGTAATTGCTGTATTTAATTCTCTTAGAGCTTTAAAAGTTAATTAATATTTATTAAATAAATATTATAATGATATAAGCTAAAATTCTTGACAGGTTATTCAAAATGTGATAATCTAGTATAGAAAACTAGATAAAATATTTTGGAGGGAAAATGAAAAGAATAAAATTAAAAGATAGAATACTTCCTAAATATACAAAAGGTGAAGAAATATTCAATATGTCATCACATATAGTTGGAGGGGCTTTAGGAGTTGTTGCAACTGTTCTTTGTGTTGTTATGGCAGCGATACATCATAATGTATATGGAATTGTTAGTGGGGCAATATTTGGTGCAACGATGATTTTACTCTATACTATGTCAAGCATATATCACGGATTAAAACCAGATACAACAGGGAAAAAAGTCTTCCAAGTTTTAGATCATTGTTCAATATTCTTGCTTATAGCAGGTTCATATACACCATTTACATTATGCACCTTAAGGGAAGATGAAGCAATTGTTGGTTGGACAATTTTTGGACTTATATGGGGGATAGCTATACTTGGAATCATATTAAATTCAATAGATTTAAAAAAATATAAGAAATTTTCTATGATATGTTATCTTGGCATGGGATGGTGCATAATAGCAAGAATATCTAGATTACCAGCACTTCTAGGAACAAATGGATTTATTTTACTACTTGCAGGTGGAGTTGTATATACAATAGGAGCTGTACTTTATGCAGTTCGGAAAAAAACATAAGTATATACATTCAATATTTCATTTATCTATTTGCTTAGCAAACTTCTTACATTTCCTATGTATATTGCTATATGTAATGTAAAACTTTAATAAAAGTACAATGTTAGATTATAATTAAATAGTTAAAATAAAAGATCAAACTTATCAAAGTTTGATTTTTTATTTTAAAATAGTTTGAATAATCTAACAAAAATATTGACAAAATAAATTCATGATAGTATAATGTTAGAGTACTCAAACAAAATAAAATATATTTAAAGAAAGGCAATAAGAATGAAGATATCAAATGTACAAGAAGAATATTTAAAAACTATATATCTATTTGAAAAAAATGATAAAAAAGTAAGGGTAACAGATATTGCTAAAGAACTAAATAAAACAAAACCAACAGTAAATTATGCAATGAATAGTCTAAAAGAAGCGGGATTAATAAATTATGAAGTATACGGCAATATTTCACTTACAAAATCTGGAAAGATGTTAGCTATAAAAATACTTGAAGCTTATGATATAGTCTATTTATTTTTAAATGAAATATTAAAGTTAGACAAAAAAGAAGCAGAAATAGAAGCTGAAAAAATGAAACAATCTTTAAGTGATGAAACTTTAAATAAACTTGCAGTCTATGTACATAAAACATTAGGATTATATAGTCTAGATTGTGGCTATAATATAAAAAATTACAGATGCATTAAATGTTTAAGAAGAACAAAGATTAAGGAAGGAGAAAAATAAATGGAAAATGTGTATTTTGATAATAGTGCAACAACAAAATTAGATGAAGAAGTGCTAAAAGAGATGCTTCCATATTTAGAAAATAACTATGGAAATGCTTCATCAATATATAAATTAGGAAGAGAGAGCAAAAAAGCAATAGAGGATGCAAGAGAAAAAATTGCAAAAGCAATAAATACAGAACCAAATGAGATATATTTTACAGCTGGAGGAAGCGAGAGTGACAATACAGTCATAAGAGGGGTTGCATACAAGTATAAAAATAAAGGAAATAGAATAATAACTTCAAAAATAGAGCATCCAGCTGTATTAGAAACTTGTAAACAATTAGAAAAAGAAGGATTTGAAGTAATATATTTAAATGTAGATAATGAAGGAATAGTTGATATAGAAGAATTAAAAAATTCTATAAATGACAGAACAATACTAATAACTATAATGTTTGCAAATAATGAAATAGGTACAATAGAACCAATAAAAGAGATAGGAGAAATCGCAAGAAAAAATAATATAATCTTCCATACAGATGCAGTACAAGCAATTGGAAGTGTAAAAATAGATGTTAAAGAAATGAATATTGATGCATTATCAATGTCTGCTCATAAATTTTACGGACCAAAGGGAATAGGAGCATTATATATCAGAAAAGGAGTGCAATTTGAGAAACTAATAAATGGAGGGCATCAAGAGAAAAACAAAAGAGCAGGAACAGAAAATGTACCTGCAATTGTCGGAATGGGAAAAGCAATAGAAATGGCATGTACTGACATAGAAGAACATAGTAAAAAAATAAAGGAGCTAAGAGACTATTATCTAGAAGAAGTACAAAAAAGAATACCATATATAAAAATAAATGGAAGTTTAGAAAAAAGGTTACCAGGAAATGCAAATATTTCTTTCAGATATATTGAAGGAGAAGGATTATTGCTAAATTTAGACTTAAAAGGAATTTGTGCATCAAGTGGTAGTGCATGTACATCAGGTTCACTTGATCCATCACATGTTTTACTTGCAATAGGTTTGCCACATGAAATAGCACATGGAAGTTTAAGAATATCAATAGGTAAATACAATACAAAAGAGGAAGTAGATTATCTTTTAGATAATCTAGAAGAAATAGTTAAAAGACTTAGAGATATGTCACCATTATATGAAAAAGTAAAAAAGGAGGGAAATTTAAATGTATAATGAAAAAGTTATAGAACATTATAGTAATCCTAGAAATGTTGGAGAAATAGAAAATGCATCAGGTATAGGAGAAGTCGGAAACCCAGTTTGTGGAGATATAATGAAAATGTATCTACAAATAGAAGATGGAATAATTAAAGATGTAAAATTTAAAACATTCGGATGTGGAGCAGCAATTGCAACAAGCAGTATATCTACTGAATTAATAAAAGGAAAAACAATAGATGAAGCATTAAAACTTACAAATAAAGATGTTGTAGATGAACTAGGAGGACTTCCACCTGTAAAATTACATTGTTCAGTACTTGCAGAAGAAGCCATAAGAACAGCAATAGCAGATTATTTGCGTAAACAAGGAAATATGACAGAAGAAGAAATATTAGAAAAATGTAAATTAGACAAAGGAGGACAATGTTCACATTGTCATGATGTTGTTGAAGAATAAATTATAAAAATCGAACGAGCGGTCAGAAATATGCAAAGTTTTTAAAAAACCTTGCATATTTTTTTATTAAATAATATAATTGTTAATATTAAAATAAAAAATGAAAAAAGTTTACGCAACATAGGATTTCAAACAGCAATAGTAGAAAGGAATGATAAATTATTATGCAGAAACAAGTACATGAAATTGTGGAGATTAAAGATTTAAAAGACATGCTTAAAAAATCTGGAGAATTATATGGAGATAGACCAGCATACAGGTTTAAAACAGATGTAGAAGGAGAATTTCGCATAATAACACATAAAGAATATAGAGAAATGGTAGATGATTTAGGTACAGCATTTATAAAACTTGGATTAAAAGGAAAAAGGATAGCTGTAATTTCAGAGAATAGATATGAGTGGGGAATTGCATATCTTGCAGTGACTTGTGGGACAGGAATAGTAGTTCCACTAGATAAATCTTTACCAGAAAATGAAATAAGAAGTTTAATAGAACGTTCTGAAGTAGAAGCAATATGTTACTCAGAAAAATATGATGAAATTATGAAAAAAGCAAAAGAAGACGGAATAGGAAAATTAAAAAGCTTAATTTGTATGGATTTAGAAAAACATGAAGATGGAGTTTATTCATTTAAAGAATTGATTGAAAAAGGTAAAAAATTAGTTCAAGAAGGAGATAGAAGCTTCTTAGATGCTAAAATAGATCCAGAAACAATGGATATGATGTTATTTACATCAGGTACAACTTCAACTGCAAAGGCAGTACAATTATCTCATAAAATAATATGTGCAAATCTTATGGACATAGCAAGAGTTCTTGAGATAAATGAAAAAGATACAATGCTTTCATTTTTACCAATGCACCATGCATTTGAATGTACAGTAGGATTTTTATATCCAATGTATAAAGGTACAGAGATTGTAATTTGTGAAGGAATAAAACATATAGCGGATAACCTTAAAGAATTTAAAGTATCTGTTATGGTTTCTGTTCCAATATTATATGAAAATATGTACAAAAAATTATTAAAAGCAATAGAAAAGAAAGGTAAGCTAGAAACAGTAAAAAAAGGACTAAAAATAAGCAATATGTTATCAAAGGTACATATTGATGTAAGAAAAAAACTATTTAAAGAAATACACGAAACACTTGGAGGAAGAGTTAGACTATTTGTTAGTGGAGCTGCAGGGTTAGATCCAGAAGTAGAAAAAGGATATAATGAACTTGGAATAAGATTAATACAAGGATATGGATTAACAGAAACAGCTCCAGTTGTAGCTGCAAATACGGATTTTGTATATAGACTAGGATCTGTTGGACCAGTATTTCCAAGTTTGGAAGCTAGAATTGGAAACCCAGATGAAAATGGAATTGGAGAAATTCAAGTAAAAGGACCAAGTGTAATGCTTGGATATTATGAAAACGATGAGGCAAATAAAGAAGCTTTTGATGGCGAATGGTTTAGAACAGGAGATTTAGGATATATTGATAAAGACGGATTTATATTCATATCAGGAAGAGAAAAAAGTGTTATAGTATTAAAAAATGGTAAGAATGTATTCCCAGAAGAAATAGAAAGTTTAATAAATAGAATTGAAGGCGTATCAGAAAGTATGGTCTATGGAAAGCCCGAAGCCGATGGAGATTGTAAAGTTTGTGCAAAAATAGTATATGATCCAGAAGTAACAGAAGAAATGTATAAAACTAGAGATGAAGCGGAAATTTATGAAATATTGAAAAATAAAGTAAAAGAAATTAATAAAAGAATGCCAGCATACAAATATGTTAGGGAAATAATGGTTACAACAGAACCACTAATCAAGACAACAACCGCTAAAATCAAGAGACATGAGGAACTTGCAAGAATTTTGTAAAATAAATAGAAAAAGTGTTGACAATTGTAATAATTTTGTAATAAAATTGTAATTGAAATTTAAAATGTAATTTTAAATTTACTATTGTAGTATTTTGTTAAATGTTATATAATCATAGTAGCGGATATAACATTAGTACGAAGGAGGGAGGTTTACAATGCTAAGAAAGAAAGACACTGGCATAGTAAACATAAGAATGGTAATAACCGAAGAAAAAATATTGTCCAACATTGATAAAGTTCAAAAATTGATTAATCCAAATAGTAAAAAGCAGATAGTTCAGTTAGATGATGATGCGTATTTTAAAGATTTAATAGAATCAGTAAAAATGTATCTAATTGAATATCCAAAAAAGAAAAGTTTTCCAGCTTCCGTATATAAAGCAGCTTACGGATTAGTTGAATACGCTACAAATCAATTTGAAGAAAATACAAAACAAATAGAAGAACTTATTAGACAAAGAGAAAAAAATATTGGATTATCAGCTGAACTTAAAGAATTGTTACAAACGGCAATAAATAAAGAAAAAGATTGGAAAGTTTATGTAAAAAATGCTTCAAAAGTATTTCCAGAAGATATGACTGAAGCTTTAGGAATTATAGGAAGAGCAAAAACAGATACTTCAGATAATTATAAAGATGCATTAAAACTTGTTGAAGCAAGAATATCAAATCTTGAAACAAACTTACATATCGAAATAGATATGGAAAGAATAGAAGATAGATCAAAAGCATTAAGTTATATAGGAATAGAAATAGCAGATGCATTGAAAGGAATTCCTACACCAATAGAAATAGTAGAAGAAGAACAAAAGAATAAAGTAGAGCAAGAACAATACCTAGAAGAAACAAGAGTGGAAGTTAAACCATCTCTATGGCAAAGAGTAAAACAAAGCAGAATTGTAAGAGCTTTGACATATGTATTTAAGATTAGAATTACGGTGGATACAAATGCACTTCCTGAAGGTAAAGGCGAATAAAATAATAAATATAAACATAAAAAGCACCGATTACGGTGCTTTTATTTTAAAAAGGAATGATAAAAATGAGTAAATTTGATGAAATATATTTGGACTTATGTGAAAAAATATTAAACGAAGGATATTATGATCAAAATAGAACGGGAATTGCAACATATAAATTGCCACACCAAATAATGCAGTTTGATTTAGCAGAAGAATTTCCTATACTTACAACAAAGTTTGTAGCATTTAAAACTGCTGTAAAAGAACTTTTGTGGATATTCCAAAAACAATCAAATAGTGTAAAAGAATTACAAGCAGAAAATGTACATATTTGGGATGAGTGGGAAATGGAAGACGGAACAATTGGAACAGCTTATGGATGGATAGTAAAAGAATTTAAACAAATAGATACATTAATAAATAAATTAAAAACAAATCCACAAGATAGAAGAATGCTAATAAATCTTTGGCAAATTCCATATCTTGATACAGGAGCATTATACCCTTGTGTATATAATAGTTGCTGGGATGTTACAGATGGAAAGCTTAACTGTATGCTAACAATTCGTTCAAATGATTTACCACTTGGTAATCCATTTAATGTAGCACAATATGCAGTATTAGTTCATTTAATTGCACAAGTTACAGGATTCAAAGTAGGACTTTTAACGGTATGCATAAATAATGCACATATATATGAAAATCAAATAGATGGAATAAAAGAGCAATTATCTAGAAGAAAAGATGCTTTACCTGCACCAAAACTATGGATAAACCCAGAAATAAAAGACTTTTATGATTTTACAATAGACGATATAAAACTTATAGATTATAAGCATCTAGGTAAAATTGATATGCCAGTTGCAGTTTAAACAACAAACTTATAAATTAGAAATAATAAAGGAGATACGATATGTTAAGTATAATAGTAGCAATTGCAAAAAATAATGTTATAGGAAAAGATAATAAACTTATATGGCATATTCCAGAAGATTTAAAAAGATTTAAAAGAATAACAACAGGCAAAACTATTATAATGGGAAGAAATACTTTTCTATCATTAGGAAGAGTACTTCCAGAAAGAAAACATGTAGTATTAACACATTTACAAGAAACTGTATCTGATGACGAACAAGTTAAAACAGTATATAGTATAGACGATCTAAGAGAATACATTGAAAACGACGAAGAGAATTTTGTAATAGGTGGGGCGATGATGTATAAAACACTTATGCCTTATGCAAATAAAATGTATATCACTGAAATAGATCAAGAATTTGACGGTGATGTATATTTCCCAGAGATAGATAAAAATGAATGGAAGGAAGTAGAAAGAATTCCAGGACTAACAGATGAAAAAAATCCATACAGATATAACTATGTTACTTATATTAGAAAATAATTTATAAATTTCAAAAAAACTCTTGACAAAATATATAACAACAAGTATAATAGACAATGTTGAAACTGCAGGTGTAGTTCAATGGTAGAACCTCAGCCTTCCAAGCTGATGACGCGGGTTCGATTCCCGCTACCTGCTCCAACAATTACATCCTTTAAGGATGTTTTTCTTTCAAAATAAATATGCTCCTTTAGCTCAGTTGGTTAGAGCAACCGGCTCATAACCGGTAGGTCCAAGGTTCGAGCCCTTGAAGGAGCACCAAATTACCACTAGATAAGATATCTAGTGGTTTTTGTTTTTTAAAAAAATTGCAATAATTTTAAAAATATGAATAATTTATCAAAAAATGAATAATAATAGATATATAAGAAAAATATGAAAGGATGAATATTATGAAAGTTATAGATACAATCGCCTTAGTATTAATTATAATAGGAGCTATTAACTGGGGATTAATTGGACTATTTAATTTTAATTTAGTAGACACAATTTTTGGTACTATGTCAGTAATTAGTAGAATAATCTACACATTAGTAGGTATATCAGGATTGTGGGGAATAAAATTATTATTTACAAATAATGACTAAACCAATGAAAAGCAATAATCCCAAAACAAAATTCCAGTGAAGCCGAAACCAATTTTTTAGATTTCGAAAAATCACTGGAATTTTTATATAACATTTTACATTTTATGATTTTTGCATAGCTTTAATATTATCTGCTTCCTCTTGAGACAAACAGTTATAGCGAACCATTGCATCTAAAACTTGAGATTGCCTTTCTTCTGCAAGAGATAAATTTACAGTAGGAGCATAACGAGATGGTGCATTAGGAACTCCAGCAAGAAGAGTTGCTTCATATAAATTTAAATCTGAAGGCTTTTTATTAAAATATCCCATGCTTGCATCATAAATATTATAATATCCATTTCCATAATAGATGTTATTAATGTATAATTCTAAGATTTCTTCTTTAGAATAATTCTTTTCAAGTTTGTCTACTACAAATAATTCTGCAACCTTTCTATAAAATGTTTTTTTATTTGAAAAACATAAATTTTTAGCAACCTGCTGTGTTATTGAACTACCGGCCTTCAGCAAGTTCATTAGCTTGTATATTTTTTATAAATGCACGCATTGTAGAAATAATATCTATACCAGAATGTGAATAAAATCTATGATCTTCGACAGCAATAACTGCATTGATATAATAGTCCGGAAGTTCTGAAAACGAAACAAAATTTTCATCATTTTGTATAGCAAGAATTCTATCTTCAAGGCTAATTTCATTTATAGCTTCTTTGTATAAGGCATAGCCTCTAAATATTATATAGAATATAATAATCAAAAAGACAAATAATAAAACTAAAAAAATTCTTTTAAACAACTTCATAAAATCATCACTTCCATAAATATTATATAACAGTTTATAAATAATTAAAAGGATTATTAAATAAATTTTGTAAAAAATAGAAGGAAAAAGATTTTTTTTGGCGAATAATAAAAATGTACATAAAAAACAAATGAATGTACAAAATAATAACATTATATAAGGCGGTGAACAAACAATGCAAATAACAGATGTACGTTTAAGAAAAGTTAATTCAGAAAACAGAATGAAAGCTGTTGCTTCTGTAACATTTGATAACGAATTCGTAATACACGATATCAAAGTTATCGAAAGTCAAAATGGATTATTTATAGCTATGCCTAGCAGAAAAACTCCAAACGGAGAATTTAAGGATATAGCTCATCCAATCAATGCTGATACAAGAGAAAAGATTCAAAACGCTATATTAGAAGCTTATGAAGCTCCTGAAGCTGAAGAATCAACAGAATCAGCAGAATAATAAATGTAATAATTAAGATTATTCTATTTGAAAAACTCGCTACACCATAAAGTGTAGCGAGTTTTTTGAATTAAGAAAATAAAAAAATAATAGAATTTATTTAAATAAAAAATAGGGTTCATACATATTAATTATAATTTTTTAAATAATTTTTAAAATTTGCTTGACATACGGCTATAAGCGTTGTATAATAATTAAGTGCGAAATTTTGCGTTGAAGCAGAATGTGGCTACATCCTTACAAACCGTAAGGAATGGAGGGAACTTCTGTGGAGCAGTCGTGGCTAAGACCAAGGCGATAAGTTTTTATATAATAAACGCTTATCCCAAGAAAAATTGAATATTGCTTGGGATTATATAATAGATAAACTGGAAACACCAGGACGCGTTTTATAACTTGCCAAGGTATCATCATTATAAAAGGAGGGAATTTATACTATGGCAGTAAAAAGCAATGTAACAGGTAGTGAAAAAATCAGAATAAGATTAAAGGCTTATGATCATGTTATTTTAGAACAGTCTGCTGAAAAGATAGTAGATACTGCTAAAAGAACAGGAGCTAAAGTTTCAGGTCCTATTCCATTACCAACACAAAAAGAAGTAGTAACAATTTTACGTTGTCCTCATAAAGATAAAGATTCAAGAGAACAATTTGAAATGAGAACACATAAAAGAGTTATTGATATTTTTTACCCAACACAAAAAACAGTTGATAGTCTAATGAAATTAGAATTACCTGCTGGTGTTGATATTGAAATGAAACTTTAATTTTAAAATATAGATGTAAATAATATTGACATCTAGAAAATCGAAGCAGAAAGGAGAAAACAAAATGAATAAAACAATTATTGGTAAAAAACTAGGAATGACACAAATATTTAATGAAAATGGTTTAGTCGTTCCTGTAACAGTTATAGAAGCTGGACCTTGCACAGTTACTCAAGTAAAGACAGAAGAAACAGACGGATATAGTAGTATACAATTAGGGTTCGGAGATGTTAAAGAAAAACATTTAAATAAACCTTTAAAAGGACATTTTGCTAAATCTAAACTTGCTTTAAAGAAACATTTAAGAGAATTTAGAGTAAGCAATTTAGATGAAGTAAAAGTTGGAGACGAAATAAAGGTAGATGTTTTTGAACAAGGTGATAAAGTAGATATACAAGGTGTAACAAAAGGAAAGGGATTCCAAGGCGTTATTAAACGTCATGGACAACATAGAGGACCAATGGGACATGGATCTATGTATCATAGAAGACCAGGTTCAATGGGTTCTACATCAACTCCAGGAAGAGTTTATAAAGGTAAAAAACTTCCAGGACATATGGGATGTGAAACTGTTACGATACAAAACTTAGATGTTGTAAAAATTGATACTGATAAAAATGTAATATTAGTTAAAGGTAGTGTACCAGGAGCTAAAGGTGCAATACTAAAAATAAAAAAATCAGTTAAATCAGCATAACAAATTAGGAAGGAGGAAATAAAATGCCAAAAGTAGATGTTTATGATATAAAAGGTAAAAAAGTTAGCGATATAGATTTAAAAGAAGAAATATTTGGTATAGTACCAAACGAAAGCTTAGTACACAGTGTACTTGTAAACTATTTAGCTAATCAAAGACAAGGAACACAAAGCACTAAAACTAGAGCAGAAGTTTCTGGTGGTGGAAAGAAACCTTGGAAACAAAAAGAAACAGGTAGAGCAAGACAAGGAAGTACTCGTGCTCCACAATGGATAAAAGGTGGTATAGCTTTAGGGCCAAAACCTCGCTTATATAGTTATAAAGTAAATAAGAAAGAAAAAAGATTAGCAATTAAATCTTTATTAAGTTCTAAAGTCGCAGAAAATGAATTAGTAGTTGTTGATAAATTAGCATTTAATGAAATAAAAACAAAGAACATGGTAAATGCATTAACAAATTTAAAAGTAGAAGGAAAAGCATTAATACTTTTACCAGAGAAAAATGAAAATGTTCAAAAATCAGCAAGAAATATCGAAGGAGTAAAAACAAGTTTAGTAAATACAATAAATGTTTATGATTTATTAAAATACACAAAACTTGTAGTAACTCTAGATACTATAAAGAAACTAGAGGAGGTGTACGCATAATGAGACCAGAAGATATAATAATAGCACCAGTAGTTACAGAAAAAAGTAGTAGTGAATTACAAAATGGAAAGTATACCTTTGAAGTAAATAAAAAAGCTACAAAAGTTGAAATAGCAAAAGCTGTAGAAAAACTTTTTGAAGTTAAGGTATTAAAAGTAAATACAATATCTGTAAAAGGAAAAGAAAAAAGAATGGGAGCCCATACAGGAATGACACCTGATTGGAAAAAAGCAATTGTAACAATTGATACAAATCCAGAAGATAAAACATACCTTTCAAAAGGTGGTAAAGAAGTTAAAGTATCTAAGAAATATAAAGATACTATTGATGAATTTATGGGGGCATAGATTATGAGTAAAGAAGAGAGAAAAGAATTTATAGGAAGAATGAAATATACTCATTCTGATGATATCGCAGAAGATTTCAAGAGATTAGTTGAAAAAGGAACAATAAAGAAAGTTATGGAAAGAGAAGGAGAATTTAAGAGATCTGGTGGATATACAGAGCTAGACCAAGAAAAATAAAAAAGAGCAGATCTAGGAGCACATAACTATAAAGCTGAAATTAATCAAAGCAAATTTAATCGATAAAATTATCTGGAAAATACCAGGAAAATAAAGAATATCTGCAATACGGAGCAGGAAAAAGTCCGTAAATATATTAAAAAAGAACTAAATAAAACGAATAATTTGCGTAAAACCTTGCAAAACAACATTGATAAATTAGAGAACTTATCAAAAATGTTGAATTGCTAGGAAAATGAGGCAAATTATCCTGAGACTAACCTAATGGTTGTCGAAGGTAATTTGTCCGAAATTTGACAACGCAAGACGACGTTTTTCATAAGTTCGAGGAGGAGATAGAAATGAAACACTTCAGAGCATACACCCCATCAAGAAGAAATATGACTGTATCTTCATTTGATGAAATAACAAAGAAAACTCCTGAAAAATCTTTACTTGAAAAGAAAAGAAAAAATGCAGGAAGAAACTCTTATGGAAGAATAACAGTTAGACATCAAGGTGGAGGAAATAGACAAAAATATAGAATAATTGATTTTAAACGTAAAAAAGATGACATGCCAGCAACAGTACTTGGCATAGAATATGATCCAAATCGTAGCAGTAACATAGCATTGATCCAATATGAAGATGGAGAAAAAGCATATATACTTGCACCACTTGGATTAAAAGACGGAGATAAAGTAATTTCAGGAGCCAAAGTAGATATTAAACCAGGAAACTGCATGCCAATCGAAAGCATTCCAGTTGGTACAATGATTCATAATATTGAATTAAATCCAGGTCAAGGTGGAAAAATGGTTAGAGCAGCAGGACAAGAAGCACAATTAATGGCAAAAGAAGGAAAATATGCTCATGTAAGATTACCTTCAGGAGAAATGAGATTAGTTTCTATAAGTTGCAGAGCAACAATAGGAACAATTGGAAATTCAGATCACGAAAATGTTAAATTAGGAAAAGCTGGAAGAAAAAGACATATGGGAATTAGACCTACAGTAAGAGGTAGTGCTATGAACCCAGTAGATCACCCTCATGGTGGTGGTGAAGGTAAAGCACCAGTAGGTAGACCTGGACCACTTACTCCTTGGGGTAAACCAGCACTTGGATATAAGACAAGAGAAAAACATAAATCTTCTGATAAATTTATAGTTAAGAGAAGAAAATAAAAGATAAGGAGGATATGAAAACCTATGTCAAGATCAACTAAAAAGATGCCTTTTGTTGAGCCTAAGCTATTAAAGAGAATAGAAGCTATGAACGAAGAAGGTAAAAAAGAAGTATTAAAAACATGGTCAAGAGCATCAACAATATATCCACAAATGGTAGGACATACAATAGCAGTACATGACGGAAGAAAACATGTTCCAGTATATATTGCTGAAGAAATGATAGGACATAAATTAGGTGAATTTGCTCCAACACGTACCTTTAAAGGTCATGCAGGAGAAAAAGCATCAACTGTTAAAAATTAGAGATTAGAATAAATAAAGGGAGGTTTAGCGAACATGGAAGAAGTAGCAAACTTAGAAGCTAGAGCAACTCTTAAATATGCAAGAATTTCTGCTAGAAAAGTAAAAATCGTTGCAGATTTAATAAGAGGAAAAGATGTAAATGAAGCATTAGCAATAGTTAAATTTACACCAAAAATAGCATCAGAAACTATTGAAAAGCTATTAAAATCAGCAATCGCAAATGCTGAAAACAATCATAATATGAATAGCCAAAATCTATATGTTGCTGAAATCTACGCAAATCAAGGTCCAACTCTAAAAAGAATAAGACCAGCAGCTAAAGGTTCAGCAGTAAGAATAAGAAAAAGAACGAGTCATATAACAATAGTATTAAAGGAAAGAGAATAGGAAGGAGGAACTATTACTATGGGACAAAAAATGCATCCACACGGATTAAGAATTGGTGTCATTAAAGATTGGGATTCAAAATGGTATGCAGATAAAAAACATTATTCTGAATACTTAGTAGAAGATCACAAAATCCGTGAATATGTAAAGAAAAAATTATTTATTAGTGGAATTTCAAAAATCGTTATTGAAAGAACTACTAAATTAGTAAAAGTTAATGTTTATACAGCAAAACCAGGACTAGTAATAGGAAAAGGAGGAAGCTTAGTAGAAACATTAAAAACAGATCTACAAAAAATGATAGGAAAAGATGTTAAAATCGATATCATAGAAGTAAAAGATATGGATACAAATGCACAATTAGTTGCAGAAAATATCTGTGCACAATTGGAAAAGAGAATTTCATTTAGACGTGCAATGAAGCAAGCAATGGCTAAAGCTATGAAAGCAGGTGCTTTAGGAATAAAGACATCTGTATCAGGAAGATTAGCCGGAGCTGATATGGCAAGAACAGAATTCTATAAAGAAGGTACAATACCTCTTCAAACTTTAAGAGCTGATATAGATTATGGATTCTATGAGGCTGATACAACTTATGGAAAAATAGGTGTTAAAGTTTGGATATATAAAGGAGAAGTTCTTCCTACTAAAAAAACTAAAACAGAAGGGGGAGAAGACTAATGCCATTAATGCCAAAAAGAACAAAATATAGAAAAATGCAAAAAGGTAGAAATAGAGGAAAAGCAACAAGAGGAACAAAGGTTACTGATGGAGAATATGGACTTCAAGCAACAGGAGCAGCACTTATTAAATCAAATCAAATAGAAGCTGCTCGTATAGCCTTAACTCGTTATATAAAAAGAGGTGGTAAAGTTTGGATAAAAATATTCCCAGACAAACCAATAACAAAGAAACCTGCTGAAACTCGTATGGGTAAAGGTAAAGGTGCTCCAGAGTATTGGGTAGCAAGAGTAAAACCAGGAAGAGTAATGTTTGAGATAGAAGGTGTTCCAGAAGATATAGCAAAAGAAGCTTTGAGACTTGCTGCAAACAAACTACCTGTTAGCGCAAAATTTGTAGTAAGAGAAAATAAATTGGGTGGTGATAAAGTTGAAGATTAATAAAATAACCGAAATGTCTTCACCAGAACTTGAAAAAGAATTAGGTGAATTAAAAACAGAATTATTTAAATTGAGATTTAGTCTAGCAACAAATGGATTAGATAATCCTATGAAAATAAAGGAAGTAAAGAAAGATATCGCTAGAATAAATACAGTGTTAAGACAAAGAGAATTAGCAAACAAATAAGAAAGGAGAGATTCTAAGAAATGGAAAGAAATCTTCGTAAAGTTATGATTGGTACAGTAACATCTAATAAAATGGATAAGACAGTTGTTGTATCAGTTGAAACAAATGTAAGACATAGCACTTATCAAAAAACAATGAAGAAAACATATAAACTAAAAGCTCATGACGAAAAAAATGAATGCAATATTGGAGATAGAGTAAAAGTAATGGAAACAAGACCTTTATCTAAACAAAAAAGATGGAGAGTTGTTGAAATACTTGAAAAAGCAGAATAATATAAAATTTTTCATTATTAAAAAGGAAGGAGAAAAAACATGGTCCAACAACAATCAATATTAAAAGTAGCTGACAACACTGGTGCAAAAGAGATTATGTGTATCAGATGTTTAGGTGGTTCATATAGAAGATATGCAAATATTGGAGATGTAATAGTTGCTTCAGTTAAAGATGCTACACCAGGAGGAGTTGTAAAAAAAGGTGACGTTGTAAAAGCTGTTGTAGTAAGAAGCAAAAAAGGTGTAAGACGTGCTGACGGTTCATATATTAAGTTTGATGAAAATGCAGCCGTAATAATTCGTGAAGATGGAACACCAAAAGGAACTCGTATATTTGGTCCAGTAGCAAGAGAGCTTAGAGAGAAGGAGTATATGAAGATTCTTTCTCTTGCGCCAGAAGTTCTATAAAATAAGCAAAAAGAGATAAATAACATTGTAAGTATAAAGAGGTGAAAATAGAAATATGAAAATAAAAAAGGGAGATACAGTTTATGTTTTATCAGGAAATGATAAAGGTAAAAAAGGAGAAGTTCTAGAGATTATACCAAAAACTGAAAAAATTATAGTTAAAGGTGTAAATATTAGAAAGAGACATGTAAAACCTAAAAAACAAGGAGAAGAGGGTGGAATAATACCAGTTGAGTGTGCTATACATAGTAGCAAAGTTAGTGTGGTATGCCCTAAATGTAACAAACCAACTAGAATAGGTTATGTTATGGAAAAAGATGAGAAGGTACGCGTTTGTAAAAAATGCAATGCCAAATTAAAATAATAGTAAATGAGAGAGGAGGAAATTAGGCATCATGGAAAAATTAAGAGAACAATATGAAAAAGAAGTAGTTCCAGCATTGATGAAAAAATTTAATTATAAATCTATAATGCAAGTTCCAAAACTTGAAAAGATAGTTATAAATATAGGATTAGGAGATACAAGAGATAATCCTAAAGCTTTAGATAATGCAATGAATGATTTAAAGATAATTACAGGTCAACAACCAATTATAACTAAAGCTAGAAAATCAATAGCTGCATTTAAATTAAGAGAAGGTGCAAATATTGGATGCAAAGTTACATTAAGAAAAGAAAAAATGTATGAATTTGCATATAAACTATTTAATGTTGCATTGCCAAGAGTTAGAGACTTTAGAGGATTATCTAAAGATTCATTCGATGGTAAAGGAAATTATTCTATGGGAGTTAAAGAACAATTGATATTCCCAGAAATAGAATATGACAAGATTGATAAATTAAGAGGAATGGATATAATATTTGTAACAACAGCAAATAATGATGAAGAAGCTCGTGAATTATTAACATTATTGGGAATGCCATTTAAAAACTAATAAAAGCTTTTTATAATAGTAAATAAATAAGTTTGATGAAAGGAGAAAATTATGGCTAAAAAGTCAATGATAATCAAACAACAAAAACCACAAAAATATAAAACAAGAGAATATAATAGATGCAAAATATGTGGTAGACCACATGCATATATCAGAAAATATGGAATTTGCCGTGTATGCTTTAGAAAATTAGCACATGATGGAGAAATTCCAGGAGTTAAGAAAGCAAGTTGGTAAAAATTTGGCTTTAAAACCAAATTAAAGAAAAATATGAGAGGAGGATATAAATGAACACCACAGATCCAATAGCAGATATGCTAACAAGAATAAGAAATGCAAATAGTAGCAAGCATAAAACAGTTGATGTACCTGCATCAAAAATGAAACTTGCTATTGCAAATATATTATTTAAAGAAGGATATATAAAATCATTTGAAGAAATATCCAATGATGTTCAAGGAACAATCAGAATAGCTCTAAAGTATGATGAAAACGGAAATAGAGTTATAGCTGGAATAAAAAGAATAAGCAAACCAGGACTAAGAGTTTATGCTTCTAAAGAAGATTTACCTAAAGTTTTAAATGGTTTAGGAATCGCAATAGTATCTACATCAAAAGGTATTATGACAGATAGAGAAGCAAGAAAAGAAGGACTAGGAGGAGAAGTCCTAGCATATGTATGGTAGTCTATAATTAGAAGATGTAAAGAAGAGGTGAATAAAAAATGTCAAGAATAGGAAATAGTCCTATTACAATACCAGAAGGTGTTGAAGTTAATGTTGAGGGAAGTCACATTACAGTAAAAGGACCAAAAGGTACTTTAGAAAGAGATATAAATGCAAATATTGCGGTTTCTGTAGAGGAAGGCAAAGTAGTTATAAAAAGACCAAACGATGAAACTGCTATGAAAAGCCTACATGGACTAACAAGAACATTAATAAACAATATGGTAATAGGTGTAAAAGAAGAATTTAAGAAAGAGTTAGAAATAAATGGTGTTGGTTACAGAGTTCAAAAGCAAGGAAATGACTTAAATTTAACATTAGGTTATTCACAACCTGTAATATATAAAGCACCTGCAGGAATTTCATTTGATGTACCAAATCCAAACTCAATAATAGTAAAAGGTATAGATAAAGAATTAGTTGGTCAAATAGCAGCAGAAATAAGAACAAAAAGACCACCAGAAGTATATCGTGGAAAAGGTATTAAGTACATTGATGAAGTTATTAGACGTAAGGAAGGTAAGACAGGTAAGAAGTAATCTCAATTGAATAACTAAATTTATAAGAAAGGAGCTTACAAAAATGGTATCTAAAACTAATAGAAAGCTAGAAAGAGAAAGAAGACATATGCGCGTTCGTAATAAAATTTCTGGAACAGCTGAGCGTCCAAGATTATGCGTATATAGAAGTAATACAAATTTATATGTACAATTAATTGATGATGTAGCTGGAAAAACTTTAGCACAAGCTTCTACTATGGATAAAGAAGTAAAAACAAAACATAGTAATAAAGAAGCAGCAAAAGAAGTTGGAGCTTTAATTGCTAAAAGAGCTAAGGAAAAGAAAATAGAAGAAATAGTATTTGACAGAGGCGGATATATATATCACGGTGTTGTAAAAGAACTTGCAGAAGCAGCTCGTGAAGGAGGATTAAAATTCTAAAATAAAAAAGGAGGAAAACTCATAAATGGAAGAAAATAATACACTAGAATTAAAAGAGAAAGTTGTAGCCATTAGCAGAGTTGCAAAAGTTGTTAAAGGTGGTAGAACTTTTAGATTTAGTGCAGTAGTTGTTGTAGGAGATGAAAATGGACATATAGGTGTAGGCAATGGAAAAGCAGCCGAAGTACCTGATAGTATAAAAAAAGCTATACAAGATGCTAAGAAAAACTTAGTAGAGGTACCAGTAGTAGAAACAACTATACCACATGAATATGTTGGACAATTTGGAAGTGCTAAAGTTATGTTAAAACCAGCAGCAAAAGGTACTGGAGTTATCGCTGGAGGAAGTGTTAGACCAGTATTAGAGCTTGCAGGATATAAAGATATTAGAACAAAAGTTATAGGAACAAATAATCCTAGAAACGTAGTTTATGCAACAATTAATGCTTTAACTAGTATGATGACTGCAGAACAAGCAGCACAAAAAAGAGGTAAAAAAGTAGAAGAAATATTATAGAAAGGAGTGAATATAGAGATGAAACTAGGCGAATTAAAACCAGCAGTAGAAAAAAAGACTAGAACAAGAGTTGGTCGTGGTGTTGGTTCAGGACTTGGAAAAACATCTGGAAGAGGACATAAAGGACAAAAGGCTAGATCAGGTGGAGGAGTAAGACGTGGTTTCGAAGGTGGTCAAACTCCATTATATAGAAGATTACCAAAAAGAGGATTTACAAATATTCACGCAAAAAATTATGTAGAAGTAACTTTAACAATGTTAAATAAATCAAATTCAGAAAAAGTAACAGCAGAAAGTCTAATGAAAGACGGAATAATCAATAAGATAAATGATGGAATAGTAATATTAGGAACAGGTAGCTTAGATAAAAAATTAGAAGTATCAGCAAAAAGATTTACAAAAACAGCAAAAGAAAAAATCGAAGCTGCCGGAGGAAAGATTGAGGTGGTTTAATTGTTTCAAACAATAAAAAACGCAATAAAAACTCCAGATGTAAGAAAGAGACTATTATACACATTATTATTAATAGTAATATTTAGATTAGGATGCTACATAACTGTACCAGGAGTAAACAGTGTAGCATTAGCAGAAGCACTTGGGGCTTCAAATGGATTAACAGGTTTAATAGACTTAATATCAGGAGGAGCTTTTTCAAGATTTACAATATTTGCAATGAGCATAAGCCCATATATCACAGCTTCAATTGTTATACAATTGTTAGCTATGGTAATACCTGCACTTGAAAGACTTTCTAAAGAAGAAGGAGAGGCAGGAAGAGAAAAATTAAATAAATATACAAAAATATTAACAGTAGTACTTGCTTTAATAGAATCTTTAGGAATATACCTATCATATAGATCATCAGGAATATTCGTTGATCAAGGATTCATGACAGGAGCATTAGTTGTACTATCATTAATTACAGGAACTTCAGTACTTATGTGGTTAGGAGACCAAATCACAAGTAAAGGTATTGGAAACGGAATATCAGTAATTATCTTCGTAGGTATCCTTTCAGGATTGCCATCTGGAATAATTACAGTATGGAATTTAATATTTACATCAGCAGGTTTCTCAACAACAGGATTAATAACAGCACTTGGAATAATAATTGGTGCAATAATATTAGTTGCAGCAGTTGTATTTGTACAAGAAGCTGAAAGAAGAGTACCTGTACAATATGCAAAAAAAGTAGTAGGAAGAAAGATGTATGGAGGACAAAACACACATATACCATTGAAACTTGCAATGGCAGGAGTTTTACCAATAATCTTTGCATCATCATTCCTAACATTCCCAGCAATGATAATATCAATGTTTAACACAAACATTGCAGCCGAGACAGGATTCTGGGCAACAATATATAAATTTTCAATTGCAACATCTTCATCAGCTGTTCCAATTGGATATACTATATTAAATGCAATTATATATTTAGTATTAATAGTTGCATTCACATTCTTCTATACTTTTGCTACATTTAATCCAGCAGAAGTTTCAAACAACATTAAGAAGAATGGTGGATTTATTCCTGGAATAAGAGCAGGAAAACCAACAACAGACTATTTATCTTCAATAATATCAAAGATAACATGGTTTGGAGGAGTTTATTTAGCAATTATAGCTATAATCCCAATGCTATTAAGATTTACAAGCATAAATATAACATTCGGTGGTACATCAATATTAATCGTAGTTGGTGTTGCACTAGAAATGGTTAACCAATTAGAGTCACAACTTGTTATGCGTCATTATAAGGGATTTTTGGAATAATTTCAAAAATAAAAAAGAGAGGTATAATAATATGATAATAATAATGCTTGGAGCACCTGGTACTGGAAAAGGAACAGCAGCAAAGGTTTTAACAAAAGGATTAAATATACCTGCAGTATCAAGTGGAGATATATTCAGAAAAGCGATAGCAGATGGAACAGAACTTGGAAAAGAAGTAGAAGGATATATTTCAAATGGAAAATTAGTTCCAGATGAATTAACAATAAGAGTTATAGAAGCAAGATTAAAAGAACCAGACTTAGCAAATGGAGTAATCTTAGATGGATTCCCAAGGACAACTGAGCAAGCTGAAAGACTAAAAGAATTTCTAAGTCAAGAAGGTAAAAAAATAGATTTAGTAGTAAATTTGGAAACTCCAGTAGATGAATTAATCGAAAGAGTTGTAAATAGAAGAAAATGCCCTAACTGTAAAGCGGATTTCAATATGAAATTAAATCCACCAAAAAAACGGTGAGATTTGCGATTTCTGTGGAACAGTTTTAGAGCGTAGAGCAGATGATAATGAAGAAACTATGCGTGCAAGATTAGAAACATATGAAAAACAAACAGCACCAATAGTAGACTTTTATCAGAAAAAAGGAAATCTATTAACAGCAGAAGTAAGTGAAAGATGCGGAAGAATGGCTCCAGAACTTGCAGAAAGTATAATAGAAGATTTTAGAAAAAAGGGACTAATTTAGAACTTAAGGAAGCAAATTATGATAGAGATTAAATCTAAAAGAGAAATAGAACTAATTAAAGAAGCTTGCAAGATAGTTGCCATTGTATATGAAGAAATAGAAAAAGCTATAAAGCCAGGAGTTACTACAGGTGAACTAGATAGATTAGCAGAAAAAATAATCAGAGAGCATGGAGGAATTCCTGCACAAAAGGGATATCCAAGTTATCAAAAAGGAGTTCCAGATTTTCCTAGTACGATTTGTGCATCACTAAATGATGAAGTAATACATGGAATTCCGTCAGACAGAGTTCATTTGAAAAATGGTGATGTAATAAGTATAGATACGGTAGCTTTAAAAAACGGATACAATGGTGATGCTGCAAGAACATTCATAGTAGGAAATGCAAGTAAAGAAGCAGAAAAATTAGTAGAAGTAACCAAAAAAGCATTTTTTGAAGGTATAAAATATGCAAAACCAGGTTTTAGAATAGGTGATATTTCAAACGCAATAGGTGAATTTGTTACAAAAAACGGATTCAGTGTTGTAAAAGAATTTCAAGGACATGGCATCGGAAAAGAAATGCATGAGGATCCAGGAATACCAAATTATGGAAAGGCAGGACGCGGACCTAGAATAGAAAAAGGAATGACACTTGCAATAGAACCTATGGTAATAGCAGGAAAACCAGATATATGCGAACTTGATGATGGATGGACAATTGTAACTGAAGATCGGAAGTTTATCTGCACATTATGAAAATACAGTTTTAGTTACAGAAAATGAACCAAAAGTATTGACATTACTATAAAAATAGTATATAATACATTAGTTAATTATAAGATAAAATTAATTTACAATAAATTATTCTTAAAATATAGGAGGGAATGTAGATTGGCAAAGGAAGATGTTATAGAAGTAGAAGGAACTGTTGTTGAAACATTACCTAATACAACATTTAAAGTCGAACTAGAAAATGGACATCAAGTACTCGCTCACATTTCAGGAAAATTGAGAATGAATTATATCAAAATATTACCAGGCGATAAAGTTAAACTTGAACTTTCACCTTATGATTTAAATCGTGGAAGAATCACTTGGAGAGCAAAATAAACTAGAAATAAATCACATCTTGCGTTATTAATAATTTATACCAGAAAGGAATGAATAGAAATGAAAGTAAGACCATCAGTTAAGAAAATGTGCGAAAAGTGCAAAATCATTAAAAGAAAAGGTGTTATAAGAGTAATTTGTGAAAATCCAAAACACAAACAAAGACAAGGATAAAAATGAATAATTTAGATATTAACACAAATTTAGGTGCGGCTGATTTTGCTAAGTTTGTGTTTATATATATTTACCAATAAAATTAAAATGGAGGTGCTTAAAAATATGGCTCGTATAGCTGGAGTTGATTTACCTAGAGAGAAAAGAGTAGAGATAGGGCTAACATACATTTATGGAATAGGTGTAGCAAGTTCTAACAAAATACTAAAAGAAGCTGGAGTAAATCCAGATACTAGAGTAAAAGATTTGACAGACGAAGAAGTAAATAGTATCAGAAAAATAATCGATGGAAGTTATAAAGTTGAAGGTGATTTAAGAAGAGAAGTAGCTCTTAACATTAAAAGACTTACAGAAATCGGTTGTTATAGAGGATTAAGACATAGAAGAGGCTTACCAGTTAGAGGACAAAGAACAAAAACTAATGCTCGTACAAGAAAAGGTCCTAGAAAATTAGTAAGTAAAAGTAAGAAAAAATAAGGGAGGTTAATACCAAATGGCTAATAAAAATGTAACAAGAAAAACGCCTAGAAGAAATAGAAAGAACATAGATAAAGGTTCTGCACATATTCATTCTAGTTTTAATAATACAATAGTTACAATTACAGATATGCAAGGAAATGCTATTTCTTGGGCAAGTGCAGGAGAGCTTGGATTTAAAGGTTCAAGAAAGAGTACTCCATTTGCTGCAGGTCAAGCTGCAGAAACAGCTGCAAATGCTGCAATGGAACATGGATTAAAAACAGTAGAAGTATTTGTAAAAGGACCAGGTTCTGGTCGTGAGGCTGCAATTAGAGCTCTTCAAACAGCAGGGTTAGAAATAAGTGCAATTAAAGATGTAACACCAATACCACATAATGGTTGCAGACCACCAAAAAGAAGAAGAGTATAAAAAAGAGAGGTGTAATTAAGTAAATGTCAAGATATAAAGAAGAACAATGTCGTATCTGTCGTAGAGAAGGACAAAAATTATTCTTAAAAGGAACAAGATGCTATACAGATAAATGTGCAATTTCAAGAAGAAATTATGCTCCAGGAGAACATGGACAAAAGAAAGCTAAGCTTTCAGAATATGGAATCCAATTAAGAGAAAAACAAAAAACTAAAGCTTTCTATGGTGTAAGAGAAAACCAATTTAGAAAATATTTTGAAATGGCTGCTAATAAAAAAGGAATAACAGGTGAAAACTTACTTCAAATACTAGAAAGTAGATTAGACAATGTTGTATATAGATTAGGATTTGGAACTTCAAGACCACAAGCAAGACTTTTAGTTAATCATGGTTTATTCGAAGTTAATGGAAGAAAAGTTAGCATACCATCTTATTTAGTAAAAGCAGGAGATGTAATCAAAGTTAGAGAATTAAAGAAAGATAAAGCAATAGTAAAACAAAATATAGAAATGAACGGATCTAGACCTACTCCAACTTGGTTAGAGAAAAATGAAAAAGATTTAAGTGGAAAAGTAGTTAGATTAGCATATAGAGAAGATGTAGATATCCCAGTAGAAGAACACTTAATAGTAGAGTTATACTCTAAGTAATAATTAGAAGTTTAGAAATTAGAATTAGATATATAAGATTAGGAATATTACTAATCTCTGACCTCTAATATCTATTTTAGGAGGTAAAAATGATAGAATTTGAAAAGCCAAATATTGAATGTACAAATATGGATGAACAAAATAACTATGCAAAATTTGTATGTGAACCATTGGAAAGAGGATATGGTGTAACAATAGGAAATTCATTAAGAAGAATATTACTTTCATCACTTCCTGGATGCGCAATAACAAATATAAAGATAGATGGAGTAGTTCATGAATTTTCAACAGTACCAAATGTAGTTGAGGATGTTTCTGAAATAATAGTAAATTTAAAAGGTGTTAGATTCAAATCATACGACAATGAAGAAAAAATTATTAGAATAGACTTCAATGGAGAAGGAGAAGTAACAGCAGGAGACATTATAACAGATGGAACAATAGAAGTTTTAAATCCAGAACTACATATAGCAACAGTTGCTGAAGGTGGACACTTTAAAATGGAAATGACAGTAGAAAAAGGTAGAGGATATAATACTGCTGCAAAAAATAAGAAAGAAAATCAAGATATATCAGTACTTCCAATAGATTCAATCTTTACTCCTGTAAAGAAAGTAAACTATCAAGTAGAAAATACAAGAGTAGGACAAATGGTAGACTTTGATAAATTAATAATAGAAGTATGGACAGATGGAAGCTTAAAAGCGTATGAGGCAATAAGCTTAGCTGCCAAAGTAATAACAGAACATTTAGCATTATTTATTGATTTATCAGAAATTGCTAAGAATACTCAAATAATGGTAGAAAAAGAAGAGTCTAAGACAGCTAGAGTTCTAGAAATGTCAATAGAAGATCTAGAATTAACAGTAAGAAGCTTTAACTGCTTAAAGAGAGCAGGAATTTCTACTGTACAAGATTTAGCAAATAAAACAGAAGCTGATATGATGAAAGTAAGAAACCTAGGAAAGAAATCATTAGACGAAGTAACAAATAAGTTACATTCACTTGGTCTTGATTTCGCCCAAGAAGAATAATTCATACATAAAGAGGAGGGAAATAAAAATGGCTAAAAATAGAAAATTAGGAAGAACAACATCTCAAAGATTAGCAATGCTTAAAACTCAAACAACAGATTTAATTCTTAATGGAAAGATTAAAACAACAGAAGCTAGAGCAAAAGAAGTAAAAGCAATAGCTGATAGCTTGATAGCACTTGCTGTAAAAGAAAAAGACAACTTTGAAGAAACCCAAGTAAAAGTTGTTCGCGCTAAATTAGATAGCAAAGGAAAGAAAGTTACAGAAATTGCAAAAAGTAAAAATGGTAAAGAATATCTAAAAGTTGTTAAAGAAGAAGTTACAGAAAAAAGACAAAAAGATATGCCATCAAGACTAAATGCAAGAAGAAAAATAATGACAAAAATAAATAAAGTAAAAGATAATGAAGGTAAAAATGTTGATTTACCATCAAAATTATTTAACGAAATAGCTCCAAAATATGCAGATAGAGTTGGAGGATATACAAGAATAGTAAAACTTGGTAAAAGAAGAGGAGATTCAGCAGAAATAGTTTTACTAGAATTAGTATAATTGTAAAGAAGAAAAAGCCTGTGTTCCTAGAATATAGGTTTTTTTATTTTATATTTAATTGACAAGCATATTTTCTTCATGTATAATGTAGGCAAAAGGGGGAAATATTATGAGCAAAAACATAAAAATTATTATTGCAGTAGTAGTTGCTGCTATCGCAATTATTGCTATAATAGTAGTAATTGGAATGATGAATAGAACTGTAATTGGTGTTGACAAAACAGCATTAACTGCGAATAGTGTAGAAGAATTAGCCAGTCTAGTTGATAAAGTTTATGAAGGAGCAACAGTTGATTTATATGATACAGAAACTATAAAAATAGATTTGACAGATGATTCAGCTGTAAAATCTTATACTGGACTTGAAAATGGGAATGATTTAGAATATGCAGTTGTATCAGAACCGTTAATTAATGCACAAGCATATTCACTAGTAATGGCAAAGGTAAAAAATGGAGTAAATGCAAACCAAATAGCAGAACAAATGGCAGATAATGTAAATCCAAGAAAATGGATTTGTGTATCAGCAGAAAAAGTTTATGCAGTAAACAGTGGAGATATCGTATTTCTTGTAATGTCTAACGAAGAAATGACAAATGACATTTTTGATAGTTTCAAGAAATTATCTGGAACAGACGAAAAATCATATATGAAGATAGTTGAAGAAGAATCTTTACCTGAAGATACGGTAATTCCAATGCCAGAGTAATACAAAATGGTATTTTCGAGTATAACTTTTTTATTTTATTTTTTACCAATTGTACTTGGAATTTATTACATAGTACCAACTAAATTAAAAAATTTAGTTTTATTAGTAGCATCGTTTGTCTTTTATTTTTTCGGAGAACCTGTATATGTGCTACTTATGGCATTTTCAATTATAGTGGCATATATATTTGGTATATTGATAGACAAATTTAAAGATACAAAATATTCAAAAATATTTCTTATATTAGGAATTACTATTAGTATAGGATTACTTGTATATTTCAAGTATGCGAATTTCATTATAGAAAATCTTAACTTTTGGTTAAACAATAAAATTGATTTTATTTATGTTGCTTTGCCTATTGGAATATCTTTTTATACCTTTCAAATGCTTAGTTATTTAATAGATGTTTATAAAAATAAAACAAAAGTACAAAAAAATATTCTAAAACTAGCGATGTATATTTCTCTATTTCCACAACTTATTGCAGGACCAATAGTAAGATACAGAGATATTAATGATCAAATAGATAATAGAAAACATACAATGGAAAAATTTGCATTAGGCGTTAGAAGATTTATAATAGGACTTAGTAAAAAAGTTTTAATTGCAAATGTTTTAGGAGAAATGATAAATACATTTTTATCAAGCAGTGAGATGAGTGTATTATATTATTGGCTATATGGAATTTCTACGATGCTACAAATTTATTTTGATTTTTCAGGATATTCAGATATGGCAATCGGTCTTGGAAAAATGTTTGGATTTGATTTTATGGAAAACTTTAATTATCCATACATTGCCAAAAGTATCACAGACTTTTGGAGAAGATGGCATATATCTTTAAGTAGTTGGTTTAGAGACTATGTATATATACAACTAGGAGGAAATAGAACATCTAAAGTAAAATGGCTTAGAAATATCTTAATAGTATGGTTTCTTACAGGGTTATGGCATGGAGCTGCATGGAATTTTGTAATTTGGGGACTATATTTTGGAATTTTATTAATTATAGAAAAAGTATTTTTATCAAAATATCTAGAAAAACTTCCAAGCATAATATCACATTTATATGTTCTATTATTAGTAATGATTAGTTTCATTATATTTAATGGAGAAAATGTAAATCAAATTATAGAAAATTTATGTGGATTAATCGGTATAGGAAACATTCCAATTGTTTCTCCAGAAAGTATATATTATTTAAAAAGCTATTTTGTAGTGATTATTTGCGGAATAATATTTGCAACACCAATATTAAAAAATATTATTACATCTAATAATAAGAAAAAATTTATAAATGCATTGGAACCAATTGCTTTATTATGTTTACTAATAATATGCACAGCATATATTGTAGATGGATCATTTAATCCATTCTTGTATTTTAGATTTTAAAAGTCAGAGAAAGGTAAAATAAATGAACGAAAAAAGAAAAAATAAAGTAATAACAATTGGTTTTATAGCTATATTATTTATTTTATTTATTGCAAATATAATAAAAAAAGATGAAGCTGTATCTATATCAGAAAGAAGAAAATTAGCACAATTTCCAACAGTTACTTTAGAGAATGTAGCAAGTGGAAAAACGATGGAAGAAATAGATAAATATGTAGTAGATCAATTTGTATTAAGAGATTCTTTTAGAAGCATAAAAGCATATTGGAGTGATTATATATTTAGACAAAAAGATAATAACGGTTTATTTCTAAAAGATGGATGTATTTATAAAATCGAGTATCCATTAAATAAAAAGAATGTGCAAAAAACATCTAGTAAGATAAAAAATATTTGTGAAAAATATTTAAATGATGATATGAATATATATTATTCGCTTATACCAGATAAAAACTATTATTTAGAATCAGATTATTTAAAAATAGATGTATATGAGATGCAAAAAGTTATGCAAGAAGTATTACCCAATATTAAATATATAGATATTACAGATGCTTTAAGTTTGCAAGATTACTATAAAACAGATTTGCATTGGAAACAGGAAAATTTAAGAAAAGTTGTAAAGGTGTTAGAAGATAAAATGAATCTGAAAAATACTTCTAATATTCATTATGAGATACAGAATTTAGGTAGCTTTTATGGAGCATATTATGGACAACTAGGAAGAAAAATATTTCCAGATACGATAAACATTTTAACTAGCAATACCATAAATAATTCTAATACATATAACTATCAAACTTCAAATAATGAAAAAGTTTATAATATGCAGAAATTTAAAACTTCATCAGACAAATATGATGTTTATTTATCAGGAGCAACACCACTTATTACAATAGAAAATAAAGATGGATCAAATGAGAAAGAACTTCTTTTATTCAGAGATTCTTTTGGAAGCAGTATAGCGCCATTGCTATTAGAAAATTATAAAAAAATAACACTTATTGATTTAAGGTATATTTCAAGTAGTATATTAGACAAATATGTCGATTTTGAAAATCAAGATGTATTGTTTTTATACAATACACTTATAGTGAACCAAAACATATTAAAATAATTCACAAAATATAAACTCCTCTCATACAATAGTAACAAGTATGAAAGGAGTTTTTACATATGAATTATGAAATTATGATGAATGGGAATGTTAAAATTCGGAGAGATGGCACCAGAAATTGATGCAACATCAACAATGGGAAAAATTAACTTAAATAACTATAAAGGAAAATGGGTAGTGCTTTTTTCACATCCTCGGTGATTTTACCCCGGTATGCACAACAGAAATAATAGCATTTGCCAAAGCCAATACATATTTTGAAAATTTAAATACTTGTTTGATAGGTTTGAGTGTAGATAGTAACGCATCACATCTTGCTTGGCTATATGATATATATTTAAAGACAGGTATAAAAGTTCCATTTCCAATAATAGCTGACTTAAATGGAGCAGTTGCAAGAAAATATGGAATGATATCTAACGAAATGAGCACAACTCAGACTGTTAGGAATGTATTTATAATAGATGATAAAGGAATAGTAAGAGCAATATTTGTATATCCTATGAATGTTGGAAGATGTATTCCAGAGATACTTAGAACAGTAGAAGCATTGCAAACAGCAGATAAATGTAAAGCTTCTACGCCTGCAAACTGGGTACAAGGGAATCCCTTAATTCAAAGCTCTCCACAAACTTATGATGAATTACTAAAAAGGGTTCAGGAAATAGAAGAAAATAGAAATGGAATGAGCTGGTACTTGAGCTTTAAAAACAATTGTGTAACAGATGATAAGGAAGTAGCAAAAAAAGATAAAGCATAAAAAATGTAAAAAAATGTCAACTAATTGGACTTCTCTTAATATAATATATTAAGCTAGCTTAAGCAAAGAGGAGTTGAAAATAATGATAGAAGAAATGAAAATAAAATACGATTGTGAAGAAATGGAAGAATGCCATGCACCAAAATGCAAAAAATGTAATTGTATAGAAGTAGTTATTGCAATACTTGCAGCTTTATTTGTAGGAATAATAGGAGTAATAATTGGAGCAGCATTAAGTGCTACAATACTTGCAGCATTAGCAGCAGTTATAGTATTTGCAGTAGTATTATTTATATTATTAGTGCTTAGCATAATTATTGCAATATGTTGTAACTGCAAAAACAAAAAGAAATGTTGTAGATAGCTCTAAAATATAGATAGGCAGGGAGTAAAATCTCTGCCTTTTTTGAAATTTAAAAAGTTAATGAAAATAGTTTTAAAAAATATCAATATATGCTATAATAAATAAAAAAATAGAAAGGATAATATTATGATTAAAGATACAAAAATTTCAAAAGATATAATATATATAGGAGCAGACGATAAAACAATAGATTTGTTTGAAAGCCAATATGTAGTTCCAAATGGAATATCATATAATTCATATTTAATAAAAGACGAAAAGATAGTAATTATGGACACAATAGATAAAAGAAAGACAGATGAATGGTTAGAAAACTTAGAAAATGCATTAGAGGGTAAAAAGCCAGATTATTTAGTAATATCTCATTTAGAGCCAGACCATGCATACAATATAGAACTTATAGCTAAAAAATATCCAGATATGAAGTTAATTGGAAATGAAAAAACATTTGCATTTATTCCACAATTTTTTGATATTCCAGATTTAGAAGAAAGAAAAGTTGTAGTAAAAGAAGGGGAAGAAATAAAAATAGGCAAACATACATTACAGTTCTTTATGGCGCCTATGGTACATTGGCCAGAAGTAATGGTGACATATGAAAAATATGAAAAGATACTATTTTCAGCCGATGGTTTTGGAAAGTTTGGTGCACTTGATACTGACGAAGATTGGGACTGCGAAGCAAGAAGATATTATTTCAATATTGTCGGGAAATATGGAGTTCAAGTACAAAGCTTATTAAAAAAAGCAAGTACATTAGATATTAAAATGATATGCCCATTACATGGACCTATATTAAAAGAAAATTTAAGTCATTATATAAATAAATATGATATTTGGAGTAGTTATAAAGCAGAAGATGATGGAGTATTTATTGCATATGCATCTATACATGGCAATACAAGGGAAGCGGTAGAAGAATTTGCAAAAATGCTTAAAGAAAAAGGAGCAAAAAAAGTAGTTTTATCAGACCTAGCAAGATGTGATATGGCAGAAGCAATAGAAGATGCTTTTAGATATGATAAAATTGTCTTTGCGTCATCTAGCTATAACTTTGGAGTATTTCCACCAATGGAACAATTTTTAAATCATTTAAAAGGAAAAAATTATCAAAATCGTAAAATAGGAATAATAGAAAATGGAACATGGGCACCAACTGCTGGAAAATGCATAAAAGAAATAGTAGACAGTATGAAAGATATACAAATATGTGATCCAATGATAACAATAAGATCAAGATTAAATGAAAGTACAAGAAAAGAGCTTGAAGTTTTAGCAGAAAATATTCTTAAATAAAATATAAAAATGCAAAATTTTGACAATGAAAGGAGAAAATAGTATGCTAGAAGGTATACAAGTTTTATGCCATAGTAGTATAAGAATAAAAAAAGAGAAAACAATTTATATAGATCCATTTAAAATAGATAATAATTATAATGATGCAGATATTATATTTATAACACATAGTCATTATGACCATTACTCTGAGGAAGATATTGAGAAAGTAAAAAAAGAAGATACGGCCATAATTGTACCTAAGGATGTTTTTACAAAATCACTAAATCTAGGATTTAAAGAAGAAAATATAATTTCTGTAGAGCCTAATCAAGAATACATTGTAAAAAACATAAAATTTGAAACAATACCTGCATATAATACAAACAAAAGATTTCATCCAAAAGAAAATGGATGGGTAGGATATATAATAGAGATGCAAGGAAATAGATATTATATTGCAGGAGATACAGATATAACAGAGGAAAATAGAAAAGTAGAATGTGATGTTGCATTTGTTCCAATAGGTGGAACCTTTACAATGAATTTTGAGGAAGCTGCAAACTTGATAAATGAAATAAAGCCTAAAATAGCAGTTCCAATACATTATGGAAGTATTGTAGGAACAAAGCAAGATGCCGTCGAGTTTTCAAAACTAGTACAGTCGGATATAAAATGTGAGATATTAATGAAATAAAATTCAATTTTATAATAAAATTAGGCAGGGGTACAAACCCTGCCTTTATGTATATAAAAGCAAAATTTATACTCCTACCTTAATTACTTAAGCACTAGCTATAAAAAACTTATTTACCTATCATTTGGTTTTCAGCTTTTTGTATTAATTTTCTAACCATATTACCACCGATTTTTCCAGCATCTCTTGAAGAGATATCACCGTTGTAACCGTTTTTTAAATTAACACCAACTTCACTAGCTACTTCATATTTGAACTTATCTAAAGCGTCCATAGCTTCTGGAACTACTTTTCTACTATTGTTTGATGTTGCCATTACCCAATTCACCTCCTAGGAAAGTTAATCTTTTTAGTAAATATTGAAAAACAAAAATAAAAATTTTCGATTTTCAATATTTAGAATGTACAAAAAGATAATTATTAAACAAGAAATTTTTGTCAAAAATGCTAAAAATCAGCTTTATTTAATTCATTTAAAGATAAGTTACAACAACATTACAAAAATATTACATTAATTTAACAAATTAGTTACAAAATCGATAATTTATTGTATATTTTAAACAATTATTGTATAATAAATCATAAGATATAATATTCTGTCAAAAATCAGAATATATAAGGAGGAGAAAACTTATGGCAATGAATCCAATGCAAAAAAAAGCAAGAACATCATTTTTATTAGGAATATTTTTAACATTAGTAATTTGTGGATTAGTAATAGTATTCCTTATTTTTCAATTAATGCAAATTAAAAAAGAACAATCAGCAACACAGTACAAAAGACCATATATATTAACACAAGATGTACAATCTGGAGATTATATAGGAACAGCATATAGTAATAGCCTAGATGTAGATACTAGAGCAATTCCACCAAATGCTATTACAGGACCAATTCCAGATACAGCAATAGCAAAGGTTAATTTAGGAAAAGGAACAATCTTAACTACGGATTTAATATATGAAGATGGTATAGAGGAAAGCTCAGATGTCAGAGAACAAGAATATAATATGATAATATTACCTAGTCAATTAGAAGTAGGAGATTATGTAGATATAAGATTAAGACTTCCATCAGGAGAAGATTACATAGTAATTGCTAAAAAATATGTACAAGATACGAATTCAAACACAATATGGGTAAAAGTTTCAGAAGATGAAATATTAGCAATGAGTAATGCAATAGTTGAAGCATACAGAATGAACGGATCATTATTATATGCAACAACATATTCTGATGCAGGAATTCAAGAAGCAGCATCACCTACATATGTTGCAAGTAGTGAGGTTGTACAACTTATGAATTCAGATCCTAATATAACAAATGTAGCAAAAGCAGCTTTAGCAGAAAGATATGCTAATTTACAAGCACAAAGACAAACAATAGTCAATGCGCTAAACGGATTTAATGAAGATGGTCTTACAAATGTACAACAAAAAGTAGAAGTTGAAATCGAAGAACAACAAGCAGCAAGACAAGAATATGTAGATGGGCTAGTAACACCAACAGAATAAAATGAAAGAAAGGATAGGTAAGTCGAACTAATGAAAACTATAGGATTTTTAGGTGCGTATGACAAAATAGATTTGTTATTATATACTGCTAAAATTTTAAGTTTGGCTGGTAAAAAAATATTATTAGTAGATTCTACTATAAACCAAAAAACAAGATATATAGTACCAGCAATTAGACCAACTAAATCATATGTAACTGAATTTGAAGGATTTGATGTTGCAGTTGGATTTAATAGTTTAGAAGAAATAAGAGAATATCAAGGTGCAGATTTAAAATATGATATTATTTTGCTTGATATAGATAATGCAGAAGCTGTTAAACACTATGATATTACAAAGAATGATAAGAATTGTTTTGTTACAGGGTTTGACTTATACTCATTAAAAAGAGGAGTAGAGATATTAGAAGCATTGCCAGAAGCAAATGATATAATAAAAGTATTATTTTCAGTAAATATGACAAAAGAAGAAAATGAATATTTGGATTATTTAGCATCAAAATACAATGTAAAATGGAATGAAAATATATTAAATTTTCCTGTTGAGGTTGCAAATTATAGTGTTACAATTGAAAACCAATATTTATCTAGAATTAAAATGAGAAAAGCAAGCAATCACTACAAAGGAAGTTTAGAATATTTTATTACAGTAGTTTTCGAAGAGGATATCAATTCAAATGCAATTAAAAAATTTATTAAAAATTTAGAAGGGAAAGCATAAAAATGGCTATTATAACATTTTGGAATAATAATACAGGTAAAATTGGACAAACTTATTCATCTATTGCGGTAGCAACACAAATGGCAATAGATCATAATTATAAAACATTGTTTTTATCAACTAAATATAACGATAAACTTGCAATAGATGCATTTGGAGCTAATGTACAAGTAGAAACAGTTAAAAAATTAGTAAAAAATAAGAATAGTATGGATTTGGAATCAGGAATGGAAGGACTTGCAAAAATGGCTGCTGCAAGCAGACTTACAGCAGAAATGATTCCAAACTATACAAAAGTAATTTTTAAGGATAGATTAGAAATCTTATCAGGACCTAGAGGAACTGGAAAACAAGAGTACGAAAAGCTTTATGATGTTTGTAAGGAAATAATTAATGTAGCAAAAAGATATTATGACATGGTGTTTATAGATTTAAATAATGGAATGAAGGATCAAACTACAAAAGATATTTTGCAAATGTCTGATATTATAATTTTTAACATTGAACAAAAAATGGCAGAAATCGAAAATGTTACAAAAATAAGGGAAGATACAGAAATTCTTATACCTAAAAAAACTATGATATTAATGAATAAATACGATAGAGATTCAAAATATACAGCAAAAAATATGTCAAGAGAATTAGGAGAAAAGAAAACTATGCTAACAGTACCTTATACGGCATTATATTCAGAAGCAATTCAAGAAGGTTCTACAGCAGAGTTCTTTATTAGCCTAAGATCAAAGAATTTTGATGACACATTAGATAATACTGTATTTTTCACAAATGAATTAAAAAGAGCAAATGAAGCAATAATTTATAAAATGCAAGAATTACAAATGAGGGTTTGATAAACTAAGTAAGGAGGAATCCTAGTATGAATATGATTAACATATTGGCAATTTTATTAGTCCTAGCAATAGCAGCATTTATTGTCGTTAGAATACTAGTTGCTAGAAAAAATCAAGAAGTAGAAGAAGATGTAGAACAAGATGACAAAACATATACTCTTGAAAAAATGACAGAATTTATTAAAAGAAGACTAGATGAAATTACCAAAATAAACTTATATGATATAGGATTATCAGAAGAAGAATTAAAAAGAAGAAAAAATAAGAAATATGAGCTAAAAAAAGCATTAAAGGGCTGTACGTATGGTGATGTTAATGATAAAAAATATGTTAAGGAATTAATATATGATTTATTATCAAAAGAATATGGAGTAGACGAAATAAATGTTTCAAAAGCAATTCCATTTGATACTCCATCTTTACTTACAGCACAAGACAAATTTGATATATTACTATATGTATATAAACAACAATTTGGATATGAAGCATTAACAGAGTTTATAAAAAAATACAATTTAGCAGCATTAAAATATATTTCAGGAGAAGCAAAACCTTGTTATGTAATAACAGAAGAAGAAATAAATGATATTTATGAAAAAGAAGATTTACTACTAACATTTAATGACAAACTAAATGTTGTAACACAAAGAATATATCAATCTTATAAAGGATATAGCAGTATAGATGAAGTTAGAGATATGAATATAGATGGTGTTTCAGGAGGAGTTTCTGGACTTCCTGAAAGCTTTTTAAGCCAAGTTGCACAAACAGATGGAGATTATCTAGATCAAATACTTGATAATAAAGTTCCAAGAGCTTGCGACAGTATATGGATATTCTTCCAAGGAAAATCAATAAGATTAGCATTTTTAAGTTTTGGATCAGAAAGCGAATTAAAAAGAGTTTGCCAGAATATTTATAAATACAATAACCCAGGACAGTTATCAGATTCAAATGGTTATAAAATCAATGAAATGAAAGACCGGATCTCGTGTCGTTGTTGTTAGACCTTCAATGTCAGAGACTTGGGCATTCTTCGTTAGAAAGTTCGATGTAAAGCGTGCAACACTTGAACAAATAATCACTTGTGACGGAAAAGAAAAAGCAATAGATTTATTAAAATTCTTAGTAAAAGGAGCAAGAATTATATCACTTACTGGTGAGCAAGGTTGTGGTAAAACAACAATGCTTATGGCAATGATAGAAAACATATATGAAACAATGAACATAAGGGTTCAAGAGACGGCATTCGAGTTACACTTAAGAAAAATTTATCCAACAAGAAATATACTTTCATTCAGAGAAACTGAAACAGTATCTGGACAAGAGGGACTAGATGTTCAAAAGAAAACTGACGGTTCTGTAAACATCATTCGGAGAGGTTGCAACAGACCCCGTAGCATCTTGGATGATACAAGCAGCCCAAGTTGCATCTAAATTCACATTGTTTACTCACCACGCAAAAACATTCCCAAACTTAGTTACAGCACTAAGAAACTCAATGTTAAGAGCAGGAGTATTCAAAGATGAAAAAACAGCAGAAGAGCAAGTTATACAAGTATTGAATTTTGATATACACTTAGTAAAAGACTTTAGAGGAAGGCGTTATATAGAGAGAATAACAGAATGTATACCAGTAGAAAATAAAAATGAATACACATTTGACCATAGAAAAGAGAAAACATTAGAGGGAAAATTAGATAAATTTATGGACAATGCGACACATTATTTTACAAAAATAACAGATAGAGAGACTTATAGATATGTAAATATAATGGAATACATAGATGACGGTTATGTTTTGACAAATAAAATATCAGATAACAACTTAATAGAAATGAGAAACAATATGGATGATGCAGATATAGAGTCTTTCGATAAGTTCGTTAGAGATAATTGGCATGTTAGAATTAAAGACGGATATGCAGGAGTAGAACCAATATTAGATGATGAAGATACAACAAAAAAGACAAGGAAAAAAAGTACTAAGGTATAATGAAATTAACGAACGGAGGTGCTATAAATATATGAATAACCAGATGATTATGTACATAATGGGTGGTTCAGTATTTCTTTTAATAGCCATAATCATTGCATATGTAATTATCAGTAAAGCATTGAACAAAGGCGAAAGAAAATACATAAAAGAGTTACGACAAGGAACAAAAGCAGAAACATTCTCTTTAGAAATATTGTACCAAAAATTATATATGATATATTTAAAAGTACCAGGAATAAAGAGATATTTAGTAAAACTAAGAAGAAGATTGGAAATAATAAATATACAGGATGAATATCAAACAAGAAGACAGGCTTCATCGATTCTTACAAAAGCATTAGTGGTAATAGTACCATTAACACTTGTTATTATAATGATGGCACGTACTAACTTTTTGATACTTTCTATATTACTTATATTTGAGATATTTATGATAGAAACCATAATGGATGGAATGGTAAGCAAAGTAGATAATAAACTTTTAAAACAACAAATTGAATTCTTCTCAGAAATCAGACATGCATACCATGAGTATAATATGGTTGAGGAAGCAATATATCAAGTATCACAAAATGATGAATTAGAGGTTTCAAGACAAGGTGAAAGAATATATGAGATACTTATATCTGATGATCCAGAAGAAGAACTAGAAAAATATTATGATATAGCACCTAATAGTTATTTAAAAGAATTTGCAGGAGTATCTTATCTAACTAGAGAGTTTGGTGATAGAAAAACAGAGTCAGGAGCATCATTATACTTAAAGAATTTAAACAATATAACTGAAGAGATGCAGATAGAGATATTAAAAAGAGACAAGTTAGATTATGTATTTCAAAGTTTATCAGTAATAGCAATCTTACCAATATTATTCGTAGAAACATTAAAGAACTGGGCAATAGCAAATTTTAGCTTTACAAGTAGTTTTTATAATGGAAAAGTAGGTTTGATTATGCAAATAGCAATTGTAGCATTGACATTTATTTGCTATTTGCTAATTAGGAAAGTAAAAGACACATCATCAAAGAATAATGTAAAAGATTCACAAAATCCATGGCAAGAAAGACTATATAGAATTCCACCAATAAAGAAATTTGTCAATTTGTTTCTACCAAAAAAAGGAACAAAAGAATATAAAAAATTGTCAGATTTGTTAAAGGATGCTGCATCCAAAGATAAAATGGAGTGGATATATGTAACAAAAATTTCTTTAACAATATTAATATTTATTGTATCAATATTTTTAATGTATAGAGTACATTTAGTTGCAATAGACTATGTATACACATCACCAACTACAGATTATGATTTGATTTCAATGTCTGCAAAGCAAGAAAGAGAAGCTATGGAGCTTACCGAGCAAGATAATGTATTTTTGGATATGTTTAGAGGAAAAACAAATACAACAAAAAAACAAATAGAGCTAAAAGTAAAATATTCAAAATATTATGAAGATGCAACAGATGAAGAAATACAAGTAGCTGTAGATAGAATATATACAAAATTGCAAACAATAAATAGTGAATATATACAATGGTTTGAAGTACTACTTGCATTAGTATTCTCAACAATAGGATATATGATACCAACATGGATGCTATACTTCCAGAAAATTTTAAGGCAACTTGAGATGGAAGATGAAGTAATGCAATATCAAACTATTATATTGATGCTAATGAAAATTGAAAGAGTAAATGTTGAAATGATACTAGAGTGGATAGAAAGATATGCAAATATATTTAAAGAACCAATAAGTAAATGCGTAAACAATTATGAAAGTGGAGCATGGGAAGCATTAGAGACACTTAAGAATGATATATCATATCCACAATTAATTACAATAGTAGAAAGTTTACAAGCAGCAGTAGAAAAAATACCAATAAGAGAGGCTTTTGACGAGTTAGACACAGAAAGAGAATATTACCAAGAAAAGAGAAAAGCTGCAAATGAAAAATTAATATCTAAAAAAGGAATGATAGGAAAAGCAATAGGATTTGCACCAATGGTTGTACTTTTTGTAGGATACTTGATTGTTCCATTAGTAGGTATAGGATTAATGAGTATGACATCATCATTCTCAACTATGAGCTCAATGATGTAGTATATATGTTGTTTTATTTAATCATTCTATAAGAAGGGAAAAAAATTATGGAAAATGCTACAAAAGCGTTAATTATGGCCCGGTGGAGTATTAATTGGATTAATCACAATTTCGGTATTTATTTTAATGTTTGGAAAAGTAAGTAGTGGAATTGATGAAACAAGTAAAAATACTGAGGAGACAAAAATAGAAGATTTTAATGCATCATTTGATGCATATAATAAAAAATTAATGTATGGAACGGAAATAATAAGTGTATTAAATAAAGCAACAAATAACAATCGTGTATATGGCGTTGAAAATGATACTAGCAGTGAATATTATGTAGATATAGCATTTAGACTAAAAAGAGAGGTATCTGAGACAGTTGAAACATACACATTAAATGAAAATACTGGTGAATATAGTATGAGGACAAAAACCACACCAATGACACAGATATTTACTAATGGTGTAAATTATGTTTTGTCAAATCCAAAAGATTTGGAACAAATAAAAAACTGTATATTGATAAATAAAAAGGAAACAGTTGAACACAAGACTACAAGAAAGTTATTAGACGGGCGAGAAAAAGAATATACATTAACATATAAAGCATTTTCTGAATTTAAAAGGAGAGCATTTCAGTGCAAAGATATAGATGGAGATGGCAAAAATGTAACATACAACAGAAGTGGAAGAATTTGTAAATTAGAATTCGAGGAAGTTGAGCAAAACTAAACCAAAGATCAAATTTAAGACTAACTATATGAATGTCAATAGAAAAATAGAAAAAAATTAAAATTTTTTAGTACATTGAAAAATGCAT
>CANQPK010000027.1 GCA_947625685.1 uncultured Clostridia bacterium | reverse complement strand
TATGCTTCTTTGAAATATTTTCCTGTTGTTTTAGTAAAGTCAGTTGTTGAATATTCTTCTTTGTTATATAATTCTGCTTTTGCATCTGCTATAGCTTGTTGTATGCTTGCAACTTCAAGTAGTTTAACTCCTTTTAACTCTCCAGCTGTTAAAGCTTGATCTAATGTATCTGTTGTTTTTAATACATCATCTAAGTCTTCTCCTAATTTTTTAATTGCAGCTCTAACTTCTCTATCATCCATTAATGTATCTACAGCACCTTTAGCTGTATTTAATGCTGCATTTATTGCTGATTTACCTGAAGCTTTTTCAATGTTTCCTATTTGTGTTTCAAGTGTTTCTGCTAATAGTTTTGCATTCATAGTAAATTCTGTTGAGTTAGCATAATCTTTTAATTCTTTTATTGCTTGTTGTCTTAAATCGAATTCTGTTGCTTGTGCATCATTTAATATTAATATTTGTAATGATTCGATTCTCTTGCTTTCTCCTTCTGTTCCAACTATTTTAGCTAAACTTTCTGATTCATCTGCTGTTACCCAGTCCATCCAGCCATAAGTTTGAACATGTGCACGATATTTGATTTGGAATCCTTCTAATCCTGTTACAGCAAATTTAATTGCTTCTAATCTCTTTGATTGTCCTTGTGTTCCAATTATTTGATTGTCTTCTGTTATTGCTTTCCATCCTGTCCATCCAATACCTTGGATATGTGCATTATATTTAAGTGTTACACCTGTTGGAGCATCGAAAGAAACTCTTAAAGCTTCAACTCTTTTAGATTGTCCTTCTGTTCCAGCTATTGTGTTTGAATCATTTACACTTGTTCCTGCACTTTTTCTACCCATCCATCCAAGTCCTTGCACATGTGCACTATATGCTAAGGTTGGAACATCTCTATTATCAATAGCTGCGTTTACGCTAGCTGTTGGTATTAATGCTACAGCTAAAACTGCTAGCACTATTAAACTGCTTTTTAAAAAATTCTTTTTGACCATTTTTTTATCTCCTCCCTTTTTACTTGGAGAAGGTATGAAGCCTAAAATGCATCAGTATAGTCAGTTACAGATTATTTATATACCAAAGTATGCAGTAAAAGTATGCAATAGAAACATGAAATATGCATAAATACTTGATTTATAGCTTATTACATGTGCTACAAAATGTTCAAGTATGCAATAGGGTATGCAGTAGATTGTGTATATTTTTTTAAAATATTGATATAAAATTTTATTTATGATATACTAAATATATAAAAATTTAATTTTTTAGGAGACCAACTATGAGTGAAAAAGTGTATAGCATAGAAGAAATTAAAATAATATTAGATAAATTGCTAAGAAATACTCCTGTATATTCTGTTGTATTATTTGGTTCATACGCTAAAAATACAGCAGATAAACATAGCGATATAGATTTAATTATTGATACAAAGCAAGTCTTAATGGGTTTTAAATTATATAGTTTAATTACAAAAATTGAAGAAACATTTCACAAACAAGTAGATGCTTTTGAAAAATCAGAAATTATAAAAAATTCTAAAATAGATAAAGAAATTAAAAAAACAGGAGTTGTAGTATATGAAAGATAAAGAATACTTATCATTTCTTAAAATGATAGAATATATAAATAAAGCACTAAAGTATACTGAAGTATATACTTTTGAACAATTTTGTGATGATAAAAAATATGCAAATACTAATTTAGTATCTGCATATTTTTTGAAATATATTGTACAGTTTTATACTATAAAATGATTCTATAAGCCTTGATTTTCTAAATAATTTGTCACTTTTTCCATTTCACTTAAGTTAAATTCTTTAAAAACAGAGGTGTAAATATCAAGAGTAATTTCTACTTTTTTATGTCCCAAAATTTGTTGTAATGCTTTAACTTGCATTCCACTTTCTATACATCTTGTTGCATATGTATGTCTTAGCATATGCGTATGTAAATGCTTGGCAATATGTTCTTTTTTGTTTAATCTGCGCAAATAATAATTGATATCTGAAGGGGTAATATAGCGGTCTTTAATAAAATCATAAAAAATTAAATCAGAATGTTCATTATTATTGCCTTTCAATAGATCTCTTTTCGCTTGGGCCTTTTGTAATATTTTTCTTACTTTTTTGTCAATTAGTAAAGTCCTTTTTGAAGTTTCGGTTTTTGTAGTTTTACCCATAATCATATTGTAATTTTCATCTTGAGTGAGTGTTCTATATATAGTTAAAGTATTTTTCCTATAATCTATACAGTCATCACTTAAGGCTAAAACTTCACCAATCCTTAAACCTGTGTATAATTGCATCAAAACAATATATTTATATTTATGCTCACTGCTTTCCAAAATTTTTAATAATTTCTTGTGTTCCTCTAAGCTTAAAGCTTCAGTTTTTTTATCTTCTAAAGTTGATTTCGGCTTTTCTATACTTTCATTATTCATAGGATTAAATAAAATTAGTCTATCTGATACAGCTATTCTAAATGTTTTATTCATAAACCTATAAATTTTGTTGATAGTATTATTGCTATATTTTGTTATATTAGGCAATACTTTCCTAATATCTTGCGCAGTTATCTTTTGTATTGGCATGTTTATTATCTCTTGGCAATTATTTTCTATTTGTTTTATTGCCTCCAGATCTCTTTTGTATGTACGAGAAGTAACTTTGTTGGTATTGTACTTATTCTCTACATATTCTCTTAGAATCTCTATAAAAGTTTTATCTGTTGTACCTATATAGCTACCTTGCTTTAAATCGTTTTTCAATTTTAGAATTCTCGATTTGAATTCTTTGACAGATTCCTTTTTTCTTTGTTTAATAGTTTTTCTTGTTCCGTCTATCATGCATTGAAAAACCCATAATTTTAGCACCTCACTATAGTATAATGTTCCTTCACCGGTTTCCCACCGATTTGACTTTTCTGTTAGTCCTTGTCATCATTTTTCTCACTCCTTCTTGTAAAACTTTATGATGTAATAATATCACACTCGGAGTGTCAATTAAACTTATTATGAAGTGAAATTTAATAGATTTTCTGCTGCATACCATATTGCATACTTAGATGCTTTGCAGTATATATAACAAGCCGAAAAGCAAGTATTTACGCTTCTTTTAGACTATTGTCATTTAATAAAAAGTCATATATACTCATATATATAATTCCATCGTCATCTTGCCATTTTATAAAATGATCATAAACTATAACTATCTTTTTAAAACTATCTCCAACGTTCAAAAGAGATTGTAATTCTTGATCTTTCTTTTTATTATCCTCTATACTATACGCTGATTGAATATAATATTTGTCGCTACCTTTATTTGCAACAAAATCTATCTCTAATTGCTTATAATCCTTTTTCCCATTTTTCAATGAATTTCTTTTCTCAACTATACCAACATCAACATTAAATCCTCTTCTCCTAAGCTCAGTATATATTATATTTTCCATTATATGAGTTTTTTCTGATTGTCTAAAATTTATTAAGCTATTTCTAATACCTATATCTACAAAATAATATTTTGAAGGTGTTTCAATATATTTTTTTCCCTTCACATCAAATCGTTTTGACCTTTCTATTAGAAATGCTTCTTCTAAATATTTTAAATATAAAGATATAGTTTTATTTGTTATATTTTTATTTCCTTTACTTAAAAATGTGTTATATAATTTTGTAGGATTAGTAAGAGAACCTATACTTGATGAAATTATTTCAACTAATGTTTTTAATTCTTCATCATTTCTAATTTCATTTCTTTCAATAACATCATTTATATATACATTATTTTTTTGAAAATTTAAATAATCAATTTTATCTTCCGGCGTTTTAAATGATGCAATCAAAGGTAATCCACCATATTTTATATATTCATCTAATCCTTTCATTTCATCCCCGCCATCATATACTGACATAAATTCTGAAAAACTTAATGGATATACTCTTATTTCATCTCCACGGCCTCTAAATTCTGTTATTATATCAGATGATAAAAACTTGGAATTGCTACCTGTTACATAGACATCTAAGTTAGGCTTTCTTAAAAGGCTATTTAACACACTTTCAAAATCTTTTACTTTCTGAATTTCATCCAAAATAATATAATACACATTATTATCCTTTACATTACTCATAATGTATTCATAAAGTTCTTTTGGATTAGTGTATTCTTCATTCTCTATAGAATCTAGTTCTAACTTAATAATATGATCTTCATTAATTCCATTATTTAATAAATAGTTTTTAAAAATTGGATCTAATAAATATGATTTTCCACATCTTCTAATTCCTGTAATTATCTTTATTAGTTTATTTTCTTTTTTTGATATTAATTTATTTAAATAATAATTTCTTTCAATTTCCATAAAATATCTCCTATATCAATTTTTTCTTATTAATTATTATATACAAAAAAACTTTTTTTATCAATATTTATTCCAAAAAAACTGGAAAATGACACTTTTTTTGAAATGAATATTTATATAACATTTTATATGTTAGCATCCATATACACAATCTACTGCATACTCTATTGCATACTTGGGTATTTTTTAATATATGTTGCAAGCTAGAAAGCTATGTTTTTTAATTATTACACAGTTTTATTGAATAATGTAAATACTAAATATATGCAGATACTATTGACTATCTGCATAAAAAATGTTAAAATATATGCAGATAAATTAAAATATCTGCACATAAATAATATTGTTATATGCATATAAAATGAGGAGGAAATATGAGAAAATTTAATTATTCTTTTTTAGATGATGGAGTATTACCAGCAAATTTAATAAATTTAACATCAGTAATATACTCATTAAAAACAGAATCTAATATTAGAAAAGACGAATTTGAAAAAATATTTACAGAACTTGAGAAAATTGCCAAAGTCCAATCTGTTAAGAGTTCTAATGCAATTGAGGGTATTGTTACAAGTGATAAACGTATAGTTGAAATTGTAAATCAAAGCAGTAAACCTTTAAATCATAATGAAGCTGAAATTGCAGGATATAGAGATGCATTAAATAAAATTCATTTAGATTATAGCAATCTAGACTTTACAGAAGAAACTATATTAAAACTACATGAAATTATGATGAATTATACTACTTATGAAAATGCAGGAAAATATAAAATAAATAATAATTATATTATTGAGGAAGATAAAGATGGAAATAGAAAAGTACGATTTACACCTACTTCAGCAAAGGAAACACCTGAAGCTATAAAACAATTAGTGCTTGCATATATTGAGGCTAGAGAAAATTCAAATATTAATCAACTATTACTTATTCCTTGTGTTATTTTAGACTTTCTATGTATACATCCATTTAGTGATGGAAATGGTCGTATGTCTAGATTATTGTCTTTACTACTTTTATATAAGAACGGATTTGATGCTGGAAAATATATATCTTTTGAAGAACAAATTAATAATATGAAAGGATATTATTATGAAGCTTTAAAGCAATCTTCTAACAATTGGGAAGATGGAAAAAATGATTATGTACCTTTTATACAAAATTTTCTATCTACGCTTTATATGTGCTATAAAGAATTAGATAAAAGATTTAATGTAGTAAACAGTAATAAAATTACTAAAACTGCTAGAATAGAAGCAACTGTTTTAAATAGTTTAGTTCCAATATCTAAAGCTGATATTTGTAAAATTCTTCCTGATGTAAGCCCTACAACTATAGAAGCCGTTTTAGGCAAAATGATAAAAAATGGTAGTATAATACGTATTGGAACAGCAAGAGCTAGTAAATATATTAAAAATAAATAATATTTATTTAATAGATAAGATAAACGATGAGATATTAGTTATTAAACTTATTGCATCATCGTTTATTTTTATTTACTATAATTTATATAGTATTTCTTACAGCAATTTTTATGAACTTCTACTGCATACCCTATTGCATACCTTGATATTTTACAGGTTATGAAACAAGCCCTAAAGCGTTTATTTAAATGTACTTTAGGGTTTTATTGCATACTTTTACTGCATACTTTGGTATATTAATGTTATGTATCCATTAATAAATCTACTTTTTCTAAGCTATACTCTCTCCAAGTAAAAAGGGAGGAGATAAAAAAATGGTCAAAAAGAATTTTTTAAAAAGCAGTTTAATAATCGCTATTGCAGCGATAACAATGTTAGCATTTTTACCAAAACTTGAAGCAGCATCAGTTCCAAGTTTTACAGGTAGTGCACATATTCAAACATATTCTTGGAAGAATTCAAGTGCATCACCATCTAATTCAATGAAAGGTGCTATATTTGCAGGAACAGAGGGACAAAGTAAAAGAGTTGAAGCAATAAAATTAAATGTAATAAATGCTCCTGCAGGTATGGAATTAAAATATCGTGCACATGTTCAAGGAAAAGGATGGATGGATTGGGTAGATGCATCTCAACTAGCTGGAACAGAAGGACAAAGCTTAAGAATGGAAGCTTTTGAAGTATCTGTTGCAAATGCAACTGGATATGTAGTAAAATATCGTGCTCATGTTCAAGGTATTGGATGGATGGATTGGGTAACTGCAACCAATTCAGCAGCAGAAGGTAATGCTGTTCCAGAAGAAGGAAAATATGCAGGAACAATTGGAAAATCTTTAAGGATGGAAGCAATAGAAATAACAATACTTTCTGCAGATGATAACGAAATCGAAGAATATAAACAAGATTGTTTAGCAGAATTAAGAAATAGCTTTAATGAATTAAATTACACAGCAGATAAAGAAACATTTGATGAGGAAATGGCAAAAGGAGTTAAGGCTATAAAAGAAGCACTAGACAAAAACACTGCAGCTACAGCACTATCAACTGCTAAAAATAATATAGCAACTAATGCTAAAACAAATGAACAAGCAGCTGACTTGTTAAAAGGTTATAAGGAGAATGCAAGAAATTATGTAAAAAAATTCATAACAGATGGTGAATTAAATAAAGTAATTAGAGAAGATTCAAATAGATCTAATACATATCAAAATGTTCCAGAAATTGCTGTTGTATTAGAAGAAGTTGATGAAATAATTGAAAGCAAAACTTATGCAGATTTAAAAACAGCAGTAGATAGAACAAATAATGTTAATGAACTAGATGCAAAAATATATGAAGTAGTTAAAGAGTATGCAAAAACATTTTTAGATAAATTATACAATAATGGAACTGCTATTGGAGATGATATAGTTCTTACATCTGAATATAGAACTAAATCAGAAGCTTGTGAAGAATTAGCACCTGCTAGTGATACTGTTACATCAACTGATCTAAAAGCAGTAGTTGATTTTATGGAAGATATAACAGTAAGTTCTTTAAAAGTACAAATTAAAACTTTCCAAAATGCTCTAGATGAGTTAAAAGACTCTGGAAAGAGAGTAGTAGTTGATAAAACTTTAGCGGATAAAGGTGGAGATTTAGGAACAAGAAATGCAGGAGAAAATCCTAAATGTGGTACATTACCTGAAGTTAAAAATGCAATAGCAGATGGTAAAAAATTATTAGAAAGTGCAAAATCAAATGATGATTTGAAAAATGCAGTTTCTACAACACAAACAAATATAACAAAAGCTGTTGTAAGATATATGCAAAATACAATAAATGCAATGAAAGTTCCAAATGAAGTTTATTCTGATGTATTAAATGCTAACACATTAATTAACTTAAATAATTCATTAGCTAATTGTACATTTGACACTTTAATAGCAACAATAGACGCATATAACGCAATAGTAGCTACACTTCATACTTTATAACAATGTGAATACAAAATAATTTATAAAATATTAAAAAGACTACCTATAAAATAGGTAGTCTTTTTAATATTTATTTTATTAACTTAAGCACCAAGACTTAATGATGTTATCATAGCTTCGCAGCCAGTAACTAAATCTGTTCCTGTTAAGTCTTTATTAGCTAATACTTTATTTATTGCTGTGATTGCTGGTTCTTCTAGAACTTTTTCTGTTCCATTTAATCCACTTAAGTCATTTCTTAATTTAGTAACAAATCTTACTAATCCTGCTAATGCATTTGTTTTTGTATTTTCAATTATTGCTTCTAATTGTGGAGCATTCATAGCTGTTTCAATATCGTCTAAACCATCTTGAACAGCATCTTTTACCCAAGAAACATCAATATATTTTGCTACTCCTGTTTCTAATAGACCTGCTGTTTGAAGTTCACTAGCATTTTTTATTGCTTTTGTAGCATATTCTTTTACATCATCATCACAATTTGCAGCTACACCTGTCATATCTAATTTATTTTTATATGCATCTCTTAATGTTTTGATATTTAGATCTCTAACTAATTTAGTGTTGAAGAAAGTTTTTAATTGATCCATTGTCATAGCACTTAAATCAGCATCACTAATATTTCCATCTTTATCTAGTTTTGCTAATGTATTTGTATCTTTTTTAGCTAATTTATATTCACCTATTGACAATACTTTGTTACTATGAGCAGCATCAGCTTCTGCATTGTATAAAGTCTCTAATGATTCTACTGCATAATCTAGAATTGCCTTTTTAGCTGCATTGTATACTTCAACAAAATATTTTCCAGAAACATCTGTGAAGTCACCATCTTCATATGTTTCTTTGTTGTATAATCCTGCTTTAGCATCTTCTATAGCTTGTTTAATACTTGGAACTTCAAGTAGTTTAACTCCTTTTAGTTCTCCAGCTGTTAAAGCTTGATCTAAGTTATCTTGTCCTGATGTAAAGTAACTATCTAATGATTTACATAAATCTGATATTTCTTTTCTAACTTCTCTATCATTTAATAAATCATCTACAGCACCTTTAGCTGTATTTAATGCTGCATTTATTGCTGATTTTCCTGAAGCACCTTCTATTTCATCTATTTGCTCTTCAAGTGTTTCTGCTAATAATTTTGCATTCATAGTAAATTCTGTTGAATTTGCATATGCTTTTAATTCTTTTATAGCTTGTTGTCTTAAATCGAATTCTGTTGCTTGTGTATCATTTAATATTAATATTTGTAATGATTCGATTCTTTTGCTTTCTCCTTCTGTTCCTGCTACTGTAGCTAAACTTTCTGACTCGTCAGCTGTTACCCAGTCCATCCAGCCATAAGTTTGAACATGTGCACGATATTTGATTTCATATCCTTCTAATCCTGTTACAGAGAATTTAATTGCTTCTAGTCTCTTTGATTGTCCTTCTGTTCCAAGTAGTTGGTTGTTTTCTGTTATTGCTGTCCATCCAGTCCATCCAATTCCTTGAATGTGTGCATTGTATTTAAGTGTTACACCAGCTGGAGCATCGAAAGAAACTCTTAAAGCTTCAACTCTTCTTGATTGTCCTTCTGTTCCTGCTATTGTATTTAAATCATTTACATCTGCACTTGCATTTTTTCTACCCATCCATCCAAGTCCTTGCACATGTGCACTATATGCTAAGGCTGGAACATCTCTATTATCAATAGCTGCATTTACGCTAGCTGTTGGTATTAATGCTACAGCTAAAACTGCTAGCACTATTAAACTGCTTTTTAAAAAATTCTTTTTGACCATTTTTTTATCTCCTCCCTTTTTACTTGGAGAAGGTATGAAGCCCAAAACATATCAGCATAGTAAATTACAGCTTATCTATTCATCAAAGTATGCAGTAAAAGTATGCAATAAAATTATGTAACAATTGAGAAACATAGCTTTCCAGCTTGCAACATGTATTAAAAAATACCCAAGTATGCAATAGGGTATGCAGTAGAAGGGTAATATAGTTTTATAATAATATTTAAAAGCAAACTAAAAAATACTATAATATATGTATAAGTAAAAGATTGGAGGAAAAAATATGCCTGAGAATGTCGATA
>CANQPK010000026.1 GCA_947625685.1 uncultured Clostridia bacterium | reverse complement strand
GAAAGCACCAATATATAATTCAATGATACTACAAATTTTTTTATAGAATTTTGTTTCACATCATTGACATATATACAAAAAAATTAAAAAAATTAGCACTCTACTATTGACATTGCTAAAAATAGTGCTATAATAATATTGTAATGAAAAGAAAAGTACTTTTAAAAAAGATTTTTAAAGCTAGCTTAAAAATCTAAAATATGTGCTACCTGAAATGGTGTCAACACATAAAATTTATTTTAAAGGAGTGATTTATTATGATGATGATACCAAAAAAAAGGAATGAATTTGATTTATTTGATGACTTTTTTGATAATTCATTTTTAGACAGAAGAGAAACTAAAATTATGAGAACAGATATTAGAGAGAAAGGAGATAACTACATTATTGATGTAGATTTACCTGGATATAATAAAGAAGACATAGATATTGAAATGGAACATGGATATCTAAGAGTAACCGCAAAAACTAATAAAAATATCGACGAATCAGATGAAGAAGAGAGATATATTCATAAGGAAAGATATTTCGGAGAATGTTCAAGAAGCTTCTATGTTGGAGAAAATTTAAAAGAAGAAGATATAAAGGCTTCATTTAAGAATGGTATTTTAACATTAGTAGTTCCAAAAGAACAAACTAGACAATTAGAAGAAAAAAAGAAAATTCAAATAGATTAATAAAAAAGTTGTTAGGGTTAAACTCTAACAACTTTTTTAGTTTATTAAATTTAAGTTGAATAATAAAAAATGTAATGATATAATCAAAATAAATAAAAAATGGGAAAACATAGAAACTATTAACAAAAAAAGAGATACTTAAGATAACTGAAATAAAAGGAGGATAAGATATGCATAAAAAGAAAATAGGAATCATTTTATTTTTGATGATAGTAATAATTATTATAACAACAATCATTTTTTTATATGTAAAATTAAGAGAAAATCAAGAAAATAGCAATGATTTAGAAGATTCTGCTGCACTAGACATAGGAATTATTAGTTATGAAGGAACTTTTAAATCAAAGGGTGTGGTAGTAAGACCAGAAAAAAACACTTTAACAATAATGCCAACAGAAGCAGGTGAAAAATATAGAGCTACAGAGTTTTTCTATTATGAAACAGAAAATACTTTAAATCTAAAACAAAAACAAGAAGTATTAGTAACTTTTCATTATCGCAAAGATCCAAATGATTTATTTGAGTATGATGCAATTATTGATGATGTAGAAATATTAAAAGAAGAAAGCAATATTGAAATTCCAAGAGATATATTTGTTAAAGCATATAGTTCAAAAGACAATATTTTAATATCTATAAATAAAGAGAAAAGTAATAATAAAGGGATTCAGTTTACAATAACAGATAAAAATGAACTTAAATATAACTATTCTACAATGAAATATAATTTGCAAAAATATAATTCACCTTCAACAAAAACAGAAATTATACATACAGAAGATGGAGGCACAGCCTTACCTGGATATGATCCGTATCCAGAAATTCCAAAAATAAAGGATTCATCAAATGAATTTAATTATGCAATAGATGAAAATGGACAAGTTGATATAAATATAAATTGGTCAGATGTATATGGTGAATTAGAAGAGGGCGAGTATAGGTTTTCTTTATCAACTGTATTACAATCAAGAGTGAGTATTTTAAATGAGCATATTATAGATTATCCTTATGATGGAGTAATAATCAATATGAAATTTAACATTAATTCAAATGGAGAAATGACTATAGATGATAATAATGTGGAAATAATGTAAAAAATATATGGGTTCGTATAGAGTTTTCTTGCTAAGATGCAATATTCTAAATACGAACCCTATTATATTTAGCAACAAGATATAGTTATTTAAAATAAAAAGAGAGTATTACTAAAATACTCTCAAAATGTGAGCCAGAAGGGATTCGAACCCACGACCCACGGATTAGAAATCCGTTGCTCTATCCAGCTGAGCTACTGAACCATAACAGTACTATAATAACACAAAGCTTTGAAATAAGAAAGAAAAATAAAGATAAAACAAAATTATAAAACCGGAAAGTCGCAACTGCGAATAGAAATATCCATTTTGTAACAAATATGTTATAAAAACTTAATAAAAAAACAACAAAAGAAGCGGAAAATAGCTTCCGTAAAGAAAAAAGTACATAAAAAATATTTCTGCCAAAATATGATATTGACTTAATTTTTATAAGATGTTATTTTACAAGAGAAGACTACTATATGATATGAAAGGAATAGAAAAAATGAAAAAGAAAATTTTAGTCAGAATAGGAGTTTTGGTAGCATCTATTTTATTAAGTTTTAATATTCTAAGTGCAAATGCAGCTACATAAAAAGAGAAACAAGTTGTACGGAGACGAACTATATAGCGAAGAATATGCTATAGATGGAATAGGACATATAATTTCTAGAGTTCTACCAGAAACCAAAATACAAGAATTTAAAGAAAACTTCAATTTATCTGAGACAATTTCTATATACAAAGATAAAGACTCAAAAGAAGAAGTAACTTCAGGATATGTTGGAACGGGAATGTATTTGAAAAATGGAGAAGAACAATATCAAATTAGTGTAATAGGAGATTTCGACTCAGATGGACGAATAAAACAAGTTGAAATAACTAAACTTATTAGACATGTAGTAGGGTTAAAAGAATATCAATTAACAGGAGTTTATTTAAAATCAGCTGATTTAAATAACAATGGCAAGACTAAATATTGCAAAAGTAGAACGTTTAGAATTTATTATAACAGGATTTCAAATTACAAATGCAGAACAAAGATTAACTCAAGAGGGAGTTGAAGCAACTGTTTCAGATACAAGCTTAACATCAGACCCAAAATGGATAATGATAACTTCAAATGAAGCAAACCTTACTGGAACTGTAGAAGGAAAAATAAGACTTATATATAATGATGGAAGCGTATTAGAAGATGTAAATTACTTTCCTGAGGATTTAATTATAAATACAAAATATTATACAAGCGGAAGTGGAACAACTTATAGTCATGAAACAATAGCAAATTTCTTTGGAATAGATTTAAAACCAGAAGACTATTCGGATGGAAATGAAGTAGACAAAGCTATTAATATTTCAACAGACGGAATAACACAAGGAAACTTTTCAATATCAAATAAAAAATTAACAGGAACACAGACTTATGCAAGAATAACAATATCATCAATACAATTTGGAGAAAGAAATTTACCATTTAGAATTGTACAACAATAAATTAAAAAGTAAAAAAAAAGGAGGGTTGAAAGAGTATGTCAAGAAGATCTAGTACCATGTTTTTGATATTTACAATCACAATAATAATTTCATTTACATTACAGACAATATTAAATTCTGTAATTAGTGCAACACAAAATGTAGGTCTTTCTGTTACTCCTAAGCCTGAAATAGATGTTATATTAACAAAAGGTCAGACAGGAACAAGCCTAACATATTTTGAAAGGGACCTAAGAGAAGCACTAAAAGCATTAAATGTAGATAATAACTATGTAAATATTAGTGCAGTGGATACTGTATTAGTAGATTCAAATGATGCAGATGCTGCCACAATATTTAACACATGGGAAAAATATCCTAATATTAATGATTCTAAATTTCAAGCAAATTGGCAATTATCTGGACAAGAAATTTATACGACAGCGAATGTTCACTGGACTGGGTTCTGGAATAAAAAAGCAGAAAATGATTCTGATTATACTATAGAATTTGATGTAGAAAATCGGAGATAATGATCCTCTAGGATTTACATTCAGAATGAATCAAAAAGGAAGTAATGAATTTTCTTTCTATGGAGTCGAATTGGATTGCAATCATAAAACTCTTACACTCGGAAAAATAACATCATGGATTCCAAGTACAAGTGATGAAATGCATGGAGGACCAATATATCATACAAAAATCGCAGCCCATGATGGTAATTATGATGATTATACTACTTCAGGTAATTCAAATTCTTTATCTCACTGTATAGGAGAAAGATTAGACTATAAAAGTTATAGTTTCAATAATGGTGTATGGTATAAAGTTAAAATAGAAGCAAATGGAAATAATATAAAAATATATATAAATGGAGCGGAGATAATTAATTATACAGACAATAATTCACCTATACTATCTGGTGGATATGGGCCATATACAGCCAGTGACCCAAATGGACATTTTAAAAACGTTAAGATTGAAACTCAAAATGTAAAAAAATTAATAGAGGCTTTAAGGGAGCCGGATTGGAGAGAAAATTCTATAAAGGTTCTTGTAAATGTAAGTGATGTATCAAATAAAGAACTTAATTCAACAAATCAAATGGGAGAATTATTAACAAGACTTATAGATGAATCAATTCACTTTGTTGGATGGGGAAATGATAAAAATAAAGCTGAATTTGAAAATTTAATTGCAACAAATAATGGTATGGGAAAATTTATAAATAATACAGCATTAAATACATCAATTACAGAAACAGCAAAATATATAAAAAGCTTAATAGCAGAAATAGAAACGGATAATGTATATGTACTTGCAGAAAATCAATTGGAATTTGTATCTAATCCTTCAGATGTTTTTACTAATGCAAAGGATGAGCATTATCCATATGGAAAATGGAAAATAGTACATGATTATAATTTTTATGATAACAATTTAGGACAATATGAAAAATCTGGAATGTATATACCTAATATGGAAAAAAGTTTTAGAAAAACAGGTAAATATACTATAAGTTTTGAAGATTTACCAACAAACCCAGAAATAATATATATTCATAGAAGACCAATAGCAATAATGAAATTAACAAAAGTGGGAAATAGCATTACAACTATAAGTGAATCCTATGATTTAGACAAATATAATGACCCAGATAAAGGTATATCTCAAATAGAATGGAAATACAAAAAAACTTCAGAACAAGCATGGAAAAATGGGCAATTAAAAAATATAACAGATGATTCAGACTATATAGTGCAATTAAGAGTAAAAGATTATCAAAATGTATGGAGTAGACCAGTTAGTATGTATGCTACAAATAATATAGATTCTAAACCGATTGCATCTTTTAGAATCAAAAATAACGAAATAACAAAATATGAAAACTTAGAAATAATAGATTCTTCATATGATCCATATGGAGGAACGATTGTAGAAAGGAAATGGGAAGTATTTAAAGATGGTATCGAAGGAGCTATACAGTCAACTATAAATACATTGCCAAAACTTAATTATACTGAACTAGGAACTTATAAGATGAAACTTACTGTAAAAAATAATAGAGGAACTTATTCTGAAGTATTTTCAAGAAGATTTACAATTACAGAAGATTCAATACCTCCATCATTTGCAGCTGATCCAGAGAGCTGTGATTGGAAATATTCAGTAGATGTTAAGTTGAATTTTACAGATGAAGGTGGAAGTAATTTTAAAAATTATCAATATGCTATAACAGAAAGCCAAGAAACACCAACAACTTATCCTTTTACAAGTAATAGAGCAAACGATACAGTAACAATTAATGAAGACGGAATAAAATATCTACATATAATTGCAACAGATAATGCAGGAAATACTAGTTTAGATAGAGTACTAGGACCATATAATATAGATAGCACACCTCCAACAGGTTCAATTGATTATAATCCTAAGAGTTGGGTAATAGATTATGCGGATTTAACATATTCTTTTGATGACGACAAAAGTGGTGTAGATAGAGTAGTATTACCAAATGGACAAGTAACTACAAATAAAACCGGAACTTATAGAGTAACAGATAATGATGTATATAATTTTACTGTATATGATAAAATAGGAAATAGTGTAGTTATAAGTAAACAGATAACAAATATAGACCATATAAAACCAGCAATTGGATTAACTCAAAAAAATACAGAGTGGTCTGCTGAAACAACAAATATTTCTTGGGAATGTGCAGATAATGAAAGTGGATTTAGAGAAATATTATTACCAAATGGAATGAAATCAAATAATTTAACAGGAGAATTTATTGTAAGAGAACTAGGAACATATACATTTATAGCATATGATAATGTAGGAAATGAACATAAAGCAGAAATACAAGTACAAAATATAGATAAAATTCCACCAACATTAGAGTTATCACAAAATATAACTCAATGGGTAAATGATAATGTTTTAATAAACTGGAGTGCAACAGATAATGAAAGTGGATTAAAACAAGTATTATTACCAGATGGAAAAATAGTAACAGATCCTACAGGAGCATTTACAGCAAAAGCAAATGGAAAATATTCATTTGTAGCATATGATAATTTATTAAATAGTGTCATAAAAACTATAGAGATAAAGAATATAGATAAAATAGCTCCAACAATAGAAATTGACTTTATACAAGAAAATATAATAGATGGAAAGATAAAAATAAGATATACAGCAGAAGATAATGAAAGTGGAATAAAAGAAGTATTGTTACCAAATGGAAATAAATCAACAGAACAAACAGGTACTTATGATATAACAGCAAATGGAACATATACATTTATTGCATTTGATGAAGCAGGAAATATGAAAAAAGGAACAATTAAAATAATTAGCTTTAAATAAAAAGAAATTTAGGTATTTGATTTTTTTATAATTTATATTATAATTTATAGAGAAGGGCATACAAAACTGTAAAGAGGGAGGAGAATATTAATTATGAAAAAGAAACTAAAGACACTTATAATAGCATTAATTATAATGTTTTGCACTAATATTTGTTATGTACAAGCAGCAAGTTTTATATTTACTGCAAATGCTGATAATTCTAATGTAAAACCAGGAGATACAATAACTGTTGAATTTAGTATTTCTAATATAGATGTAGAAGGAAGCGGAATTAATACGATATCTGCTAAATTATAATATGATGAAAATGTATTTGATCAAGTTCTTTCTAGTAATTTTTTAGGAGAAAACAATTGGTCAATAACATATAATGATGAAGAAGGAGAAAGCGAAGGAAACTTCTTAGCGGTAATAATTGAAGATGGAGTAGATACAGATCAAACAATTGGAAAATTAAAATTAAGAGTTAAAGACGGAATAGAAAACACACAAACTCAAGTTAAAATCACAGATATAGTTACAAATGACGGAAGCGAAGAAATATCAGGACAAGATCAAGTATTAACAATAAATGTTGCAAAACCAGAAGAACCACAAAATCAAGGTGAAAATAACAATAACAACAATAATTCTAATAATGGAATAAGCAGTAATAGTGGTAACAGTAGTAATAAAAGTAGTAGCAATAATAGTAATAAACCATTGCCAAGTACAGGAGAAGAATTAAGTGCAATAATTATTATTACAATAGGAGTTACTACAATCATAGGAATTATAACATTTATATGTTTAAAAAAATGAAAGAAATAAAATAAAAAGGATTAATAACAAAAAATAGCACTTTAAATTAAAGTGCTATTTTTTGTTATATAATTAATATTCCTTGAAGCAAGTTCTAATATAAACCAAAATATTGGTGCAATACCAATTGTACTAATATTGAAAAATGCCTGTACTAGATAACTAATAACAACAATAGTATATGACGCAATTATTTTTGATTTTTTAATATTTTTAATGCTAGGGAAAATAATTGTACTAATAAAAACTAAATAAACAATTAATGCGGGTATTCCCATAGTAGCTGCAATTTGTAATATTCATTATGTGCTTTATCAATATAAACACCAGTTCTAGCAATAAAAGCAGCATTTTCTTCAGAGAGTACTTTTTCCAATCCAACTTCTAAGGCATCAACACCACACCCAAATATAGGCAATTTTAAAATTAATTTTCCAGTTAATTTCCAAATAGCAATTCTCCCAGATTCCATCTTATCACTTAGACCTGATTGAAAAGCTGTTGAAATCTCTTGTTTTGCAACATCAATTCTTTTGACAAAACGATCCTTTTTATCTAACAAATTTAAAGCAGAAAAACAAAGTATAAATAAAATAATTATAATAAAAAATCTTTTAAAATATTTTTTATTTTTTTAAATATTAAATAAAGAGTTATTAAAATTATACTTATAACAAATGCAACCCAAGAACTTCGTGCGAGGCAAAGTAACATGGCACTAAAACCAAATACACTTCCTATATAATAAATTTTTCTATTTTTAAAAATAGAACCTAAAATAAAAGCAGGAAGAACAATACTAACAAAACTTCCCATAAAATTTGTATTTCCAAAAGTACCCGTTGCACCTCTTTGAAAAATAGGAACAAGATAAAAATTAGGCTTTATATAAAATTGAATAATTGCAAATGCACATATTAAAATATATAAAACGGATAAAATAGTGGTAAAACCTCTATAATTTTTAAAATAGTATTTACTATTATAATAAATTAATATATATGTAATTATTGTAAAAATTCCTTCAAACCTATTAGAAGCACCAGAGAATGACATAAAAATATATTTGGAACAAATAGTGCTAAGTATTGCTAATCCACCAAATATAAATATAAGAATATCTACTTTATCAAAATGTAATTCATCAATTCATATTATCACAATTTAAAAGAATAAATCCACCATATTAACCTTATGTGATTATAATATGGTGGATTAACTTATACTAGGTTCGTATAAGATTATTTTGGTGAGCCAGAAGGGATTCGAACCCCCGACCCCAGGCTTAGAAGGCCTGTGCTCTATCCAACTGAGCTACTGACCCAAAATGAACTTAAAGTATAATATCATAAAAAGACCATATTGTCAATGAATTTTTGCGAAAATTCAAAAATTATACTGAAAAAATGGCACAAAAATAAACTATTAATTTATTGAAAATTAAAAAATTAAGCTAAATATTAAGTTATTTCGATGTATATTGAGATAGTGGTCTTATCATATTATAAACCAATTCTACTACATCATCAGAGCTATTTGAAAGCATTCTGTCAATCTTATTTAAGAAAGTAGAATTATTTGAATCCCCAAATAATATATAATCACATGAGAATCCTGATTTTAAAGAAATAAGCATTAAAGTCTCAATACTCATTGACTTATCTCCTCTTTCAAGCTGACTTAGGAAAGAAGGAGAAATATCAATTAATTCAGAAAATTGCTCTCTAGTTAACGACATACTTTCTCTTATATTTCTAATTCTACTACCTATCATAATATTATCCTTCATAATAAAATTCCCCCATTAAAATTATTAAAGAAAAAACATTATTAATAAAATTATATAGACATCAAACTTAAAATACCAAACACTAATAGGTAAAAGAAACACACTCTAATAGTGCAAATATACAACTATTATACTCAAAAAAATGAATTTATTCAAAGCTATATAATATTATCTAACATGTAAAGGGTCAAAATCAAGTTTCCGTAAATAATTTTGTGAAATTTGTGTGAAAATGTTGCAAATATTTTTTACTAATGATAAGATTATAACGATTTATATAAAGATAGGAGGAACGGTTTTGATTAAGGTAGAAAATGTTACTAAAAAATACGGAAATTATATTGCTCTAGACAATATGAATTTCGAAGTAAAAGAAGGAGAAATAGTTCGGATTTCTAGGACCTAATGGAGCAGGAAAAACTACTACTATGAGTATTATAACTGGATTTATAGAACCAACTCAAGGTAAAGTAGAAATAAATGGATATGATGTGAGCAAAAAAGCAAGAAAAGCAAAACGCGAAATTGGGTATATGCCAGAGACTACACCGCTATATAGCGAGTTAACACCAAAAGAATTTATAAAATATATGGCTGAATTAAAAGGTGTTCCAAGAAAAGAAAGAAAACAAGAAGTAGAAAGAGTTATGAAAGCAGTTAATATAGAAGATGTAAAAGGCAGAATAATTAGGAATCTATCTAGAGGATATAAACAGCGTGTAAGTTTAGCAGGGGCCTTAGTAGGTAATCCAAAAGTATTAATATTGGATGAACCAACTGTAGGATTAGACCCTAAGCAAGTAACACAAATAAGAGATTTAATAAAATCATTAGGTAAAAATCATACTGTATTGTTAAGCTCACATATATTATCAGAAGTGAGTCAAATATGTAAAAAAGTAATAATAATAAACAAAGGAAAATTGGTTGCAATAGATAGTCCAAAGAATCTTGAAGAAAAAACAGAAAAAGAAAATAAATTACTTGTTACAGTTGAAGATCCTGAAGACAAAATAGAGAATGTAGTAAAAGGAATTTCAAACATTGATAAAATAAAACTAGTTAAAGAATTATCAGATGGAACTAAACAATATAGCATATCTTCAAAAGATAATACTGATATGAGAAAAGAAATCTTCGCAAGTTTTGCAAAGAATGATATTACTATATTTGAGTTAAAAAAAGCAGAAATAAGTTTAGAAGATGCTTTCTTAGATTTAATAAATAATCAACAAAGTGAACCAGAAAAAACTAAGGAAGAAATCAAAAAAGAAAAAAAAGAAATGAAAGCAAAACAAAAACAAGAAAAGCAAAATAAGAAATTGGAAAAAAATAAGCAAAAAGAGGAACAGAAAAATAAAAAAGCAAAAAAAACTGAGAAAAATAAGAAAAAAGGAGGGGATAAATAATGTGGGCTATAATAAAAAAAGAAGTTAAAACTTACTTCTTATCTCCAATAGGATATGTGTTTATAGGTTCATTTTTACTTATGTCTAGCCTTTTCTTTTATTTATACATATTCAATTATGGAAGCTTAGAATATTCATATTTATTTTATTACACAGCTGAATTATTAACATTTACAATAGCACTTCTTACAATGGGAATGTTTTCATCAGAAAGAAAGAATGGAACTGAAACTTTACTTCTTACATCTTCAAGAAGTATTACAAGTATAGTTTTGGGAAAATTTTTGGCAGCATTGGTTGTAATATTAATTACAGAAGTATTTTCATTGATGTATTATGCAATAGTTTGTATTTTTGCAGGAGGAATTACAGAGCTAACAATAGTATTATCAACATTAGTAGGATTTATATTGCTATCAATGGCATATATAGCATTTGGAATGTTTATATCTAGCTTGACAGAAAATCAAATAATAGCTGGAGTAGCAACAATAATATTATTAATTGTAAGTTGGTTTTTACCAAATCTATCATCTAGCTTTAATGTAATATCTCCGTTATATCAATTCCAAGATTACCCACAAGGAATTTTTCCAATAAATGAAACTATAACATTATTAACACAAATAGGGCTATTTATATTACTTACAATTGTTGTAATGCAGAGAAGAAAGAATCTAAAATAGAAGAGGTGAAGATTAAGTGAAAAAAATTAAGAAAATATTTGAGAGCATAAAATTAAAATGGCTAAAAGATAGAATTTTAACTTTGGTTCTTATAGCAATATTAATAGCAGCATTTTTTGGAATAAATATCGGAGTAAGTGCTTTAAATTTATCTGATATAGATTTAACAGAGGAAAAATTGTTTACATTAACAGATAAATCAAAAGATGCGATTGCAGCTATTCCAGATGATGAAGAAATAAATATATATTTATTTGATTATTTAGAAGATGACAGATTGGTTGATTTAGCTAAACAGTATGCAAAAGTAAAAAATAATATAAAGGTAGAGGTAACAACAGCTACAGAAAGAGCTGATTTAGCCGAAGAATATGAAATACAAACAGAAAGCTATAGCATATTAATAATTTCAGGAAATAAACACAAAGTAATAAATCAAGCGGAGTTAAGTACATTTGATTATAGCACAGGAAATCAAATAGATGTAACGGAACAAAGACTAACCAATAGCATAATTTCAGTTTCTTCAATTGGAAAGATAGTACCTATATATGTACTAACTGGACATAAAGAATATTCAGTAGCATCAAATATGAGTATATTTAAACAATATTTGGAACTTGAAAATTATGAACTTAAAGACTTGGATTTATTAAAAAGCGACAGTGTCCCAGAGGATTGCGAAACTTTAATAATAGCATCACCTAGAGCAGATTTTACAGATTATGAAACAGATATAATAAAAAAATATATTAACAATGGTGGAAATATAGTTTGGTTTAATGATGCATTTGCAAAAGACGACAAAACTCCAAACATACAATCAATCTTAGATTTATATGGAGTAGTATTGGACAGAAATGGATTAATTATAGAACAAGATGCAAACAAAATGATAATGCAACAACCTAATATAATAATACCAACGATTCAGTATTCTGGAGTTACAAGTAGTTTATATGGAAATGGATTAGTATTGTTCTTTAGTTCAGGAAGATTACGCTTCGCAGAAGATAGTAAATTAGAGAAACTAAAAGTTACAAAAACAGACTTGTTATCAACAAGTGATACATCTTTCTTTAGAACAAAATTAGATTTAGAATCATTGACAGCAACAAAGGATGATGATGTAGGTAGCTCAGTTGTCGGAGCAGTAATGGATAAAACAGTAAAAGATGCAACTGATAATGAAGAAGCCGTAGTATCTTCACTAGTTATATATGCAAATAATATATTCATATTAGATGAAAGTATTGGAAATATACCAGCTATATATTTCTATAATAATCTAGATTTAGCATTAGGAACAATAGGGCATACAGCAGAAGCACCAGAGGGATTAGTAATTAGAAAAAGTGTAGAAAGTACATATTATACAGCAACACAAGCACAAGATACAATAATAAAGATAATAATCTTCGTAGTTCCTGTTTTAATCGTTATCCTTGGAATTGTTGTATGGCAAATAAGGAGAAGAAAAAAATAAATAAATAAAATAAAAAATAAAAACTCTCATATATTTATTATATGAGAGTTTTTTTCATGTAAAAGGAGTGATAAAAATTTTAAATATTATAACCTGTACATTAGTTATAGTAGGAACAATAATAGGAGCAGGTTTTGCATCAGGAAGAGAAATTTATACTTTTTTTTATATATATGGAATTAATGGATTGATAGGTATGATACTTTCAATTTTTTTAATTGGATATATTATATATAAAATATTAAAAATAATTAAACAATATGATATAAATAATTATAAAGAACTATTAGATATAATCTTAAAAAGAGAAAGAAAATATATTAATTATGAAAGAGTGTTAAATTTTATAATTAATATATTTTTATTAACGACATTTTTCATAATGTGTGCAGGTTTTTCAGCGTATTTTTATCAGGAATTTGGAATAAATAGAATATATTCAAGTATTGCAATAGCAATTTTAAGTTATATAATTTTAAATAAAAATATAAATGGATTATTTACAATTAATTCTATTTTAATGCCAATAGTAATTATAATATTAATGATGTTAGGAATAAAAAGTCTAAAAACTGATAATACCATTTCATTACATATCAATAACTTATCATGGATTATTAAAACTATTTTATATGCAAGTTATAATACGATAACATTAGCATCAGTCTTAATACCTATGAAAAAATATATAAAACAAAATACGGATCATATAAAAATAGTAGTTAGTAGCATTATAATTATAATACTACTTGGAATTATTATGTTTTTGCTACTTTTAAATATAAATACAGATATATCCAAAATAGAACTACCTGCAGTATATGCTGTTAGCAATTTTGGAAAAATTTATCAATATATATATGGAATAATAATATTAGGAGCGATTATTACAACAGCCATATCATCAGCATTTGGTTTCTTAAATAATGTATCAGAAAATCATGAACAATATATTCTATTAAATAAATTAATATGTTTTATATCAGTGATTGTTGCTATGTTTGGCTTTTCTAATTTAGTTAATAGTTTATATCCATTATTTGGAATTTTAGGAATAATACAATTAATTTTAATTATAAAATGCAAATAATCTTGTAATAATTAACAAAATATTATAAAATATTAATATAAAAATAATGAAAGGATTATTTATGAATATATTAAAATATAAAGGGAAAATGTCACTAAAAAACAAAATAATAATAGCTGCAATTATATTAGTTGCAATATCAGCACTTTCAGTAATTATTACATATATTGTTAATGAGGAAGCGAGAGACTGGATAAACATAAATATTTTAAAAAAAGAAGTAACTGAAGAAGATATAGCAACCATTGAAATAGACGGAGATAAGACACAATATATATATGCATATGACAAATATATCGTAATACTTTGCAATGGAAAATTAGAAATGTATAATAGCTATGGAAGCAAGGCCTATGAGTTAGAAGTTACAATAAGTAATCCTATCTTTGAATCAAATGGACAGTATTTAGCAATAGCAGAAAATAAGGGACAAAATATATATGTAATATCAGAGCGGAAAAATATTATGGGAAAATAAAGTAGAAGGAAATATAAATAAAATAAATATAGGCAGAGATGGGAAAACAGCCATAATAACAGAAGGAACAAGCTATAAAAGCATTATAATAACATTTGATAAAAATGGTAAAGAATTATTTAAAACATATTTAGCATCAACAATCGCCGTAGATACAGATATATCGATAGACGGAAAATATTTGGCAATAGCAGAAGTTGATATAAATGGGGCATTAATAGAATCAAGTATAAAAATAATAGAAATAGAAAAAGCAAGTAATGGAGATACAACTAATTCTATAATTTTTAAGCATAATGCCGATGAAAATAAAATGATAACAGACATAAGATATCAAGAAAAAGGACAACTAATGTGCATATATGATGATTCTATACATATGATTTATGAAGAAAATGAGACAAAATTATTAGATTTTAGTAAGAATGTACAGATGTCAAGTATAGATTTAAAGGGATATACAGTTAGAGCAGAAGAAATATCAACGGGTCTATTTAGTTCTAGAACAGATATAATATTCACAAATACATTGTCAAAGGCAGAATCAACTTATAGTGTAGACAGTGTTATAAAAGATTTGGTAGGTTGCAATCAAGTTGTTGCCATAAATTTAGGTACAGAAATACATTTAATCAATTTAAACCGGATGGTTAGAAAAGAAATACACATCAACGCAAGAAATCAAAGATATAGTACTTGGAAGATCTATTGCGGGAATTGTATATAGAGATAGAATAAAGGTATTAACATTTTAAATATAATAAGGAGGAATTAAAATGATAGTTGACTTAATTTTAATAGCAATTGTAATATTATTTACATTTTTAGGATACTATAGGGGATTAATAAAAGTAGGCGTAAAAATATTAGGATTTATCATATCATTGGTAATAGCATTAATCTTATATATACCAATATCAAATTATATTGTAAATAATACAAATCTAGCAACAGATTTGCAAGCAATAATACAAGAAAGACTATATGAACAAGAACAAACTCAAGAACAGCAAGAAAACACAGCTAATCTATTGGAAAATTTTGGGAAATATATTGATGATTATACGGAAGAAATTAAATCAAATAGCTCAGAATATATAGCTAAAAGTTTATCAATAATAGTTATAAGGATTGGAACATGGATAGGATTATTCCTAGTTGCAAGAGTTTTGATGATATTCTTAAAACTATTTGCACATATAGTAGAAAAGATACCAATAATAAAACAATTCAATAAAGTTCGGAGGAACAATATATGGAATATTAGAAGGATTTTTAATAGTGTATATAGCTCTTGCAATTATAAGTTTTGTTTCACCGATGCTAGAAAGTAATCAAATAACAGAAAAAATAAATAGTTCATACATATGTAAATCAATGTATAATAACAATATAATATTAAAAATAATATTATAATAAAAAAAAGAGATGGAACTTTAATTTAGTCCATCTCTTTTTTTACTTATGCTTGCGCTTTCGTGAATACTGTTTATCATCACTTTTAAAACTAACAACAAAAATCATTCTTATTGCAAAAATAATAACAATAACTGCAACTATCCTAGAAGCAAATTTAAAGATCATATATCCATTATTTGTAGCTATAACATCATCTTTTTTCTTTGAAGTAACAACATTTTCTGAGGATTCTTGAATTTGCTGTTGCATATCTGCATCGTTTGGTATATAATTATCAAAAGCAGAATCAAATAAAGTTTTACAATCTACATATTTTTGCCTAAGATGATCATCAGTATAATCAGCCCCTAAAATTACAACAATAAATTCTTTATTATCTTTTTTGGCAGAAGCAACTATGCAATCTTTAGCTGGGTTTGTAAATCCAGTTTTTATGCCATTAGCATATTCATAATATTCATTAGAATCAGGACGAATCAAAGCATTAGAAGTAGTAAATTTTCTGTCTGAATTTTGATGAAGTTCTGTACTTGGCAAAGTATAGGTTGTAGTTGTAATAATTTGCCTAAATTTTTCTATATTCATTGCATATCTCGCAATTAAAGATAAGTCATACGCAGTTGTATATAATTCAGTACTATGAACACCACTTGGATTAGCAAAATGAGAATTCTTGCAACCAATTTCTTTAGCCTTTTTATTCATAAGTTCAGAAAAATTTGCAATAGACCCGGAAATATGCTCAGCCAAAACATTTGCAGCATCATTTGCAGAAGGAATTAACATTGCATAAAGCAAATCTTCTACTCTAAATTTTTCACCAGCTTTTAGTTTTGCAGTAGTATAAGTTGCAGGAACAGCTTTCAATGCAGAAGAATTAACTGTCACAATTTCATTCAAAGGGCATTTTTCTAAAACAAGGATTGCAGTTAAAATTTTAGTCGTACTAGCTGGATACATTTTTTTATAAGCATTTTTCTGATACAAAATTTCTCCAGAATTTCTTTCAACCATTATTACACAATCAGATTCAATCTTTAAATTACCCAAAACAGAAAAAGAAGTGTTTGCATTATCTTCTAACACTTCACTTGCAAAACATTTAGAACTAAATGTAATTAAAATAATAACAAAAATTAAAATCTTTTTCATAATGTAAATATAACATAGATTGTAAAAAAATAGCAATACTTTATTTGAATAATAAAAAAATAAGGAGGAAAATTAATATGTTAAATCAAAAACAAAAAATTATAATAGTTATAGGAATTGCAGTAGTAGCAATAGTAATAGTTTATTATTACATAAATAGCACAAAAGACATTTATAATTACGAAGAAATTAATGAAATAGTAGAAGAAGCGGAAGAAGATTTAGGCAAAGAGCAGGAAGAAACAAAAATAATAGTACATGTAACAGGAGCTGTAAAAAACAATGGAATAGTAGAAGTAAAAGAAGACGCAAGAATAAATGATGTTATAGAAGCAGCAGGAGGAGTAACAGAAAATGCAGATTTGAGTGGAGTGAATCTTGCATATGCTGTAAAGGATGGGCAAAAAATATATATACCAAATAAGGAAGATAAAGAAAATATAGAAGATTTAAATATAATTTCTGAAGATCCAGGAATTAATGTCATAGAAGAAGTGGACGAAACGGAAAATTTGGGAATAGTAAATATAAATACAGCAAACAAAGAACAATTACAAAATTTGCCAGGAATTGGTGAATCAACAGCAAACAAAATAATTACCTATAGAGAAGAAAATGGTAAATTTAAAACAATAGAAGATATAAAAAATGTATCAGGCATAGGAGATGCAAAATTTGAAACAATAAAAAAATATATTAAAGTTTAAATTTTTAAGCAAATATTATATATTTCTTCAATTATATAGCTAGGAGTAGATGCACCGGCCATAATTCCTATGCTATTAACATTCTTTAAATATTTTAAATCTAAATCATCTTTAGTTTGAACAAATAAAACATTTTTGCATTTTTTAATAGAAATTTCATAAAGCTTTTTAGTATTTGAACTATTTTTCCCACCAATTATAATCATTAAATCTACGGCAGATGCTATTTGCTCTGTTTCCTTTTGCCTCAAACTTGTTGCATTACAAATACTTTCCTCAATATGAATATTATAAGAGCTATCTAATGTATTAGTTATAATATCAACAAATTGATTAAATAATCCAACACTAAAAGTAGTTTGAGAAATTATTAATACTTTTTTAATTTTACTTTCATACAATTTATTTAATGCATTTTGAATATCATTTTCATTTTCTATTATATATGAATTATTACTACAGAAACTGATAGTTCCAATAGTCTCAGGATGATTTTTTATACCAAATAAAAATATAAAGTAACCATCTTTAGAAAAAGAATCAACTAATTTATGTATTTTTAAAACCTTTGGACAAGTTAAATCGATTAACTCTATATTTCTATCTTTTGCTATATCATAGGTATCTTTACTCACTCCATGAGCTCTTATAAGTACTTTATTTTTAGCATCATCTATAGAATCAATAGTTCTAAGACCACGATTTTCAAGGGAAGAAACCACTTCTTTATTGTGTATAATTTCCCCTAAACAATCTAATTTACCATTATTCTTTTTAAGTTCTTCTTCAGCTTTGGAAATACTATTTTTTACACCAGCACAAAAACCACAATTTTTACCAACTATGATATTCATAAAAACCCCCAACAAACTATAATAAATTAATTATAAATATTAAATATATAATTGTCAACTTAAGGTTGATTTTAAAAAATAAAAATAGTATAATAATATTATTATAGCAAACAAGAAAAGAGGTAAATATGGAAGATAACAAAAAAGACCAAAACGAAGATCATGTAAAGATATATGATAAAGAAATGTATGTTAGTCAAGAAAAATTGAGAACAATAATAATAATGATAATGGTATTTTTAATTGGATTTATTGCAGGATATTTTTCAAAAGATATAATAAAAGAAGAATTTGAAACAATAGAGGGTAATAATGTTTCTATGATATACAATGATGATGTTATTGTATAAAACAGTGGAAAAAATTAGAAGAATATGATATAATAATAACGATGGCACATTATTCTAGTCGCTTTTATTTTGCGAGGGTGGGGCTAAAAATCCACTAAAGGGCAAATCGATGAAGTTTCTTGTTTGTGCGCGAAATGCCAGTTTTGTGTGTAATCAGGGAGTAAAGAAGTTAGGGAAATATGTAATGGCATATATATTAATGCCCTAATTTCGCGGAGGCTTAATTTAATTGTAAATTAAGTAAAACCTATGTTGAGTGCCAAGACACAAAATACATAGAGTAGCCTGTCTCGAGTGAATGTATTGGGATTAATAATTTGAATATGAACTTTTGGCCAATGTTGATATTTATTAAGTAAATATTATGAAATTACATTTGCAAAAAAGACTAGCAAAAATTAAAAGTGTTAAGGAAAACTTCTAGAATGCATGCTTTAAACGAAAAGCAAAAAAGTCTAGGGATTAAGGTACGGATTTAAGTGGCAATCTGGTAACTATTTTAGACTAATAGTTATTTTCTTTAAATGGAAACGGCTATAGCAGTAATGCTAAGTAGAAAATAGAGAAATTCAACCAGACCTAAACCGTAAAATTTACTTAGACTTTTGCCATCTTCAACTATTAGAATGCCAAGGGAGTAGCAAATGACAAATAAAGAAAAATCATCAAAAAGTCACTTAAAATGGACAATACAAGTATTTATAACAACATTTTTACTATCAATAATAATTTCCTATATTTCCACAAATGGAGTATCAAAATTAAATACAGTATCTGCAATAATAATATTACTTGCAGTTATTATGATAGGTATAGTATTTGATATAATAGGGGTTGCAGTAACAGTTGCAAATGAAGAAGAGTTTCATGCAAAAGCAACGAAAAAAGCATTTGGTGCTAAAATGTCATTGAAATTAATAAAAAATGCATCAAAAGTAGCTAATATTTGTGCGGATGTAATAGGAGATATATGTGGAGTTTTAAGTGGAGCAATAAGCACGATGATATCATTAAAAGTAACTCAAAACTTAGGGATGCCTGAAAACATCCAATTTTTAGTTAGTGCAGTTGTTGCTGCAATGACAGTAGGAGGAAAAGCAATAGGTAAAGAAATAGGTAATAGAAATTCAACAAAAATAGTTTATGCAATAGGAAAAATATTGAGTAATTTTAAAGATGAGAATAAGTAATTTTTTTTATAAAAATGGTATATAATATAAAAGACTTATTACAAAAGTTACTTAAAAGCTTGACTTTTAGAGAATAAAATATTATAATAAAGAAGTTAAATACATCGCAGGGTGGAGCAGTTGGCAGCTCGCAGGGCTCATAACCCTGAGGTCGTAAGTTCGAGTCTTACCCCTGCAACCATTGAAATAAAGCATTTGCTAGATTTTAGCAAGTGCTTTTTTAATTAAAATACTTAATATAACACTTAATACTAGAAAATTATATGAAAAAATAGATAAAAATGATATAATAAAAATCAATAATAAATAAAAGGAGCTAAAATGGAATCAGTCGAAGATAAATTAATTGTAGCAAAATTAATGGATAAAATTAAAATTTGTAAAACACGAAATAAAATAGTAAATACCGAATTTTTAAGTATGTATCAAAAAGAAATATTACAAAAAGAATTAAATAAATTAAAAATAAAAAACTATTTATTTTTTGGAGGTTATGAGGGAGCAGAAGCAGAAGTTCTTGTAATATATCCTGAAAAATATGAACTAGATATAGTTATAAAAAATTTACAAAATGTAATAAAGGCAATAAAAATAATACTTCCAAAAGAAGTCTTTGGAAAGTATACTCACAGAGATTATTTAGGAATGGCTATGAAAACAGGATTAAATAGAAATAGAATAGGAGATATCAATGTTAGTGAAGATGGAGCTTATATATTTGTTTTAGAAGAAAATGCAAAATATATAGCTGATAGTTTAAAAGATTTTACAAGACTAGCTAAAGCAAAGATAGAAATTATTGATTATGCGGAAGTAAAAATAAAAGAGCAAGAATTCGAAAAAATAAAGATTTCAGTACAATCTATGAGATTAGATAGCATTGTATCTGAACTAGCAAGAACTTCAAGAAATAAAGCAAATGAATTATTATTAGAAGAAAAAGTATTTGTAAATACCAAATGTGAAACTAAAGCATCTAAATCATTAAAACAAAATGATGTAATTGCAATAAGAGGAATAGGAAAGTTTATTCTATATGAGTATTCTGAAAGCAATAAAAAAGGGAAAATAATTGTTGAGATGAAAAAGTATAAATGAAAACATTTAATTTATAGAATAATTATATTTAAGCCAGTAAATATTTAGAAAGTATTATTAGAGAAGAATAAATGAACATATATAAATATTTAGTAATGATAAAAAATGAAGATATGACAGAGAACTAAGCAGCGAAAAAGATAAGTTAAAAAATGCAATATTTATAAAATAAGATATTCCACTCATAAGATTTAACACAACGGGAAGCGGGGAAAAGGGGATGCTAGAAAGTAAAATAAGAAAAGTATTTGCTAATGAATTCGAATCTATTCTGGACAACTATAAGAAACGAAACACTTGTTAGAGTCTAGCAAGTGTTTTTAAAATAAAATGAGTTTATATTTTTATATTATTTGTAAATAATTGTAAAAAAATGAAAATTATGGTAAAATACAATTAATTAAAATAGAGGTGAGAAAAATGTTTGACTTTATAGATAATCAAATGGTAAGAATAGTGCTAGAATTAGGATTAGCAATTTTTACAACAATTTTAGGATTTTTAGGTGGTATAGAATATACAAAGAAAATAAATAAAATAGGGAATATTTCGGATAGCAAAATAAGAAATATTAAACAGGAGAATAAGTAGAATGTTGGATTCAAAAAATAAAATAGGAGATATAATAGATAGTAATATTGAGAAAATAATACAAACTAATATTGAAAAGCAAGAAACAACTAATAATCAAATAAATATAGTTATAGATGGCGATTTTACAAAAGTTGCAATTTCGCATGAGTTATTTCCTGATTATGCCGTTGCAACAAAAAAGATGTCTAATGGCAAGTATGCATTAGTTAGCAAACCATTAACTAAAGATGCTGTAAAAAAATATCCACCCAATTTTAAAAGCTCATTTAAGATAATAGATGAGAGATATAAAAATGTGAAAAATCAAGCAATGCTAATGGACATGCTTCAATATGCAGATAGTCCTGTTGAGGTTAAAATTACAAGGTTTGAACAATATCTAGGGAATGTACTTGATCCATACCCTAATCCTGAAATTTCTCCTATGCAAGCAGGTACAAAAACATATATAATGCCTCAAAAGCGAAAATTACCAAAGGTTGAATTTAAGGTAAATATTGAATTTGATAATTCAGATTTTAAGTTAAGTGATATTGATTTAAAATTAACAAGACAATTATCCAACAATAAATTTATATTAGATAATTGTGCCCAGAAATCTGCAATCGTATTTATACAATTGCAATTAGATTATATTAATGATGAAAAATTAAAATGTAATTTAAATTATAAAGCAAATCCAGAAAAAATAAAGGACAGTAGATGCATAAGTATCTTTAATGAATTTGTTTTAAATTTACTTACAAAAAAATATTCAATTTATGATGAAAAAAGAAAAACAATAATAATGTCTGGTAAAATCAATAATAAACATGATGAGAAAAAGATAATACAACTTGAGGATTATATTCATTTAATTAAAGCAATAATAGAGATTGAAGAATATTTTAATACTAAATTTGTTATACCAAATGAAATACCTAAAGATGATATATATGCAATTATAGGATTATATAAAAAAATTTATGAAAGTAAAAATAAAATAGAATTAATTAATGTCAAATTTCCATTATTAAAAAAGAATATAAATATAGAAAGATTACAGCAATTAATAGAACTAAAGGAAACTAGCTTTGTCAATATATATAATGATGTAGTCTATAATATATTAGATAAAGAGATTAGGATAAAACAAATTAAAGAAAAATTTGATCTAATAAAATGTTCAAATATAGAAGAAGTAAAAGAATTTATTAAAAATTATGATTTATTAGAAGATAATTATGAATTAAAAATAGAAATGACTTCAGCAAAAGGAAAAACTTTCTATAAATATGCAGAGATTTTAAAAGATGGTATGAACTCATAACCCGAAGGTCGTAAGTTCGAGTCTTACCCCCGCAACCACGTCGCAGTTAGCTAAAAGGCTAGCTGCTTTTTTTATTCAAAAAAGCAGCCAAAGCCTTACCGCTACTGCTCCTCTTCCGAAAAAAGTATCGCTTCGCTAACAACTTTTTTCGGGTTTCCCTACTAATTTACAAGTTTACAATAATGTTAAAATTAGGTGTTATTATGTCTATTTGGGAAAAAGTTGGGAAAAGTAAATACGTCAAACTACTGAAACTCTAATAAAAAATCATAAAAATTCACTAATCTATATTTTAAAAAATTATAAAAGGCAATGGGAAA
>CANQPK010000025.1 GCA_947625685.1 uncultured Clostridia bacterium | reverse complement strand
CCAAAATTATTTTAACACAATTTTGAGAGTATCTCATTTTTATTTTTTATTTCCCCGAAATTATTTTACACTATGTTCTGCTATAATAGCTAAATACAAAATTTTTATTTCATCGCTTCATTTAAAACTGTTGCTAAATATTTCATACTATTTAAGCATTGCTCCATTGTATTTCCTGTTGCTCCAACTTCTATTATTGATGTCGCAGTCGTTAAATGTTGGTTATATCTTGCATTTCTTAAAATTATTGGTCTAAATAACCCTGGATACATTTTATCTGCTATTTTTTGCACTTTCATTGCGAATTGTAGATTTTGCTTCCAATTTGGATGGTAAAGTCCGTGACCCATTAGAACCCATAACAAACATTACTTGTGCACATATTTCATCACCTATTTGTACAGTTGGTCCATAAGTATTACTACTTCCAATTGCATCTCTATGTAAATCTATTGCTATTTCTGTATCCTTGTTTTCATTCATAACATTTTGAAGTGTTGTCAAAGACCTTCCGATATGAGCCATTATATGACGGATAATCGTGATATGTTTTGTTATGCACTACCTCTTTACCGTATTCTTTTAAATATTTTTCTAATTCATCTCCTACTCTTGAAACTGTATAGTTTAAGTCTGTCGTTCTATATACTCCTGTCATTTTATAGTTAAATTTATCACTTGAGGTATAGCTTTCACATGTGTGTGTATGGTATATTACTACTTTATTTTTATTTTTAAGTTCATAGTTTGCCTTTAAATCTGAGATATTAAATTTTGTTTCATTTTTTATCTTTATATTATCTAACGTAGTATTAAATGATGCTGTTATATTATTTTTATCTATGACTTTAGTGTCTACATTCGTTTCTGGTAACTGTAAATCTTCATTTTGTTCTTCTTTAATATCGTTGTTTTCTTCTTTATTTACATCATCCATTGAATTGTCTTCCTCTTTATCATTTTCCTTTAAATTTGGTAGCATTGCAAGTTCCATATTTAATATTTCTTTAGAGTTTATGTTTTTTAAACTTAACCCTTCTTTTTCTGGTTCATTTTGATTTGATAACATTGCAAGTTCATTTTCTAAACAGTATAAAAAAGAGGAATTTTGTATCTTACTTAAAATTCCTTCTTTTATTTCATAATTTTTATTCTGTTCTAAAATTTTCTTCATTCCTAATGATACTACAATTAATATTACTATAAAACATATTCCATATTTTATTAAATCTTTTAAATTGATTACTGCAATATTCATAATTACTCCTTTTTGTATGCATATATATTAATTGTATGCTACATAAGGACAATTTATGAATATACTAATATAAAGCTTTTTCGTCAGAGATTATTGTAGGCATTCCGTGTCCTGGATATACAACTGTTTCATCAGGTAATGTAAGTATTTTATTTTTTATCGAATCTAATATATCTTGTTTACTTCCTGTTGGGAGGTCATATCTTCCGATAAGTTCCTTTAAATAATGTATCACCTGTAAATACTATTTTCTCTTTTTCTATATATAGTGAACTTCCACCACTTGTATGTCCTGGTGTATGAATTACTTTTAATTCTATATTTCCTATATGCAAAATATCTCCATCGTCTACACGAGCATCCGCTTCTATTTCTATATTTTTTATTCCAAGATTTTCAGTTAATGTTACATTCGGATTTTTTAAATTTTCACTTTCTGTCCTGTGCGTTAAAAGCTTTGCACCTGTTTTTTCTCTTAGTTCTTCTAATGCTCCTATGTGATCTGAGTGGCAATGTGTTAAATATATATATTTTAATTTTATTTCCAATATATTTAGCATATCTAGTATTTTTTCACATTCTCCAGCTGGATCTATTACCATTGCTTCTTTCTTTTCTTCATCTGCGATTATATAACAATTAGTGTAACTACTAATTGGATTCTCTATCTTTAGTCTTTTTAGTATCATTTGAACTAACCTCTATTTCTTTCTCTTAACTTCATAAACACTATCAATTTTTCTCAATGCTTTTAATGCTTTATTTAATTCTTCAATATTTTCTACTTCAAGTGTTATATTAGTTATAACTATTCTTTCTTTATTAAGTTTAGAATTTATTTCAAGCATTGTTGCTTTTTCATTATTCATTTCTTTTGCTATGTCTGCGACCAATCCGTCTCTATCATTTGAATGTATTTCTATATCTACTTTGTAAGAAGCTCTTTCTGTATTATTAGCCCACTCTACATCGATTATCCTATCTTCTGCTTGAAATAAATCTTTTATATTTATACAGTCTTTTCTATGAATTGATACTCCTCTTCCTCTTGTTATATATCCTATTATTTCGTCTCCTGGAACTGGGTTACAGCATTTTGAAAATTTTACTAAACAATTATCTATTCCTTTTACAATAACACCAGATTTAGTATTTTTAGGCATAAATCTTTTCTTTTCAGAAAGTTCTTCTATCTTTTCTTCTATATTTTCTTCTTCATGCTCTTTTCTATATTCAAATAATAGCTTAGATATTATCTTTCCTGCAGATATTGTACCAAATCCTACTGCTGCATACATATCATTAACATTATTAAATTTATATCTCTCTAGTGCAGCATTTACATATTCTTGTTTGTAAAGATCTGTTTCTGTCATTCCTATTCTTTTTATTTCTCTTTGAAGTGCTTCTTTGCCTTTTTCTATATTTTCTTCTCTATCTTCTTTTTTAAACCATTGTAATATTTTATTCCTAGCACTAGAACTCTGTACAAATTTTAGCCAATCTCTACTTGGTCCTTTTGGATTATCTGTTGTTATTATCTCAATTATATCGCCATTATTTAGTTTTGTTATGATTGGCATCATTTTTCCATTTATTTTTGCACCTGTCATTCTATGTCCAATTTCTGTATGCACATTATACGCAAAATCTATTGGAGTCGATCCCTTTGGTAAAACTTTTATATCACCGTTTCTTGTAAATACATATACTTCATCTTCAAATAACTCTGTTTTTAGGGTATTTAAAAATTCTTGTGGATCTTGCATATCCTTTTGCCATTCCAATGTTTCTCTAAGCCAAGATAGTTTATCTTCTTCAACTATTACAGTTGTTTTTTTATTTTTATTTGCTTCTTTGTATGCCCAGTGTGCAGCGATTCCGAATTCTGCGATTCTATGCATATCCCAAGTACGAAGTTGTACTTCAAATGGAGTTCCTTTTGGTCCTATTAATGTTGTGTGTAATGACTGATACATATTTGCCTTTGGAAGTGCTATATAATCTTTAAATCTTCCTGGCATTGGGTTGTATAATTCATGTACAACTCCGAAGTGCTGCATAGCAGTCTTTTACTGAATTCACAATTATTCTAAGTGCTAATAAATCATATACTTGGTCTAGTGTAATATTATCTCTTTGCATCTTTCTATATATACTATATATATGTTTTGCTCTTCCTGTTATTTGTGCATCTATCCTTTGAATTTTTAATTCATTTGTTATCTGTTCTTTTATTTTTTCTATAAAAGCTATTCTTTCTTCTCTTTTTTCATCTAATCCTTCTACAATTTCTCTATATTCTTCAGGTTCTAAGTATTTAAAAGCTAAATCTTCTAGTTCCCATTTTAATGAATACATACCTAAGCGGTTTGCAAGAGGTGCATATAAATCCATAGTTTCTTTTGAATTTGCTATTTGTCTATCTCTTGTTAAATATTTAAGTGTTCTCATATTATGCAATCTATCTGCAAGTTTTATAAGAATAACTCTTATATCTTTTCCCATTGCTAAGAACATTTTTCTATAATTTTCTACTTGTTGTTCTTCTCTAGTTGTATATTGTAGTTTGCCAAGTTTTGTAACTCCGGTCTACCATATTTGCGATTTCTTCTCCAAACTCTTTTATAACATCTTCTTTTGTAATAGAAGTATCTTCTACTACATCATGGAGAAGTGCTGCACATATGGTTTCATCATCTAAATTAATTTGAGATAAAATATTTGCAACATGTAGAGGATGTATTATATAATCTTCTCCTGATAATCTTTTTTGATCTTTATGATTATCCTTTGAGAAATGATATGCTTTTAAAATTAATTTTGTATTAACTTTTTTTCTATTCTTTTTTAAAGTATTGATTATATCATATATTGTAATTTCCTCTGTCATAAAAATTTTTCACTCTCCTTATAGTGATTTCATCATATCTTTCATATTAACTTGGATACTATCTATTCCATTATATGAGTTTATCTCAAGATTACCTACTATGTCAACCTTTTCTCCTATTTTATAATGTTCTGCGAGTTCACCTAAATTAAATCCTATTGCATCTATCATTATATTATTATCACTTAACTTTAATTTTAAGTGTTTTCCTTCTGTTATTGATCTGATTGATTGTATTTTTAGATTTTTTAATGCAAATACTGGAACTTTATTTGCTTCTCCATAAGGTTCAAGTTTTTTTAACTCTTCTATTTCTTTTATACTTAAATCCTTTGGTTTAACTTCCATGTCGATATTTATTATTGGTTGAGTTGCTTTAACTTTTAATTTTTTTATATATTCATTTATATCTTTTTTAAATTTACTCAAGTTTTCTTTTTTTAAACTCAATCCAACTGCCATTGAGTGTCCTCCATATTTTTCTAGAGTTTTACTATTTTGGCAAATTGCATTATGTAAGTCTATCCCTGGTATACTTCTTCCAGAACCTTTGCAAATTCCATCTTCTTCGCAAAGCAATATACTTGGTTTAAAATACATATCTGTTATCTTTGATGAAACTATTCCTATTACACCGTGATGCCAATTTTCCTTAGAAAGTATAATAATTTCATTTTCTAATTCATTGTTTTTCTCTATTTCTTCTAGTGCTTCTTCAAATATTATCTTTTCTGTATCTTGTCTTTGTTTATTATATTCATTTAGTTCATCTGTAAGAATTTGTATTTCAGACTTATCATTTGTAATAAATAATTTTAGAGCTTCATCTGCGAATCCCATTCTTCCACATGCGTTTACTCTAGGTGCAATTCCAAAAGAAATTGTATTTGAATTTATATCTTTATATCCTGATGATTCTATCAAGCACTTTAATCCTGGATTTCTTTTTGTTTCTATTAATTTTAATCCAAGTTTTGCTATTACTCTATTTTCATCAATTAATGGCACTATATCTGATATTGTTCCAAGACATACAAGGTCTAAATATTTGAGATATTCTTTTTCTTCTAATTTTAATTCCTTAGACAAAGCTTGTATTAATTTGAATACAACTCCAACTCCTGCAAGTTGGTTAAAAGGATATTTGCTATCCTTTATTTTTGGATTTATTACTGCCATTGCATTTGGTAAAATTTCTAATGGTTCATGGTGATCTGTTATTATAGTATCTAAACCTAGGTTATTTGCATAATCTACATCCTCTATACCAGATATTCCGGCAATCAACTGTTATCATTAAATTTGTACCGTCATCAACTATTTGTTTTATTGCTTCTTTGTTTAATCCATATCCTTCTTTCAATCTATTTGGGATATAGTATCCGAGGCTTTAATCCCCTTTCTTCTAGAAATCTTTTTAGTACTGTTGTACTTGTAATTCCGTCAACATCATAATCGCCAAATATAACTACTTTTTCTTGTGATTCTACTGCTTTTATTATTCTTTTTACTGCAATATCCATATTTGGTAATAAAAATGGATCATAAAAATTACTTCTTGTAGGATTCAAAAATATTTTTATTTTCTCATCATCTAGTCCCTTGCTTTCTATTATGCTTGCTGATAACATTCCAAGATTATATTTTTCTGCAATTTCTTTTGCTCTTTCTATATTTATTTCATTATATTGCCATTTTTTATTCATACTTTTCTCCTATATAACCATGTGTATAAAATGTACTATATAAATAAATAATGCTCCCCAGATTTCTGGGGAGTATATCCCTTTTATTTTACATTAATACATCTTGAACTGATTCTGCTATAATTTTATTAACATCTGCAAGTAATACATTAAACTTTAGTTCAATATCAAAATATCTTTTTGCCAAATCATTTTGAATTAAATCAAGATATATTTTTTGCATTTTTTCTATCTTTTCTTTTTGTTCTTCTTCACCCTTTATTGCTTCTACTTGGACTTCATATCTTGCTTTTTCAAATTGTTCCATTTTTTCTTTTATTTCTGGTTCATTTTCTAATTCTTTTTTAACCTTTTTATACTCCAAGTATTCTGATGAGCTCTTAAGCTCACTTGCTAATCTATTTGCTGTATCATATACATTCATTTTTACATCCCCTTATATCAAAAGTATATCTAATTAGCTTTAAGCCATAGCCTCTCTTCCTCTAAATACAATAAGCGTACCTTTGCTCTTTTTCCTTTGCTTGCCAGCTTTTTCCTGAGCGATTTGATGTTTTTGTCTTTCTGCTACCGTTTGGCATATAGCCTTCTGATATATAAAATGTGTATCTTGCGCAATTTTATTCCAATTGTATATATTTTTTACTTTTGCTTTAGCATTTTTTGAAACATTTTCAGCTAATTGATGATCATAAAGTAATGCTAATATAGAATCAGCAATTGAATTTGGATTTCCAGCATAGCTTTTCATTCCGTCTACTCTATGTTCAACGATTTCATTTAATCCTCCAATATCTGATACAACTGTTGGAATTCCTGCATACATAGCCTCTATTGCAACTAGCCCAAATGGTTCATAAGTACTAGGAAATACTGCTATATCTGCACATTTATACATCTTATATAAATCTTTATAATTTAATTGTCCTGTAAAATATACTTTATTACTTATACCAAGATAATCTGCTTGTGCTTTTAATTCATCTAGCATTCCACCTTTTCCGGCAATTACAAATTTTGAATCATTATATCCTGCTAAAATTTTAGGTGCTGCTGCTATTAAATGTTGGAATCCTTTTTCATGTACTAATCTTCCAGCACACATTATTATTTTTTCATTATCAGATGCAAATTGTCTTCTGAAATCATAATCTTTTTCTATTCCTGAGTACATATTCATGTTAATTCCGGTTTGGAATTACACTTATTTTTTCGAATGGAAGTCCAAATAATCTTTGCATTTCACATTTCATATAATTGCTATTTACTATAACTTCTGTTGCTTCATAAGTTAACATCCATTCTGTATCATTTATATATTTTTGTGTATCATCATGTATACCACTATTTCTACCATTTTCTGTTGCGTGCATTGTTGCACAAATTGGAATATCAAATGAATCTTTTAATGCTTTTGCAGAATATGCAACTAACCAGTCATGTGCATGTATAATATCAAATTTTCCGTTCTTTTGATATTATTTCACTTGCTTTTGCTATCATATTAAAATTAAGTTGCATTATCCAGTCAATAAAATTATTTGGATTTATCATGTAGTTATCAACTCTATATACTTTTACGCCTTTGTCTACTTCAAAGTATGGTGCATTTCCTTCTCTGTATGTTACAACTGTAACTTCATGTCCATCCTTTATTAATCTACAAGATAAATCATAAACAACTCTTGAAATTCCACCTACTATTCTTGGTGGATATTCCCAAGTAAGCATTAAAATTTTCATAAATACTAATTCCTCATTTCTTTAGTTTTACATATATATTGTATATTAACTTTTGACAAAAGTAAACAAAAAAATATAAATTTCTATAAAAAATTTCTTAAATAAATTAAATGTATATTTATTTGATATTTTCATTTAATTTTATTCAACAGAAAAAGCCCAGCAATACTGGACTTTTTCTGTCTTTAAGGGTTTTATATAAACCCTTAATAGAGCATTCTCTCGATCTTGCCCCACTCTTCTTTGGAAAGGCCAGGAGCAGAAGCGACACTTCTTACAAGGTCAGACAACTCTTCAGTCATCTGTTCATACCAAGCAGGAAGCTTTATCTGCTGTTTGGCATCTCCTGTCTTCTTGATGTCAATAGGGTTGCTTTTCATTTTTTTGCTTCCATATTTGAAAGAATCCTCTCTTGATCGCCCTTTGCAAATATGCCATAGACGTACCAAGTTTTTATAATTTAATTATACTATTTCTTATGTAAATTGTCAATTTGTGGATATAACAAAAAAGCCTAATATGAACATTTTAGTTCATATTAGGGAAATATGGCAGGGGTACTAGGACTCGAACCCAGACTTGTGGTTTTGGAGACCATCGTGCTAACCATTGACACTATACCCCTATCAAAAACATTATATATATCTTAACATATATAATAAATTTATGCAAGAAAATTATTGCATATTTTTCAATTTTCAATTGTAATGATAAAATAATAGTTTATTATTCTCATAATTTTTAATATTTTGATAAAATAAATTTATTTTACTTTATTATTATTTATTTTTTTGATATAATAGCAATAACTAAAATTTAAATTTTTAGTTATATTGCGACATACATGCATAGTAAATACAAGATTTAGGAGGAAAATATGATAGAGAGTTCGGAAAATCCTGATTTTTTAAATTCTTTTCTTCAATATTCTACTGTAATATTAAATAAATCTAAAAATAGTGTAAAAGAATATAACTATGACTTATCCAACTTTTTTAAATTTATGTCTAATCATTTAGGATTATCTTCAAATGAAAATATAAAAGAGATTGATATTCATTCTTTAGATGTTGATTTCTTAAAAAAAATTACTCTAGAAGATATTCACTCATATTTATATTACTTAAAAAGTACTTTTAATAGTAAGCCTGCAACAATTGCAAGGAAAGTATCAACTATAAGGGTATTCTTTAACTATATGTGTCAAAAAGAAAAAGCAATAGAAATTAATCCTGCTCAAAATTTGGAAACTCCTAAACTAGATAAAAGGCAACCTAAATATTTAACATTAGAGGACAGTCAAAAATTATTAGCGGTAACTGCTGATGAAAGCAATAGAAATAGCAGGAGAGATTTTGCAATTATAACTTTGTTTTTAAATTGTGGTATGCGTTTATCTGAACTTGTAGGAATTAATATAAAAGACATTCAATTTGATGAATGCAAAATGACTGTTATTGGAAAAGGAAATAAAGAGCGTACAATTTATTTAAATAAAGCTTGCATGAAAGCTATTAATGAATATTTAGAAGTTAGACCACATGACAGAATAAAATATGAAGATAAAGATGCTCTATTTTTAAGCGAGCGATTAGAAAGAATTAGTCGTAGAACTGTTCAATACATAGTAGAAAAAGAACTAAAAAGAGCTGGACTTGATATAAATAAATATTCTGTTCACAAGTTAAGGCATACTGCTGCAACACTAATGTATCAATATGGAGATGTAGATATTAGAGCTCTTCAAGAACTTTTAGGACATGAAAGTATTTCTACTACTGAAATTTATACTCATGTTTCTAATAAGCAAGTTCAAGATGCTGTGTCAAAGAATCCTTTATCAGGAGAAAATTAAAAAAATCCTCTCTACTAAACTGTAGAGAGGGATTTTTTTCATCCGAAAGCTCCTTGCAAAACAGCATTGAGTTCATGGATAACCTCTTTCTGATTCTTGGAGATCGGATGAAACCTGTTATTGCCAGGCCTGATAGTTGTTATCCTCGTTCTGATATCTTTTCCATTCAGATTGAGGGTACCACTATGTTCGTCAAGGCCTGTCAGTGTATTTGTCAAGTGAAAATTGGTCCAAGTTATATTTGAAAAATGGTCCACTTTTTCAAACATAAAAATTAGTTATT
>CANQPK010000024.1 GCA_947625685.1 uncultured Clostridia bacterium | reverse complement strand
CCTATTTTTCAATATTTAGTTTAAAAATATTTGAAAAATTTTATATTTTTCTATTGACATATTACCTACTGTCTTTTATGCTCTTAATGAGTTTATATAGTTTAAGCAAATTATTAACTGATTTATATATTATACTACAAAAGTAATTAAATTTCAACAAAATTATAAAATCTTATGAAATCCTTAATAATTTCGGCATATTAAATTAATTTAATTTTACATTTTTTTACAATTTTTATAAAGATAATTTTTCAAAATAATAATACCCCACTTAGAGTATTTTCCCATACCCATATGGAGCAATTCTGTATAATGTTTTTGAGGTGATTTTTCTATGAAAACAAGATTAAGAGAACTAAGAGAAGATAATGATTTGACTCAAGAACAATGTGCAAAAATTGCATATATTTCAAAGAATTCATATATTCGATATGAAAAAGGTGAAAGAATTCCTCCGCTTGATACAATTGCATTATTTGCAAAATATTATGGTACATCTATTGATTATATTTCTGATTTGACTGATGAGAAAAAAATATATCCTAGAAAAAATAATACAAAAAAGGGTGCTTAGCACCCTTTTAGTTTTTTGTTTTATTTATACTTTCTATGGTTTCTCTTGAAGTGTTACTTCAACATCAATATAATCTCCGTCTCTGTAAATCTTCATCTTTAGTTTATCTCCAACATTGCATTTATTCTTTATTTCATTTATATCATCTACATTGTGTACTTCTTTACCTTCTACTTCTGTTATTATATCTCCTGGTTTGATTCCTGCTTTTTGGGCTGCTGTAAAGTCTTCTACTTCTTGAACCAATACACCTTCTACTACTTTATACTGTTTAGCCATTTCTTCTGTTACTTCTGTTCCACCAATTCCAATATATGGTCTTATTACTTTTTTATTTTCCATAAGTTGTTTTACAATATCTGTTGTAGAGCTTATTGGTATTGCAAAACCTAACCCCTCAACTCCATCTCCAGAAAGTTTTAATGTATTTATTCCTATTACTTGGCCTTTACTATTAACTAAAGCTCCTCCACTATTTCCAGCATTTATTGCTGCATCTGTTTGAATTACAACATATTTTTCATTATCGGTTGTCGTTATTTCTCTATTAACTGCACTTACTATTCCTGCACTTATACTTGAAGATAGTCCTAATGGATTTCCAACTGCCATTGCAAATTCCCCAACTTTTACACTATTTGAGTCTCCAAGTTCTGCTGCTGTAAGTCCTGTTTTATCAATTTTTATAACTGCTAAATCTGTTTCATCATCCTTTCCTATTATTTCAGCATCATATACAGTTTCGTCATTATATAACTTCACTTTTACAGATACTGCATCTGATACTTGATAATACATAGATGAAGTTGTATTAGTAGTTCCTGTACTAATTACATGATTATTTGTTAATATATATCCATCTTCTGAGATTACTATTCCTGAACCGGTTGCTTTTGCTGTTGAATTTCCAAAGAACGAGCTTACTTTATATTCAATTTCTATTCCAACTATTGATGGCAATACCTTTTCTGCAACTCCCATTGCTGTTTCTGAATATCCCTGTAATGATATAGCTGTTGTATTTAATTTAGTAGAATCTGAAGACTCACTACTAGTAATTCCTAAATCTTTATTTTCAATTATAGTTTCTCTAAGTTTAGGTACTCCAAAAACAGTTCCTATTACTAAGCTTGCTCCAATTATTCCTGATATGAATGGAATTATAATTATCCTAAACATTCCACCTTTGTTATAATTTTTCATGCTTACACTTTTAAAACTTTTGTCTTCTTCCATAACTTTACCTCCGTTACTTTTTAACTATTTTAAGTTTACTATCATAATGTGAATTAATTGTGAAAAAAATGTAATATTATTGCAAAACCTTACCCTAAGTTATTAACTTAGGGTAACAATTTATTTATCTTTTTTTATTGTATTTTTCCTTTAATTTATCTTTTAACATTTTTATATTACTTTTTCTTTGTTCTGGATTTTTCTTTGTTATTAAATTTTTTATTAATAATCTTTTTAATGTTTCTTCTTTAACATCTGCAATTAAGGTTCCGGTCCTTTGCAATTGATACTTTCCCTGTTTCTTCTGAAACTACAACTACTATTGCATCTGATTCTTTTGACATTCCAATTGCTGCTCTATGTCTTGTTCCAAGCTCTCTTGCTATATCTTTATCTCCTGCAAGTGGTAGCATACAAGCTGCGGCTTTTATTCTTCCACCACTTATTACAACCGCACCATCATGCAAAGGTGTCTTTGGTTCAAAGATATTTACCAATAGTTGTGGCGAGATTTCTGCATCCATTGACACACCAGTTGATATTATATCTTTTATTTCTATATCTCTTTCTATAACCATAAGAGCCCCTGTTTTTGAATCTGCAAGTTCAAAAGCAGCTATTGCAATCTTATATATATCTTCCTTTGTCTTTGTTTCTATATCTTTATCAATTCCAAAGAATCTTGTTAACTTATTACTACCTAACTCCTCTAATGATCTTCTAAGTTCTGGTTGGAATAGTACAACTAAAACTACACCATATGTCATAAATGAAGTTAGTAAATAGTTTAAAATATCTAAATGTAATATTGAGCTTATGGCCATTGCAAGAATTATAAGGCAAATTCCTTTTAATAGTTGCCACGCTCTAGAGTCTTTTACTATTTTAAATAATTTTATAAGTAACAATACTACTATACCTATGTCTATTAGTAATAGTATAATATTACTTGGATTTTCAGATAATGCTTGTGTATATCTTGTAATTATGTCTATTAAATTATTTGATGTACTATTTGTTAAATTAATATTCATATTTACAATTATCCCTTTCTTATGTGATTTCTATATTATGAGTAAATTATACTGTATATTAATGATGCTGCAAATGAAATAACCATAGCTGCAACAATGATTACTACTACTATTGTTTCTGCTAATTTTTTCTTATCTATTGGTTTTTTTATTTTTTCTTTCTTTTCTTTTTTGTCTTTCTTATCCATTATTTTTCCTCCTAAATTTACTACTTACTATTTATATCACAAAACAAATTTAATTTCAATATTTATTTTTGTAATCTATTAATAAAATTGCATAAATAAAAAGCTATAAATGTGTTTAACCAAATTTATAGCTTTTTAAAAAATTAATTTTGTGTATATGGTAATATAGCAATATGTCTTGCTCTTTTTACTGCAAGTGTTATATCTCTTTGATGTTTTGCGCAAGCTCCTGTTGCTCTTCTTGGTAATATTTTACCTTTATCATTGATAAATTTTCTTAATTGATCTGAATTTTTATAATCTAATACTAAATTTTTATCTGCACACAATGGGCATACTTTTTTTCTTTGTTTTCTAAATTTAGGATTATAATCTTCATCATTGTTTCTATTTTTTCTATTATTTTGTTTTTTATCTGCCATTATATATTTACCCCCATTCTTATTATTTTCTAAAATGGTAAATCATCTCCTGATGTTACTTCAAATTCAGAGTTTTGAGCAATTTCACTTCCAAAAGTATTCTCAAAATCTGATGAAACATCTCCACCATTATCTGCTCTTTTGCTATCTGCAAAATAAGCTTCTTCTGCAATAACTTCTGTTACATAATGTCTTTGTCCTTTATCGTCATCCCAATTTCTTGTTTGGATTCTTCCTATAACTCCAACTTGTTGACCTTTTTTAAAATACTTACTGCAGAATTCTCCTTGTTTTCCCCAAGCTACTATGTTAATAAAATCTGCTTGTCTTTCTTCTCCTTGTCTTACAAATCTTCTATTAACTGCAAGAGAAAAACTTGCTACTAAAGTATTGTTTGTTTGAGTATATCTCACTTCTGGATCTCTTGTTAATCTTCCCATTAATATTACCTTGTTCATTTATTACTCCTCCTTATATGCTTTATTTGCCTCCAGTTTTTATATATCTTAATGGCTTTAAGCATTGTTCAAACAATACTTAAATTAAATTATTTTTCATCTTTTCTAACTGTGATAAATTTTATAATTTCATCAGTTATTCTATAATTTCTTTCAAGTTCAGCTATTAGTTCTGGTTTTGCTTCGAAATTAAATAAAACATAAAAACCTTCTTTGTTTTTCTTAATATCATAAGCAAGTTTTCTTTTTCCCATTTCTACTACATCTGAAACTTTTCCTTCAGTATTAATCAAATCTGTAAATCTTGAAATTAAGGCTTTTATTCCCTCTTCTTCTACATCTTGACTAATAATGATTATACTTTCGTATTTATTCATTATTCTTCACCTCCCTTATGGATATATAGCCCATTAAAAATGAGCAAGGAAGAAAATAACATCCGTTATTTTCTAGCGAATGTTATTTTACCACATATTTATGTATTTTGCAAGTATTTTATAAGTTTTTTTCCTAATACTATATCTTTTATTTTCTCTAATTGTTATAATCCAGATATATATTGTTGCAAAAAAATAACTAATATTTTGAGATTTTATACTTATATATGAAACAACTATAGTAATTAAAATAGCATTTATATTTGATAAAATATTTGTTATTTTTAGTGATTTTTCTTTACCTAAACAAATATATAAAGTGTTTTTTAAGATTCTTCCTCCGATCTAAAGGATAAATGATAATCATATTAAAAAGAAAGATTAAGATATTTATATATATTAACATCTCTGCTTCTATATTAAAGATTTTTTCTTTTCCAAGCAACAGAAAAAATATAATAAATATTAGATTAACCAATGGTCCAGAAATAGCTATTATTAATTTTTTTACTGTAAGTAAATTTGCTTTAAATATTTTTTTATTAAAATCTACTGTATCTAATTTAAACGAGACTGCAAACCCTATCGGTAAAATTTCTAACTTTTGAACTTTTAACCCCAATAGCAATCCAGATAATATATGTCCTATTTCATGCATAATTGCAAAAAGCATTAACAAAATGTATGTATTAAATTGATTTGTTAAGAGAAAAAATAAAGCAAAGGCAAAAATTTTTATATCTAACTTTATATGCATAAATTCTATATCTCCAGTATTAATCTTGGATTAATACAAATATCATCAACCCTTACTTCAAAATGTAAATGTGGACCTGTTGCATTACCGCGTTTCTCCCACTTTTGCAATTTCCTGCCCTTGTTTTATTTTATCTCCGTACCTTTACTAAAAGCTTACTACAATGCGCATAGACTGTTTTTATCTTAGAATTCTCTAAAATTATATAATTCCCATAAGTCTGTGAATTTTTGGCTATTATTATTTCTCCATTAGTTGCAGCCTTTATACTAGTTCCTGTATTTGCTCCTATATCTATGCCTTTATGATATGTAGAAACTATATTTGATGTTGCTTTTCTTGTCCCAAATTCAGAAGTGACAATTCCGTTTTACAGGTAGTATAAATGAATATTCCTTTTTTATCTTATCTGTTAAGTTTTCCTCTACTTTTGTTGTTCCCTCTTGTTCAGTAGTTTCTTCTTCTACCTTTGCTTCTAGCCCTAATGTATTCGTGTCTGCTTCTTGCTTTTCTTCATTTGCTTCATCATTTTTTATATTGTTTTCATTTTCATTTACTATAACATCATTTTGATTATTACCATTGCTTTCTTTTTTATTTTCTAAATATATATTAATTTTATCTTTTATTATATTGTATATATTTATAAAGTTAATGTCATATGAAATAATCTCATTTGTTTTATTTAATGTTATTTCTGAAAAACTATAATTGGTTGTATTTATTAAGTAAAATATAAAATACATAAGTACGCATATTACAATTTGTAATACTAGTTTTTTGAATAACTTTAAATTCTTTCTTTCACTATTTACATTTACCGTTGCTCTTTTTGTTTTATTTCTTAGATTTTGTCTTCTTGCATATATTTCCTCTGCTCGTCTTATTCTTTCTTCTGGATTTAATAGCCTTTCCATTTGTTTATCCTCCCTTTATACTTTAAATGTATATGTCTTGGAAAAGCTTTTTATCACAAATTTCTTTATTTAACAATACTCATAATTATACCGATTATTGCAGCTATGCCGAATAAAAAAACTATATATTTGTAATCTTCTATATTTCAAATTTATTTTATTGATATTCTTTTTTGTTTCTTTATTTTTTTCAATACTATTAATATAATCCTGTACTACATTTTCCGCTTCTTTAATAACTACATCATAGCTATCTCTACTATTTTCATCTGTTTTTTTTATATTAGTACAATCAATAACCTCTTTCTTTTTTATATTACTATTACTTTTAAGAATAACAATTGCCTCATCTACTATATTTGACGGCAAGTCCTTCAAAACTACAATATTTTTCATTTGACTTATATCCATTTTACTTCCTCCTTTTTGCATATTATTCCCATTTTTAGAAATGATATACAAGCTAGAAAATTGTAAAATACCAATATTTATTTAGATGAAATAATTATACTAACATCATCTTGATTATTATACTTTGTAATTATATCATTAGAAAAAGAAGCTATCTCATTTGACAAAATAATTATTTTGCAATCGTTATTGATAAGCTCCTCTATCTTTTTATCTGTTTCTTCTGGTTCCTCTAATGCATATACATCAAATCCTAAATTTTGAAGAACTTTGAAACTTTTTTCATCATTTTTTGTTTTTATCCAAGAAACTTTCATTTTAATTTATCACCAAAAAGTATTATTGAAAATTTCTAGATTTTTATGCAATAATAAAATTTAATTTAAATTATTCCAACATACTGTATATTATCGTATACAAATTTAATTATATTTTCTAAAGTTTCTTTATCGCTTTTTACATTCGAAATATCAATATATGAAATAGCTCCACCATTTGATAGCTTTTGAAATTCGCTCTCAAATTTTAATTTATCAAAAATATCTATATTTTCTTCTTCATCTGTATGATATGAATTTGTATAATGTCCTTTATCAGTTATGCCCTCTATATCACCAAATTTTTCTTTATCAATTTTTGCAAATCTAATACATTCTCTTTCTGATGATTCTGAGCAAAGAACAAATCCTAATCCTGTTTCATCTTTCCATTTTTTTACAGTATTTTTTAGATATTTAACAACTTTTAAGGCAAATGCTTTTCCCTCATCTTTAGTATGGGATGTACCTTTTACTAGTTTTGTCATTTCATAAATTCCAACATATCCAAGTGATAAAGTTGAATAACCATTTTTAAGTAACTTATCTATTTTTTCATTTTTATCTAGTCTTGCTATTCCACCATATCTCCAATGTATCGGACTTACATCTGCTGAAGTTCCAAGTAATGCATAGTGTCTGCACATTAGAGCTTCCTTACAAAGATCTAATCTTTCATTTAATAAATCCCAAAATTTATTCTCATCATTTCTTGCAATTATTCCAATTTGTGCTAAATTTATACTTATAATGCCTTGATTAAATCTTCCTTCAAACTTATATTTTCCATTTTCGTCTTTCCACAATGATAAAAAGTGTTTAGATCCCATTGGACTAAATACCTGTCCATCATAATTTTCTTTTAATTTTTTAGCGGAAATATAATAAGGATATTTTCGTTTTGTAGAACATTCTATTGCAAGTTCTGTTAGATAATCATATTTTCCTCCATTTAATGAATTGTTTTCGTCTAATACATATATAAGTTTTGGATATTCAGGAGTTACATATACCCCTTCTTCATTTTTTATTCCTTTAATTCTTTGTTTTAATATTTCTTCTATTATCATACTGTTTTCTTTTTCATATTCGTTATTCTCATCAAGATACAAAAACAATGTTACAAGAGGCGCTTTTCCGTTTGTTGCCATTAATGTATTTATTTGATATTCTAATGTTTGTACTCCTGAACTTAGTTCAGATTGTAACATTCTCTCTATTGTCTTATCTACTACTTCTTTTGAAATATTTTGCTTATCGCTTATTTCTTCTACTTGTTTTTTAAATTTATCATGACTTTTCCTTAAATATTTTCCTAAATGTCTTATATCTATGGATTGCTCTCCATATTGGCTACTTCCTATTGTAGCTAATATTTGAGTTGTAACTGAACATGCAACTCCAAATCCATTTGGACTTTCGATCATCTTACCATTTAGAACTGTTCCATTATCTAGCATATCTTCTATATTAACTGAGCTACAATTGTGTATAGGTTGTAAAAAATATTCCGCATCATGAAAATATAATATTCCTTCTTCATTTGCTTTTGATATTTTTTCTGGTAATAAAATTCTTCTAGTTAAATCTTTTGAAACTTCGCCTGCAATCAAATCTCTTTGTGTAGAAGCTGCTATTGCACTTTTATTTGAATTTGCATTCATAGCATCTTTATTTGAATTTTTAATTAATCCTAATATTGATTCATCCGTTGTATTTTTCTTTCTTACTAATGCTCTTGTATATCTGTAAACTATATATTTTTTTGCGAGATTATATTTTCCTATTTCCATAAGTTTTTGTTCGATAATGTCTTGTATGTCTTCTACTAATATTCTCTTTTTTCCTAGATCTTCAATATATGCAATTATATTTTTTATCTCTTCTTTGCTTGCTTTTTCTTCTCCTTTTACTTCATTGTTTGCCTTTTCTATTGCTATCTCAATCTTAGATTTTTCATAGTCTACAGCCCTTCCATCTCTTTTTATTACCTTCATATATCACCCTCCTATACAGAATTATTATATATATCCATAATATATTTTTCTGTTGTTTTTGCAACAATTTTGTGATATTATATATACATTGATATTTATAGAGAGGATTACAGGCTATGAAGAATGATTTCAATGTTATAGAATTTATTAAAGAATTTTCTACCAACTGTTCTAAAGTTCAAATAAAAAATTTTGAAAAGGGTGAAACAATAACAACTTTTTTAGTAAATAGAAACCAGTTTTGTATACTTATTTCTGGTACTGCCGATTTAGTAAAATATGATTATAATGGAAATAAAATTATAGCTGAGCGTTTTTCTGAGAACTCAATTTTTGGTGAAATTTTTTATAATATCAATACAAATAACGAATTTATTGTCGAGGCAAAAGAAAAATGTAAAGTTTTGCTTTACTCTTATGATGATATAAATGAAAAATGCAAATCAAATTGTAAATTTCATCAAACTTTAGTAAGATACTTTCCTGATATAATTATTAGTAAAATCACTGACTTAACATCTAGGATAGAGCTATTATCTAGAAGAACAACTAGGGATAAGCTTCTTGGATATTTTGATTTGCTTTCTAAGCAATATGGTAAATCTTTTACTCTTCCATTTTCTGTGACTGAGCTTTCAAATTATTTATCTGTTGATAGAAGTTCTATGTCAAGAGAACTTGCCGTTCTAAAAAGTGAAAAATTTATTGAACAAGATAGGCGAAAAATAAAGTTATTGTACTAGGTAAAAAAGTATTGAATTGTTCATATAATAATTGTATAATATATAAGAGTATTTTTTGTTTGTAATACTAATGAGAGGAATGATTAAAAATGTCAAATGCAATCGATGATATAAAAAAATATAAAACAATACACTTTATAGGTATTGGCGGAATAAGTATGAGTGGTATAGCTGAAACCATTGTAAATTTTGGTGTCAATGTAACCGGAAGTGATTGGGCTAAATCTGATATTACTGATAGGCTTATTAAAAGTGGAATAAAAGTTACTATCGGATCTGATTTAGAGATGGTTAGAAATGCAGATTTGGTTGTATATACTGCTGCAATTCCAAAAGATGATGTAGAGCTTGTAGAAGCTCATAGATTGAATATTCCTACTTGTGAAAGAGCTGTTTTCTTAGGTAAATTAACTGAAGCTTTTAAGGATACGATTTGTATATCTGGTACACATGGAAAAACAACTACTACTTCTCTTGTAGCACTTTGCTTTATAGAGGCTGGTTTAGATCCAAATGTTCAAGTTGGTGCTATTCTTAAGCAGTTAGATAATAATTATAGAATTGGAAATAGTGATTATTTTATATTAGAGGCTTGTGAATATGTTGAAAGCTTTTTGCATTTTCATCCTAAAACTGAAATAATACTTAATATAGACAATGACCACTTAGATTATTTCAAAAACTTAGATAATATAAAAAATGCCTTCATTAAATATGTAAAGCTTTTACCAGATGAACGGCTTGCTTGTATTTAATGCTGATGATAAGAATAGTGAAGGTTTAAATCAATATACAAATGCCAAATATTTAACATATGGCGTGCAAAATGATAATGCTAATTTCGTTGCAAAAAATATTAAATTTGATGAGAATGGTTATGCAACTTTTGATGTATATTTTAATGGAAATTATTTTGATACATTTACGCTTTGCATCTCTGGCATGCATAATGTTTTAAATGCTTTAGCTTGTATTGCAGTATGTAATTATTATAAAATTTCAAATCAATTTATAAAAAAAGCATTTTTATCTTTTACTGGAGCTAGTAGAAGGCTTGAACTCAAAGGTTCTTTCAATGGTGCAAATATATATGATGATTATGCTCATCATCCAACAGAGATTAAAGCAACTGCAGATGCATTAAATAGGAAAATCTTTAATGAATCATGGGTTGTTTTTCAACCTCATACATATAGCAGATTAAAAAATCTGCTTGATGATTTTGCAACAGCATTATTAGATTTTGACAATATAATAATAACTGATGTATATGCAGCAAGAGAAAAGGATATATTTAATATTTCTTCTAAGGATTTGGTTAATAAAATTACATCACTTGGAAAGTCCGCTTTATATATTAAAGATTTTAAGGAAATTGTTAATTATTTAAAAGAGAATGTAAAAGAAAATGATGTCGTTCTGACTCTTGGAGCTGGTACTGTTACAGAAATTGGTCCAATGCTTATATAAAAATATTAAAAGAGGTAATAAATTTTATTACCTCTTTTTTTACTAATATAAATTTTTTACCATCATTTCTGCAAAAACTGCATATCCTAAAGTAACATCATTTACCATAACATGAGTAAGTGCGCCAATTAACTTTCCATTTTGAATTATTGGGCTTCCACTCATTCCTTGCACAATTCCTCCTGTTTCTTTCAATAATTCCTCATCTGTTATTTTGACTATCATACTTTTATTATCAATGTTATTATTAATATATATTTTCTCAATATCTATATCATATTCTTTAGTTTGTCCATTTTTAATAGTAGAAATAATTTTAGCATCTCCTAATTTTATCTCATTCCTTAAAGCTACTGGATAAAGTTTATTTGTATCTATAAAAAGTGATGATATATTATTTAGATATCCATAGATTCCATATGGCGTATTTTTATATATTGTTCCAATTGTCTGTTCTCCTTCAATAGAGCCTTGGATTCTACCTGGATTTCCATTTTCTCCTTTTATAACAGATAGAATATTTGCAGTAACTATTTCTCCAGAAGATATATCTATAAGTTTCTCTGTATCAGGATCTATAATTCCGTGTCCTAAACTCGCAAACCCATTCTTTTTTGGATCATAAAATGTTGCAGTTCCAACACCAGCTGCAGTATCTCTTACCCATAATCCAACTTTATATGTGTTATCGTCAGTTTTTATAGGTTTTAATGAAGTTTTTAAGAATTCTCCATCTCTTACGTAGGTAACACTCATATTTTCTCCTTTTGAGGAGTTTATCTTATCTGTAAGTTCACTTGTACATGTGATTTCTTGTTCATCTATTCTTACAATAACATCCCCTTCTTCTATTCCAGAATTTTCGTATGGTTTATAGCCATTATTGTCTGTACCATAAATTTCTGACATACCTACCACTAAAACACCATTTGTATATAATTTAACTCCTATTAAATTACCGTATTGGAACTACTTCTGTACTTTCTATAACATTTACACTAATCTCTTTTACTTTAGTTCCAAGTAGCTTTACATTTAAATTAATAGTTCCTGTGCAATCAACTTCTGTCAAATCTTGTGCTTCTGCTGAGACAGTTAATGTCTTATGATTTTCTATTTTTTCTATATTTGGATTTGTTGTAGATTCTGTTTCAATATCTACTCCAAATATTGTATTTAAGCTTAAAGTTTCTCCTTCAAATATTATAATATTATCTGGTAAATTTGTTATATCACATACATATACTAGAGAAATTGATAAAATAATTAATATACAAAAAATTGAAATTTTCTTAAGAATTTTCATGACTTTATTCTTCCCCGCCTTTTTCATTTTTTTAGTATACCCAAAAAAAAATAAAAAAAAACGGTGACTAATTTTTAAATGCATCCAAATATTAAATTTTTATCTAATATTTGGATGCATTTGATTTGGTCATCTCTTTATAATTTATTTTGTTATTCTACCGCTTCTATTTACATAATCTGAAATTTTTACTAGTTTATATTTTTCTTTTGCCAGAGCATTATAATATGCTGTTTTTACATTATTGCTTGCATTACTAGGTAATCCTGCATCACTTGCTCTAACAACACAATAATAGCATGCTTTTGCACTATTTTGATATACATATGTTATTGTTCCATCTTCTTCAAGTTGTTTTAATTTAAATTCTGATTTATTGTGTCCAGTTATTGTACCTTTTAATTCCTTACATCCTATTCTATGGTATATATTCGGATTATCGCTTCCTGTAAAATATAAAGTATTATCATCTACATACATAGAATTATCTGTACTAGTAATTATCGCATAATCATTAAATAAAGAGGTACCTACTGGAATATCTTGCATAAAACTTACAACACATATATTATTTAATATTTTATCCCAGTCAACTCCTGTTAATATTGGTGCTCTAAAATTTTTTCCTGAATATTTACTATAAGAATCCATTGCCTGTTTTAAATTATTAGTTATTGAATCTTCTATTACTTTTACTTTTTCATCATTAAATGCAGAAGTTGCATCTTGAAGTGGTGAATTACTTGAGCTTATATAAAAGTTTCTATATGCTTCTGTTGAAGCAAAATCGTTTTTAAGAACAGTATTAAACCAATTAGTAAATTCATATGCTTCTTTATAATATTTTTGTGCATCTGGGTCTGTTATATCATAGCCTTTATATTTAGTTCCTTCAGCATTTGTGTCTGATGGATTTTCTAAATATCCAGCCCTTGATTGATAGCAATCATCTCTAGAATAATAATAAACTACAATATAATTATCCAATGAAAAATTTATTGTAAGAGTTTTTGAACCATTTGTATTTGTATATGTTTTAGTGTAATATACATAAGGTCTAATCTCATGTGTATAATCTCCATTCTCCTGTTTCACTGGAGTATATATGTAATATCCATCATATAATGTATATAGAAGAGCTGGTATATATGCCATTACTTGTGATTCCTGTGCTCCGTGATATTCCTAGATTTGAAGCTAAAGATCTCACAAATATATTAGACGTTGCTTCTATATCTTCCATTAAAGAGTCTGAAACTGTTGAATATTTATTATTATTAGTATTTAATTGAAATGCAGCTACTGTGTCATATGTTGCATCTATTAATTTACCTGAATATGACGCTTTAAGTCTTGCTGTATCAATTTGATAATTTACATATACAGACAATAATATTATTACAGGTAATGCTATTATTACAAATATAACCAGTAAATTTTGTAATTTCATATTATGTATTTTCTCCTTGTTTTTAAGTTTCTATACAAATAATGTCTTTACCCATTAGCTGTTGCTTTCATAGATAAAGACACTTAAACTGTATAATTTGGTTTATTTTAACTTCCTGAAACTGAAACTACTCCTGATGCAGATCCTACTATGCTATATGTATTGTTTCCAGCTAAACTATAAAAGAAATTTTTAAGCATTTGAGATATAGTAACATTACTATTTGATGCATTTACTGTTAATATGTCCCCTTCTTTTAATACATATTTATTGTTTTTTTCAAGTTCTTCCATAATCTGAGTAGTATATACAGAATAATATACATTTTCTCCAACAGTTGTAGATGTTGTTTGTGTTCCTTTCTTTGCTGGATTCTCATCTAATACTTGTACTTCCATAGATATATCATATGTATTTCCTGTCGCATATAATGTACTTACTAATGCATCATAATCTTGCATTGTTATTTTTCCAGTTGATCTAGCAGTGTTTACAAATTCAGATATTCCTGTTGTAACGGCAAGTTCTGAAACATCGTCATTTCTTTCTGCTATAGCCATCATAGGAAATATTCCTATTAATATAGCTGCTAAGAATATTGCGACTATTGTTATTAGAGTTTCTCCTTGCATATATTAAATCCTCCTTTTAGTTTTTTACATATATAATTTCTTTCTTTATAGTTTCTTTAACCTTACCCCAAGAAAATAGGCTTTCACCTTCGTTTGTTACATAATCATTTGGATCTACTTTAATTAAATATTCTGTAAATTTACTATTATTATATCTTCTAATTAAACCGTTCACTACAGCATGGTATATGATTAGTTCCATTATTTGCATCTGAGAAATATACAAATGCTCCGAAGCAAATCAGAATCTATTCTTTTAGGAACTAAAGACCTATCTTGCCAAGCACAATAATACTCTCTATCAACAATTGAATTTTGTCTCTGTCCATATATCTTTTTGAATAATTTATCTTGTACATCATCAGGTCCACCAAATGTAAATGTATATTCTTCTGCACCTACTACAGATAAAACATTATCATTTAAATACTGCGTAAACTTTTCTTTTGTTGGGTCTTCTCCATTTACATAGTCAACAGTAGTAGTTGGCCAAACATTACACATATTTTCAGTATCTAAATCGAATCTTGCAATAATTTTTCTATTTTCTATTATAGTTACTCCATAGTTTTCTTGTGAATATCGATATAGCACTGGTATAATGTCATTTATACCTACTATTCGATGTCCATTACTATCTACTATTTGATTTCCGACTATTATCAGTTGTTAATTGATTATTTTCATAATATTCATAATAATTTGTTTTATCATTTTCAGAAATGAGTATTCTGGCAGATTCTTTTGCCAATGATGCCATATTGAAAAGAATCGTAAGTCCTAGTAAGAAAATAAATATTGCAAATGCAAGTTTCAAAGCATCAACGGCACTTTCCATATTCTAGAATACTCCTTTCTGATTTATTATTAATTAACTCTAAGAACCAGAACTTGTTCCTCCTGTTCCTCCTGTGCTTCCTGTTCCTGAAGTTCCTCCTTCAGTATTGCCCTCTGTAACAGTTATTCCTGTAATATATCCATTATCGTCTCCAGATTCACTGTAAGTAAGTGTAACTGTGTATGTAGCTGAATTTCTTATTGATGTTGGTCCACTATATGTTACTTGATGATCTGGCTCTGAGCCGTTATTTGATCTAACCTTACTCTCTAATTGTCTTATTACTGAACCTTTTTGAGGTCCTTGATAGTTTATAAATTTGTTGTTAAATGCTTGTATTGCTGCATCATTCATTTGTCCTGATGCTGAATCTGTAACTGAACTTGCTGAGTTCATTACCATAACTCCTACACTTATTAATAAGATTGAAATTAATATAGCTCCTGCTATAATTAATGCTTTTGATGCATTCTCCATAAAATTTTCCTCCTTATATTTTACTTTTGTATAAATTTATATTTTATTTACATTATTAATGTAAATATAATACCAATGTTAATTATAATTCTAGTTGCTTTACAGTAATTTTACTTACCCTTTTTTGTGAATTATATTGTATGTCATTACACTCAAATGGTGTAAGATTAAAGTTTGTAATAAAATCAGATAATCCTCTTTGTTCTAAGCTTTCCATAGTAACTGTTTTTTCTATTATTTTTCCTTCTTCATTTTTAGAAAGAAGTATAATTTCTACTTTAACTGAAAGTTCATCATCTTCTATATAATAATTATTTTCATCTCTTTTAATTGCATTTTGTTCATTACTATCTATTGCTTTATTTATTATTGTTAATACATCTGTTCCATATATAGTTTGTCCCAAATACTGTTCAAATTGCACATTAAATTTAGATATCTCATTTCTTTGGGAATTTTTATCACTTATATGAATTAATATAATTGCAATTATTATTATAAAAATAATTAATATATATAAGAGATTTTTCTTCATAGCTTATTCCTTTCCTCAATTATAACACTTTGTATTTTTTTATGCAATATATTTTGTCGATTTTTACCTTGGTAATTTTATCTATATTTTTTATTTTTCTCTTATGCTTATTCCATTTATTCTTCCTTTTTCATCATATGTATCAATTGAGCATTCAAATATACTATTAGTTTTTTCATTTAAGAATAATTCATATTTAAAATTATTTACTGTTCCATATTTATTTATTAGTGAATTTGTAATAGAAACATTAACGTTGTCTGATTCATTATTTTGGTTCCAATCATATACTAGATAAAGTAAAGTTACAACTTCTTGAGCTTTTAACTCTCTTGGTTTTCCATCATATTCATATGCATAACTTTCAAACTGGCTATTAAATTTTGCTATTTCTTGTTGTCTTATTTCTTTTCCATAGGCTTCTCCAGTATCTGCTATAACTATAAACTCATATGCAAATATTGAAAGGACAATTATACCGATTAGTATTCCTGCTGCCATAATTAATGCTTTTGTTGCGTTTTCCATTGTTCCTCCTCGTATAATGAACATATAGTTCATTATATATTTTTTTATTTTAAATCTTTTTATATAATGTCTATATAGA
>CANQPK010000023.1 GCA_947625685.1 uncultured Clostridia bacterium | reverse complement strand
ACTATTAAACTGCTTTTTAAAAAATTCTTTTTGACCATTTTTTTATCTCCTCCCTTTTTACTTGGAGAGAGTAGGGATCTAAAAACAATTGCAAATAAAGAATCTGAAAAAAATTGCAATATTAAAGTATGCAGTAAAAGTATGCAATAAAAATATGGAATAAAACTAAAAGTGTAAAAAAAGCAATGTTTTTGGCGATGATAAAAAATAATCGAAAAATAAAAGTATGCAATAAAGTATGCAATAGAAATTTTATAATTATCTATCTTGAAAAATATTGGTTTGTATAATACAATATAAATAAATTTAATAATAGGGAAATGATGATATGAAAATTTTAATTACTGGAGCAAATGGAATGCTTGCAAAATCAGTTACAAATAAGTTATCAAATTATGAACCTGTATGTACTGATGTAAGAGAATTAGATATAACAGATAAAGATGCAGTTATGAACAAAATTATAGAAATTAAGCCAGAATACATAATAAATTGTGCTGCCTATACAGCAGTCGATAAAGCAGAAGAAGAATATGATTTAGCATATAAAATAAATAGCATAGGACCAAAAAATTTAGCTATTGCATCTAAAGAGACAGGAGCAGTACTTATACATATAAGCACAGATTATGTATTTGGAGGAAATTTAAGTTTAGATAAATCATATGTTGAGGAAGATAGTAAATATCCTGTTACAGTATATGGCAAAACTAAACTTTCAGGAGAAGAAGAAATAGTTAAAAATGCGGATAAATATTATATATTTAGAACTGCATGGCTTTATGGTGATGGCAATAATTTTGTAAGAACGATGCTTAAATTAGGTAGTAGCAAAGATGAAATAAGTGTTGTTTCAGATCAATATGGTAGCCCAACTAATGCAGATGATTTAGCAAATGTTATTTTACAAACAATAGAAAAGAAGATTCCATTTGGAGTGTATCATACAACCAATCTAGGATTTACTACTTGGTATGAGTTTGCTAAAAAAATATTTGAGTTATCAAATATTTCATGCAAAGTAAATCCAGTTACTACTGATGAGTATATAAAAATGATGAATATTGTACAAGCTAAAAGACCACATAATTCAAAACTTTCTAAAGATAAAATTCTAAAAGAGGGAATTAATATACCAAGTTGGAAAGAGAGTTTGAAAAGATATTTAAAAGAGGAATGTAGCTAATATAACTTTTTTATGTAGTTATATAAAACATAAATAAAATATATAAACATTTATATATTTTATTGCAAAATTTAACTTTTTATTATATAGTTATTTTATAAAATTGTGCTAATACAAAAAGGAGGTTGTATGATTTAATTTATCATACAGATATATTTATGAAAAAAAGAAAAGGTATTGTTTTAGCTGGTGGTAGTGCTACAAGATTATATCCATTAACACTTGCAATTTCAAAGCAAATTATGCCAGTATATGATAAGCCAATGATATATTATCCATTATCAGTTTTAATGGAAGCGGATATAAGAGATGTTTTAATTATATCAACGCAAAGAGATATAGTGACATTTAAGGAACTTCTTGGAGATGGATCTAAGTGGGGAATGAATTTTGAATATAAAGTGCAAGAAAAACCTAATGGATTAGCTGAGGCTTTTATTATTGCTGAAGATTTTATTGGGGAAGATAATGTAGCTATGATTTTAGGTGACAATATGTTTTATGGGTCACATTTACATGAAGTTTTAAATCAAGCAAACAGTAGAGAGGATGAAGCTACAATATTTGGTCTTTATGTTAAAGACCCAAGAGCTTATGGAGTTGTAGAAGTAGATGAAAATAATAATGCAATTTCGATTGAAGAAAAACCAATAAATCCAAAGTCAAATTATGCTGTTCCAGGATTATATTTTTATACAAATGAAGTTGTAGAAATTGCAAAAAAATTGAAGCCATCTGAGAGAGGTGAGCTTGAAATAACTGGTATTAGTGAAGAATATATGAAAATGGGAAAACTTAAAGTAGAAAAATTAGGTAGAGGCATGACATGGTTTGATACAGGAACTCATGATGCTTTAATTGAAGCAGCAAATTTTGTTCAAACAATAGAGAAAAGGCAAGGATTGCAAGTTTGTTGTCCTGAAGAAATTGCATATAAAAAGGGTTGGATTACAGATAAAGAGTTATTAAATCTTGCAGAAAAATATATGAAAACCAATTACGGAGTTTATCTAAAGGATTTAGCAAATAATAAATTAGGAGAAGAATAAATAGGTATGAGTAATTTTGAAAAAAAAGAAACTTCAATTGAGGGAGTATATATTATTGAACCTAAGGTATTTGGAGATGATAGAGGATACTTTATGGAGACATATAGTAAGTCTGAATTTGAAAAGTTAGGTTTAAATTATGATTTCGTTCAAGATAATCAGTCTAAATCTAGGAGAGGTGTTTTAAGGGGACTACATTTCCAGACAAAAAATACACAGGCAAAACTTGTAAGAGTGGTAAAAGGAAAGGTTTTTGATGTTGCAGTTGATTTAAGACCTAATAGCAAGACTTATGGAAAATGGGAAGGTGTTATACTTTCAGATGAAAATAAAAAGATGTTTATGATTCCAAAAGGATTTGCACATGGATTTTTAGTATTATCAGACGAAGCTGAATTTACTTATAAATGTGATGACGTATATAATCCAGAAGCAGAGGGAGGACTTGCTTGGAATGATAAAGATATAGGTATAAAATGGCCTTTTGATGAGATAAAACAAGAAGAATTGTTGACATCAGAAAAAGATGCTAAGTGGCCTACTTTAGAAAAATTAAAAGAAACAAATTTATTTAAAGATTTATAAAAAGTGAGGGAAAAAATGAGTGATAATATTCTAATTACAGGTGCTGCAGGATTTATAGGTGCAAATTTTGCAGAGTATTTTGTGAATAAATATCCAAAGTATAATATAGTTGTTTTAGATAAATTGACTTATGCAGGAAATTTAGATAATCTAAAAAAGATAATGGACAAGATTACATTTATACAAGGGGATATATGTGATTATGATTTAATTTTAGATATTTTAAAGAAATATAAAATAAATGGTATAATACATTTTGCAGCAGAAACTCATGTAGATAACAGTATAAAGGATCCATTTATATTTACTCATACAAATGTTATAGGAACACATACTCTTTTAGAAGCTGCTAAAAATGTTTGGGGAGAAGGAAGCAGTAATAAATTCGTTCATATTTCGACTGATGAGGTATATGGGTCACTTAAAGATGAAGGATATTTTTCTGAAACTTCGCCAATTAAGCCAAGTAGTCCATATTCTGCATCAAAGGCAAGTTCTGATTTAATTGCTTTTGCATATAAGGAAACATACAAAATGAATGTTAATGTTACAAATTGTTCTAATAATTATGGACCATATCAGCATAATGAAAAATTAATTCCACACATGATAAAATTAGCAATGCAAAATAAAAAACTTCCAGTATATGGAACAGGAAGTAATATTAGAGATTGGCTTTATGTCATGGATCACTGTGAAGCAATTGATTTAGTATATCACAAAGGAGTTCCTGGGGAGAGATACAATATAGGAGGACATAATGAAAGAAGAAATCTTGATATAGTTAAACTAATTTTACATAGATTAGGAAAATCAGAAGATTTAATAGAATTTGTTACAGATAGAAAAGGACATGATTATAGATATGCTATTGATGCAACTAAAATAAGAAATGATTTAGGCTGGATACCAAATACAAAATTTGAGGATGGTATCATAAAGACAATTGATTGGTATTTGGAAAATAAAGATTGGCTAAAATAATATGAATTGATTGAAGGAGAAGGTACAGATATATGTATTTTCTCTTTTTTTATGAATAAAAAAATCCCCCTGAGCGACTCAGGGGGACCGAACCGAAATAGAAAGCAATTTTGGAGAAAAAAGTATTCACAGAGAGGATTAGTATGACAAAACATCTTGGTGTTAGGAGGTCAATGGGAATTACTATCTATGTAAAGATATTTCCTCCAAAATCATCTCGGTTCTATTCTCAAATGTCTAGAATATAGTACGCCAGACATCAGTAAAGTTTAAAAATATACTATAATAAATTATATTTCTCATACATAATATCATACTTAGGTAAAAATTGCAAGTGATTTTCAAAAAAAGTAAATAAATTATGTAAAAATAAAATAACCATATCACACTATTTGTCAAAAAGTATCATAAAATGTAATAAGACAGAAAATAGAGGTGTGACAATTGGATATAAAAAAAGGAGATATAGTAGGAAGAATATCATATAATAAAGATATTTTATTTTATGTAGATAGAGTAATAAAAAATTCAAATGGTAAGTTTTATGCAATATTAAAAGGTGTGAAATACAGAATAGAAGCAGATGCTCCAATATCTGATTTAGAAAAGATTGAAAAGGAAAAAATAGAAACAGAAAAGCGTGGAATAGAAACAAAAATAAAGAAAAGAGTAAGTAAGGCTAGTAAAAATTTATTTTCTAAAAAAAGTAGAAGCATAAAAGTAACAGATGCTTTGATATTGCATTTAGATGGTGATAGAAAATATACTCAAAAATCGCTAAAATATTATAATAAATTAGGTATAAGGGCAATTGTAAAAAATATACCTGAAAATAGACAACCACAAGTTGTTGGTAATTTAATTAGAAGATATGATCCAGATATTCTTGTAATAACTGGTCATGATCGGAATGATAAGAAATGGAATAAATTACAATGATATATATAATTACAGGAATTCAAAATATTTCATAAAAACAGTAATTGAGGCTAAAAGAGCTTCAAATCCAAATAAAGATTTAGTAATATTTGCAGGAGCATGTCAAAGTTTCTTTGAGGCAATTATGGCATCTCGGAGCAAATTTTGCTTCATCCCCAGGAAGAGTTTTGATTGATTTTATGGATCCATTAATTGTTGCAGAGAAAATTGCAACAACAGATAAAAATAGAATAGTAACTGCAAGAGATATTTCAAAAGAATTGGGAGATGAAGGGAAAAGGGTTGGAGGTAGATATGCAAAGGGTAAAAAATAAAATATTACAATTTTGTAACGAAAATGTAACAAAATTGTAATATTAAAAAATAATTTGTAATATTCCCATAAAAATCGGGCAATAAATCACTTTCCAAAATAAAATGTTTTTTGACAAATTACGGCAAAAATGATATAATTTGAACATCTTAATAAAGTAGGTGGTCAAATGATTTATAGGGATGATATCACAAACTTAAGAGGAGACATAGAAGAAAAAGTAGGACAGAGAATAATAGTAAAAGGAACTTTAGGAAGAAGTAAATTCTTTGAAAAAGAAGCAACATTGGAAAAAGCATATCCAAATTTATTTGTTGTAAAATATGATAAAGAAGAGGGAAATGCAACATATAGTTATACAGATGTATTAACTAGAACAATAGATCTTCAAATATTTGACGGAGAAAATTATTGCTCCATTGTTCCACCAAAAGTAGAAATACCTAGAAAAATTAGAAATGAGTTATTACAAGATGCTTTAGAAAATTTAGGATAAAAGAATAAAAATCTGTAAAACAACCCAAAATAAGTATAATCATAAAAATGGTTATACTTATTTTTATTTATTGGAATTTTTTTGTCCCTGCTACATATATATAATAAAGAAAACTAATATAAAGAGGGGGAAAATAAATGGTAGAGGCAGTAAAAGAAAATTTATGTATTAATAGGATTGTAGGAAGCAAAACATTTCAAATTAATGTCCAAGGTGATACAATTATCCCAGATACAAAGCCTGATATATTAAGTGATATAAGCGCAAACGGGAATGTTTGCATATATAAGAAAGAGGTATTGGAAGATAAAATCAGACTAGATGGAAATGTAAATATATATCTTATGTATTTAGCTGATGCAGAAGATAATAGAGTAAGAGGATGCTCATCTACAATAGATTTTACAGAAATACTTGATTTTCCTGGGGTAAACCAAAAAATGATATTGGATGAAAATGTCCAGATTAAAAATATCGAATGTAAAGTATTAAATGGAAGGAAAGTTAATTTTAAAATACTTTTAGAAGTTGATGTGAATGTATCATTAAATGAAAATGAAGAAATAGTAAAAGAAGTTAATAATGTAGATGATATACAATTGCAGATAACTCCATTACAAATGAATTCATTAATAGGTCAAAATTCAAGCAAGGCTTATGCAAAAGAGAGCTTAGTAATCGAAAATACCGACACTATTGCAGAAATATTAAATACAGATTTTAATATTACAAATAAAGATACAAAAGTAAGCTATAACAAAGTGTTGGCAAAGGCTGATATAAATATAAGAATACTTTATTTGACTGATGAAGGAAGATTAAAAAAAGTAGATGAAACAATACCAGTAATGGGATTTATAGATACTCCAGGTGTTTCAGAAGACAATCTTTGTGATGTAAAATACAAACTAAAGAATATTATTGTTAAGCCAAATTCCAAAGAAGAACATTCAATCTATGTAGAGATTGAATTAGAGATATTCTGCAATGTTTATGAGAATAAAGATGTAAATATAATACAAGATATGTATAGCCCAAGTAAGAATTTATCATTTGAGGAAACAAAGGTAAGTACTTTAATCAATATGAAAAATTCAAGTAATACAATAAATGTTAGAGATAGAGTACAATTAGAAGATATCGATTACTCAAAAGTTTGTAATGTAACCATAACTCCAACTATAACTGAAAAAAATGTGCTTAATGATAGAGTAAGAATAAATGGAGAATTAGAACTTAATTTTGTACTTTCAAATAATGATGAGAATGACTTGACAACACTTTCGAGGAGCATACCATTTGACTTCACTGAAGAAATAGAAGGATTAAACCCGGAAAGCAGGGTAAATTTGGAGATAGTTCCAAAAACACAAGAGTTTTTAGTAGATAATATGGACATAGAAGTAAGAGTGGATTTAGAGGTAAATATAAATTCATATAATTTAGAAACTGTAAGTGTAATTGATAATATCCAAGAATTAGAAAATAGTGATGAAAATCCATATAGTATGATTATATATTTTGTAAAACCAGGAGATACACTATGGAGAATTGCTAAAAAATATAAAAGCACGATAAAAGATATTGTAAGAGTAAATAACATAGAAAATCCAGACAGTTTAGAGGCCGGAATGCAGTTATTTATACCAAAATGCTCAGTATGTAGAACATAAATTAAAATGCAGGCATAGTATAAAGTATGGAAAAAATATATTCAAGAAAAAGAATAAGAATGCCATATATTAGTTTTAATAGATTTCCGAAAGGAAAATCAAATATTAAAAAAAGAAAAATATCTGAAATATTTTTAACAATAACCATTGCAATTTTTGCAATGGTTATGATAATTAATGCAATAAATCCAATAATTGATAAGATATGTATAGATGAAAGTAGAAATAAAGCAACAATAATTGCAAATAAAAAGGCAACAGAGGCAATTAAAAATTATACATATGAGGATTTAGTAACAATACATAGAGATAGTGAAGGAAATGTATCAATGTTAGAAGCTAATATTATGACGATAAATGCCATTGCATCAGATGTTGCAATAAATATACAAGAAGAAATTGAAAAAGATTCTGAAAGTAAGATATATATAAAACTTCGGAAGCTTGACAGGTATTAGATTTTTATCAGGTATTGGACCAAGTATTCCAATGAAACTTTCAACTACTGGAGTAGTAGAAACTAATGTAAGATCTGAATTTGAAAGCACAGGAATTAATCAAACAATTCATAGACTTTATCTAGATGTCGTATGTAATGTTAGCATATTAACGCCATATGATACAATAGATGAGAGTATCACAAATCAAATAGTATTAATTGAAAATGTAATTGTTGGGCTTATTCCTTCTACATATTATAATCTGGAAGGTATGGACCAAGGAAATTTAATGGATATAGTGGAATAACGAATATTATTATTGCTATTTTATAACACATTTCTCTTGATAAATATACAAAAACATGATATAGTATAACAGAAATCAAAAAAAGAGGTGCAAAATAAATGGGATTATTTAAAAAAATATTTGGCAGCTATTCAGAAAAAGAAGTAAAAAGAGTTATGCCATTAGTAGATAAAATAAATAGTTTAGAGGATGAAATATCAAAACTTTCTGATGATGAACTAAGAAATAAAACTGCAGATTTTAAAGTAAGAGTTCAAGATGGAGAGTCTTTAGATGAGCTTCTTCCAGAAGCTTTTGCAGTTGTAAGAGAAGGTGCAAAAAGAGTACTTGGAATGAGACACTTTGATGTGCAATTGATTGGTGGAATTATTCTTCACCAAGGAAGAATTGCCGAAATGAAAACAGGTGAAGGAAAAACATTAGTTGCAACACTTCCTGCATATTTGAATGCGTTAACAGGTAAAGGAGTTCATATAATTACTGTAAATGATTATCTAGCAAAGCGTGATAGTGAATGGATGGGAAAACTATATAGATTCTTAGGCTTAAGCGTAGGACTTGTTATAAGCGGTATGAGGCCTGAGGAAAAACAAAGAGCCTATGCATCAGACATAATATATGGTACTAACAATGAATTTGGTTTTGATTATCTTAGAGATAATATGGTTATATATAAAAGTCAAGCAGTACAAAGAGAGCTTAATTTTGCAATCGTAGATGAGATAGATAGTATTTTAATAGATGAAGCAAGGACTCCACTTATTATATCTGGTAGAGCTGATAAATCTTCAGATTTATATAAGCAAGCTAATGATTTTGTAAAAAGACTTACTCCAAAAGTAATTGTTGAAGAGGATATAAAAGATTTAGATCAAGAAGAAGATAATGAAAAGTATGATTACATAGTTGACTTAAAAGCAAAATCAGCAACTCTTACTCGGAAAAGGTATTAAGAAGGCAGAACAATTCTTTAATATAGAGAATTTCAACGATCTAGATAATTCAGAGATAGTTCACCATGTTAATCAAAGCTTAAGAGCTTATGGAATTATGAAAAGAGATATTGATTATATCGTAAAAGATGGGGAAGTTTTAATAGTAGATGAATTTACAGGAAGAATTATGTATGGAAGAAGATACAATAATGGATTACATCAAGCAATAGAAGCAAAGGAAAATGTAAAAATCGCTGATGAGTCTAAGACACTTGCAACTATTACTTTCCAAAATTATTTTAGAATGTATAATAAACTATCTGGAATGACAGGTACAGCAATGACAGAAGAGGAAGAATTTAGAGAGATATACAATCTAGATGTTATTAGTATACCAACAAATAAACCAATGATAAGAATCGATCAAAATGATGTAATATATAAAAATGAAAATGCAAAATTTAGAGCAATAGTAGAAGATATAAAGCAAAGCCATGCAAAAGGACAACCAGTCTTAGTTGGAACAATTTCTATTGAAAAATCAGAAAAATTAAGTAATATATTGAAAAGAGAAGGAATACCACATGAAGTATTGAATGCTAAGTTCCATGAGAAAGAAGCTGAAATAATTGCACAAGCTGGTAAATATGGTGCTGTAACGATTGCAACAAATATGGCTGGTCGTGGTACAGATATTATGCTAGGAGGAAACTCTGAATTTTTAGCATTACAAGAAATGAGAAAAAGAAAAGTTCCAGAGGAATTAATAGAACAAGCAACTGCATTTAATGAAACAGATGATCAAGATATTTTACAAGCAAGAAAAGATTTTAAAGAGCTAAAAGCAAAATATGATGAAACTATAAAAGAAGAAAAAGAAAAAGTCATTGAAGCTGGTGGCTTAAAGATCATAGGAACAGAAAGACATGAGTCAAGAAGAATTGACAATCAGTTAAGAGGTAGAAGTGGTCGTCAAGGTGATAATGGTGAGTCAAGATTTTATATAGGTCTTGATGATGACTTGATGAAAATATTTGGCGGGGATATGATAACAAATGTATATAATACACTTGGTGCTGATGAAAATATTCCTATAGAGTCTAGCATAATTTCTAATGCAGTAGAAAAAGCTCAAAAAAGAGTAGAAGGTAGAAACTTTAGTATTCGTAAGAATGTACTTCAATATGATGATGTCATGAATGTACAAAGGGAAATTATTTATAAACAAAGAAAAGAAGTTCTTGACGGAGAAAATCTAAAGGGAAATATTACATCTATGATAAAGAGTGTGGCAGAAGAAGTTACATCAATGTATGCAGGAGAAGAAGGAAACAAAGAAGCATTAGTTCAAGAAATTAATAATATATTTGGAATAGATATAGCAAATAAGGTTAATGAATTACATGGACAAGATTTATCAAATTATATAGAAGAAGAAGCTCTAAAAATATATGAAAATAAAGAAAAAGAAGTAGGAACAGAGGCATTAAGAGAACTTGAAAGAGTTGTTATGCTTAAAGTTGTAGATCAAAAGTGGATGGACCATATTGATAATATGGATGAATTAAAAGATGGTATTGGTTTAAGAGCTTATGGACAAAGCAATCCTGTTGATAAGTACAGAATCGAAGGATTTGATATGTTTGATGAAATGATTGCAAATATAAAAGTAGATGTTGTAAAATTAATCCTACATTTGCAAAAGAGAGAAGAAATAAAGAGAACGCAAACAATACAAATAACAAAAGCAGCACAAGAATCTCTAAACAGTATTAACTTTGAAAGTTCTAGTGATCCTCATAAGACACAGAATAACGAATCAAAGGTAAATACAACTGTTGTAAATAGTGGACCAAAGGTTGGAAGAAATGATCCTTGCCCTTGTGGTTCGGGAAAGAAATATAAGAATTGTTGCGGAAGAAATGAATAGATAAAAAAGAGCTATAAACTGAAGTGAATACTAAAAATGTTTACTTCAAATATAGCTCTAACTTTTTATAAAGAGTTTTAAAACTCATTGACAAATTGGATATTAATAAATATAATAATATTGGTAAATTGTACCACATAAGATAAAGATAAGGAGAGATATAATGTTTTATTCAGATAAAAGATTTATATATTTAATATTGATAGTTATAGTTTTAATGAATTTAATGGGAATGTCACAACTTGAATGGCTAGTATTACTATTTACAATACCAGGGGTTTTAATTGCAATTACTTTCCACGAATTTGCACATGCTTATGCTGCAACAAAACTTGGAGATGATACACCAATGCTTCAAAATAGATTAAGCTTAAACCCATTATCACATATAGATCCGATAGGATTTGTACTACTACTATTTGTAGGATTTGGATGGGGAAAACCAGTAGAAATAAATCCAAGAAATTTTAATAGTAAATACTCACAAACAGGAGGAGAAGCAATCGTAGCCGCTGCAGGACCTATAATGAATTTTATTCTTGCGATTGTACTTACTATAGTATATTGTGCAATATTCAAATTTGCAAATGCATTTGTTCAAACCGATATTGGAGGTATTATTGCATCAATGATACAATATACTATAATTGTTAATATAGGACTTGGAATATTTAACTTAATTCCACTTCCACCACTAGACCGGATCAAAAATATTAGTAAATTTCTTATCATACAATGCAAAACAATGGCTTTATGACCATGAATATATATTTTATATAATATTTTTAGTTATATGGATAACAGGAATTGCAGGATATATAATTTCACCTGTACTTAATTTCTTATATAGTGGATTGATACACATAGGAGCTTTGATATTTGGACTATTATAGATAAAAAATGGGGGATATTTATGGAAAAAAATGATGAAAAAAACATAACAAAAGAAAAAGGAAAAAGCAAGGTAATAATAATAACTTTGATTGTGTTAGCAATAATATTTGTAGTTACATGTTTTGCCAGCTATTACTTTTTTAGCGGAAATCATCTTAAGATGAATAATGATAATATAATAGATAATGAATCTCAAGAACAAAATATAGTAGAAAATGTAGAAAATATTATGGATGAGAATATAATTTCAAACGAAACAAATTTATTGAATACAAATAATGTTACTGGTGAAGAAGAAAATAAAAATACAACAAATACTAACACAAATACAAGTAGTAATAAAAATAATAGTACAAATACAAGCACAAGCAAAAATAAAAACACAGCAAATACTAATTCAAACACAAATAAAAATACTAACACTACTTCAAATAATAATAAGAATACAAACACCAATAATAATAATAATAAAAGTAGCAATACAGCAAAAGTTACTAAAACTGGAACTGATGAAAGCAAAGAATTAACTAAATCAGAGACTAAATATGGTGTAAAAATTAATACATACACAATAAAAAAGTATGATGTATATAGTGATGGAAGTAAAAAAGAGACAAAGTCTTCTACTACTACAGAGTATGACAGAACAGGATATAAAGCATCAACATCTGAACTTTTACCAGAAGCAAGAAGTTTGAAAAGCTCTAATTCTTCATTAATAAATGGTGTGCTTAAATATGTAAATGAATATAGAAAAGAAGCAAATGAAAAACAGATAGATGGAGTTACAGATAGAAAAGATTTGACACTTGATAGCAATTTAACAGTTGCTGCATGTGCAAGAGCTATAGAGATGGCATATTCCAAGAAATTTTCACATACAAGGCCTGATGGTAGAACATGCTTTACAATTTTAAATGATATGAATATAGGCTATAATGCATCTGGAGAAAATATATCGTCTGGGCGTTCTACTGCTAAAGCAGTTTCAGAAGGCTGGAAAAATTCTAGTGGACATTATGCTAATATGATAAATAAAAATTATGGGAAAATTGGAATAGGAGTAATAAATCTTCAAGGCACATATTACTGGGTACAATTATTTACAAATTAGATAAAAGTGGAAGGAAAGAGATAAAACATAAATGAAAGATATAAAAATTCTAGGAATTGAAACAAGCTGTGATGAAACCTCTGTCGCAATTGTAAAAAATGGGCGAGAGGTTCTTTCTAATGTTATAAATTCACAAATAAAAATACATGAAAAATTTGGTGGAGTGGTTCCAGAAATAGCATCAAGGAAACATATAGAAGCAATTTCTACTGTGACAGAAGAGGCTTTAAAAGAAGCAAATATGACTTTTTCCGATATTGATGTAATCGCTTGTACTTATGGACCAGGTCTAGTTGGAGCTTTACTTGTTGGAGTTGGATATGCAAAAGCTTTAAGCTATGCTTTAAATAAACCACTTGTCCGGAACAAATCACATAGAGGGACATATTGCAGCAAATTATATAACTTTTAAGGAGTTAGAACCTGAATTTTTATGTTTAGTAATTTCAGGAGGACATACGCATTTAGTTAAGGTAGAAGATTATACAAAGTTTAAAATACTTGGTAAGACTAAAGATGACGCAATAGGAGAAGCATTTGATAAGGTTGCGAGAGTGATGTCCCTTTCATATCCAGGAGGACCAAAAGTGGACAAACTTGCTAAACTTCGGACAGCCAAATATAGAACTTCCAAAGACACATTTAGAAGGATTAGATTTTAGCTTTAGTGGAATAAAAACAGCCGTGATTAATTTAAATCATAATAGAAAAGATATAAAGAAAGAAGACTTGTGTGCAAGTTTTGAAAAAACTGTTACAGATATGCTTGTCCAAAATACTAAAGAAGCATTAGAAACATGTAACATTAAAAAAATAGCTCTAGCAGGGGGAGTTTCAGCAAATTCATATATTAGAGAAAGGTTTTTAGAGCTTGGGAAGGAACTTAATGCGCTTATATATTTTCCAGAACTATCACTATGCACAGATAATGCAGCAATGATAGCATCAAGTGCATATTATAATTACTTAGCAGGTAATTTATCTGATTTATCACTTAATGCAGTACCTAACTTAAAAATATGTTGAAAGGAATAAAGATATGGCAATATATGCAATAGGAGATTTACATTTATCTTTCAATACATCAAAACCAATGGATATTTTTGGGGATAATTGGAAAAATCATGAGAATAAAATAAAAGAAGACTGGATAGAAAAAGTAAAACAAGATGATATAGTATTACTTCCAGGAGATTTTTCATGGGCAATGAATTTAAAAGATGCATATAAAGATTTTTGCTACTTAAATGAATTACCAGGGAAGAAAATAATGCTTAAAGGTAACCATGACTATTGGTGGAATAGTTTAAAAAAACTTAATGAATATGTAGAAGAAAATAAATTTGAAAATATATATTTTTTACATAACAATTCATATGAATTCGAAGGAAAAATTATTGTTGGTACAAGAGGCTGGAACTTAAGCCAATTAAATAAAGAAGATGAGGCAATAATTAATAGAGAACTTATAAGATTGGAACTATCAATAAAAGATGGAATAGAAAAATATGGAAAAGATAAAGAAATAATAGTTTGTATGCATTACCCACCAACAAATAAAGAATTACAAGAGAATTCTGAGTTTATAAAATTAATGCAAAAATATGGCGTTAAAAAATGCATATATGGACACTTGCACGGAGAATCTCTATTAGATGCAGTAGAAGGCAAATATTTGCGGGATAGAAATTAAACTTGTAAGTGCAGATTATTTAGATTTTAAGTTAGAAAAAATTTAGGAGGATAATTATCATAAACGGAAAGGTTATAAAAAATATTTCAAATAAATATATAGTAAGTTCTAATAGCAAACAATATGAATGTACTTTGCGTGGGAAATTAAAATTATCTGATTTAAAAGTTACAGTTGGAGATAATGTAGAATTTGAAACTATAAATGATAAAGAAGCAGTTATAGATTCAATCCTTCCTCGAGTTTCATATATGAAAAGACCAAAAGTGTCTAATATTTCTCAAATAATATTTGTAATTTCACCTAAAATGCCAAATCCAAATTTACTTGTATTAGATAAAGAACTTATTTATGCAGAATTCTTAAAAATTAAACCAATAATAGTTATAAATAAAATAGATTTAAGTGAAAAAACAGTAGATGAAATATATGAGTTATATAAGTCTATTGGATATGAAGTATTCAAAACAAATTGTATGACAGGAGAAGGAATAGATAAAATCAAAAAGCTTTTGAAAAACAATACGAGTGCTTTTGCTCGGACAATCTGGAGTGCGGAAAGTCTACTTTAACAAATAGAATTTTTGAAAAAGATATGACAGCAATAGGAGATATAAGTAAAAAGAATAAAATGGGAAAAAATACAACAACAGATGTTACACTTTATGAAGTAGAAGAAAATTCATATTTATTAGATACTCCAGGATTTCAAAGTATGGATATTTATGAGATACCGTCAAAAGATTTAGCAGGTTTATTCTTAGAATTTAGAGAACATCTAAAAAATTGTGAGTTTGTATCTTGTACTCATCTAAAAGAAGAAAACTGTGGAGTATTAAATGCAGTGAAAAGTGGAAAAATATCAAAACAAAGATATGAAAATTTTGTAAAAATATATAATGATTTAAAATATGAGGAGGAACACAAATGGTAGAAATATCAACTTCAATATTGAATGTTCAAAAGCAAGATGCGATGAGAATTTTTTATGGGCTTGAAGTGGCTCATACAGATTATTTTCATATAGATGTAATGGATCGGAAAATTTGTACCAAACGATACAGTAAGTCTTATGAGAGAATATTCAAACTCAATAAAACAAATGTCAAATATTCCACTTGATGTACATTTAATGGTAAAAGATGTAAAAGAATTTATAGATGATTATATTGGACTAGAGCCAAATACAATAACATTTCATATAGAAGCAACATCTTCAAAAGAAGAAACAATGGATATTATAAATTACCTAAAACAAAATAATATAAAGGCAGGATTAGCAATAAAACCAAATACAAAAATAGAAGAAGTATATGAATTTTTACCATACATACATATGTGTCTGGTAATGACAGTAGAGCCAGGTCTTGGTGGACAAAAATTGATACCTGAGACATTAGAAAAAATAAAAACATTAAAAGAATATATAGATAAAAATAATATAGATATAGACATAGAAGTTGATGGAGGAATAAATGCAGAAACAATAGAAGATGTAAAAAAAGCAGGAGCAAATATTTTTGTCATAGGTACAGCAATAGTAAATGCAGAAAATATAGAAGAGGCAGCCCAAAACTTTAGAAAATAGAGGAGATACAATTTTGGATGAACTAACTGGAGAGATTGAAACAATTATATATTATAACGAAATAAATTCGTATACAATTGCAAGAATGATAACTCATGAAGACGAAATAACGATTGTAGGATACTTACCATTTGTCAATGTAGGAGATAATCTTACAGTATGTGGCGAGTATGTAATGCATAAAGATTACGGAAGACAATTTAAAGTAGAAACATTTAAGAAAAATATACCAGAAACACCAGATGCACTAGAAAGGTATTTGGCAAATGGTAATATAAAATGGGTAGGACCAAAAATTGCAGAAAAGATTATAGAAAAATTTGGTGAAGAAACTGTATATATCTTAGAAAAAGAACCAGAAAAACTAGCTACTATAAAAGGTATAACAGAAGAAAAAGCTATGGAAATTTCTGCAAGCTTTATAGAGAATAAAGAACTTTGGAAAATAGTAAGCTTTTTAGAAGAGATAGGAATAAGCGCAAGTTATGCAAAAAGAGTTTATGAACTATATGGCACAAATGCAATAGATGAGATCAAATCAGATCCGTACAGACTTATAGATGTTGTAAGAGGAATAAATTTTAAAACAATAGATGAAGCGGCATTGAAAATAGGAGTAAATAGTGATGATGAGCAAAGAATAATATATGGAATAAAATATGCACTTCTTCTTGCAACATATAATGGTCATACTTGCGTTATTAAGGAAAATTTGACGGATTTTGTGTCAACACTTCTTCAAATATCAGAAAATACTATTAAAGAATTCTTAAATCAAATGAAAATTAGAAGATTAGTTGTTATAGAAAAAAGAGATGAAGAAGAATGGGTGTATCTTACAGAATACTATGAAGCAGAGGAATTTATTGCTGGAAAACTTATAATCCTTGATAATGTGAAAAATAGAAAAAGGATAGACAATATAGAAGAAAAACTTGAAAAAATAGAAAAAATAAACGAAATAGAATTGTCAGATAAGCAAAGAGAAGCAATATATGCGGTGAATGAAAATAATGTCTGTGTTATAACAGGTGGACCAGGAACTGGAAAAACGACAATTATAAAAAATATAATAGACCTATATAAAAATGAAGGGAAAAAAGTTGTACTATGTGCACCTACAGGTAGAGCTGCGAAAAGAATGACAGAAACAACTGGAGAAGATGCAAAAACTCTTCATAGACTTCTACAAATATCAAAAATTGATGATGCAAAATACATAAATGAGGGAATTAATATACAACCAATAGATGCTGATGTTATTATAGTAGATGAAACATCAATGATAGATTTGGCATTAATGAAATATTTGCTTATGGGAATATATGAAGGAACAAAATTGGTGCTTGCACGGAGATGTAGACCAATTAGCGTCAGTAGGACCTGGTAGCATATTAAAAGATATAATTGCTTCGAATAGAATAAATGTAATAGTACTAGATAAAATATTTAGACAAGCTGCAAAAAGCAAGATAATACTTAATGCACATAGAGTGAATTCAGGCAAATACTTTGTAGAAGAAGATGACAAAGAATTAAAAAAAGATTTCTTCTTTGTACAAGAGAATAATCAGCAAAGAATACTAGATTTTGTATTATCTTTATATACAGACGGACTAAAAAAATTTGAAAATTATGACGAATTTAATAATGTACAAATAATAACTCCTAGTAAAAAAGGAGATGTAGGTACGAGAGAATTAAACAAAAGAGTACAAGAACTTGTAAATTCAAAAGATATTAAAAAACAAGAAAAATCTGTAGGAGCCTTTGTATTTAGAGAAGGTGACTCTGTTATGCAGATAAAGAATAATTATGACATTCAATGGGAGCAAAATGGAGAGATAAGCTCAGGGATTTTTAATGGAGAAATGGGAGTTATAACTAATATAAGTAATATTTCAGAAACTGTGGAAGTAGATTACGATGGGAAAATTGCAACATATTCATTTTCAGAACTAGACCAAATAGAACATTCTTATGCAATTACTGTTCATAAATCGCAGGGGAGCGAATTTGATGTAGTAATACTTCCAATAGTAAGGTCTGCACCAATGCTCCTTACAAGAAATTTACTATATACTGCTTTAACAAGAGCAAAAAAGCTATTGATAGTTATTGGAAGTAAAGAAATAATAGAGTTTATGATAAACAATACAGATGCTAAAGTTAGAAATACTGGATTAAAATATAAACTTGAGGTGATTTAAAATAAATATTTTAGATATACTTTACCCAAATGTATGTGGATTCTGTGGCAAAATTGATTCAAACTCTTTATGCAAAAGTTGTGAAGAAAAGATAAATAAAATTTTATTGTTTCAAATAGAAGAAGTAAAAAATAAATTTTTTGATAAACAAATGTATATAGCAAGATATAATGGGGATTTCAGGAAAGAAATTCTAGAATATAAATTCTTTGATAAATCATATATGTACAAAACTTTTGCCAAAATTATATTAAATAATAAAAAAACATACGAAATTTTAAAATCTTATGATATAATAATAGCTGTTCCAATACATAAAAAAAGAAAAAATATAAGAGGCTACAATCAAAGTGAACTTATAGCAAAAGAAATTGCAAAGGGAGTGCAAGGACTTGAGTATAAAACAATATTAAAAAAGATTAAGAATAATGTAGAACAAAGTTCTTTAAATAAAATGGAACGACTAGAAAATGTCAAAAATGTATATGAAATACAAAATAAAGATATAATAATTAATAAAAAAGTTATTCTATTTGATGATATTTATACAACAGGAAATACGGTAAATGAATGCAGTAGAATATTAAAAGAAAATAGAGCAAAAGAAATATTAGTTTTAAGTTTAGCTAGATAAATTATAAAATATTCTGATGTGGATTGGAGGAGAAAATGGAAGAGTTAGTCGAAAGTATATTAGATTATGTAAGAGCAGATTATACAGATTATGCTGTTATGATAAATCGGTGAATGGGGAAGCGGAAAGACATATTTTTGGAATAATAAAGTAAGAAATAAAATTGAATCTATGAACTTAAATCGGAAAATCTTTTACAACAATATACATGTCGCTATATCGGAATATCAAATCTAGAAGAAATCAGTAAGAAGATATTTATAGAAACAACTCAATTAATGGATAAAAACTTAAAGAAATTTATGAATGCAAATGGCATAACTAAAATACCAGAATATGCAAAAACAGGAATAGATATGGCTAACCTTTTTGGTGTTACACAAAATGGCGATAGAGTTAATTATGGAGATTTCTTTTCAACTGATGATAAAGTATTATGCTTTGATGACTTGGAAAGAGCAAATGTAGATGTTATAGATATTCTAGGATATATAAATAATTTCGTAGAACATGATCACATAAAAACAATAATTATTTGTAATGAAAAGGAATTATCTACAAAGCTTAAAAGTACAAATCTAGAGATGAAAACATTTATTGCAACATATATACTAGATAAAGAAAATGAATTAACAGAAATTGCAGACAAGCCTATGGTAGAAAAAATTCAAGACAAGATAGAATATGTATTTGATAAGGCTAATGATTATGAGAGAATAAAAGAAAAATTAATAGGTGAAACTTTTGAATATCAACCAAAATTTGATTATATAATCAATGGACTTTTGATGAGATATGAAGGAAATGAAGATTTAATAAGATTTTTGAGAGAATCAACAGGATTAATAATAACTACTTTTAATAAAAGTGGAACAAGAAACTTAAGAATATTAAAACATGCTTTAAATGACTTCAAAAAGATATTTGAGATGGTTAATAAAAATTATCCAAATACAAACCATAGAGTATTGCAAACTATGCTTATATTTACAATAGCAGTTTCATTTGAAATAAAAGCAGGAAAAATAACAAAAGATAAATTCGTAAATATCGCAAATAACGAAGAATATAAGGCAATACTTGTTTCTTCAAGAGTTTTAATGGATAATAGACAATTTTATATAAAAGAATTTGATAACACATATTACTATAACTTTAAATCAGAATATAGATTCTTCAAATTTATCGAAATGTATGTAAGAACAAGAATATTTGATATGAAGACATTTAAAAAAGACATGGAAATGATAATAAGAACAGTAGACACATCAAATTTACCAGGATATAGAAGACTTCTTACAGAAGAGTATTGGAAAATAGATGATGATGAATTTGACAAAATTATTGATGAGGTTATAGAAGATGTCAAAGCTGGTAAAACAACTTTGATTGAAAATGTAAAACTATTTATATATTTTGATTATTTCATAAGAAAAGGCTTAATAAAGTATGATATGAAGACCATTAAAAATATATTTATAAATGGTATGAATATATCGTCACTTGTATCAAAATATTGTGACAATGTAGAGGAAGAACTAGATACAATAGGTATTGCAGAACCAACAGCTGATATAGAGGATATGCTAAAGCATTTCCATACATTAAATTCTAAACTTAAAGATAGAATGTATATAGAAAAAGCAGATTCTATTTTCAAATGTATTCCAATGAAAATGGAAGAATTTTACGAAAGATTTGATAGAGAGTGTATGAATATACCAATATTTAAATATTATGATGTATATCAAACTTTCCAAAGATTATCTTGTGCAAGCAATGAAGATATAGTAACAATAAAAGAAAAACTAATTAATAGGGCAGATTTATATACAAAAGAAATAGAACCAGAAATGAAAAATATAAAACAATTAAAACAAATAATAGATGATTATGCAAAGGGAAAAGATAATAGCATAAAATTAGTAATGCTAAAGGATTTTTCAAAGGATTTAGGAAAAATCTTAGATAAATATAAAGGTAGTATATTTGCTGGAAATAAAGAAGAATAGAATTTAAAAATAATAAAAAAAGAGTACTTAGGTACTCTTTTTTTATATTATAAGATTAATCAATTTAACTGTTGTTATAATCTTACAATTTAAACTAGCATAATAGTCATGAAAAATACTTGCAAAATTGCCTAAAAAGTGATAAACTTGACCTATGTGAAAAGGGGAGATTTATATGATAGATATAAAACTTATAAGAGAAAATCCAGATGCTGTTAAAGAAAATATCAAAAAGAAATTCCAAGATAATAAATTGGAATTAGTTGATAAAGTATTAGAATTAGATAAATTAAGTCGTGAAATATCTTTAAAAGGCGATAATTTAAGAATGAGCCGTAATAAGTTAAGTGATCAGATAGGACTTTTATATCGTGATGGTAAAAAAGAAGAAGCAGAAAAGGTAAAACAAGAAGTTGTTTCTATTAATGATGAGCTTACTAAAAATGAAGAATTAGAAGAAAAATATAAAAATGAAATAAAAGAAATAATGATGAAAATCCCAAATATAATGCATCCATCTGTTCCTATAGGAAAAGATGACAGTGAAAATGTTGAAATAGAAAAATTTGGAGATCCATTTGTACCTGAATATGAAATACCATATCATACAGATATAATGGAAAGTTTTTCAGGTATAGATTTAGATTCTGCAAGAGATGTTGCAGGAAATGGCTTCTATTATTTAACTGGAGATATTGCAAGATTACATTCTGCCTTACTTTCTTATGCAAGAGACTTTATGATAAATAAAGGATTTACTTACACAATTCCTCCATTTATGATAAGAAGTGATGTAGTGACAGGTGTTATGAGCTTTGAAGAAATGGATGCAATGATGTATAAGATAGAAGGAGAAGATTTATATCTAATAGGAACTAGTGAACATTCTATGATTGGTAAATTCAAAGGAAAAATATTAGATAGTGATAAATTACCATATACAATGACATCATATTCTCCTTGTTTTAGAAAAGAAAAAGGTGCACATGGAATAGAAGAAAGAGGAGTATATAGAATACATCAATTTGAAAAGCAAGAAATGATAGTTGTTTGCGAACCAGAAGATAGCTATGAATGGTATGATAAAATGTGGTCGTATACAGTAGAATTATTTAGAAGTTTAGATATACCAGTTCGTACATTAGAATGTTGTTCAGGAGACTTAGCAGATTTAAAAGCTAAATCGTGTGATGTAGAAGCATGGAGCCCAAGACAACAAAAATATTTTGAAGTTGGAAGCTGTTCTAACTTAACAGATGCACAGAGTAGAAGATTAGGCATTAGAATAAAGAAAAAAAATGAAAAACAAACATATTATGCACATACTTTAAATAATACGGTTATTGCACCACCTCGTATGTTAATTGCATTTTTGGAAAATAATTACAATCAAGATGGAACAGTAGATATACCAGAGGTGTTGAGAAGCTATATGGGTGGAACCAAGAAACTAATACCAAATAAAAAAGGAAATAATTAAATGATAGTAAAAAATCCAAAATTTGAAGTATCAGCTGTGAGTCCAAAACAATATCCAAATAAAAACTTACCAGAAGTAGTTCTTGCTGGTAAGTCAAATGTACGGAAAATCATCTTTTATAAATACATTGATAAATAGAAAAAATTTAGCAAGAACAAGCCAAGAACCTCGGAAAAACTAGGCAAATTAATTTCTATAATATTGATGACGAATTTTATTTTGTAGATTTGCCTGGATATGGATATAGCAAAATGTCAAAAGCTGAGCAAGATAAAGTTCGGAAAATTTATAGAAGAATATCTATTTTCTAGAGATGAAATAGAATTAATAATACTTATATTGGATATTAGGCATAAACCAACAGAAAATGATAAGCTTATGTATGAATATATAAAGCAAACAAATAAACCATATATGATAATAGCAAATAAGGCAGATAAGATAGCAGTGACAAAAGTAGAAAATAGTGTGCAAGATTTAAGAAAAGAGTTGAAAATGGAAGAAGAAGAGGTAATTCTTCCATTTTCGACAGAAAGAAAAATATATATAGATGAAGTTTGGAAAAATATAAATAATTGGAGTGAGTAATAAGTGAAATTAGAGGCTGATAATGAAACATTAGCAGAAAACAAAGTATTAATTCTATATTTATTATCTATTGTAGACAAGCCGATTAATAATGATGATTTATATAGACTTGTATTATCTGTACAAGATATAAATTATTTTTATTTTCAACAATTTCTATTGGATTTAGAAAGCAGTAAATATATAATAAAATATACAAAAGAAAATAATATATTGTATGAATTAACCGAAAATGGTAGAAGCACATTAGACTTAACATTAGATATGCTTCCAGGAATTATAAAATTAAAGGTAGATACAAATATAAAAGGTGAGCTTAAAGAGATAAAAGATGAATCAGCAGTAAATGCTGAATTTATTCCTATAAGCGAAAATGAGTTTATAGTTAAGTGTAAGATTATAGAAAATAATGTCACAACATTTGAAATAAAAAATTTAGTATCGTCAAGAGAACAAGCGATAAATATTGTACAGAACTGGAATCAAAATGCAGGAAAAATATATTTAAATGTGACTGAAATGTTAAATGAAAATATCGAAGAAGAAGGAGAGTAAAACTTATGTCAAAAAATGAAAATTTTGTGCAAGATATAGCGGATATAGATGAAGATTTTGCAAAGTGGTATACAGATATAGTTAAAAAAACTGAGCTTGCAGATTATACAGATACAAAAGGATGCATAGCTATAAAACCTTATGGCTATGAGATTTGGGAAAATATTAGAAATTATGCTGATAGGTTATTTAAAGAAAGTGGAGTTAAGAATGTATATTTTCCTATGCTAATACCAGAAAGTCTTTTGCAAAAGGAAAAAGATCATGTAGAAGGATTCGCTCCAGAGGTAGCTTTTGTCACAGAAGCTGGTGGTGAAAAATTAGATGAGAGATTAGTTATTAGGCCTACATCAGAGACAATGTTTTCAGTCCTTTATTCTAAGTGGTTAAAATCATGGAGAGATTTGCCAATGGTATATAACCAATGGTGTAGTGTTCTTAGATGGGAAAAAGAAACAAGACCATTTCTTCGTTCTCGTGAATTTTTATGGCAAGAAGGGCATACAATCCATGAAACAAAAGAAGAGGCCATAGATAGAACTCTAAAAATGTTAGAAATATATGCAACGATAGTTGAAGATTTGCTTGCAATTCCTGTACTTAAAGGAAGAAAAACACCAAAGGAGAAATTCGCAGGAGCAGAGGAAACATATACAATAGAAACTTTGACAAGAGACGGTAGAGCACTTCAATCGGGTACATCACATTATTTTGGACAAAATTTCACAAAACCATTTGATGTAAAATTCCAAAATAGAGAAGGAAAAGAAGAATATGCATATCAAACATCTTGGGGAATTAGTACAAGGCTTATTGGAGCTATAATTATGGCACATGGAGATGAAAGAGGATTGAAACTTCCACCAAAAGTAGCTCCTATACAAGTTAGAATTATACCTATTGCAATGCATAAAGAAGGCGTATTAGAAAAGGCAGAAGAATTAAAACAACAGTTAGCAAAGGACTTTAGAGTTGATGTAGATGCAAGAGATCAATTTTCTCCAGGATATAAATTTAATGATTGTGAATTAAAAGGAATCCCAGTAAGACTTGAAATAGGACCTAGGGACATAGAAAATGGCGAATGTGTTTTAGTAAGGCGTGATACGGCAGAAAAAATAACTGTAAAATTAGAAAATATAAATGAAGAAATAGCAAAGATGTTAGAAGATATACATAGTAATATGTTCCAAATTTGTAAAAAAAGATTAGAGGAAAAAACATATATTGCAAAAACAATGGAGGAATTTGAAAAAGAAATAAATACAAATCAGGGATATATTAAAGCAATGTGGTGTGGAAATGAAGAGTGCGAAAATAAAATTAAAGAGCTAACAGGTGCACATTCAAGATGTATTCCATTTGAAGAAGAACATATTTCAGATACTTGTGTTTGTTGTGGCAAAGAAGCTAAACATTTTGTAATATGGGGTAGACAGTATTAAAATTTATATTTCAAATTATAGATAAAGGAGGAAAAACAGTTATGGAAATTATGGATGGAAAAGCTCTTGCTAAGAGTATAAGGGAAAATTTAAAACTCGAAGTAGAAGAATTAAAAAAACAAGGGAAAATTCCAAAACTTGCTGTTATACTTGTTGGCAATGACAAGGCCTCTCAAATATATGTAAGAAATAAAAGTAAAGCTTGCGAGGAACTTGGAATAGAATACGAGGAAATACTACTTGAAGAAAATATTGAGATGCAAGAATTATTAGATATAATAGATAACTTAAATAACAGGGATGATATAAAAGGTATTCTTCTTCAGAGTCCAATACCAAAACATTTAGATATAAATGAGGCATTTAGAAGGATAAGCCCTGCAAAAGATGTTGATGGATTTAATCCAATTAGTGTAGGAAAACTTTGCTTAAATCAAGATACTTTCGTATCTTGCACACCTTTTGGAATATTAAAAATTTTAGAGGCATACAACATCAAAATTGATGGACAAAATGCAGTAGTAGTTGGAAGAAGTAATATAGTTGGAAAGCCAATGGCTTTGAGCTTATTAAATAAAAATGCAACAGTAACAATTTGCCATTCGCATACTAAAAATTTAGCAGAGATTACTAAAACAGCAGATATATTAGTTGTAGCAATAGGCAAAAAACACTTTATTACAGCTGATATGGTTAAAGATGGAGCAGTTGTAATAGATGTAGGAATTAACCGAACTGAAGAGGGACTTTTCGGAGATGTTGATTTTGAAAATGTAAAAGAAAAAGTATCGTACATAACACCAGTACCTGGGGGAGTTGGACCTATGACGATAGCAATGCTTATGACTAATTTAGTTAAGGCAACAAAAAATAGTTAAGATTCAATAGCTTTAGTTAGATATATAATTCTTTTTGAAGAAAATATTGTTTTTAATTCAGAAAGGATGATATATGAAAATTATAACTATAAAAGATGAAGAATATCCACATAAATTAAGAAATATGTATAATCCACCTAAAAAGTTATACGTTTTAGGAGATTATAAAATATTAAATGATTTTTCAATAGGTATTGTAGGGACGCGAAGATGTACAGCATACGGAATACAAATTGCAAAATCTCTTTCATATAATTTATCAAAATATGGTGTAAATATTGTAAGTGGGTTGGCAATAGGCATAGATACATATGCCCACATTGGAACAATCATGGGAAAAGGAAAGACTATAGCAGTTTTAGGTAGTGGATTTAAGCATATATATCCAAAAGAAAATATAGATTTATTTAAGAAAATAATAAAAACTGGAGGGGCAATACTTACAGAGTATGAAGAAAATGAATATCCATTGCCTGAGAATTTTCCTAAAAGGAATAGAATAATAAGTGGATTAAGCGATGGGATAGTTGTGGTAGAGGCAGGAAAAAGAAGCGGAAGCTTAATTACTTCAGATTTTGCTTTAGAGCAGGGAAAAGAAGTTTTTGCAGTTCCAGGAAATATAAACTCAAGAGTTTCAGAAGGTACGAATAACCTAATCAAAGATGGCGCAAAGCCAGTTACAAATATATTTGATATATTGGAAGAATATAATCAATAAAAAGATAATAACATTTTTATTGATTTATCTTTATTAGTATAGTAGAATAAAGTAAGTAAAAACATAGGAGGAAAAACGTTGAATAAAACTAATGATATGCAGGAAAAATTAAATTATCTAGATTTAGATTTAAATAATATACCAGAGATATTATCTAGAGGAATAGATAATGCAGAAATGAAACCTGCTAGAGATTATGAAGAAAAGAAATATAGAGTATATAAATATGTTCCAATAAGCAAAATAAATATATTATTGACAAGGGCAAATCGATTGAATTCAATATATGAAAAATGTAAGATGTCATCACATATTTATTCATATTTAGTACCAGAAGGCGAAGAAGGAATTTTAAAGCACACTATATTTTTAAAAATGATACAAGATATGAATATAGCTGAAATAGAGGAAATTGACGAAGAACAACAAAAATTAAAAGATATCATACCTTTTAAGGTAAAATATAGAGAAAATTATTTATGGCAAATATATTATTCTGAATATTCAGGAAATTACTATATGCTAGCACCAGTAGAAGATCTAGATTGCTCATGCCTTTTTTATTTAATAAAAAAACAAATACAATATCAAAAAACAGGTAAGGATGAATTGATATTTGTTCCAATAAGTTATTTAGATTATTCAAAAAAATATTACTCAAAATCACAAATATCCGACATAGAAAAATATTTATGGCAATTTACAAAAGATTGGCCACTTATGTATGAAGTATATGATAAAGAAGAAAACTTAAGCTTTCAGATAGTAGGAAATACTGAGGTATATGAGAAAGTAAATAGTGCATATAAAATATCCTTAAAGGATAATGAAGAGGCAACTAAATTTTATAAGCTTATAAAAGCATTATTTATACTAGAAACAGAGTTTCCTCATAGATATAAGTTTGAAGCAAGAATTGCAGAAGACCGGAGGACTTGAATTTTTATTTGGGTCTAAGGTTATATCTTATGATGATTTAACTAAGTTTATAAAAGAAGAATTTTTGAAAAATAAATTATCAAGTGAAGATTTAAATGAAAAAATAATAAAATTAAATAGTAGATTAGAAGAACTAAAGCTTATTGAAAAGAATAAAGAAGAAGAATATAACATGAGGCAAAAACAGATTGCAATTTATTTAGAATGCAAAAAAAGTTTCTTAGGGAAAATACGCTATTATTTTAGAGGAAAAAAAGATATAAAAGAATTTAAAGAGAAACAAGATGTGGTGCAAAAGAATGACGAAGTAGATGATACAGAACCATTAATTTATGAAACAAGAGAATATTATACAATAGAAAATTTAATGGATATAACTAAAATTTTAGATAGAATAGAAAATCAGATAAAGAATGTAAATTTAGATATAAATGCCTTAGAAAGATCAATAGAAAGATTAACTAGAAAAAATCAGAATGCTAAAAATTATATTGATACAATAGAAGAGCATAAAAAAAGTATATTTGAATTTTGGAATTTTGTAAATAAAGATAATATTCTTCGGATTGAATGAACCAGAAGTAGTAGAAAAGGCTAAAGAAATAGAAAAAGTATTTGACTATGAAGAAGATATAGAAGAACTTGGACAAAAGCTAGATAAGAAAAATAGAGAAACTTTTTCAAAAGAGGATTTCGATAATATATTTATAACAAGTACAGAAGTTTTAGAAGATATTAACAAATTAAAACAAAATGAAAAATTAGATTTTAATGAACGAATTGAAAATTTAAAAGAAGAGGCTTTAAAAACAGAGATATTATTTTCTTCTGAAGATTTTGACATATTTGGATCAATGTCAGAAGATAGAACAAAAATAAATAATTTGGGAAGCCATAAACATAGAGAAATAAAGAAAAGTAAATTTAGACTATTAGACATAACAAAACATACAGATAATGAACAATATATAAATCATTTGACGGAAATAATTAAGAATTTGGATAAATTAATAGATAAATCTGAATTTGGATATAAATTAAACGCATTCTATGCAAGCACCTTACCATTGAATAATAAAGAATACAACATATTATATATTAACCCAAAAAATTCATTAGAACATTTAAAAGACTGTGACAAAATAAATTTATATAATATAAAATTAAACAAAAAAACAAAAGCTATAGCATTAACAAATATTGCCTATTTTGACAATAATAATAAGACTCTTCCTTTAGGAATGGACATATCAGATAAAATACTAGTGGATATGAGTAAATTGAAACTTGAACTTAAAAAACAAAAGCTATTTAGAATAAATCAAGAAATAGACGAACTAGAAGTAAGAACTAAAATTATATGTGTTTATGAATATGAAGAATTGGGAAAGGAATAGCATGGAGCAAAAAAGCAAAGAAAAAAAGAAGAAAAATAATACATGGAAATATATACTTGCAATAGTTATAATTTTTATCGCATTAGCAGATGCATATGTAATATTTTTAGATTCAAATAAAAAAATGAAGACAAGAGATATATTTGAAGATGTTGAGAAAACAGAGGCTTCTCTTACAGAATATATTGTATATGGAACACATTTAAGAATAAAAGGAAATTTATTGATAGATAATGAAAATATACAAAACATAAATTTATGCTTAATGACAATAAATAAAAAAGATTTAGAAGCAGAATTAAAATATACAAAAACAGCTAATGGGATAGAATTTTACACCTCAGAATTCATAAATGAAGGAATAGATTTGGAACAACTAGATATAAATGAATATTATGCAATAATAAAAGTTAATAAAACTGATGGAAAAAGTCAATATTATTCTATAAAAAATCAAACAGATTATCCTAGTATAGAATATTACACAATTACTAAAAATGGTAAGAACAATAAAATAGACATTAAATTCGGACAAAAAGTATATGACTATATGATGTTACAAGTGAAAAATACATATCTTCCAAAGGATGTATATGATATAGCAATAGATGCTGGACATGGAGGAGGAGATCCTGGAGCGGAATATGGTGGATATAGGGAAGCTGATTTAGCATTGAAATGTGCTAAAGAAGTAAAACAAGAATTAGAAAAACTTGACTTAAAGGTAATGATTACAAGAGACGGTACTGAAGGAAAAGAATATAATGCAGGTACTGTGTATAAAGAAAATGGCAGAATAAATATAATCGGAAAATCAAAAGCAAAATATGTATTTTCTATCCATTTAAATAGTATAGATAAGCCAAATTCACAAAGTGGGGTTGAAATATATGCACCTCCAAAAATGAACTTAGATTTTGCTAAAGCATTTGCAAACAACATAGTAAAATATGCAAATACAAACTATTCTACATTAGATATAAGATATAAAGTATCAAATGGAATTTATGTAAGAACATTTAAAGATTGGGAAATACAAGATTCAATAAATGAAGCAAAAACAAAAGGGTATAAGCCATATGATATGACAGAAGAAACACCTTATTTATATATGTTAAGAGAAACTGGAGGAATTGCAACAGGAGCATATGTAGACGGAAGGAATGCACAATATGGCAAAAATCTATTTTATGATTCAAACATAGGATTAGAAGCATATTTACTTGAAATCGGATATATAAACAATGACAATGATTTAAATAATATACTTAACAATAATTCGGGATATGTTAAGGGAATTGTTCAAACAATTAAAGAAAAAATAAATATTGATTAAAGGTAAGATTGAGATTTAAAATTTAGTCTAAGTAAAAATTACTTAGACTAAATTTTTGCTTATAATAAGGTCATAGTGTAAAATAATTTCGGGGAAATAAAAAATAAAAATGAGATACTCTCAAAATTGTGTTAAAATAATTTTGGTA
>CANQPK010000022.1 GCA_947625685.1 uncultured Clostridia bacterium | reverse complement strand
GATTTTTTTGTTACTCTGTGCAAAACTATAAGTTTTTTGTTTCCCCCAGCATAGCTGGGGGTTTTCTCTAAAGTTAATAAAAAAATACCATTCTTTTTTAGAATGGTATTAGTCTGTTATATTAGTTCGAACAGATACGTCGCTGGTGCGGGTGAGAGGACTCGAACCTCCACGCTTTTGGCACTGGTTCCTAAGACCAGCGCGTCTGCCAGTTCCGCCACACCCGCATTTTTATTGAACAGTATATATATTAGCACATTTAAGAAATACTGTCAAGTCCAATTCTTTAAATTTGTAGTAATTTAATATAGATTTACTAAACACATTTTATTTATATTAATTAATCTTTAAACATGTTTTGTAATTTCTTATCAATACTTTGTATATTCTACTACCATTTTGCATAGAATATTACTAAATTTTTGAAATCTTAGTAATTTATAGTATCGGAGGGCACATATGATATATGAAAGGTATATAAAAGAAAATCCTTATCTTATAAAGAAAGAAGAAAATCCAAATATAGAACTTATAAAAAGTATATTAAAAACTCGTGAAGATTTAGTTAATGCAAATACAAATTTTGAATTTGCAGAAGATGAATTAGTTGATTATTATTTATATCAAATCAAGGCAATTCAATATAAATATAGCTATTTGCTTAGAAAAGCAAAAAAACATGGTCTACTTGCAAATATGTATGATATTATTGAAATAAAAGAATTATATGATGTCATATAATCTTTTCATATTTATAGAATAATTTTCATTTCTTAATCATAAGATGTACAAGATAAGGACGAGGTGATTAAGAATTGGAACTTATTGATATTTTAACATATATTTCAGGTTTATGTATTATATTTGTACTATGTAGAGTTTTTATTGTTCCTTTAAAATTTATGTTAAAACTCTTCATAAATTCTTTGATTGGTGCTGTGATCATCCTTATAACTAATTTTATTGGTCAATTTTTTAGTTTTCATATTGGTCTCAATTTTTTTACAATAATTTTTGTAAGCATACTAGGTGTGCCTGGAGCAATACTTCTGACAATTATAAAATTATTTATTTAATTTGAATTCAAAAGGACTTGCTACTTTTTCCAAGCTGTGATAATATTATATAATAATTTACAAAATTTGAGTTATTACTTTGAACGGAGGGGCTTATGTGTGGAATCGTAGGTTATATTGGAAATACTAAAGCAAGTCCAATATTGATAAATGGTCTTTTAAAGTTGGAATACAGAGGATATGATTCAGCTGGCATTGCAACTATTGAAGGCTCAAATATAAAATGTTTAAAACATAAAGGTAGAGTAAAAGAATTACAAAATATGTCTGATATTAATTCTTTAGAAGGTCATATAGGAATAGCTCATACTAGATGGGCAACTCATGGAAAACCTTCTAGCATTAATGCACATCCTCATCTTGATGAAAGCAAAAATTTTGCAGTAGTACATAATGGAATAATTGAAAATCATAGTCAAATCAAAGATTTTTTAATTAACGCTGGATATCACTTTATATCTCAAACTGATACAGAGGTTATTCCTAACTTAATACATTACTATTATTCTAAAGAAGATGAAAATGATAATCTTAAATTCCTCAAAGCTGTTAGAAAGACTATTTCTGATTTAAAAGGAAGTTATGCAATTGAAGTTATTTCTTCTTTTGAGCCTGATAAAATTATTGTTGCAAGAAAAGATAGCCCATTAGTTGTAGGAATTAAAGATGATGAAAAGTATGTAGCTTCAGATATTCCAGCAATATTAGAATATACAAATAATATATACATATTAAATGATGATGATTTAGTTCAAGTAACAAATAAGGATGTAACATTTTATGATAAAGAATTAAATGTAATGAAAAGGACACCTGAGATTATTACTTGGGATGCAAAATCTGCAGACAAAAACGGTTACGAAGATTTTATGATAAAAGAGATATATGAGCAACCAGCAGCCATAAGAGAAACTATTGGTACTAGATTAGTTAAAGACGGAAATTGCAATTTTGATGATATATCAATTCCTAAAAAATATTTGTCTAAAGTTTCTAGGATTTATATTGTTGCTTGTGGTACCGCTATGCACGCAGGTCTTGCTGTTAAGCCTATTATAGAAAGACTTACTTCTATTCCAGTAGAAGTTGATATATCTTCTGAATTTAGGTATAGAAACCCTCTAATTGATGAAAATACTTTAATAATTTGCATTAGTCAATCTGGAGAAACTGCTGATACTATCGCTGCTCTAAAAAATGCAAAGCAAATGGGTTCTAAAACTATCGCAATTTCTAATGTTATCGGAAGTTCTATAACAAGAGAAGCTGACTATACTATATATACTCATGCAGGTCCAGAAATAGCTGTTGCTTCAACTAAAGCTTACACTTGTCAAATTACTGTGCTTTCACTTCTTGCAATATATTTTGCGGAAGTATTAGGAGTAGAAAATAAAGAAATGATTTCTACTTTAAAAGATGAAATTTTAGAACTTCCTTCTAAAGTAAGTATTGCTTTAGAAAATACAGATTTAATAAAAGATTTTGCGAAAAGAATTTGTAATGAAAAAGATATATTTTTCTTAGGAAGAGGAACTGATTATGCTGTTGCAAGAGAAGCTTCTTTGAAACTAAAAGAAATATCATATATACACTCTGATGCCTACCAGTCAGGTGAATTAAAGCATGGTCCTATTGCTTTAATTGAAGATGATGTAACTGTTGTTGGTATTATAACTGATAGAAGGCTTCTTGATAAATCTGTTAGTAACTTACAGGAAGTTATAACAAGAGGTGCTAAAACACTTCTTATAACAAATCAAGATTTGGATAGAGATACTTTCCCAAATATTGTAAATATTCCTAAAGTTCATCCACTTCTCTCTCCTATCATTTCTATCATACCGCTTCAGCTTTTAGCTTACTATGTTTCTAAGGAAAAAGGACTTGATGTAGATAAGCCTAGAAACTTGGCAAAATCTGTAACTGTAGAATAGAAGATACAAATTTGCCCTTTATTATATCCAATTTGGATATAATAAAGGGCTTTATAGTTTTTTTACTACTCCTCTTATATTAAATTTGAGATTTCTATAAAGTCTTTCAAGCTAAGTGCTTCTCCTCTAATTTTTTCGTCTATATTTAGCTTTTCTAGTACTTCTTTTATATGTTCTTTATCTTTACAAATATCTGTATTTTGTAAAGCATTAATCAATGTTTTTCTCCTTTGCATAAACGCATATTTTATAAGTTTAAATAGTTTTTCTTCATCTATTACATCTTCATTTTTCTCTTTTTTTATTTTTAAATTAATTACTTCTGATTCCACATTTGGCATAGGAATAAATGAAGTATTTGGAACTGTAAATAACTTTTGTGGTTTTGTATAATATTCAATACTATAAGTTATAGCTCCTGCTTCTCTAGTTCCTGTTTTTGCACATAATCTATCTGCAACTTCTTTTTGTACCATTACAGTTATGCTATCAATATTTAATCTATCTTCTAATAATTTCATTATTATTGGAGTTGTAATATAGTATGGAAGATTTGCAACAATTTTTATGTGTGCTCCCTCTTCTTCTATAATTTTATTTAAGTCTAATTTTAATATATCTTCATTTATTATCTCTATATTGTCAAATAGATAAAATCTATCTTGTAAAATCTGAACCATTCTTTTATCTAATTCTACACAGATAACTTTCTTTGCAAATTTTGCAAGTTCATTTGTGAGAGTTCCAAGTCCTGGACCTATTTCAATTACTACATCATCTTTATCTATTCCAGCACTTTTCACAATATTAGATATGACTTCACTATCTATTAAGAAATTTTGTCCCAAAGATTTATTTGCAGAGATATTATATTTTTTCATCAAGAATTTTGTTTCATTTAAAATATCCAAATTAAGTTTTCTTCCTTTCATTTATTTTACTATTACAATTCAATACTTGATAATCTAAAACAAGTTAAACAAAGAAGTTTTATATTTAGAATATTATTTTACAATATTTTGCTACTTTTTTCAATGTTTTGCTTTATTTTTTGCTTTTTTTATTATATAATAGATGTCATAGTTTTAATTTATAGGAGGAAGTTATGGCATATAATTTTAAAGAAATTGAAAAAAAATGGCAAACAAAATGGGAAAAAGAAGGGACATTTAATGCAAAAGATGATCATACATTAAAGAAATGGTATGGATTAATAGAATTTCCTTACCCATCTGGTCAAGGCTTACATGTAGGTCACCCTAGAAGTTATACAGCACTTGATATAATTGCAAGAATGAAAAGATTACAAGGGTATAATGTTCTTTATCCTATTGGTTTTGATGCTTTTGGACTTCCTGCAGAAAATTATGCAATAAAGAATAATATACATCCAAGTATAGTAACTGAACAAAATATAAATCATTTTAAAGAACAATTAAAATCAATTGGTTTTTCTTTTGATTGGTCAAGAGAAATAAATACAACTGATCCTAATTATTATAAATGGACTCAATGGATATTTATACAACTATTTAAAAAAGGTCTTGCTTATAAAACTACTATGCCAATTAATTATTGCACAAGTTGTAAGGTCGGTCTTGCAAATGAGGAAGTTGTAAATGGAGTTTGTGAAAGATGTGGTGGAGAAGTTATCCAAAAAGAAAAAAGCCAATGGATGCTTAAAATTACAGAATATGCTCAAAGATTAATTGACGACTTAGATGAAGTTGATTACCTAGAAAAAATTAAAACTCAGCAAAAAAACTGGATAGGTCGCAGCGAAGGTGCAGAAGTAAATTTCAAAATCGAAGGAACTGATAAAAATCTTTTAATCTACACAACTAGACCTGATACTATGTTTGGTGCTACATATATGGTAGTTGCTCCTGAGCATAGTATTATATCTGAGCTTAAAGACAAAATAACAAATCTTGATGAAATCGAAAAATATAAAGAACTTGCAGCTAAAAAATCTGATTTTGAAAGAACTGAAATTTCAAAAGAAAAAACTGGTGTTGAAATAAAAGGAATTAAAGCTATAAATCCACTTAATGGCGAGGCTATTCCTATTTGGATTTCTGATTATGTACTTATAACTTATGGAACTGGAGCAATTATGGCGGTTCCAGCACATGATACTAGAGACTATGAATTTGCTAAAAAATTTAATCTTCCTATCAAGCAAGTTATAACCAATAAAGAAAATACTGCATCAGTTGATAGCGAAGCATATATAGATACAGATAATGGCATCTTGATAAACTCTGGCTTTATAAATGGTATGGAAGTTAAAGATGCAATTAAAGCTGTTATAGAATATCTTGAAAAAGAACATATAGGAAAATCAAAAGTAAACTTTAAATTAAGAGACTGGGTATTTTCTAGACAAAGATATTGGGGCGAACCTATTCCTATGGTCTACTGTGAAAAATGTGGTTGGGTTCCTCTTGATGAAAAAGATTTGCCTTTGAAATTACCTGAAGTTAAAGAATTTTTACCTGGAGAAAATGGGGAATCACCTCTTGCAAAAGAAACTGAGTGGATTAATACTACTTGTCCTCATTGCAAAGGAAAAGCTAAGCGTGAGACTGATACTATGCCTCAATGGGCTGGTTCATCTTGGTACTTCTTGCGTTATATGGATCCTCATAATGATAAAGCCTTAGCTTCAAAGGAAGCTATCGATTATTGGGGACCTGTAGACTGGTACAATGGAGGCATGGAGCATACTACACTTCACCTTCTTTATTCTAGATTTTGGCATAAGTTTTTATACGACATCGGAGTTGTTTCAACAAAAGAACCTTACGCAAAACGTACTTCGCATGGAATGATATTAGGTGATAATGGTGAAAAGATGTCTAAGTCTAAAGGAAATGTTGTAAATCCTGATGATATAGTTGATGAATTCGGTGCAGATACATTTAGAACTTATGAAATGTTTATAGGACCATTTGATCAATCAACACCTTGGTCTATGGAAAGTCTAAGAGGATGTCACAAATTCTTAGATAGAGTATGGAATTTAAAAGATATTCTTCAAGAAGGAGATACTTACTCAAAAGAATTTGAAAAAATGATGCATAAAGCTATCAAAAAAGTTACAGAAGACTATGAAAATATGAAATTTAATACAGCGGTTGCAACTTTTATGACTTTGATAAATGAATTTTACAAAGCTAAAAAAATTAACAAAGCCGAATTCAATACATTTTTAATATTATTAAACCCTATTGCTCCACATATTACGGAAGAATTATTTAGTCTAATTGGAAATACAAAGACAATAGCTGAAAGTGCTTGGCCTACATTTGATGAAAATAAAACAATTGATGATGAAATCGAGATTCCAGTACAAATAAATGGTAAGTTAAAAGCTACTGTAACCACTGCTCTTGATAGTGATGAAGAAATTGTAAAAGAACTTGTTCATGATAAAGTTTCTCATTTACTTGAAGGAAAAACTATTGTAAAAGAAATTTATATTAAGAATAAAATTTATAATATAGTTGTGAAATAAAATAAAATGAACCTCTTTATTAGACAAAAGTTTAATGAAGAAGGTTCATTTTTTATTTCTATTCAACAAATTTATATCTATTCTCCTTTAAATCCTAATCCATAGGCTTCTCTTGCATTAAATATTGTCATAAATGAATTTTTATCAATTGACTTAGCTATTTGTCTTATTTTTACAATTTCATTTTTAGAAGCTACACACCAAAGAATCTTTTTTTCTTCTTCTTTATACATTCCTTTTGCATATATTGCTGTGCTACCCCTTTCTAGTTTATTGCTTATTTCAATTGCAATTTTTTCATATTCATCTGATACTATAAAAATCATCTTGGTATAGTTTGTTCCCTCTGCAATTATCTCTATTATTTTTCCAATAATATATATTGCAATTGCAGAATATAAACCTATCTCTATTTGTTTTAAAGCTATCATATTTGCTCCAACTATAATAGTGTCTAATATAACAATTAAACTACCTGTTTTTAAGGTTGGAAAATATTTTGATAAAATGTTACTAAATAAATCAGTTCCTCCTGTTGAAGCATTATTCCTAAGGATTATTCCTGTTCCTATTCCAACAATTAATCCTCCGTAAATACTTGCTAAAAGTTTGTCATCTGTAACTATTGTAATATCTTCAAATAAAACTTCAAAAGCATTTAAAAGAAGGGAAAACGCTACTGTTCCGAACAATAGCCCTTACAAAAAAATTTCTTCCCATTTTTATATAGGCAATAATAAATAGTGGTATGTTTAATATAAGAGTGGTTGTACCAATTTTTGCTCCGAATAAATAATATAAAATCGTGGATATACCATTAAATCCTCCTGATGACAATTGGTTTGGAAGTAAAAATAAAGTTATCCCAGCTGCCATAAAAGCACATCCTATTATAGTAATTAAAGTTTCTTTGAAAAATCTCATATAGCCTCCGTTAAGCATAAAAAATTACCCATATTTGTATTATTCACAAACATAGGTAATTTTATGCTTAATTGCTATATACTTCTAATACACTCATTTTCGACTTTCCTATCTTTATTTCTGGATTTCCTTCAACTTTTATTTCTACATCGTATAATTCTTTCAACTTTTCTGCATTTTCTTTTTTATATCCAGTAATATTTGGTAGTTCCTTTGGATTTACTTCTATTTTTACTTTTCTTACCTTTACATTAAATTTTTTAATTTTGTCTACCATGCTATCATACCAAATGCTATCTGTAACAAGTTGTCCAAATTCTTCATGATATGGTCCTGCAATTATTTCTGTTTCTTTTGATTTGCTTAGTTCATTCTGTTTTACAATGCTAATTTGTTTAATATGTCTTCTGTTAAACTCATATACTGCTTCTTTGCATCTTTCAACTGCTTGATTTATAGTTAATGGTTCATATCTTCCTTCTTTTAGTTCTTTTTCCAATTTTGTATTTTTCATAACCACCATAGGATATATTCTTATTCTATTAGGTCTTAATTTTGCAAGTTCTCTTGCTGTATTTAATTCATCAAATTTTGTACTATCTGGAAGACCTATTCCTACTTGAAATGATAAATTATATCTTCCTCTTTTTACTAATTTTGCTCCATTTTTTATATCATTTCTATTATACTTATATCCACATCTATTTAATATATAGTCATTTGTTGATTGCACTTCAAGTTCTATAGTTGAAACATTGTATTTTTTTAGCATTTTTATTAATTCCTTATCAACTGCATTTGGTGCAATAGAAAGTTTTATTGTATTAAATCTTTTATTTGAAATATCTTTATTTGTTTTTTCTAATAGCTTTACTACATCTTCTTTTGTTATCCCTGTAATACTACCTATAAATATTTCATTTCCTTGTTTCATAAATTCGATTATCCTTTCTTTTCCATTAATTCTAATGCTACTTTTGCTGCTTGCATTTCTGCACTTTTTTTATTACTTCCGGCTTCCCTGTGCAAGCTTTTTCCCATTGCAAAAAACTTCTGTAACAAAATGTTTATCGTGGTCTGGTCCTTCCTCGGATATTATTATATATTCAATTTTTACATTACCATGTACTTGAAGCTTTTCTTGAAGTGCAGTTTTATAATCTTTTATACCAACATTATGACTTGCAAATTCTATTGATTCCTTAAGGTTTGAGATTATAAATTTTTCTGCATTTTCTAAATTACTATCTAAGTATATTGCTGCAATTACTGCTTCTATACTATCAGCAAGGATTGCTTTATTTTTTGCTCCCTTTTCTCCCTTGCCTACAATCAAAAATTCGTCAAAATTAAGGTTTACTGCAATATTATATAAACTTTCTTCACATACCACAGTTGCCCTTACCTTTGTCATCTCTCCTTCTTTTAACTTTTTATAATTATTATATAAATATTTGCTAGTTATAAATTCTAATATACTATCTCCTAGATATTCAAGTTTTTCATTACTCTCTACTCCATATACATTTGCATATGAAGTATGTGTCAATGCTGTTTTTAATAAATTTTTGTCTTTAAATGTATAGCCTATATTTTTTTCTATTTCCTCAAACTGCATATTTTGTTGTCCTCCTATTAGCTATTATACAATGTGTTTTTATAAAAAGCAAGATATAAATAATATTGTCTTTATATAAAAATATAGGGATACTATAAAAGTATCCCCTACTTATATTTCTATTTTGCAACTTCTACACCTATTTTCAAAGTTTCTCCATTGATATTGCATTCTGTACAATGTTCCTGAGAATCTCTAATTATTAAGTCTATTGTTAATGTTTCCTTCTTGATTAATTCTTCATTTTCTTGTACAATTTTTTCTAACATTGGATTTCCAGATATATATAGATATATTCTATCTAGCACCTCAAATCCACGCTCTTTTCTTAGATTTTGTACCTTTGAAATAATTTCTCTTACATATCCTTCTGTTTTCAATTCTTCAGTAATATTTGTATCCAAAACTACTCCAATAGTACCATTTCCAGCAAATGCAAATCCATCTTTTCCTTGCATCGTTACAAGTAAATTGTCTTGATTTAACTCTATTTCTTGTCCTTCTACTTCTATAGTTTTGCTACCACCATTTTGAACTGTACTTGCAAGCTCCATTTGATTAAACTTTGCAATTTCTTGTTTAATCTTAGGTATTAATTTTCCATAAGTTTTTCCAAGTACAGGTAAGTTTGGTAATATTTCAAAATTAACATATTTAGAAACATCTGCTCCAAGCTCTACTGTCTTTATATTTAATTCATCTTTTATAATATCTCCATAGTAATTTGGTAAATCTTTAACTAATACAAGCATCTCTGAAAGTGGTTGTCTATTTTTAATATTGGCTGTATTTCTTGCACTTCTTCCTAATTTTACTAAAGTATATGCTAAATCCATTTCATTTTCTAATGCTTTATCAATAGCTTTTTCATCTACTTCTGGCCATCTGCATAAATGAACACTTTCTATTGCATATTCATCTACGCTTCTTACCAAATTTTGATATATTTCTTCTGCTATAAATGGTACAAATGGTGCTATAACTTTTGATAAAGTAACAAGTACTCTGTATAGAGTAATAAATGCTCCTAATTTATCGTCTGTTAATTTATTACCCCAGAATCTACTTCTATTGCGTCTTACATACCAGTTAGATAATTCATCTACAAATTCCTCTATTTTTAAAGCGGAACCTGTTATATCATAACTATCTAAGCCATTCGCTACTTCTTTTATTAAAGTATTTAATTTTGAATTTATCCATTTATCCATTACATTGTCTGATACAAAATCTTTATATTTTAATGGATTTATATTATCAATATTTGCATATAGTACATAGAAAGAGTATACATTCCATAAAGTTCCTAAAAATCTTCTTGAAGTATCTCCTACATCTTCTAAAGAAAATCTTGTTGGAAGCCAAGGATTACTTGCTGTATAGAAATGCCACCTTGTTGCATCTGCACCTTCTTTGTTCATTACTTCAAATGGATCTACAACATTGCCTTTTGATTTAGACATCTTTAAACCTTTTTTATCTAGGACATGTCCTAAAACAATACAGTTTTCAAATGATGCTTTATCAAATATTGCTGTTGATATTGCAAGTAATGTATAGAACCAGCCTCTTGTTTGGTCAACCGCTTCTGATATAAATTGAGCTGGATAATTTTTTTCAAATAATTCTTTATTTTCAAAAGGATAATGTAGTTGTGCAAAAGGCATTGAACCTGAATCAAACCAGCAGTCTATTACTTCTCTTTCTCTTTTCATTTCTTTACCACATTTTTCGCATTTTAGGTGTATTTCATCTATATATGGTTTATGAAGCTCTATATCTTCTGGTACATCTATTCCTTTTTCCATTAATTCTGCTATACTTCCAATACATTCTTTATGTCCACATTCACAAGTCCAAATTGGGAGTGGTGTTCCCCAATATCTATCTCTTGAGATTCCCCAGTCAATTACATTTTCTACGAATTTTCCAAATCTTCCTGTTCTAATTGTATCTGGATACCAATGAATTTTGTTGTTATTTTCTACTAGTTTATCTCTTAAAGTAGACATAGCAACAAACCAACTTTCCTTTGGATAATATAAAAGTGGTGTATCACATCTCCAGCAATGTGGATATGAGTGCATGTGTCTTGATGCTTTAAATAATTTGTTATTCTCTTTTAGATAATTTACTATACTTTCATCACATTTTTTTACAAATTTTCCTGCCCAAGGTGTAACTTCTTCTACAAATTTTCCTTCTTTATCTACTAGGTTTATAAACGCTATTCCATTTTGTTTTGAAACAATACTATCATCTTCACCATAAGCTGGTGCTATATGAACTATACCTGTACCTTCTTCTAAGCTTACATAGTCTCCGTGAATAACAACAAATGCTTTTCCTTCAACTTTTCCAAATGGCATCAATTGTTTATACTTCATTCCTAAAAGTTCTTCGCCCTTAAACTCTTTTATGATTTCATAATGTTCTCCTAAAATGCTCTCACATAAATCTTTTGCAAGTATATATGTTTCATTAGGATTTACACATTCATTATCTGTTTCAGTTACCTTGGCTTCTACATAAGTGTATGCTTTATTTATACAAAGTGCAAGATTTGATGGAAGTGTCCAAGGTGTTGTTGTCCAAGCTAAAATATATGTATCTTTCTTTCCTTCTACCTCAAATTTTGCAATACAAGTCAAATCATTTACATCTTTGTAGCCTTGTGCAACTTCATGTGAAGATAATGCAGTCCCACATCTAGGACAATATGGCATTACTTTATGTCCTTTATATAGCAATCCTTTATCCCACATTTGTTTAAGTGCCCACCATACTGACTCTATATACTCATTATGATAAGTTACATATGGATCATCCATATCTACCCAATAACCTATTTGGTCTGTCATATCTTCCCACAATGATACATAATTAAATACACTTTGTTTGCAATCTTTTATAAATTTTTCTATTCCATATTCTTCAATCTGTGCTTTCCCAGATATTCCAAGTTTTTTTTCTATCTCAAGTTCTACTGGAAGTCCATGTGTATCCCAGCCAGCTTTTCTTATAACTTGATAACCCTGCATAACTTTATATCTAGGTATAATATCCTTCATTACCCTTGTTAATATATGACCAACATGTGGTTTTCCATTTGCTGTTGGTGGTCCATCATAAAAGGTAAAATATCTTTGTCCTTCATTCGCTTTAAAATTCTTTTTTATAATATCATTTTCTTTCCAAAAATTTCTTATTTCTATCTCTTTTCCTGCAAATCCGTTTGGTAATTCTACTTTTTTATACATAACTTTTATCCCCTTTTTTTAGGCTGTTTCACTTTGTTTTTTATTTGTTTTAATAACTTTCTTTCTTGTTGGCATTTTTTTTGCCACTGTTCTTTCTTCATTAATTATAAGTTTTGGTTCTTTATTTTCTAGTACAGTTTCTTTTGTAATAATACATTTCTCTATTTTAGGATTCGATGGTATTTCAAACATTATATCTCTCATTATTTCTTCTATAATTGAGCGCAACCCTCTTGCTCCTGTATTTCTTTCTATTGCCTTAGTTACTATTGCTTCTATTGCTTCTTGTTCAAATTCTAATTCTACTCCATCAAATTCTAATAATTTTTTATATTGTTTTACTAGTGCATTTTTAGGTTCTGTTAAAATTTTAACCAACGCATCCTTATCAAGTTCTCTCAATGTTGTTACTATTGGAAGCCTTCCTACAAACTCAGGAATCAAACCGAATCTTAATAAATCTTGTGGTAATAATTCTTCATAAACTTTATATTTATCAATTTCTTTTTTACTTTCTATCTTTGCAGAGAATCCTATTGCTTTTTTTCCAACTCTCTCATTAATTATTTTATCTAATCCTTCAAATGCTCCTCCACAGATAAAAAGTATATTTGATGTATTTATTTGAAGAAGTTCTTGATGTGGATGTTTTCTTCCCCCTTGTGGTGGAACTGATGCAACAGTACCTTCTATTATCTTTAGCAATGCCTGTTGTACTCCTTCTCCACTTACATCTCTTGTTATTGAAGGATTTTCAGATTTTCTTGTAATCTTATCTATCTCATCAATGTATACAATTCCTCTTTCTGCAAGCTCTATATCATAATCAGCTGCTTGAATCAATTTTAATAATATATTTTCAACATCTTCTCCTACATATCCTGCTTCCGTAAGTGTTGTTGCATCTGCTATACAAAATGGCACTTTTAAAATTTTTGCAAGTGTTTGTGCAAGAAGTGTTTTTCCTGAACCTGTTGGTCCTAGCAAAAGAACATTACTTTTCTGTATTTCTACATCATTTGCTTCTTCTTCATTGTTAATTCTTTTATAATGATTATATACTGCTACGGATAATGTCTTTTTAGCTGATTCTTGACCTATGACATATTCGTCTAATACTTTTTTTATTTGCTCTGGATTTGGTAATTCTTCATTTTCTCCTAAAGTGTATTGTATTTCTTCATCTTCATAATATTCTTCTTCTATTATAGTTTTACAAATGCCAATACATTCGTCGCATATATAGACTCCAGGTCCTGCTACTATCTTTTTTACATTCTCTTGAGTTTTACCACAAAATGAGCATTTTACATCTCTTGGACCTTGTTCACTATTATTTCCTTTTGCCATATATCCTCCTCGTATAATGAACATATAGTTCATTATATATTTTTTTATTTTAAATCTTTTTATATAATGTCTATATAGAC
>CANQPK010000021.1 GCA_947625685.1 uncultured Clostridia bacterium | reverse complement strand
AAAGGCGAGAAATAACTCGCCTTTAAAATTTATTCTTTAAAACATCCACCAATCAATTGCACTCCATCACAAAATCCGTTCCTATAATACTTCTCATTCCAATAAGAAATATAATCCATAAAATTCTCATCAAGTTGTTCCAATTGTTTCTTAACATACTTCTTATTTTGTTCAGGGACATTATTCAAAATTCTCTCAGAAATTTCATCAAAATAAATCCAATGTTTTTTATCTTCTGCGCAAGTTAAAGCACCAATTTCATCCTCTCTAAAATCTAACCAATCTTTCAAAATATCATCCTTAACTTCTCTTAAATTACTCATAAAAATAACCTCCATAAAAATTAAAATTTTTAAATAAAAATATCTCTTACAAGAGCTAAATTTCTAAGAACAGACGTATCACATCACTTGGGAAAAAGTTGGGAAAAAACTTCTCAAAAAATGCCCTAAAAATGCACAAATGTTCTATAACTAAAAACTCTTGTAAGTATTAAAATACCAACAAAAACTCTAATTTTCTTAAAAGGTCAAAAAGCCGTAAGCCGTCGCTCATAACCCGAAGGTATAAATCCACATATTTTCATGTATGAATTTATATTACATTACAAAATCTTTTCATAAATAAAACTAGACTAAAATAAAAAAGTGTGATAATATAAAAACATAAAATAAAAAAGGAGAAAAAGGATGAAACATAATAAAGTATTAATAATATTAATAATCGTATTTGCAATACTAATATTATCAGCAGGAGGATTTGTTTTAGCATATATGACAACAGACATACTAAAAACAGACCAACAACTATTCTACAAGTATATTTTTCCAGTTGGAAAAGATATAGTATCTTTGAATAGTGAAAATTTGCAAAGCTATATGACAAAACTTGAAACTTCACCATATGAAAATAATGGCTCATTAACAGTAGCCGTAACAGCTCCAGATAGTATTTATAACCAAATGAATCTTGATGCAGTAAATAACATGGAAATTACATTTAATGGCAAAGAAGATAAATCAAATAAATTATCAGAGCAAAATATTAATATCAATTATTCTGAAGAAGTAACAATGCCAATATCATACAAGGCTACGGGAGACACTTATGGTTTAACATCAGAATCAATAGTAAATGGAATAATAGCTATTAAAGATGAAAATTTGCAAGAATTTGCTCAAAAACTTGGAATCAATGTACAAATGCCTGATAAAATAGGTGTACTTATTCCAAACATAACTGAAGAGCAAATAGCAAATGAGATACCAAAACTTGAGCAAATTATAATCAATAATTTAAAACCAGAAAATTTCTCTAAGATTGATGAAAGAGATTTTGCACTAACTTTAAGTCAAAAACAATTAGCAACGATGGTACTTCAAATGATAGAAGAAATAAAGAGTAGCGGAATGCTATCAGCAAATACTATAGAAGAAATAAATAAATATCAAGAAAATATTCAAATTGAAAATCTTTCAGATGAAGAATTTTTAAAATTAGTTGTGAGCAAAGATAAAAGACTTGTAATTAGTATAGAAGAAGAGATAATAGCAATAATAAAATCAGAAAATAATGTAATTACAATTCAATTAACAGATGAAGAAAATGCACCAATTATAACATTGCAAAAGTTAGAGACTGAAAATAATTTATCATATAAAATAGGTCTTAAACAAGAAAATAACGAAATATCACTTACAGCAACATATACAGGACTACAAACACAAACTGCTAATGAAAATTACTTACTAGTTATATCTGTTGCAATACCTGACAATGATGAAAATAACGAATCTGAGGGACAAAAATTAGAATATCAATACAATTTTGATACATCAAAAACATTTGTAGATGCAGTAGATGTAGAGGAATTAACTTCAGAAAACGCATTTATATTAAATGAAAAAATAAACGAATATGGGGCAGAGACTATAAAGGCACTATTCCAACAAATAGGAACAGCCATAGTAACTGTAAATAATGAACAAATGCAAAAGCTTGGAGTAAGTGAAAATCCATTAATATTTGCAACACCAATTGGATACGCTTATTATAGTATAGCACATACGATGGATAATCCAGAGGTACAAATGAAAGATACTGCAATAACATCATTTAATGCTGGATATCTAAATTATGAAGGACATCAAAAAGGTTCATCTGCAAAGATATTAATAGATAGAGTTATAACAAATAATAAAGATACATCTGACCATATAGTTAGTGTAAATGGATATACAGATGAAAGTTCATTACAGAATCTTAAATCTCAATTAAGCACTTCTGCAGAGTATAATATAACATTTAACTATAATTTAGAAGGTTATATAAATGCAATAATGATTGCAGCTAAATAAAATAATAAAATATCTTCCTAAAATATATGGAAGATATTTTTATTAATAAGTAAAATTTAAAGAAGAATACATCAAAGTATTCTTCTTTTTGTATTTTTTGATCTTTAAATATCTAATCCTTTTAAAAACTTAACAAAGGAATCTCTAAGTTCAGGTCTATGAAGTGTTTCATCAACAGCAGCCATTACAAAACCTAATTTATCACCAGAATCAAATCTTTTACTCTTATAATCATAAGCATAAACACCTTCTTTAGTATTTACCATAGCATTATATGCATCTGTAACTTGGATTTCTCCACCTTTTCCAGGTTTGACATCTGCTAAATAATCAAAAATTTCTGGCATTAAAACATGTCTATCAGAAATTGCTAAATTTGATTTAGTTTCTTCTATTTGAGGTTTTTCCTGTAATTTTTCAGCTTTATAAAATCCTTCAGAAATTTGAACAGCGGAAACATTTCCATACTTTGGAACATCCTTCCAATCTACTTTTTCTACTCCAATAACTGAACCACCACATTGCTCATGCTTTTCTATGATTTCTTTAAGGCAAGGTTTTTCTCCGTGAAAAACAACATCACCATAAAGAATAGCAAAAGGTTCATGACCAATAATATCTTTAGCCTGGTATATAGCATGACCTAAACCTTTAGCACCACTTTGCTCAATAAAATGCAATTTAGCTCCTCTAGATAGATTAGAAACTTGTGGAATATATTTTTCCTTTCCTCTTTCAGTTAAGAAATCTATAAGTTCATTATCTTCTCTAAAATAATCTTGAATAACATCTTTCTTTCTTCCAATAACCATAACTATTTCTTCAATACCAGATTCAACAGCCTCATCAACGATGTATTGAATAATAGGTTTATCTAAAATAGTAAGCATACATTTTGGTACAGATTTACATGCTGGTAAAAATCTTGTTGCAAAGCCTGCAATAGGAATAACCGCTTTCCTTACGCGCATTATCCTCTCCTCCTCTTCAAGAAAATATATATTGTACAAATATTTTATAATATATAATTATTTTCGTCAATATTTTTGTATACATAATTTCAATATATTTAAAAGAAATATAAAAAATAAGAAAATATAAAAGAAAAATATTAAAAAGCAAAATAAAGTACAATATATAATAAACTCTTTAATTCAAACAAGTAATGTTATTGACAGTCATAAATAAGTAAGATATAATATTTGCAGATATATAACTCCTTAAATGGAGAAAGGGGCTAGATAATCATCTAGCCCTAAATTTATTTTATACAGTAAATAAATTAATTATATTAAATAATTTTATTTTTGGATAAAAGAATTTAATCTATCTATCAATTGTTGTTTTAGCTTATATATATCTGAAATATTAGTAATTTCATAGCGAATTTCTTTTTTATCTTTATCTGGGATTATTAAAAATTTAACATTTTCTTTTAAATATACTCTGCAAATCCATTTCGTAACTTTATTTTCATACAATATACCAAAGTAACTATATGTATCTTTGTAATATAAATCATTAGGGTTTATAAGTTCAGATAGAATAGACTTCACGATATAATAACTTTCTAATTCTTCTGTTGTTGTAATAACACCATCATCTTCAGAATCAACAGATGTTAATTCACCTCCGGTTTCAGCAGATGAATTATTAAGCGCATTTTGTAATTTTTGATTTACCAAAGAATTTATATAATAGTTTATAGATTTTTTTAGTATGGATTTATATTTATCTATAACGTTTTGAGTTTTAACACCATCATACACACCTTTGTTTAATATTAATTTTATAAATTCATCAGAAGGATTAGAAAATTCCTCAGATAAAATTTTTTCTATTGAACTTGCATATTTTAAATTAGAAGCAGAATTTATAATGATATTAATATCAAAATTTTCTTTGCAAAATTTCTTTAATTCTATAACATCAGTATCTTTTAAATGTAATAAATCAATTTCCAAGAAAGGAGATATATCCATTTTATTAGTTTCATCTAAATCAGTAAAAAATTTATATATAATACCATTAGTTAATATTGCTAATTTAGCAGTAGTAGTACCAAAATATCTAAATAGTTGAGAAGAATGTTTTTGAAGGTTTTCATTTATAGATTTAGCCTCAATTAAAATTGTAAGTTGGTTATTGATAGTTATAGCATAATCAACTTTTTCTCCTTTTTTAATACCAACATCCGCAATATATTCTGGAGTAAACTCTGTTGGATTAAATACATCATATCCTAGCAAACTAAAAAAAGGCATAATCAATGATGTTTTAGTAGCTTCTTCAGTATTTATTGATTTTTGTAATTTTTCTATTCTGGCAGAAAACTCTTTTATTTTTTCTTCAAATTCCATAATTTTTTCTCCTTTTATTTATATAATTAAATGCTTATCTTATGATAGTTTATTTATAATTCATTTTTATTATATAATTTCAAATGAATTCACTAAACATCTTAAACAGCTCTAAATACAGTATAACATAATATACAAAAAAATCAATAAAATATGTAAAAAATTACCAAAAAAGTTAATATATGACAAACAAAAAACACAAAAACTAAAACAAATAATTTTAATTTAATAATTAATGCAATAAAGTATATTCAGACAACTTATAATTATTGACAAATCCATTATAATCACTTATAATGAATAAAAATGAAAAGTTGAAACATTTATGTGCTCATAGCTCAGCAGGATAGAGCAGTCGCCTCCTAAGCGATCGATGGTGGTTCGAGTCCGCCTGGGCACACCATTTTTTAAATAGAATTAATAAGGGGAAGATAGATATAGAAGAAAAATATATGCAAGAAGCCTTAAAGGAAGCAAAAAAGGCTTATGAAAAATTAGAAGTTCCAGTAGGTGCTGTAATAGTAAAGAATGGAGAGATAATTGCAAGAGGGCATAATTTAAAAGAAACAAAAACAGATACAACAAAACATGCAGAAATCATAGCAATACAAAAAGCAAGTAAAAAATTAAAGTCTTGGCGACTAGAAGACTGTGAGATGTATGTTACATTAGAACCTTGTACTATGTGTGCAGGGGCTATTATAAATGCAAGAATAAAAAAGGTATATATAGGTACATTAGATGCTAAAACAGGTGCATGTGGTTCGATACTAAACCTATTTGATGACTACAAATTTAATCACAAAGTGGAATATGAAAAAGGAATTATGCAAAAAGAATGTGAAAAAATTTTAAAGGATTTCTTCAAAGATTTACGAAAAATAAAATAAGCGAGGTAACCAAAAAACAAATGGGAGATATTAATGGAAAACTAAAGAAAATCATATATTTTTTTATAGCAATATTTATAGTTGCATTAATAGCAATTATAATTTGCTTATTAATGCTAAAATATGAAGTAGAAGGCGAGGGAAACATGCCATTTGAAATATCACAAATGGTAGTAGTAAGTACTGCAGAAGGAGTAGAAAAAGAAGGGGATAAAACTTGGAATTTAGATCTTATACAAAACAATGACATATATATCCATATATCAAAAAATAAAAATTATACAAAACAAGAAATAATAAAAAATATAAAATTAAACAATTTTGTAATTACAAAAGAACCACAAAAAGGTGAAATAATATTATATAGACCAAGCAATTCAGCAGATAAGGTATTTGAATATAAGGATGAATATATAATAAACGACAATTTAACATTTCAGGGAACAGAAAATACAAATTTGAAACAATTAGAAGTTGCAAATCAAGGTGCAGTTATAACATTTAGATGCTCAAATAAAAACTTACGGAGAATATAGTTCAGATGAAAAAACGATAAAACATGATGGTACAATACTTGCAAATGTAAAAGATTTATCGTATGAAGATATACAATGTAAGCTTACATTTGATGTTACAATAGAACTTGTATCAGGTACAGAATTTACAGGAACAATTACAGTAGATTTACCTTCAGGAAATATAATTACAGAAGGTACATCAAATTATGAAAAAACAGATTTTACGGATATAATTTTCAAAAGAAATTAAAAATGGACTTGTAAAATCTAAAAAAAAATTATATAATTACCAAAGAAAAATCTAACTTTTGCGTAGAGAGTAATCTTCGATAAAAATTTACGAATCTCGTCAGGTCCGGAAGGAAGCAGCGATAAGTAGAAACCTTTATGTGAAGGTTATTCTCTACGGAGAAGTTAGATTTTAAATATATAGGAGGCAAAAATGCAATATACAGCGCTATATAGAAAATTTAGACCAAAGAACTTTTATGAAATTGTAGGACAAGATCACATAACCCAGACATTAAAAAATCAAATAAAAACGAATAGAATAGGTCACGCATATTTACTAACAGGAGGAAGAGGAACTGGAAAAACTACAACTGCAAAAATATTTGCAAGGGCTATAAACTGTCTAAATCCAAAAGATGGGGAACCTTGCAATGAGTGCGAAATATGCAAAAGTATGCTTGATGGATCACTTACAGATGTTGTAGAAATGGATGCAGCATCTAATAATAGTGTAGAAGATATAAGAGATATAAGAGAAAAAATAAATTTTTTGCCAACTAGAGCTAAATATAGGGTATATATTATAGACGAGGTACATATGCTTTCAACTGGGGCATTTAATGCTTTACTAAAAACATTGGAAGAGCCTCCTGCACATGTAAAATTTATACTTGCAACAACTGAGCCACAAAAATTACTTGCAACAATACTTTCTAGATGTCAGAGATTTGATTTTAAGAAAATATCAAATGATGACTTGATAAAGAGAATGAAAATTGTATGTGAGGAAAGCAATATAAAAATAACAGAAACAGCATTAAACTTAATTGCAACATTATCAGAAGGAGCTGCAAGAGATGCTTTAAGCATATTAGAGAGATGCTTGCAAGATGGAGAAACTAATATAGATGAAAACAAAGTAAAAGATTTAGTTGGAATACCAAAATTTGAATATGTAAATAATATAATAAAAGCAATAATTGATAAAAATGTAGAAATTGCAATGAAATCGACTGAAGAGATACTTGACGAAGGAAAAGATCTAAATAATTTTCTTTGGGAAATGATTAAATACACAAAAGATATATTAATGTTTAAAGTAAGTAAAAAGGCAGATATTTATAATGATGAAGAGAAAAAACAAATACAAATTATAGCAGAAGAAACTTCAAAAGAAGAATTAATAAATATAATATATAAATTATCTGAACTTGAAAACAAAATGAAATGGTCTTCGCAAAAAACAATAGTATTTGAAACAGAAATAATAAAATTATGTATGAGTCAAGATACAAAATCACTTGAAGACAGAATAGATAGATTAGAGAAAAAATTAGATTCAGGAGAAAATACTGTTATACCTAATGATAATAAGGTACAGTCAAAGGCTACTTCCAAAAACAAAAAAGATAAAGAGAGTAATTTTGAGTTAAAAAATGATGATAAGACTGAAGAAATAAAGAAAATAAATTCTTCAAAAGATGAAGTTATAGAAGAAAAGGAAAACAAACAAGCCCCTAAAAAAGAAATAGAAAAAGACTCAAAAGGCGAAAAAAGATTATCAAATTGGCAAAAAGTGCTTGATAACCTAAAAAAACAAGGCAAAGTCATACTATATGCAAATTTAATTAACACAGAAGCGGTAGAAGAAAACAATATGACAATTAAAATAAAATTTTATAGTGGATTAAATGCATTTAGAAAAGAATTATTACAAAAAAGCGAAAATATGAATATATTAACAAAAGAAATTTCAATTATATGTGGAAAGCCAATGCAAATAAAATTTGAAGATGCAAGTGATACTAATAAACAAGAAACAAAAATACAGTCAGATTCAAAAGAAGAAAGCGAAGAAAAAAATGATTTAATGGATTTAGATATTCCAATTAATATAATAGAGGAGTAAGGAGGAAACAAATATGTCAAAAAGAGGTGGATTTCCAGGAGGAGCAAATTTCGGAGGAATGAATATTAACAAACTAATGAAAGAAGCTAAAAAAATGCAAGAAGATATGGAAAAATCACAAGAAGAGTTAAGTTCAAGAGAATTTGATGCAACAGCTGGAGGAGGAGTCGTTAGTGTAAAGGTATCAGGAGCAAAAGAGTTAAAAGAAATAAAAATACAAAAAGAAGCAGTAGATCCAGATGATGTAGAAATGCTAGAAGATTTAATTTTAACTTGCGTAAATGAAGCTCTAAGAAAAGTTGATATAGCACAAAGTGCATCTTTTGGAAAATACAATATTCCAGGATTAATGTAAATTAAAGAAAGAGGAAATATAATGTCATACTATTCTCCATCAATAGAAAAACTAATAGAAGGATTTGAAAAGTTACCAAGTATAGGACACAAGACAGCAATACGATTAGCATTTCATATATTGGATGCAAGTGAAGAAGAAGTTACGGAGTTCATAAATTCAATAACAAATGCAAAAGCAAATTTAAAATATTGTTCACAATGTTTTAATATATCTGATAGTGATCCTTGTCCAATATGTGAAAGTCCTAAACGTGATCATAATTTAATATGTGTCGTAGAAGATGTAAAAGATGTAATAGCCATGGAAAGAACTCACGAATTTAAAGGTATATACCATGTATTACATGGCTCAATATCTCCTATGAATGGAATTGGACCTGATGATATAAAAATAAAAGAATTGCTAGATAGAATAAATACAAATCCAGATACAAAAGAAATTATAATTGCTACAAATCCAAGAGTAGAGGGAGAAGCAACTGCAATGTACATTTCAAAAATATTAAAACCTTTAGGGATAAAGGTAACAAGAATTGCAAACGGAATACCAGTTGGAGGGGACTTAGAATATACGGATGAAATAACTTTAGCTAAAGCATTAGAAGGAAGAAGAGAAGTTTAAAATTAATTTAAAAAAACAAATTTCCCTAAGCCTTTAGATACAAGTATGTAGCACATAAAAGTAAGCAAATAAGAGAAAATCGGAGCTATTTAAAGGAAACAAGAGATAATTATAGGAAATAAAACTAAAAAAAGGAAATTTAGAATAAACAAAAATTGAATAAATTAACTATTTAATGTAAAATCTAATAGTAAATGGAAAAAACCTAATTACCCGTAGAATAAAATGAAATTTACAAAGGAGTGCTAAAGAAAATATTATGAAAAAAATACTAATTGGTTTAAGGACAAGTATAAAAGTAATAATGTTACTTACAATAGCTAGTATAGCAATAGTTGCATTAATTATGTGTGTATATAAGCCAATATATAGTGTATCTTTTAATGGAGAAACTATAGGATATAGCGGAAATAAAGCAAATCTTCAAAAAAGAATATTAGATTATATTGAAAAAGGAAATGAAAATAATGTCGCATTCGTTCAAATAGATGAAATGCCAACATATAAACTTTGCTTCTTAAAAAGAGGAATTGAAACAAATGATGATGAAATATTTGAGAAAATAACATCTACAGGAACAACATATTATAGATATTATGCAATTGCAGTAAATAATGAAGAAAAAGCATATGTATCTACATTTGAAGAAGCAGAGAAAGTAGTAAATGGATTAAAAGAGAAGAATAGCAATAATGCAACTAATTTATCAATAGATACTAAATATGTTACAGAAACAAAAGAAGTAACAGATACAGAAACAGCAATAAACAAATTATATGAGAAAAAAGTAGTGACTTCATCAGCTAAGAAAAGTGCTGGTCCTGTATCACCAGGTACAACAGGTTCAGGATATAAACCAACATCAGTAACTTTTGTAAGACCATTGAAAAATCTTACATTAACATCAAGATATGGACCAAGATGGGGCAAACAACATAAAGGATTGGATTATGCAGCACCAGTTGGAACATCTATATATGCAGCAGCTTCAGGAACGGTAACTTATGCTGGATGGAATAGTGGAGGATATGGATATTTAGTAATCATATCACATGGAAATGGAGTTCAAACTTATTATGCACATTGTAGTTCAATATTAACAAAAGTAGGAGCTACAGTAAAAGCAGGAGATTTAATAGCAAAATCAGGAGCAACAGGTCATGTAACAGGACCACATCTTCATTTTGAAATAAGAATAAATGATGTTGCATATGATCCATCATTATATGTAAAATAAAGAAAAATATAAAATAATAAAATAAATGTAGATACAAAAATAATGTATTTACATTTATTTTTTTGACTTGAATTGCAAATAATAATATTATAAAATATTGTATATAAAAAATAGGAGAGATATATATGAAAGTATTAATATTATATGCGACATATGGAGGAGGACATTTAAGTACAGCAAACTCAATAAAAGAAACATTAGAAAAAGAATACCCAAACGAAAAAATAGAAATGATAGACTGCATAAAATATATAAATCAATTTATAAATAAAATAACAACAGGTGCATATTCGGGAATGGCAAAAAAAGCACCAAAAATGTGGGGAAAGATATATAAGGATTCTAGAAAAGGTATAGTTGCAGTATTTAGTGAAAATATAAATAAAATTTTTGCAAAAAAATTATACAAATTATTAAATAAAATAAATCCAGATATTATAATATCTACGCATCCATTTGCAACACAAATGTGTACATATTTAAAAAAACATAAAAAAATAGACGCAAAACTTGCAAATATATTAACAGATTTTAAGATGCATGAGCAATGGCTTGTAAGGTATGAATACATAAATTTATTTTTTGTATCAAATGAAGATATGAAAAAAGAATTAATTTATTATGGAATACCAGAGGAAAAAATATTTGCATCTGGAATTCCAATAAATTCTAAAATATCACAAGAATTTAATAAAGAAAAAATACTAAAGGAAATTGGATTAAAAGAAAATAAAAAAACGATACTATTTTTTGCTGGAGGAGGTTTAGGATTAGCAAGGAAGAATATATTTGAATTTATGGAAATATTTGCTGAGAATTTTGATGATACACAAATAATTGCAATATCTGGAAAAAACGATAAAATATACAATGAATTCAATGAAATTGTTACAAAATACAAAAAAGAAGATAAAATAAAGGTTATAAAATTTACAGATAAAGTACCAGAACTTATGAGTATATCTGATATAGTTATAACAAAACCTGGAGGTGTAACTATATCAGAAAGTTTAGCAGCACATCTTCCAATAATTGCTATAAATCCAATACCTGGACAAGAGGAAGAAAATGCAGAATTCTTAGAAAAAAATCAAGTAGCAGTATGGATAAAAAAGAATGACAACATAAAAGAAGTTTTAGAGAGTATAATAAATAATGATGAAAAATTAAAAATCTTAAAAGAAAATGCAAAAAAATTTGCAAAACCAAATTCATCAAAAGATATTTGCAAAATTATATTAGAATAAAAAGTATAAATTCCTGAAAAAATAGGTAGAATATGAATATTAAAATACTTATTTTGGAAAGGAATGAAAAATATGCAAGAAAACATACAAACAAAATTTACAGACTGGAAGAATCGATTAAAAGATAGACATATGTTTAGCATTGTTATGATAATAGTAATACTATTAATTGCTGTAATAGCACTTGCAATATATACTTATAGCAAACAAAGAGAATATAGACAAGCATCAGAGAATGGATACAATATGGCATTTTATGAATTAATAAACTATGTAGATAAGATAGAAACATATCTTGCAAAAGCAACTATAACATCAGATAGAGAGCATGGAGCAGAAACATTGTCAAATGTATGGAGTGAAGCAAAACTAGGAGAAGCTTATTTATCTCAAATACCAATAAACACAGAAGGATTATCAAACGCACAAAAATTTTTAAATCAAGTTGGTGATTACAGTTACTCATTATCTATGAAAGCGATAGATGGAAAAGATTTAACAGATGAAGAATTAAAGCATTTAGAGGAGCTACATGGTTATGCAGTAACATTAAAAGAAACATTAAATGAGCTATCAAATGAGATAAATGATGGAAGTATAAGCTGGGGAGAACTCACAAAAGAAGGGAAGAAAGCATTTGCCCAGCAGGTTAGCAACATGTCCACAGACAGTTTTGGAAATATAGAAACTACATTTGATGATTATACAGGATTAATATATGATGGAGCATTTTCAGAGCATATGACAAGCACTGAGAAAAAAGGATTAACAGGTAATGATATAGATGAAAATGAAGCAAAAGAAATTGTCAAGAAATTTTTAAATGCAAAGGATGAGGATATATCAAGTAATGGTCTATCGGAAAATGGCCATATTGAAAGCTATGGATTTATTGTAAAAAATAACGATTTAACAAAAAGTATAGCTATTTCAAAAAAAGGAGGACATATAGTATATTTCAATAGTTATAGAGAAATTACTGAAAAGAAAATAAAAGAACAAGAAGCGGTTGAAATTGGAAAGAAATTTTTAGACGAAAAAGGATACAGCAATATGAAGGAAACCTATTACATGGTTCAAGAAAATAATATTGTAATAAATTATGCATATACACAAGACAATGTAGTAATATATCCTGATTTAATAAAATTAAAAATTGCATTAGATAATGGCGAAATATTAGGAATGGAAACAGCAGGATATTTAAATTGTCATGAGGTAAGAAATATAAACAAAAATATAATATCAGTAGAAAAAGCAAAAGAAAAATTAAATGATAGAATAGAAATAACCAGTCAAAATTTGTCAATAATTCCAACTGAATATAATACAGAAATATTATGCTGGGAATTCAAAGGAAAAGTTTCTGATAATGAGTTTTTAGTATATATAAATGCAGAAAACGGAAAAGAAGAAGATATATTAATGATAGTAAATACACCTAACGGAACACTTACAACTTAAAATTTTGAAAAAAATGCCTCAAATAAATTTAAAAAAAATGCAAATAATATATTTATCTCTTAAATAAGGAGGTAAATAAAATGTCTAAGAATAGAAGTATAATGTCTGAAAATTTAAAAGAAGAAATAGCAAAAGAATTAGGAGTATATGATACAGTAAAAAATGAAGGAGGATGGGGAAATGTATCCTCAAAAACTTGTGGAAATATAGTATCAAAAGCAATAGAAATAGCAAATAGAAGCGTAGAAAAATAATAAGAGAAAAATATAACAAAAAATAATAATAGAAAATAGTAGCAGGTAACTAAATTAAGTTACCTGCTTTAGTATTTTATGTAAATTTATTGCAAAATTGGTATAAATATGATATTATAAACTAAATGGCAAAGGCCATATAGAAAAAGGCACATATTATTATGAAAGGAGATTCAAAATGTCATTTAAGAAAAACTGGTACACCAAGCGGATAGACGAGAATATTTCGGATGACAATTCTCGTCTGGCATTCGTCGATGCAGTAATGTGTGGCGACGAAGAAGGCAAACCCAGCATTATCTCCACTTACAGAGCAATTTGTCAAAACCTCAATGTCAACATCTTTACCGCGCACTATTTGATTAAGCAAGTCAAATATAGAAAAGGGCTTAATCGGATAGAAGAGAAGGAAGCTAAGCATGAACAGAAAAGGGAAGCTAAGGAAAAGCAGAAAGAAAGAAACATGATGCAGGAGAGAGAAGACAGGAGGTGGAATATGAAAATTACAGATCAGGAAATGAGAAGAAGACGTTTGGAAGATGCCCATAAAGCATATGTGCGATATGCCAAAAAAGAGCTTAAGATGGCTGAAAAAGCTGCAAAGAAACAGACAGAAACTATCAGAAAGAGCTTCAAGGTTGCATAAAAACGATAAGGAGAGACTTTGGAATTCCAGAGTCTCTCCTTTATATATTATTGATTTTTAAAAATCAATAATATATAATTAATTCATAAACATTGAAAGGAGAAAAACTATGCAAGAATTAAAGATAAAAGGAATATACAGACATTTTAAAGGAGATTATTATATTGTAGAAGATGTAGCAACACATAGTGAAACAAAAGAAAAATATGTATGTTATAGAGCTTTATATGGAAATAATGAGCTATATATAAGACCATATGAAATGTTTCTAGAAAAAGTAGATAGAAAAAAATATCCAAATGTAAAGCAGGAATATAGATTTGAATTAAAAGATATAGAAAGTAATGCAAAAAATTTTAAGGGAGAATAAAATGGATAAATGTACAATATGTCCACATAAATGCATGATAGATAGAAGCAAAAATGTTGGAAGATGCAAAGCAGGAGATAAAATAGAAATAGGAGGAGCAAGCCTACATAAATTTGAAGAACCATGCATAAGTGGAGAAAATGGATCAGGAACAATATTTTTTTCAAAATGTAACTTAAATTGTGTATTTTGCCAAAATTATGAAATAAGTAATTTAGGGAATGGAAGAAAAATAGAAGTAGAAGAATTAGCAGATATTATGTTAAAACAGCAAGAAAATAAAGCAGAAAATATAAATTTAGTAAGTCCTACAATTTATGCAGATAAAATAATAAAAGCAATAAAGCTTGCAAAAAAGGAAGGCCTAAAAATACCTATAATATATAACACAAATGGATATGAAAACATAGAAACTCTAAAAAGCTTAGATGGATTTATAGATGTATATTTACCAGATTTAAAATATTACTATGAGAAAGAAGCAGTTAAGTATTCAAATATTAAAAATTATTTTGAAATAGCTACAAATGCAATAAAAGAGATGTATAGGCAAGTTGGAGCACCTAAATTTAATGAAAAAGGAATGATAACGAAAGGATTAATTATAAGGCATCTAGTTTTACCAAATAATATAGAAAACAGTAAAAAAGTTTTAGAGTGGATAAAGGAAAATGTAGATGAAAGAGTTTATATAAGTGTAATGACACAATATTTTCCGACATACAAGGCAAAAGAGTATGATGAAATAAATAGAAAGTTAACAAAGGAAGAATATCAAGAAATAGAAGACTACATATATAAATTAGATATCCAAAATGGATATATGCAAGACTATTCAGATGAAAATGAAGAACAGTACGTACCAAAATGGGAATATTAAAATAAATAAAATACACCTTAAATGTTAGATGAGAATCTAATATTTGAGGTGTATTTTAATGAATAAGAATAAAAATAATTAAAAAATAAAAAAATTTTATTAATTAAGGCAAAAACCATTAAAACTAGGGAATTAGCTCAATTCAGAGAATAAAATGAAAAAATTAAGAAAAGACAATAAAATGTAACGAAAAAGTAAAGAAAATGTAAAATAACATAATTAGAAATCGCCAAAAGTACTTCCGTAGCAACAAATGGATTGCTTTATATTTTAATGCCAATAACTACCATTGACTTAGTAAAACGAAAAAACTAAAATATAATTAATTTATTATAAGTACAAGGAGAAGGAGAACATGAAGAAAACAATTTGGAGAATTGTATTATTCATAATTATTTTTACATGCTTAATGTTTTCAAATAATGTTATTTGTGGAGCCTCAAATGTATATGTAGAAAGTGATCAATATCTAATATCTGAGACACAATCATATATTGGTAGAATACTACCAAGGACAAGTGTCGAGCAATTCAAATCAGGATTTAATGTTGATGAAGATACTGTACATATATACAAAGATAGCTCTTTGCAAGAAGAAGTAAAAACTGGCTATGTAGCAACAAATATGATAGTAAAATTTGATAATGTAGAGAAACAATATGTAACAAGTGTTGTTGGAGATTTTAATTCTGATGGACTCTCAAATCAAATAGAAATCACACAATTAATTAAACACATTATAGGTTTACAAGGATCAGAATTAACAGGAATAAAATTATTATGTGCAGATATAAATAATGATGATAAAGTAAACCAAATTGATTTAACAGTACTTATAAATTATGTAGTATATGGAAGGTTAAATATAGGAAAGATTCAAAAACCTAAAAGTCCAATGATAGAAGTAATATCTGGACAAATATCAAATGCAGGATGGTATATAACATTACCAACCATTAAGATTACAGAAACAGAGAAAGAAAATGTAGAAAAGACTACATATACAATAGATGGACATACCTATGTTGAAGAAACAGATATACAAGATGATGGAATAATAGAATTTAAAGAAGATGGAGTATATAAAATAAGAAGTTATACTTACTCTAAAAAAGGACAAAGATCGGATGCTACAATAATTACAATAAAAATAAGAGCTGGAGAGATAAGTGAAAGTAATATAGGATTAGAAATGAGACTAAATGATAAAAATGGCAATATATATGAAGATAATACATGGACAAATCAAAATGTATATATAAAACCAATAGAAACGAAAGAAAGTATAGATGGCGAGTTAGAATTAAGTTTAAATTTAACCTATACAGTTAAAGGAGACACGGTAATTACAGATGAAACGACAGGTGAAATGGTAATAAGTAATGAAGGAATATCAACAGTAGTTTTAACAGCAACAGACGAAACGGGGAAGACCAGAACAAAGGAATTTACGATTAAAATAGATAAAACAAGGCCAGAAAATTCGAACTTAAATATAGAAACACTAAAATTATCAAATGGATATTATAACAAAGATGTAGAAATATTGATAGAACATGGAAATGACAATTTATCTGGAATAAACAAAGTTACTTATGAATTATCAGGAATGCAAATACAAGAAGAAACAGAGATAGCAGATAATGGACAAATAGTAATAAATAGGGATGGAGATATAAAAGTACTAGTAAAAACTTATGATAATGCAGGAAATATAAATGAAATAGAGCAAACTATCAAAAGAGATGCTACAATACCAACAAATTTAAATGTTAATATAACAGAAAAGACAGGAACAGGATTTAAAATAACAGCAAAAGCTACAGATGCTACATCAGGAATTGCAAAATATGGATTTTATATTGATGGAAGTCTTTATGAAGAAATAAGATCTTCAGACGAAACAGTAAGTTGCATTGCAACTAATCAGTCTTCTGCATCACATATAGTTGAAGTAAGAGTTACAGATAATGCAGAAAATACCGCAACAACACAAGTGCAAATGGATATGGAAATGATTGAAGTAAATCAAATAGAATATGTAGAATTTGTTGTAAATAATATTTCACAAACAAATAGCAGTGATAATGCAATAAGCGAAGATGAATTTATCATATCAGATAATGGAATTTCAGACGGAACAAAATATATTCAAGTAGAAAACAAAGATAATGGAGCAACATTACAAGCTAGTGGATATATTAGATTAGTAAGGAAAGATGGAATTGTAATAAATGACTTAAAATATTTTCCTGACAATTTAGTATTCATGATTGGACTATATATTAATGGAAGTGGAACTACTTGGAAACATTCATCAAATGCAGGCATGTTTGATGAAGTAGTAACAAATGAAGATTGGGATGAAAATAATACAATAAATAGAAGTATAAATATTACAGGAAAGAAAAATAGCAATAATACATTTGTATTGAAAGATGAAAAAGAATCAGGTGTAAAAACTTATTCTAGGTTAGTAATACAAGAAATAAAAGAAAATGATACAAAAATACCATTTAAGATAGTAAAAGAATTAGTATAAAAAGAAAGGAGCTAATGTTGTGAAGAACATAAAAAGAATATTAGCGATAACTTTAATAATTATATTAATATATTCAATACAGTTACCGATATTTAATGTTAATGCAGCAAATATGGTAAGCTTAAAGCTAATACCACAGCCATATATAGATGTAGTATTAGCAAAGGCGAAAACAGAAACTGATTTGACAACTTTTGAACAAGATTTAAGAGCAGCGCTTAAAAAATTAGCGGTAGATACAGATAAAGTTAACATATCAGCAATAGAAGCTCAACAAGTTGACTTACAAAATTCATTTCAATGGGAACAAGATGTAAGTACAAGTATAGGAAGTTTAACTCTAGACAGTACAGGACAAAATGTTGTAATGAGAGGAAATCCATCAAGGCCAGGAAAAAACGCAATATGGATTATACCTAATGATGATCTTAAACAAACTTTTACATTTGGATATAATATAGACTTTGGTGATAGTTTTAATGCAGCAGGTATGTTATTAAGAGTCCATAGAGAAGGAAGTACTTTAACAGGATATATGCTTAGCTTCAATAATTATAATTGGACAGGTTCTGCAAGTGGACAAAATGGCGCAATTTGGAAATTTACATATGTTATAGGTCAAAATGGAACTAATATGACAAAAACTTTAGTAAAAGCACTTAGTATTAATAAATCTGGAACATTAACAGTAATGGCATCAAAACAAACGATAGAAGTTTCAGGAGGGGGACTTTCATCAACTCAAGTTATAGACATAGAAGATGATCCTAAAGGAACAGGATTCGGATTTTTCTCAGATCACTATAGTCATGGTTGTAGTAGTATAGGAGCATTTACATTACAAAATATCAGTTTATCAACTGAAAAATCAAAAACATTAGAAGAGGTTCTAAGAGAGCCTGACTGGAGAGAAGATGCAATTAAAGTTTTAGTTAATGTAGAAGACAATATTAATAAACAATTAAACGAGCCAACAAGTTTAGGAGAATTACTTACAAGAATGATTAATGATGAAATACATTATGTTGGATGGGGAAAAGATGTAAATGTAAGTCAATCCAGTGATTTTATTCAAGCCAATAATGGTAATGGAACATTTATAAATAATATAAATTATGAAAATAGTATAAGCAAAACAGCGGAATATATAAAAAGCTTAATAGAAACAAGGCAAAGCTCTAACTATGTACTTTTAACTGATAATACAATATTAAGCTCAGAAGATGAGGGCATAATGAAAAATGCAGTAAGTGAAGATTTCCCATTAGGTAAATGGAAAATAATACACGACTGTGAATATTTTGAAAATGATTTAGGACAATTTGAAGAATCAGGAAATTATATAAAAGATATGATTACATCATTTGATAAAACAGGGAAATTTGAAATCCTGTATGAAGATAGAAATATAGAACCAACATATATATATGTACATAGAAGACCAGTTGCTGAAATTGAAGTAGCGATGACAGGAAGTAATATAAAACTTACAAATGTAGGTTATGACCTAGATAAGTATTCTACATCTAATAAAGGTATAGAAGAAGTAAAATGGGAACATAGAAAAGTGGGTGATACTACATGGGAAGAAGGCATGTTAACAAGCACAACAGGAGGAACAGACTTCTTAGTTCAACTAACAGTAAAGGACTTCCAAGGAGAATGGAGTGCACCAGCCAATAAATATATTACAACAAATCAAGATGTAAAACCAATTGCATCATTTAAAATAAAAAATAGAAATAATTCTATTTATGAGCAATTAGAAATTGTAGATGGTTCATATGATCCATATGGAGGAAAAATAGTAGACGAAGAATGGATTTTATATAAAGAAGGAAGAGTAGTAACAAAAGGAAAAGAACCAGTAGTAGACTATATGGCACAAGGAGAAGGAAATTATACATTAGGATTAATAGTCACAAATGATAGAGGAATGAAATCAGAAGAATTTAAAAGAACATTTACAATCATACCAGATGATGAAGCACCAGAAGTTACTGCAACTCCAACAAGTACTGATTGGACAAGATCAATTGATGTCAATTTAACATTTAAAGACAGATTAGGAAGCGGATTTGCAAGTTATCAATATGCAATAACAGAAGGATTAACTGATGCTACAAATTGGAGCCAAGAAATAACTAAACAAAATGACAAAATTACAATAGAACAAGATAGCATAAAATATTTACACATTAAAGCAAAAGACAAGGCCGGTAATGTTAGCAAAGAAAGAATTATAGGACCATTTAAAATTGACAGAACTCCTCCAGTAGGTTCTGTAACATATGATAAAAATCAATGGTCAATAGACTTAACAACACTACATTGGAGATTTTCTGATGCACAATGTGGATACAACAGAACAACGTTACCAAACGAACAAAGTAAAGAATATATTGGTGGATACTATGATGTTACAGATAATGGACCATATACATTCACTGCTTATGATAATTTAGGCAATTCTACAACAATAACAGAGGAAGTAACTAATATAGATAAGGTAGCACCAGAAATAATTCTTACTCCAAGTCATACACAATTTACAAATGAACCAATAAAAATTCAATGGAATGTAGTAGATTCACATAGTGGATTTAATAGAATAATTTTACCAGATAATACTGTTTCAAATAATGCACAAGGTGAATTTGAAATATCACATCCTGGAACTTACTCATTTATAGCATATGACAATGTAGGAAATGATAGAACTGTAGAAATTGATGCATCAAATGTAGATTTAAAAGTACCAAAGTTGACAGTAACGCAAGAAGTAAAAAATTGGACTAATGAAGATGTAGTACTACACTGGAAAGCAGAAGATATAGAAACAGGCATAAAAGAAGTTGTACTTCCAAATTCTAAAAGAGAAACAGAAGAAGAAGGAGATCATGCAGTTTCAAAGAATGGAACATATACATTTATAGCATATGATAAAGTAGGAAACTATCAAATTGAGCAAATACATGTATAATAAATAAACAAAGGAGATTATGAAATTATGAAAAATGCAAAAAGAGTAATTTTAATAATAATAGTAATGCTTATAGGTATCACAATATGTATACCTAAAGCATATGCTGTTCAGCAATCTACAAAGATAATTTCAGGAATTAATGCTAATACATGGTATAAAAATTTAATGAAGATGGCTTTATCAATAGCACTTGCACCAGAAGAAGAAGATAAAACAGGACCAGAAATAAAATTTACAACAAACGGAAGTAGAGAATGGAAAACAGAGCAAGGAAGTGTAGTAACAGTAACAGATGATAAAAAGCTTGATGAAGGAAGTCTAAGATATGTTTGGACACAAAGTACAAACCAACCACAAGATGAAAAATTTGTAGAAACATTTAGAAATGGCACTAAAATAACAAATAATACTGAAACAGGTAATAACTGGTATCTATGGGTAATGGCAAAAGACGCCTCAGGGAATAAAAGTTATAAAAGAAGTGACGCATTTTACTTAGATAATACAGACCCAACGGTACCTACATTCCAATCAAATTTTACTGACAATGTATGGAAAAATGGTAATGCGACTTTAAAAATTACTGGAAGTACTAATGCCAGTGGTATAGCAAAATATCAATATCATTTAAACTCTCAAGATTGGAATGATTTTAGCAGGGACTTATCATTTACCAATACAGGTGTATATATCGTATATGCAAAGGCAATAGGAAACACAGGCCTAGAAAGTGATGTAGTCCAATTCACAATAAAAGTTGACAACAATAATCCAATCATTAATGGAATATTAGACAATGTAACATATGCATCAGCAAAAGCAACAATAGAAGATGAATCAAAAGTAACAGCTAAAATAAAAAAGAATAGTGAAGCAGAAAAAGAATATAAAATAAATCAATATAATGTTGGTGAAGTAATAAGTGAAACAGGAAACTATACATTAACTGTAACGGATGAAGCTAAAAATACTTCGACAGTTACCTTTAAAATAAATTCAGAGTTACCAGAAATCACTTATACACCAGATGGAAATGACGAATGGCAAACATCACAAACTACAAGAGTTACTGTAACATCTGGAAGTAGTTTAGATAAAGAATCTTTTAAATATATATGGGGGCAAAATGTAACAGTAGTTACAGAAAAATTATTCGAAAAAGGACAAAAATTTATCAGTGGACAAGAAATAACAAAAGCAGATGGAAGTGGAAAATTCTCATTACTTATTATGGCTAAGGATACATTAGGAAATGTAGCTTTTAAAAAGAGTCAAGAATTTTATATAGACAATACAGTTCCAGAAGCACCAATAATATCAGGAAATATAGGAGATGGAGGAATAACATCACAAACAGTAGAACTTAAAATATCAGGAAGTGCTAGTTTAAGTGGAATAAAGAAATATCAATATAAAGTAGATGAGCAAGAGTGGCAAGATGGAAATTCAATTACTATTTCAGATGCAGGTAGCCATAAAGTAAAAGCAAGAGCGGTAAGTGGTACAGATATAATAAGTAAGGAAACATCGGAATACACATTTACGATAAATAAAACTGCTCCAACTGTTACATTTTCACCAAATGGAAATCAAACATGGGAAAGAATGCAAACAAGTACTATACTTGTAGAAAGTGAAAATGTAGTCGTTCAAGAAAAATTAAGATATATGTGGAGCAAGAGTACAGAAGCTCCATCAGAAGAAGACTTTACAGACCAATTCTATATAGAACAAAAAGTAAAAAAAGATACAGAAAGTGGAATATGGTATATTTGGGTTCTAGCAGAAGATAGATTAGGAAATAAAACAATAACAAAAAGTGAAGGATTTTATTTAGATAATGATACACCTACCAAACCAAGCATGGTAACTACTAGTGGAAATGGAGAGTGGCTAAAAAAAGGTGCAGCTATACAATTCACAGGAGGAGAAAGTGCTAGTGGAATAAAAAAATATAGATATAGCATTGATGAAAAATATAGTTGGCATGATATGAGTACGCTAGAATCTTTATCATTTGATGAAGATGGAACATATAAAATATATGTAAAAGCAATCAACAATGTTGGAAGAGAAGGTGAAATAGCGGGACCATATACCATAAAGGTAGACAATACTGCACCAAAAATTACAGGAGTAAAAAATAATACAAAATACAGAAAAGCAACACCTATAGTTCAAGATGCAAATGAAGTAAATGTAGTACTAAAAAAAGACGGAAAGAACATATCATATAAAGCAAATACAACTATAAGTGAACCAGGGCAATATGAACTAATAGCAACAGACGAAGCAGGAAATGAATCTAGATGTACATTTGAAATAGCAATAGATGCCCCTAGTGTAAATATCACTCCAAATGGAAACAATAAATGGGCAAAAACAATTTCAGTAAAAGTAGATATTGAAGCACAAACTGAATTGGATACAGCAAATATAAAATATAAATGGACACAAGACGAGGGAAATATTACAGAAGCAGACTTTGCACAAGGTGCCATAACATTTACAAATGGAGAAACTCTAGAAAAAACTGAAGGTTCAGGAAACTGGTATTTATGTGTCATTGTAAAAGATGTTGATGGAGAAACAACAATTTTCAAATCCAATAAATTTTTGCTAGATAACGAAGTACCAACAGCACCAACAATAACATCTCGAGGAGAAGGTAATAAAAAAGTTATAAGCATTGTAGGAGGAGAATCGCCTAGTGGAATAGCAAAATACCAATATAGCACAGATAATGGTGAGAGTTGGAAAGATTTAGCAGTAGGAGACACTTTAACTCTAGAAAATGTAGGAACATATAATATAATAGCAAGAGCAGTAAATAATGTAGGAACAGAAGGTCAGCAAAGTGCAGTTTATACAGTAACAATTGCAGAGATACCAATTATCACATTTAATCCGAATGGAAATTCTTCATATAAAAAAGTACAAAAAACTGTAGTAGAAGTACAAGAATCAGAAAATATAACAGAAGCTAAATATTTATGGAGTCAGAAATCTCAAGGAGTTACAAAAGAAGAAATACAAAATAGTTTTACAAACAATACTGAAATAACAAAAGATACTGAAAGTGGAATATGGTACTTATGGATATATGCGGTTGATAAAAAAGGAGAAGATGTAATTTCAAGGAGTGAAGGCTTTTATTTAGACAATGATATGCCAATTATAGAGGGAGTTAAAGATGGACAAACATATGAAGAAAAAGTAATACCATCAATAACAGATTTAACAAGCAAGGTAGAAGTAAAAGTTACAAAAGATGGAGAAATATACAAATATACAGAAGGAAATTATTTAATCGAAAATGGGCAATATGAGCTAATAGCAACAGACGAAGCAGGAAATACAGCATCAGTAACATTTACATTACAAAATATACCAGAAGGCGAAGGCTCACACAAACCTGGAACTTCAGATGGACAAGGCGACGATGATCAAAATAATAATGAAAATAATAATGACGTAAACAACAATGGTGGAAATAATAATAATGAACAACAAAGTGGTGATAAAAAACCAAATAACCAAGGCTCACAAAAGCCTAATAATAATTTATATGATAAACGGAAAACTTCCACAAACATCACAAGACGATACTTTATCTATTTTAGCAATAATAGGAACAATAATATTTAGTATTGCAACAATAATATTTTATAAAAAAATGAAATAAAAGAAGGGAAAAATTATGAAAAGAATTTTATTAAAACGTATATTTTTGATAAGCATAATTTTATTACTATTTATAAGTTTTGATACATCTATTGCAACACAAATGAGTAGTAATACTAAACAATTTTTAAATAGCCAAATGCAAACTAGTAATTCTATAAAAACTATAAATGGTGTAGATATTACAAGTAGAAATTATTTAATATCAGAGTTATATTCATATATTGGTAGAATTCTTCCAAAAACAACTATAAAGCAATTTAAAAGTAATTTCAATGTACCAAGTGAGAATATCCATATTTACAAAGATAAAAACATGCAAGAAGAAGTACAAGATGGATATATGGGAACGAATATGGCAGTTAAATTTGATAATATAGATAAAGTATATGAAATAAGTACAGTAGGAGATTTAGACGGAGATGGACTTTCAAATCAAATTGAGATACAAAAAATAATAAAATATATTGTATATGGTGAAAATGAAGAATTAGAAGGACTTAAATTATTGTCTGCAGATGTAAATGGAGATAGTACTATTAATCAAGTTGATTTAAGTATACTTATAAATTATGTTGTATTCGGAAGACTAAGTATAAATGAGGTTAATAAACCTCAAAAACCTACGATTGAAGTTATATCTGGAGAAACAAGCGAAAATGGAATTTATGTAACGGAAGTAACTGTAAAAATAACACCAACAGAAACAGAAAATGTAGAAAAGACAACATATACAATTTCTGGAAGTATGGAAGTAGAAGAAACTCCAATACCAGCAAATGGTCAAATTACTCTATCTAATGATGGAACATATACAATAAGAAGTTATACATATTTTACTGATGGAGCTAGATCAGATGCAGCAGAACTTGTTATAAGAAAATCAATAAAAGGAATATTAGATGAAAATATAGGTATAATAATAAAATTAGACAATAAAGATGGAGAAGACTATGATGTAGGAGAATGGACAAATCATAATATATGCATAGAAACAATGCAAACAAAAGAAGAATTTGGCAATAATGCAGAAGTAACAATAGAGACAAAATATACAATAAGTGGAGCAAAACAGATGCCAATACCAACAAAAGCCCCAACTTTACTTACAAATAGCGGAGAATATGTAATTACAGCAATAGCAACAGATGAATTTGGCAGAATAAAAACTAAAGAATATATAGTAAAAATAGATAAAGATAAACCAGAAAATACAACAATTTCAATACAAGAAGAAAAAAAGGAAAGCGGATACTACAATCAAGATGTAAATGTAACAGTAAATCATGGAAATGATGCATTATCAGGATTAGACAAGGTAACTTATGAATTATCCGGAGCTCAAACAGTTGCAGAAACTGATATAGAAAATAACGGAGAAATCAAAGTTACAAATGATGGATACACAAAGATGATAATTAGAAGCTATGATAAAGTAGGTAATATTGCTACATTAGAAGAAGATATAAATTTAGACAAAGTAAAACCGGATAATATTACATTACAAGCAAGTGATATAACAAGCACAAGTTTTAACTTAACAGCAACAGCACACGATGAAGTATCTGGAATAAAAAAATATGAATTCTATGTAGATGATAACTTATATAAAACTGAAACTACATTAGCAGAAACTGTAACTATACCTGTAACTGAGTTGAAAACAACTAAACATAGAGTTAAAGTAGTAGTTACAGATAATGCAGAAAACTCGGATGAAACTTCTACAGAAGTAGCAAATTTAAAACTTCAAGAACATGAAATTGATAGTATCGTATTTGAAATAACAGATTTTGATATTATTGATGGAGAAGGAGAAGTCAATACAAATTTTGAAAAAGTTATATCAGATACAAGTTTAACAGATCAAAGTAAATATATACAATTATCTACAAAAGCAAATTCAGAAAATGGCTTAACAGGAGAAATAAAAGGTAAAGTAAAAGCAATAAGGACAGATGGCATAGAAATAGAAGAACTTGAATTTTTACCAGAAAATTTAGAGCTTACAGTTGGATATGAATCTGATGGAAGTGGAAATAGTTTTAATCATAAAACAAATGCAGAAATATTTGGAGAAACAGTAAAAAACGAAGAATCAGCAACTGAAAGAATAGTTGATATTCAAAAGATAATAAATATAGGTAGTATTTTAGATGACAGAATAGCAGAAAAAAATAATTTTAAAATAATTGAAAAAAAGACAAACGGAGTTACTTCGCTTACTAGACTTATAATAAAAAAGATAACTATAGGAGAAAAAGAAGTAGGATTTAAAATAATAGATAGTTCACAAAATACATAATAAATATTACAAAAATATTACAATAATATTAAAATTTTGTAACAAAAGACAAAAAATGATAAACTTGTGTTATAATACTAATATATATTTATAAGGGAGAGATTATCAAATGAAAAAAGCATTAATATGTGTAATTATAGCAATTATGCTAATAACAGCAATGTCAATAAATACTACTACTCTAGCAGTTGGATTTAAATTTGCAATGTCAGCAAGTGCAACTACTGTAAAGCCAGGAAATGAAGTTACAATTACAATGGCAATTTCAGATATTGACTTAGGTGAAAATGGAATGAATACACTTGAAGGAGTTTTAGATTATGATAGAAATATATTTGAAGGAGTTAAATCTAGTGATATTACAACACAGAATGGTTGGGTTGTAACTTATAATGATGAAGAAACAGGCTTAAATGGAAAATTTTTAGCAACAAAGACAGGTACGGGAGTAAAAGAAAACCAAACATTAGCTACAATAAAACTTAAAGTAAAGGAAAATGTAAGTAACCAAACTACAACTGTTACAATAAAGGATATAGCAACAAACGATGGAACAAATCTTGTAGAAGAAACAGATAAAACAGTAAGTATAAAAATTGAAACACCATCAAGTAGTTCTAACCAAGGTAGCAGTGAAAAAAATAATGTAAACACTGCTGGAAATGGTAGTGCTAGTACAAATACAAACAAAGCAACAACTGGTTCAAGTACAAGTAAAAACAAAAACAAAAATACAAATAAAAGTTCATTACCAAAAACAGGTGTAGATGATACAATAATAGTAGTTGGAATTGTTACAATAGTTATTGCAGGAATTGTTAGCTATATTAGATATAGACAATATAAAATGATGTAATAAGTAGTCAAAACAAATGATTTATATAAAACACAGAACTGATATTTTAATATCAGTTCTGTGTTTTATTGTACATTTAAAGTACATAAATTTCTAAATATTTTTATCTAAAATATTTTTTACTTAGGGGTTGACAAGCTTTAGAAAACTATGCTATAATAATTCATTATATTTATAATCAATAAATTCAATTATTCTAAAAGAAGAGGAATTGAAATATGTCACTATTACTAGGGAAGGTTTATTTTGAAGCGATAAATTAACCCTAATAAAATACATATTTCGAGAGGGACTTCATTTAGAACTTTAAATCTTAAAGCTTCACCAATTAAAATTAATTTAAGGAGTGAAAACAATCAATGAAAGATGTAAAACACGAAAAATGTGTGCGTACAACATTCGCAAAAATTGGCGATAGCATTGAAATGCCAAATTTCATTAAAGTGCAAAAAGACTCTTATGAATGGTTTTTAAAAGAAGGACTAGGAGAAGTATTAAGAGATATTTCACCAATAGTAGACTATTCAGGAAATCTAGTACTAGAATTTTTTGACTACTATATGGAAGATAAAACTAAATATTCACTAGAGGAAACCAAAGAGAGAGATGCAACATATTCATCAAGATTACATGTAAAAGTTAGACTAATAAATAAAGAAACAGGGGAAATAAAAGAACAAGAAATTTATCTAGGTGATTTCCCTATAATGACAGACAGTGGAACATTTGTAATTAATGGTGCAGAAAGAGTTATAGTAAGTCAATTAGTTCGTTCACCAGGTTGCTACTATGCAGCAGATTTTGACAAAACAGGTAAAAAAATATACACATCAACAGTAATGCCAATTAGAGGTGCTTGGATAGAATATGAAACAGATGCTAATGATGTATTTTATGCAAGAGTTGATAGAACAAGAAGATTGCCAGTGACAACACTATTAAAGGCAATTGGACTAGTTACAAACGAACAAATTATAGAAATGTTTGGAGAAGACGAGAAAATTTTAGCAACATTACAAAAAGACACAACAACAAACCAAGATGAAGCTTTAATAGAGATATATAAAAAATTAAGACCAGGAGAATTACCATCAGTAGATGCTGCAAGAAATTTATTCAACAGCTTATTTTTTGATGAAAGAAGATATGACTTAGCAAAAGTAGGAAGATATAAATTCAACAAAAAATTAGGATTAGCTTCAAGAATAACAAATCAAGTAGCATTTGATGATATAGTAGATGAAACAACAGGAGAAATATTAGTTCCTAAAGATACAGTTATAACAAGTGAAATGGCACGCAAAATACAAGATAGTGGAATAAATATTGTAAATGTAAAAGTAGATGATAAAAAGGTAAGAATAATAGGAAACGGAACAGTAGATATTCACAATGTTGTAGATATAGATTTAAGCGATTTAAACATAAAAGAAGAAGTTAATTATGCAGTATTAAAACATATATTAGAGGTAACAAATAAGAAAGATTTAAAGAAAGCAATAAAAGAAGCAATACCAGAGCTTGTTCCAAAGCATATAACAACAGAAGATATAATTGCATCTATAGGATACCTATTGAATTTAGCACATAATTTAGGATCAGTAGATGATATAGACCATTTAGGAAACAGGCGTATAAGAAGTGTTGGAGAATTATTGCAAAACCAATTTAGAATAGGTTTAACAAGATTAGAGAGAGTTGTAAGAGAAAGAATGACAATACAAGACTTAGATATAGTAACTCCACAAACATTAATCAATACAAAACCTATAACATCATCAATAAGAGAATTCTTTGGAAGTTCACAACTTTCACAATTTATGGATCAAACAAACCCATTATCAGAATTAACACATAAAAGAAGAATATCAGCATTAGGACCTGGGGGACTATCTCGTGAAAGAGCAGGATTCGAGGTAAGAGATGTACACTATACACACTATGGAAGACTTTGCCCAATAGAATCACCAGAAGGTCCAAACATAGGATTAATTTCAGCACTTTCTTCATTTGCTATAATTAATGAATATGGATTTATAGAGACTCCATATAGAAAAATAGATCCAAAAACACATAAAGTAACAGACGAAATAGTATATATGGCAGCATATGACGAAGATGGACACGCAATAGCACAAGCAAATGAACCAATAGGTAAGAACGGAAAATTTGTAAATAAGAAAATAAAAGTTAGATACTTAGACGAAGTAACAGAAGTATCAGCAGATCAAGTAGATTATATGGATGTATCACCAAAACAGTTAGTATCAGTTGGAGCAGCCATGATACCATTTTTGGAGCATGATGATGCAAACCGTGCACTTATGGGTGCAAACATGCAACGTCAAGCAGTTCCACTTATGATAACAGACTCACCAATAGTTGGAACAGGTATAGAATATAAAGCAGCAAAAGACTCAGGAATAATGATACTTGCAAAATCAAGTGGTACAATCAAAAAAGTTACAGGTGATGAAATAACCTTAGAGACAACTAAGGGAGAAATTGAAACATATAAGTTACGCAAGTTCAAAAGAACAAATGGTGGAACTTGTATAAATCAGAAACCAATAGTAGTAAAAGGTGAAAAAGTTAAAGCAGGAGATGTTATAGCAGATGGACCTTCTACGCAAAACGGAGAAATGGCATTAGGTAAAAATGTTATAATAGCATTTACAACTTGGGAAGGATACAACTATGAGGATGCTATACTTCTAAGTGAAAGATTGGTAAAAGAAGATGTATATACATCAATTCATATTGAAGAATATGAATGCGACTGCCGTGATACAAAGCTTGGACCAGAGGAAATAACAAGAGATATACCAAATGTAGGAGAAGACGGATTAAAAGATCTTGACGAAAATGGAATAATCAGAATAGGTGCAGAAGTAAGACCTGGAGATATCCTAGTTGGAAAAGTTACTCCAAAAGGAGAGACAGAACTTACAGCAGAAGAAAGATTACTTCGTGCAATATTTGGTGAAAAAGCTAGAGAAGTAAGAGATACCTCACTTCGTGTACCACATGGAGAATCTGGAACAATAGTAGATGTAAAAATATTTACAAGGGAAAATTCAGATGAATTAGGCCCAGGCGTAAATCAAGTAATTAGATGCTATATAGCTCAAAAGAGAAAAATATCAGTTGGAGATAAAATGGCAGGACGTCATGGAAATAAAGGTGTTATATCAAGAATATTACCAGTTGAGGATATGCCATTTATGCCAGACGGAACTCCAGTTGATGTAGTTTTAAACCCTCTAGGTGTTCCATCTCGTATGAACTTAGGTCAAGTTTTGGAAGTTCACTTAGGAGCAGCAGCAAAGGCATTAGGAATGAAAGTTGCAACACCAGTATTTGACGGAGCAACAGAGGAAGAAATAGTAGAATTACTTAAAAAATCTGGTTTATCAGAAGATGGAAAGACAATTCTTTATGATGGAAGAACTGGAGAACCATTTGATAAGCCAATAACAGTAGGAGTAATGTATATGTTAAAATTACACCACTTAGTAGATGATAAGATACATGCTCGTTCTACTGGACCTTACTCATTAGTTACACAGCAACCACTTGGAGGTAAAGCTCAATTCGGTGGACAGAGATTTGGAGAAATGGAAGTTTGGGCACTAGAAGCATATGGTGCATCACATACACTTCAAGAAATGCTAACTGTAAAATCAGATGATGTAGTAGGAAGAATTAAGACTTATGAAGCAATTGTAAAAGGAGAAAACATTCCTGAACCAGGAGTTCCAGCAGGTTTCAAGGTATTAATAAAAGAACTACAAAGTTTAGGTCTAGATGTAAGGCTATATTCTGAAGAAGGAAAAGAACTAGAACTTAAGGAAAATATAGAAGAAGGAATAGACTTTAATTTAGATAGAGGACAAAAATCTAAGATGCAAGAAATAAGTGAAGAAGAACTAGCAGACGGATATGTAGAAGAAACACTTGATGAAGAGATGCTAGAAGACGACGAAGCATATAATGACGAAGACGAAATAGATGATGACTTTTTGAATGACGAAGGCATTATGGATGAAGATGAAATCTTCGATAATGATTTAGCAGAAGACAATATAGATAATGATCAAGATATGTAATTGATAAAAATATTAACGAGGAGGTCTATGATTCATGGACGAATTAGAATTGTTTGATAAATTGAAAATAGGACTTGCATCTGATGAAAAAATAAGAGAATGGTCAAAAGGTGAAGTAAAAAAACCAGAAACAATAAATTATAGAACTTTGAAACCAGAAAAAGATGGCTTGTTCTGTGAAAGAATATTTGGACCAGTAAAAGACTGGGAATGCCACTGTGGAAAATATAAAAGAGTTAGATATAAAGGAATAGTTTGTGATAGATGTGGGGTAGAAGTTACAAAATCAAAAGTAAGAAGAGAGAGAATGGGACACATAGAACTTGCAGCTCCAGTTGCTCATATTTGGTATTTCAAAGGAATACCAAGTAGAATAGCTTTATTACTTGATATATCACCTAGAAGCATAGAAAAAGTAATATACTTTGCATCATACATTGTCACAGACAAAGGAACTTCAGGACTAATGAAGGGTCAAGTTTTAAATGAAAAAGAATATACTGAAGCCGTTGAAAAATACGGAAAAGGTTCATTTAAAGCTGAAATGGGAGCAGCAGCAATTAGAAAATTACTTGAAGAGATTGACCTAGATAAATTATCAGCTCAAATAATAAAAGAAATAAATAAATCAAGTGAGCAGAGAAAATTAAAATTAGCAAAACGATTAGATACAGTAGAATCATTTAGAACATCTGGAAATAAACCAGAATGGACAATAATGAATGTTATACCTGTAATTCCACCAGATTTAAGACCAATGGTACAATTAGACGGTGGTAGATTTGCAACATCAGATTTAAATGATTTATACAGAAGAGTAATAAACAGGAATAACAGATTAAAAAGATTACTAGAATTAGGCGCACCAGAGATAATTGTAAGAAATGAAAAGAGAATGCTTCAAGAATCTGTAGATGCTTTAATAGATAATGGAAGACGTGGAAGACCAGTAACAGGAGCAGGAAATAGGCCATTAAAGTCATTATCAGATTTACTAAAAGGAAAACAAGGAAGATTTAGACAAAACTTACTTGGTAAGAGAGTTGACTATTCAGGACGTTCAGTTATCGTAGTTGGACCAGAACTTAAAATATATCAATGTGGATTACCTAAAGAAATGGCAGTAGAATTATTCAAGCCATTTGTTATGAAAGAACTTGTAAAACGTAATTTAGCACATAACATTAAAAATGCTAAAAGAATGGTAGAAAGGTTAAGACCAGAAGTATGGGATATACTTGAAGAAGTTATAAAAGATCATCCAGTATTATTAAACCGTGCGCCAACACTACACAGATTAGGAATACAAGCTTTCGAGCCAGTACTTGTAGAAGGAAGAGCAATAAAATTACATCCATTAGTATGTACTGCATTTAATGCTGACTTCGATGGAGACCAGATGGCAGTCCATGTTCCATTATCACCAGAAGCACAAGCAGAAGCAAGATATTTAATGTTATCAGTAAATAACCTACTAAAACCACAAGACCGGAAAACCAGTAACAGTACCAACACAGGATATGATACTTGGAAGCTATTATCTAACAATGCAAGTAGATGGTGAAAAAGGTGAAGGAATGTATTTCAAAGACGAAGATGAAGCATTACTTGCTTATCAAAATGGTGATTTGGAATTACATGCTAAAATCAATGTAAGAAGAAGCAAAGAAATAGATGGAGAAATTAAAACGCAAAAAGTAGAAACAACAGTTGGAAGAATAATTTACAATCAAGGAATCCCACAAGACTTAGGATTTGTTGATAGAAGTAAAGAAGAAAATCTATTTAAATTAGAAATAGATTTCCCAGTAATAAAGAAAAACTTAGGAACAATAGTTGCTAAATGTATAAATAAACATGGATTTAGTAAAACAGCAGAAGTACTAGATTATATAAAATCTATAGGATATAAATATTCTACAAAAGGAGCAATTACAGTATCTGTTGCAGATGTAAGCGTTCCAGAAGCTAAAAAGAAAATCTTAGCAAAAGCTGAAGAAGAAGTAGATAATGTAACAAAACAATATAAGCGTGGATTAATCACAAACGAAGAAAGATATTTATCTACAATCAAGATATGGGAAAAAGTTACAGATGATGTAACAGAAGCCATGAAAGATAACTTTGATGAGCTAAACCCAATATACATGATGGCACAATCTGGAGCAAGACGGAAACATGAACCAGTTAAGACAAATCGCTGGTATGCGTGGACTTATGGCAAATACTTCAGGAAAAACGGTAGAAATACCTATCAAATCATGCTTTAGAGAGGGACTAGATGCACTAGAATACTTTATATCTTCACATGGTGCTAGAAAAGGTCTAGCAGATACAGCATTAAGAACAGCAGACTCTGGATATTTGACAAGAAGATTAGTAGATGTTAGCCAAGACATAATAGTTAGAGAAGATGACTGTGGAACAGATGAAGGAATAGTAGTAGAAGATATTAAAGACGGAAACCAAGTAATTGAAAAACTAGAGGAAAGACTAGAAGGAAGATATCCAGTAGAGAATATAGTTCACCCTGAAACAGGAGAAATTCTTGCAGATACTGATACTATGATAAATGATGAAATTGCAAAGAAGATAGTAGACAGTGGAATAACAAGTGTAAAGGTGCGTTCATCATTAACATGTAGAACAAAACATGGAGTTTGTAGTAAATGCTATGGTATGGGACTTGCAACTCGTACAAAAGTAAATATAGGAGAAGCAGTTGGTATAATTGCAGCACAATCAATAGGTGAGCCTGGTACACAGTTAACAATGCGTACATTCCACATGGGAGGTGTCGCAGGAGGAGATATTACACAAGGTCTTCCAAGAGTTGAAGAGTTATTTGAAGCTAGAAAACCAAAGGGACTTGCAATAATTTCCGAAATAGCAGGAAAAGTTAAAATAAAAGAAGACGGAAATAAGAAGGAAATAACTGTAAAAAATAAAGAAGAAGCAAAAACATATACAATACCATTTGGAGCAAAATTAAAAGTAAAAGATGGAGACCAAATAGAAAAAGGAGCACAATTGATTGAAGGATCTATAAATCCAAATGAAATACTTGCAATCAATGGAGCAGAAGGTGTATACAAATATCTAATACAAGAAGTTCAAAAAGTTTATAGAAACCAAGGTGTTGATATCAACGATAAACATATTGAAGTAATAGGAAGACAAATGCTTAAGAGAGTAAGAGTACAAGATCCAGGCGATACAGGATTATTTGGAAATTCATTAGTTGATATGTATGAACTAGAAGAACTAAATAAAAAGACAGAAGAAAACGGTGGTAAACCAGCAACAGGACATAGAGTATTACTTGGAATTACAAAAGCATCACTTGCAACAGAAAGCTTCTTATCAGCAGCATCATTCCAAGAGACAACAAAAGTATTAACAGAAGCTGCAATAAAAGGTAAAACAGATTCATTGATCGGACTAAAAGAAAATGTAATTATAGGTAAACTTATTCCAGCAGGAACAGGACTTCCAGTATATAAAGATGTAAAAATAAACACTGAAGTGGAAGACCAAATACAAGTGGGACCTGAAGGAAAAACAGAAAATGTTGTAGGATAAAATATTAATATCTATTTTAAACCTGAATCTGCTAATAGAAATCAATAGTTATTAAAAATTTATTGATTTTTGTTAGTAGATTTAGGTTTTTTTATTAATTTTTTATAATAAAGAAAAGTTGAATTTATTTTTCTTTATATTTAAAATAAAATAATCTCTTTTAATTGAATGAACATTATGATAAAATATAACATATCATCTAAATATGGAGGAAATTATGAAAGATATAAGAGTACAAGATGTAATAAGTATATGTAATCGGAGAGCTTTTGTGTGGAAACAAAAATGACATATTAGAAAATTTTAAAAAGGATACAAGGGAAATAGAGCAAGGCGATACATATATTGGAATAAAAGGTGAAAACTTTAATCGGAAATGAATTTTATGAAGTAGCATTTGAAAAAGGAGCTAAAGCTTGTATTATACAAGATGTAATGGTAGATGATGATAAACTAAAAAAATATCAAGAGAAAGTATTAATAAAAGTAGAAGATACTATTAAGGCATTACAAGAAATTGCAAAGTATAAGAGAAATATGTATAATATCGCAGTTGTTGGAGTAACAGGAAGTGTAGGAAAAACAAGCACAAAAGATATAATAGCAAGTGTAATGTCAAAAAAATATAACACACTAAAAACAATTGGAAACTATAATAATCATATAGGAGTTCCTTTAACAATATTATCTTTAAAAGATGAAACAGCAGCAGTAATTGAAATGGGAATGAATCATTCTGGCGAAATAAGAAAGCTTACAAAAATTGCAAAACCTACAATGTCAGTTATAACAAATATAGGAACATCACATATTCGGAGAGCTTGGCTCTAGAGAAAATATACTAAAGGCAAAATTAGAGATACTAGAAGGAATGGAAGAAAATTCTCCTATCATTATTAATAATGATAATGATATGTTACATGAATGGTATTTAAATAACAAAAACCACAAAAACATAATAACCTATGGAATAGAAAATAAAAGTGACTTTATGGCAGAGGATATTTATACAGATTCGGAAGGTAGTAAATTTACTGTAAAAATAAATGATAAAAAATATAACGTACAGATAAACATAGGAGGAAAGCATTTTATATCAAACAGCTTGTGTGCTATATGTGTAGGAATACAAAATAATATTGAAATAGAAAAAATAATAGAAGGAATAAAAGAGTTTGAACTTACAAAAAGAAGAATGGAGGCCAGAAAAGGTATTAATTCATCAACAATAATAAATGATAGCTATAATGCAAGCTATGACTCTATGAAAGCTGCAATTGAATATTTAAGTGATATACAAGGTGGCAGAAAAATTGCAGTACTTGGAGATATGCTCGAACTTGGAAAATTTGAAAAAGAATTACATGAAAAAGTTGGAGAAGAAGTATATAAAAATAAAATTGACATATTAGTAACTGTTGGAAATGCTTCAAAATATATTGCAAATAAAGCAGAAAATTTAGGAATGGAAAAGACAAAAATATTTGTATATGATACTAAAGAAGAGGCAATAGAGATGTTAAAATCTATTATTAAAAAAGATGATTATATTTTAGTTAAAGCTTCTAACAATATGAAGTTTGATGAAATAGTAAAGTCGTTAGAGCTGTGAGCAATATAGGAGTGTGATATTATGAAACTAGCAGTTATTTTTGGGGGAACATCGACTGAGCATAATGTGTCAGTCGTATCTGGAACATCAATTATTAAAAACTTAGACAAAAGCAAATACGATATCTTACCAATATATATTGATAAAACTGGAAATTGGTATGAATACACAAAAGATATAGATAAAATAGAAACACTCAAAATAGATGAAGAAATAAAAGAATTAAAAAAGATAGAAAATGTATTAGAAGTTTTAAAAAGGCAAGATATAATCTTCCCAGTGTTGCACGGAGCAAATGGGGAAGATGGAACAATACAAGGTTTATTTGAAATGATAAAAAAACATTATGTAGGTTGTAAAGTACTTGCATCAGCTGTCTCAATGGATAAAGTATATACAAAAGTTATCTTAGATAGGGCTGGAATTAATCAAGCAAAATCAGAGTATATAAGAAAATATAAAGATAAATACATATACATTGATAAAAGTTTTAATGAAAAAATTTATGGAATAGAAGAAATTTGCAAAACAATAGAAATGAATTTAAAATATCCAATGTTTGTAAAACCTTCAAATTCAGGATCAAGTGTTGGAATAAGCAAAGCAAAGAATAGTAAAGAATTAAAAGATGCAATAGAATATGCTAGCAAATTTGATAAAAAAGTATTAATAGAAGAAGAAATAAAAGGACATGAGGTAGAATGTGCAGTTTTGGGAAATGAAGAGGTTATCGCATCAGATGTCGGAGAAATAAAAGCAGCAGACGAGTTTTATAGTTTTGATGCAAAATATAAAAACCAAAAATCTCAAACATTTATACCTGCAGATATTCCAAGTGAAGTACAAGAAGAAATAAGAAAATTAGCTATAAAAGCATTCAAGGCTTTGGATGGAAAAGGATTGTCAAGAGTTGATTTTTTTGTAGAAGAAAATACGAATAAAATATATTTAAATGAGATAAATACACTTCCGGGATTTACAGAAATAAGTATGTATCCAAAATTATTTGAACATTATGGAATAAATTATAGTAAATTATTAGACAAATTAATTGAATTAGCTAGTGAAACATGATATAATAAATATACCATGAGTATGGAGGATGTTAAATGATATTTAAGGACTATTATAAAATATTAGGATTTGAAACAAATAGAGTTAGTATAGAAGAGATAAAATTAAAATATAGAGAACAAGCAAAAAAGTATCACCCTGATTTGAATGAAGGAAAAGACTATTCAGAAGATCGTTTTAAAGATATAAATGAAGCATATAGAATATTGTCTAATCCTTCAAGTAGAAGAAAGTATGATAGACAATGGAACACAAATATTGGTAGAAAAAAGAACCGTGAGGCAAATAAAGACAATATGAAGCAGAGTGATACTATTTTTGGAGAAATAATAAATATGTTTTTTGGTGCTAAAAAAGAAAAGACAGAAAAAAAGTCCAAAATTAAAGAAATAAAAATAAAGGGAGAAAACATAGAAACATCTATAGATGTAAGTATAGAAGAAGCATTTTTTGGAGTAAATAAAAAAATATCTTTAAGAGCAATAGATCGGAAAGATGAAAACATTTACAGTAAAAATACCAGCAGGAATTAGAGACAATGAAAAGATAAGATTAGTAGGACAAGGTAAAAAAGGAGAAAACGGTGCGAAAAATGGTGATCTACTAATTAGAATACATATAGAAAATAGTAAAAACTTTAGATTAAAAGGCTGTAATCTTTATACTGATTTAAAAATAACACCTTGGGAAGCGGCTCTTGGTGCAAGAATTGAATTAAACACAATAGATGGACAAGAAACAGTATATATACAAAAAGGAATACAAAGTGGTGAAAAGATTCGCTTATCACAAAACGGATATAAAGACGGCAAAGGAGGAAGAGGAGACTTAATTGCAGAGATAAAAATAATGGTTCCTAAGAATTTATCACAAGATGAAGAAAAATTATATGAAAAGTTAAAAGAAGTATCTACATTTAATCCTAGGTAAATATATGATTATAAAAATTGCTAAAAAAATATTAATTACCAATAGTCGACATAATAAATTTATAAATAAACTTGACAACAATAGGAAAATAATGTATAATTATGTTTAGTGAAATTTTACCAAAGACAAGCTAGGCATAATTGGAAAGAGGTGCAAAAATGGAAATATTAGAAGGAAAACATTTTAGCATAACAGATCCAAAAGGAGTAAATACAGTAATATATCAAATAAATAAAACAAAAAAGGAATATTTAGATAAGTTTCCTAAATATACAGTACAAAGATTAGATTATACATCTGAAATTAGAGGAGATTCTACAAGAAAAACATATTATGTGGATGAACCTGAACCAGATGGAAATCAACTTGCAATCTTTTCTTTTGGACAAGAAAAGGTCATTATAAATATGGGAATATTACTTGGTGATGAAGTTAGAATAACAAAAAGACCTGCCCCATTTAAATTTGATACATTATATTCAGAAAAAAGTGACGAATATAGAGAGTTTAACTATACACCAAACTTAAAAAGGGCAATATCAATAATAGACCCAGAAACAGCAGAAGAAGTAAAGCCTGTGCTATACTTCGATGAAAAAACAAATGAAGTTAAAGGAAAATGTAAATTAAAACCGTATAAATCTTATTTCGCATTCGAGATAAGAGAGAGCTAGGAGGATAAAAAATGGCACAAAAAAATATGAAAATTTATGATGCAGCAGGATTAAAAGATGAAAACTATAAATTTGGATACACAGATTTTGCTGGTAATGACAACCAAAAAGACAGAACAGAGATTGTAATAGGAAATGGCGTAAGCATGGATATAGAAGCATTCTTACAATTATTAGGATTTACTAAAGGAAAAGATGGAGTAATGTCTATAAGTGCTACAGGAAATCAAGTTGTAGTAGACGGAAGAGACGAAAATGGACACCTAAAAGTAATAGAAAGAAGAGAAAAAGAAAGAGAACAAGGAGAAAGATAATCACAATACAAAAGAGAAAGGTGAAACAATATGAACTATAAAATAAAAGGGACATTAAGAAGAAATAAAGGAAGATTTATAATATTTGTGGTACTATGGTTATTTATGGCCATAGTACTTGTTGCACCACTTGCCTATGCACAAGATATTGCTACGGTAAATGGTGTATTTAATTTTGGAGAATTTGTAACTGAGTCGATTGGGGCATATTCAAAACTTGGCGAAGTAATTCGGAAATTTTGGAAATTATATGCCACAATTTTTTAGTTTACTTTGGAAATTTACTCTAGTATATGCAGTATTTATGTTTATCGGATTTGTAAAAACAGCTCCAAAAAATGAATATACAGATATAGAACAAGGATCAAGTGATTGGGCAGGAAGAGGAGAACAATATAAAACATTAAGTAGAAACAAGGGAATATTACTTGCAGAAAACAATTATTTACCAGTAGATAAAAGAGGAAATGTAAATGTGTTAGTAGTTGGACGGTTCAGGTTCTGGTAAATCTGCTGCATATTCTATACCAAATGCATATCAAATGCTAGGATCATATGTATTTACAGATCCTAAAGGCGAACTATATGATAAAACAGCAGGATTTTTACAAAGAAATGGATATGAAATAAAAGTATTAAACTTAGTAAGACCACAAAACAGTGATGGATATAACCCACTTATGCACATATCGTCTGAATTAGATGTAGATGTAATTGCAAATACAATAGTAAAGGGACAAAAAGTAGAAGGAAGTACAGCAGATCCATATTGGGATGATATGGCAGAAATGTTATTAAAAGCTTTAATATATTATTTAATTGCAACTAGACCAGAAGAAGAACAAAACTTAGCAAGCTGTGCAGAATTAGTTAGAGCTGCAAATACAAATGGTGGCAACAACTTGCTTTCAGAACTTATTGGACAGTTACCATATGATCACCCTGCAAGAATGTATTATAAATCAATAGAAATAGCACCAGAGAAAACTTATGGATCAATTTTAAGCTCTTTGCAATCAAAACTTGGAAAATTTGATTCAAAAGAAATTGCAGAATTAACATCAACAGATACAATAGATTTTGAGGAAATAGGAAGAAAGAAAACAGCAGTATATGTTATATCTTCAGATACACACACTGCATATGACTTCTTACTTACAATATTCTTTGCACAAATGATACAACAATTATATGATTTTGCAGACTTAAGTGGAGGAACACTTCCAATGCCTACATATTTCATATTAGACGAGTTTGCAAATATAGGAAAAGTACCAGACTTCGATAAAAAGATATCAACAAGTAGAAGTAGAAAAATACAATTTAGCGTAATACTTCAGAACTTAGACCAACTTGAAGCAGTATATGAAAAATCATATGAAACTATCATAGGTAACTGTGATACGCATGTATTTTTAGGAAGTAACTCACAAAAAACAGTTGAATATTTCTCTAAAGCATTAGGAGAAAAGACTGTTTCGAGAGATAGTATATCAGTAAATAAAGATAGAAACAACTGGATGCAAGGAAAGAGTGTATCAGATCAAATTAATGCAAGAGCACTTTTAACGCCAGACGAACTTAGAAGATTTGATAATGATTATTGTATAATATTCGAAAAAGGAGTAAGGCCAATAAAAGCAAAAAAATATTACTATTTTTTGAAGCCAGAAGCAAAAAAACTTGCAGAATTCACATTAAATCATAATGAATCAAGAGATATAGACAGAGGAAATTGGAGAAAATATAATCCTTACAATCCATATGTTGAGGAGAAAAAAGGTGGCGGAATTCAAGATCTAAAAGTAGAAAGCTTAGATGATTTATTTGTAGAAGAGCCAAATAATGAACCAAAACAAGAAATAGGAGAAAAAGAGAGCTTAAATGAAGAAACAGCTCCAGTATTACCACAAGATATGTTAGAAGATATAGAAACTTCTGAAAATAATATAAATCAAAGTCAAGAGGAAATAGATTTACAAAAAGAATTGGAAGCAAAATTTGATGAACTATTTGGACCAGTAGATGAAAAATAACAAATAATTTATAGTGTAAGAGCAATAATATAAAAGTAAATATTATTGCTCTTATATGTTATAAAAGGTATTCACTTTTTAAATTTACTATGCTAAAATAATATTATCAAAAAGCATTAGATATAAAATAAAGAGGAGAAACAAATGAATAAGATTTTAAATAAAATACCATGGGCAATAGCAATAGTATTATTAGCTTTTGTATTAATATTAAATATCATATACACAGTAGGGATAGCAGAAGGAGAACATGCAGTAGTAAACAATAATAGCATAACAACTATAACTATCACTATACTTATAGTATGTGCAATACTTGGGATATGTCAAATATTAAAAAAAGGATTGCATAAGGTAAAGGACAAATATTTCATTTTTGGAGCTTTAATAGTGATATATATAATAGTACAATTACTATGGATAAATTATGCATATATACCACTATCGGCAGATCAAAAATATGCCTATGAAATAGCAGTATCAATGAAAGACGGAAATATGCAAGAATTTATGGAAAATTATAACGATGTATATGGAAATATATCAATGAAAACTTATTTAGAATGTTATCCACAGCAATTTACTTTAGCATTTATATGGAATATCTTATTTCGCATATTTAATAGTACAAATATTGCAATATTAATGCAAGTGAATGTATTTTGCAATGCAATAACTGTTATTTCAACATTTTTAATATGCAAAGAATTATCTAAAAAATATAAAGTAAATAAATATTTAGCAGTTATATTAACATTAACATTTTTACCAATATCACTGCTTTGCATTTTCGCTTATGGAGATATACCTGGACTTACATTTTCTATGCTTGGTACATATTTAATAATTAAATATGTTAATGATAAAAAGATAAGATATGCTATTTTATCAGCATTGTCTCTTTCTTTAGCATGTATGGTTAGGACTAATTCTTTAATATTTATTATAGCGATTCTTATTTATCTATTCTTAGATATGATACAAAAAGAAGAAACAAAGAAAACAGCAAAAGATATTATAACAAAAATAGTTGTTGCTATGGGTCTAGTTATAATAGTTTTTCTTCCAACAAGTATTGTTAAAAATTACTATCTTAACAAATCAAATTTGAATAAAGCTAATGGCTTTCCTGTAAATGGATGGATGTGCATGGGAATGTTTGAAGGAGAATGTACATCTCGGTTGGTATAATTATAGGATAGCAGATTTAAGATATTCAAATCCAAAACCAGAAAATACTAAATATTTATTTAATATTCTGATACAAGAAAGAATGAAGCATTTTAGAGAAGACCCAAAAGGAATGACAGAATTTTACTTGCGAAAAACAAGATCAATGTGGGCAGAACCAAGCTTTGGTGGATTATTCTATAATCAGAACCTTCAATACGAAGAAGAAAATGATGCTGAATATCCTATTGGATATTATTTTATACAATATTATCAAAGAGCTTTGATATTTATCATATTTGGTGGAAGTATACTTGTACTAATAAAAAATAGAAAAAACTTATCAAATGAAATGGTGCTACTTATAACGATTTTTATTGGAGGATTTTTATTCCATATACTTTGGGAGGCAAAGTCAAGATATATATTCCCATATGTAATGGTATTAATTCCAATTTCGGCAATTGAATTAAATGCGAAAAATATATTTAAAAAATTTAAAAGGAATGATGAAAATTGAAATTTATACACATAGCAGATGTGCATTTTGATAGACCATTTACAACATTAGAGACAAAAAAACTTGCAGAACAAAGAAGGTTAGAGCAAAGAAATAGTTTTAAAAAAGTAATTGAATATATAAAAGAAAATAATGTGAAATATCTATTTATATGTGGAGATTTATATGAAAATGAATATGTTAGGTTATCAACAATAGATTACATAAATAAATTATTCGAAACAATACCTGACACAAAAATTTATATTGTGCCAGGAAATCATGATCCGTATTTGAAAAATTCATATTATGAAAAATATAATTCATGGGCAAAGAATGTAAAAATATTTAAAGAAAATCTAGAAAAAATAGAAGATGAAAATTTATGCATATATGGATATGGATTTGAAGATTTTTATATGAAAAAATATGAATATGAAAAAATCAAATTAGACAACGATAAGATAAATATATTATTAACACATGGAACTATAGACGGAGAAAGAGAAGATGAAATGCTATACAACCCATTATCAAAATCAATATTAAAAAATTTAGGTTTTGATTATGTGGCTCTTGGACATATTCATAAAACAATATATGAAGAAAATCAAAAGATTGTATATCCAGGATCTCTTATATCACTTGGATTTGATGAATTAGGAACTCATGGAATGATTATGCGGAGATATAGATTTAAAAACGAAAAAAATAGCAACAGAGTTTATAATAGTAGATGAAAAAGAGTTTGCAGAACAGAGAATAGATATAACAGAAATAACTTCTGAAGAAGAACTTATAGAGAAAATTAATAATGAGACATTTGATGAAAGTAAATATTGGAAATTAATACTTGTAGGAAACAAAAATATAGAAATAGATACTAGTAAAATTTTGAAATATATATTACATCAAAATATAATAAAAATAAAAGATATGACTAAAATAAATGTTGATTTAAAATCAGAAGCGCTAAAAAATAGTCTTAAAGGTATATTTGTAAAAAATTTATTAGAGAAAATTAATGAAGACCCAGAAAACAATGAAAAGATATATAGGTCAATAGAAATTGGACTAAATGCATTTGAAAAATAGAAAGGAAAATTTTAATGCAGATAAAAAAAATTAAGATAAACAATTTTGGAAAATTAAATGATAAAGAAATAGAATTAAATAATGGGATAAATGTTATATATGGAGAAAATGAAAGTGGAAAATCTACTCTTCTTAAATTTATAACAAGTATGTTTTATGGGATAAATAAAAATAAAAATGGACAAAAAATAAGTGACTATGATAAATATACTCCATGGACGGAAGGGGAATTTTCAGGAAAAATAAGTTACATACTTGATAATAATGAACAATATGAAGTTTACAGAAATTTTACAAAGAAAAACCCACAAATATTTGATAAAGATGGAAACGATGTAAGTAAAAAATATTCGATTGACAAAACTTATGGAAATCAATATTTTTCTGAGCAAACTAAAGTAGACGAAGAGCTATTTACTATGGCACAAGTTGTAGCACAACAAGAAGTAAAACTTGATGAGAAAAAGCAAAATATATTGATTCAAAAAGCATCTAATATTATGCTAACAGGAGAAGATGATGTTTCATTCCAAAAAGTTTTATCAAAATTGAATAAAAGACAAGCAGACGAAATAGGTACAATGAAAAGTCCTACAAAGCCATTGTATCTGGCTAAACAAAAGATTGATGAATTAAATAATGAGAAAAAAGAGCTAGATGAAATCACACCACTACAATATGAATTAGAAGATGAAAAAAATGAATTAGTAAAAAAAATTACAGAAGCAGAAAAAGAATTAGAGATTCTTCAAGAATTACAAAAACTACAAAATGACGAAAAAATAGAAGAAGAAAAAATAAATATAAATAAATCATCAAAAACTGAAATAGAAATGCAAAAAGAAACACTTGAAGAAAAATTAAATAGTATAACAGTAGAAAACAGAAAAAAAGGTTCAAAAGCAATATACATAATATCAATATTGTTAACTATTATAAGCATATTATTATATTTCTTAAATCAAAAGATAATAGGATTATCATTATTTGGAATTAGTATTATAGCTGCATTAATAAATTTAATAATTAATTTATACAAAAATAAAAATATAAATAAAAATAATGAAGAAAAAAATAAAGAGAAAGAACAAATAAAAGCAAAAATAGAAATATTAAAAGCTGAAATAGAAAGTAAGCAAAAAACTATACAAGACAGAGAATCTGAAATAAGAGCAAGAATAGATTTACAAAAATCAAATTTAAAAAATAGATATTCCAAAACACAAAGTATAGAAAATTTATTTAATAAAAAATTGGAAAATAGTAATATTACTGAAGAACAGAATTATATAAACGAATTAAAATTAGAACTAACCAAATTGGAAATGAGACAAAAAGAAATTATAAATAAAATAGAAAATTATACGAAAATAGAAGAAGAACTAAGTGCATCTGAAGAGGAATATGAAAATCTTATAAATTATAATGAATCTATTGAACTCGCAAAGAATGCATTGGAAAATGCTTATATAGAAATGAGAGAAAATGTAACTCCAAAATTTACAGAGGATCTATCAAATGCTATAAAAAATATATCTAATGGAAAATACAAAAAAGTAAAAATAAATGAACAAAATGAATTAATGATAGAAACAGAAAATGGAAACTATGTACCAGCAGATGTTTTGAGTGTAGGAACAATTGATGAGCTATATTTATCACTTAGAATATCAAGTATTAATGAACTTGTAGAAGAAAATATGCCAATAATATTAGATGAGACATTTGCATATTTTGACCAAAAAAGGTTAAAAAATGTATTAAAATTCTTGAATGATAATTATAATAGCAGACAAATATTAATATTAACATGTACAAATAGAGAATGTGAAGCATTAGAAAATGAGCGAATACCTTACAATAAGATAACTTTAAGTGATTGACAATACTAAAAAAAGATTATATAATACCATAGATACTAAATGTAAATGAAAGGGGAAATATAATGTTCCAAAGATTAGAAGATGTTGAAAAAAGATATGAAGAGCTAACAGTAAAAATAAGCGATCCAGAAGAGATTGCAAAAACAAGCTCTTGGCAGAAACTTATGAAGGAACACTCAGAACTTACTCCGATAGTAGAAAAATATAGGGAATATAAAAAAGCAGAAAAAACAATAGAAGAAAATGAAGAATTATTAAAAGACCCTGAACTTAAAGAATTAGCACAGATGGAAATAGATGAAGCAAGAGAGAGTCTACCTAAAATTGAAGAAGAATTAAAAATACTTCTAATACCAAAAGACCCAGATGATGATAAAAATATAATATGTGAAATAAGAGCAGGAGCAGGAGGAGAAGAAGCAGCACTATTTGCGGGAACTTTATTTAGAATGTATTCTATGTATGCAGAAAAAAAGCATTGGACACTAGATGTATTAAATGAAAATGAAACAGAACTTGGTGGATATAAAGAAATAACATTTATGATTACAGGAAAAGGAGTATATAGCAGATTAAAATTTGAAAGTGGAGCACACAGAGTTCAAAGAGTTCCAGATACGGAAAGCAGCGGAAGAATACACACATCAGCTGCAACAGTTGCAATATTACCAGTTGTAGAAGATGTAGAAATAGAAATAAATCCAGCAGATATAAAAATGGAGGTATATAGAGCATCAGGTGCAGGAGGACAACATGTAAATAAAACATCATCAGCAGTTAGATTAATCCATGAACCAACAGGAATAGTTGCAGAATGTCAAACAGAAAGATCACAAGTTCAAAATAGAGAGTATGCAATGAGATTATTAAAATCAAGATTATATGAAGTTGAGAAACAAAAACAGGATGAAAAACTTGCAAATGAAAGAAAAAGTCAAGTTGGAACAGGAGACAGAAGCGAAAAAATCAGAACATACAACTATCCACAAGGAAGAATAACAGACCACAGAATAGGTTTAAGTATATATCAAATGGAAAATTTCTTAAATGGAGATCTAGATGAAATGATAGATGCATTAATTACGGCAGACAGAGCAGAAAAATTAAAAGGGGACGAATAAAAAGAATAAAACTATAACTATGAGGTGAACCCTCATTGTTAGACAAAAGTTTAACAATGAGGGTTTATTTTTATATTTGCAAATTATGTAAAATAGTGGTATAATTTTATTATCTACTTTGTAGAAAAAACATATGGAGGATTAAACATGACAAGGATGGAAGTAGAAAGACAACAGAGGATCATCGAAATCAGCAAGGAGTGCATCCGAACAGGAGCAACTGTACGGGAACTTGGAGAAAAGTATTCGGTTCCAAAGAGCACTGTCCACAAATATCTTACTAAGTATTTGCCGCATATTTCTGGAAAGCTGGCAAAGAAAGTAAGAAAGGTAATGGACAAGAACAGGGCTGAAGGCCATATTCGCGGAGGCGAAGCAACCAGGATGAGATACCTCAAACAGTAATCATCCATATGGAAAAAGAGCGGATAATTTATCTGCTCTTTTATTTATGAAATCGATGTGATATAATGTAACAAATAAATTGTATGCTTTTAGCATAATGAAAGGATGATAATATGAATACAGAAAATGAGCTATTAAACAAGAATTTAGACGAATTAATAGAAACAGCAAAAAATGTAAGGAAAAATGCATATACGCCATACTCAAATTTTAAGGTAGGTTGTGCTTTACTTTCAAAGAATGGAAAAATTTATTCGGGATGCAATATAGAAAATGGTGGAATAATGTCAATCTGTGCAGAGAGAGTTGCATTTACAAAAGCAGTATCAGAAGGAGAAAAGGAATTTGAGGCAATACTTGTTGTAGGTGGAAAAGATGAATTAATATATACAACTCCTTGTGGATATTGCAGGCAATTCATGACTGAATTCTGTAAAAAAGATTTTATAGTTTGTATGTATACAGAAGATGGAAGTATAGTAAAAAAGACATTAGAAGAGCTATTACCAGATGGCTTTAGCTTGTAAAAATATAAAAAGATGTTAAAGGATAAATAAAAAAATCCAGAAATCTATAAAATTTATAAAGGGGATTATAATTATGAAGAAAAAAGTTATATTTCTAATAACGATATTTCTTATCTCAATATTATTTATATTTTCATTAAACACAATATCATATGCTGGATATCAGGATATGGAAGAATTAAATTATGATGTACAATTAAATGAAGATGGAACAGTAGATGTAGTTGAAACTTGGAACATATATGTATCATATACAAATACATTGTTTAAAGATTTTGAACTAGATAATAGTAAATATGGAGGAATTACAAATGTAAAAGTTTCGGAAGTGTTAGATTCAGGAGAAGTATTAAATTTTACAAAAACAGATGAATATGCTTATCATGTTCAAAAAGGCTATTTCTATGGGCTAGAAACAAAGAGTGACGAATTTGAAATTGCTTGGGGAGTTTCAATAGATAGTGGGACAACAAAGACGTATAAAATTAGTTATACGATAGTAGATGGAATAAAAACATATAATGATTGTTCTGAATTTTATTGGCAATTTATAGGTACATCAAATGAAATGCATGTAGGAGAACTTAAAGGAACAATAAAATTACCAACTGCAGTAAAAAATAAAGAAAATTTAAAAGTATGGGCACATGGTCCATTAAATGGAGAAATACAAATTGTAGATAATGAAACAGTATCATTTGAAGTATCATATTTAACAACAGAAACGATGGTAGAGACAAGAGTTGCAGTGTTAGAGGATATATTTACACAAAATCAAAATAAAGTAAATTTAAATAGATTAGATTCAATATTAAGTGAAGAAACTGTATGGGCAGATCAAGCAAATGCAGAAAGAGAAAGAATTTTACGAAACGAAAGAACACAGGAAATAATTGAAATAATACTAGCAATTTTGTTATTCTTAGCTAATATTGCTATAATTGTATTCTATATTATAAAAATTGTGAAATATGCAATAGCTCTATCAGATGTAAAAGTATTGAAGCCAGAAACGAAAATAGAATATTTTAGAGATTTTCCAGATAAAGAAGCAACTCCTGGGGATGCCGCATTTTTATATTACTTTGATAAGAAAGATAAGTTTAAGGATAATATATCAAAAATAGTGTCAGCAACAATGCTAGATTTGGCATTAAAGAAAATTATATCATTTGAAGAAGATGAAAAAGATAAGATAAGAATAAAGATAAATTATCCTATAGAAAAATCTGAATTAAAATCTGATGAATTATCAGTATATAAAATATTATTAGATACCCGAAAATATATTGCGAAAAAGAATAAACAAGATGAAAATGAGACTACAATAACAATGAAAGATATTGAAAAATATGCCAAAAATAATGATAGAACATTTTTATCAAATATAGAAGGAATAGAAAGTAATGTAGGAGATAGACAAGCAAATAAAGAAAATTATGATAAAAAATCAGAAAAGATATCAGAAAAATGGAGATCAAAGAAAATATCATATTATACTGCAGCATTTGTATTCGTATGTTTATTAGGATTAATGATATTATTACCTGCTTTATTTTTAGGAATAATATTTAATATTGTATGTGGAATACTTTGCGGAAAACTTCAAAATAAAACAAGAACACTTACACAAAAAGGTGTAAATGAAAAAGAAGAGTGGGAAGCTTTAAAAAGATATATGGAAAACTTTTCTTTGCTTGATGAGAGAGAGGTTCCAGAACTCGTATTGTGGGAAAAATATCTAGTATATGCAACAGCATTTGGCATAGCAGATAAAGTATTAAGTGAGTTGAAAGTAAAATATCCAGAAATAGTAGATGTAGATGGAAACTTCTATAGTAATTATACATATATGTATATGATGAGCAGGTATAATTTTGATAGAATGATGGGAAATGGAATACAAAGAGCATATAATGCCGGAGTAAGTGCAAGAAATGCAAGACAAGTAGCATCAGCAGGAGGAAGCTTCTCAAGCCGGAGGTGGCCGGAGGCGGAGGATTCTCAGGCGGACGGCGGACGGCGGTGGAGGTCGGAGGCCGGAATGGGCGGAAGATAGACCTAGCAATTATAAACTAAAAGGAGTACTTGATTGTACTCCTTTTTATATAAAAATTTAACTATTGTAGGTAAGGTCTAAATCTACATGTTAGTGCATAGATTTAATTGAGGTGCATAATTTTGAATATACTGAAAAACACTTTATTAGGTCTATTTTTTGGAACATTTGGAACAACTCTTGGTGGAATAATAGGAGTAAAATTCAATAATACTTCAAATAAATTGCTTAGCTTTATTCTATCATTTGCATCAGGGTTGATGATGGCAATTGTATGTTTTGACTTAATTCCAGAAGCAATCTCTGTATCAGATTTTGCAAGTACAATAACAGGAATAGTATTTGGAATAATAGTTATGATAATCTGTGATATAGTTGTGCAAAATAAAATACAAACCCAAAAAAATGAATATAAAAAGAATAATTTATTAAAAACAGGAATCGCAGTAGGTATAGGACTTGCACTTCATAATTTGCCAGAAGGATTAAGCATAGGAGCAGGATTTGAAGCATCGATAAAACTTGGATATTCACTTGCAATAGCAATAGCAATCCACGATATACCAGAAGGGATATCAATGGCAGTACCAATGAAAAACGGGGGAATAAGTTCGTTTAAAGTAGTACTATATGTTATATTATCAGGTGTAACAACTGGAGTTGGAGCATTTTTTGGAAGTTTAGTTGGCTCAGTTTCAACAACTGTAATATCATTATGCTTAGCATTTGCAGCAGGAGCAATGCTATATATTGTAACAGGAGAGTTAATTCCAGAAGCAAATGATTTATACAAAGGAAGAATGTCTGCCTTAGGAAATATAATAGGATTTTTGATAGGAATAATTGCAGTAAGAATATAGTTAATTAAAAAGATAATAAAAAATGAACCCTTCTTGTTAAATTTTTGTCTAACAATTTGGGTTCACTTCAAAAAGTAGCTTTTTTATTTAGCAATTAATGCTCCATAGGACCTCTCATATGTTCAGCATCTTCAGCTAAATCTTCTTGAGTGTATCTTATTTTATCCTCTTCATTATCGTCAGGATATTTTTCACACATTGAATGATAACGATCTATGATTTCTTCATCTGTAAAAACCTCTGAAATATTAGGATTGTATGCTTTAATTTGCTCAAGCACTTCTTCATGTCCAGTAGAGAAATCGCCATCAGCCTCAGCTAAGGTTATTCCATTCTGTCCGTTTTTACTCATTTCCGGATGTTCTTTTATTTCATCCATTTTATCAGTAATGTTATCAACACCTTCTTTTTGAGAGAACTCTTTACGAACTTCGTAAGTTGTATAACGGGTATGCTGATCTTCTAATCTTTCAGAAACAACATCTTTATTAGAAGTTTTATCAATATATCCAAAACCAACTTCTATATATCCCATAGAACCTATTCTTGCAGTTATAATACCATTTTTTACGATGCTAGATTTAACAGCAAAAGACGATTTAACAGATTTTTCTTCCACTCTAGAACCATCTCTATTAACTTCATATACATTTTTGTCTGAATCTTTTCCACCAACCTGTGTTAATGCATCAGAATATTCAATAGAACCATCAGGTTTTTGAATCATACAAATAAGATTAGTTGAATATGGTAATTTAGACCTATCAGGAATATTAGTTGGATAAACAACAAGTAATTTTGAACCAGCAGGAACACCTAAAATATCTGCCAAAGTATATCTATCATCAACTTTAGTATTCATATCTATTTCTTGTTTTGCACTAACATTATTTAAAATATTTGGATCTGGAGTTTTTTCATCCTGCTTAGTTTCTTGACTTTCATCTTTATCTAAATCATCCTTAGATAATCCTTTATCATCTAAAGCTTTACCTAAATCAACCTCAGACATAGTACGAATATCTTCTTTACTAACTCCAAGTTTTTTAGCTATTTTTTCTAACTGTTTATCTAATTCATTTAAAGAGACAACCTCTACTTTATTCATATTTTGGAATTGTGCAAGAAAACTTAAGTCATCTTGTGCAATTTCTTGAGCAGGGTAAATTTTACCATCTTTATCAAGGCCAGTAATAATAAACTTTTGAGATGTACTTCCATCTGGCATCTCATCAATTATTACAAAAACATCATTTGTTACTAAAACTTTGCCATTAGGAGTATCTTCTTCAGAAGTAAGAGTACCAATAAGTTTAATATCTTTACTAAACTCAGTCTTCTTTTGAGCATAAATTTCTTGCATAATTTCATATAAACTTTTATCCATAATTAAATCCTTTCTTTGCAATAGCTTTAATTAAAGTAAAACATGGAGAATAATGCTATATACACAATAATTATAGCACATAGCAAAAAATAAGTCAAAAAATTTGTTTTGTTCGCTAGTATTTTAAAAAATAGTAGTATATAATTACAAAGTAATTGGAGGTAAGTATGAATATAATTGAAATAATTAGTAAAAAAAGAGATAAAAAAAGACTTAGTAAAGAGGAAATAGAATATTTTATTAAAGGATATACAAAAGGAGAAATAACAGATTATCAAGCAGCAGCACTAGTTATGGCGATATATATAAACGGAATGGATTACGAAGAAATAAAGGACTTAACACTTGCAATGGCAAACTCAGGAGAAACACTGGATTTAAGTGATATATCAAAAACAATAATAGATAAACACTCAAGCGGTGGAGTAGGAGATAAAATAACATTAATAGTAATGCCAATTATTGCTTCATTTGGAATTCCAGTTGCAAAAATGTCAGGTAGAGGCCTTGGAATAACAGGAGGAACAATAGATAAGTTGGAATCAATTCCAGGATATAGAACAGATATAAGCCTTGAAGAATTTAAAAATAATATAAAGGAAATAGGAATAAGTTTAATAGGACAAACAAAGGACTTAGCACCAGCAGATAAGAAGATATATGCATTGAGAGATACAATAGCATGTACTGACAACATACCACTTATAGCATCAAGCATAATGAGTAAAAAAATAGCAGCAGGAGCAAATAAGCTTGTACTAGAAGTAACATGCGGAAGTGGAGCTTTTATGAAAAATCAAGAAGAAGCAGAAGAATTAAGCACTCTTATGAAAAAAATTGGAGAACTTGCTGGAATAGAAACAGTATGCGTTATAACAAATATGGATGAGCCAATAGGAAAAGCTGTTGGAAATTCTTTAGAAATAGAAGAAGCAGTTCAAGCTTTAAAAGGAAAAATGCAAGAAGATGTAAAACAAGTTGTATTAACTATTGCATCATACATCTTAAAACTTGCAGGATATGGTAATGATTTAGAAGAAAATAAAAGAAAGGTACTTGAAAAAATACAAAGTGGAGAAGCGTATGAAAAATTTACTCAGTTAGTAGAAAAACAATATGGAGATGTAGAATATTTAAATAATATAAAAAAAGCAAAATACATTGTGCCAGTAAGGAATGAAAAATCTGGATATATAACAAAACTTAATGCTGAACAAATAGGAAAAGCATCTTTAGAACTTGGAGCAGGAAGAATGAAAAAGGAAGATGAAATAGACCATACAGTTGGAATAATATTAGAAAAAAAGATAGGAAGCAAAGTAGATGCAGGAGAAACAATCGCATATATACATTCGAATAAAGAAAATATAGACGAAGTAAAGCAAAAGATATTAAGTGCATATAAGATAGATGCAGAAAAGCCTGAGGAATACAAACATATATTAAATATAATATAACCTATGCATTCTTAACTAAATTAAATTGCAAATTATAACTATTAATCATACGAAAGGAAGAAACATAATAATGACAGATATACTAGAAGAATTAAACGATAAACAAAAAGAAGCAGTATTGCAGACAGATGGACCATGCCTTGTAATTGCAGGAGCAGGAAGCGGAAAAACAAAAGTATTAACACACAAAGTTGCATATTTGATACAAGAAAAAGGAGTTAATCCTTGGAATATACTTGCAATAACATTTACAAATAAAGCAGCAAATGAAATGAAAGATAGAATACAAAAATTATTAGGTGACATTTCAAATGATATGTGGATTGGGACATTCCATGCTATATGTGTCAGAATTTTAAGGAGATATATAGATAGATTAGGCTTTACTTCTTCATTTGTAATTTTTGATACAACTGATCAAAAAGCTTTAATAAAAGAATGTATGAAAGAACTAAAAATTGATGATAAAATGTTTACTGATAAAAGCATTATGTATGAGATAAGTAATGCAAAAAACGATATGCTAGAACCTGAAGAATATGCAAAAAGGACAAATAATGAAATTAGAAAAGAAGTTATTTCTAGTGTATATGCTCTATATCAAAAAAAATTAAAAGAAAATAATGCACTAGATTTTGATGATATAATAAATTTTTGCATAAAAATATTAATGCAAGAGCCAGATGTACTTGAATATTATTCTGAAAAATTTAAATACATTTTAGTTGATGAGTATCAAGATACAAATAAATCACAATTTACATTAGTAACACTTTTATCTGCTAGAAATGGGAATATAACCGTTGTTGGAGATAATGATCAAGGAATATATTCATTTAGAGGGGCAGATATAAAAAATATATTAAACTTTGAAAATGATTTCCCGGGAACTAAAATAATAAAACTAGAGCAAAATTATCGTTGCACAAAAAATATATTAAATGTAGCTAATTCCGTAATAAAAAATAATGAAGTAAAATATGAAAAAAAACTATGGACAGAAAACGAAGAAGGACAAATGGTTACAGCATATTTAACAGATAATGAATATGAGGAAGCAAGATATGTTGTAGAGCAAATAGAACATCTAAAACGTGAAGAATATTATAAATATTCAGATTTTGCAATTCTTTATAGGATGAACACACAATCTCGTGTATTTGAAAATGTTTTAAATAGATCAGAAATACCATATAAAATCATAGGTGGATTAAAGTTCTATGAAAGAAAAGAGATAAAAGATGCAATTGCATATTTGAGATTGATATACAATACAAAAGATAATCTAAGCTTAAGAAGAATAATAAATGAACCTAAAAGAGGAATCGGAAATACAAGCATAGAAAAAATTATGGAAGTAGCAGACAGAGAAGAAAAATCAATGTACGAAATAATAAAAAATGCAGACAGATATGGATTAAATAGAGTATATGCAAACACTCGCGAATTTGTAGAAGTCATAGATGAATTAGTAAAAAAATCAAGTGAAATGACAGTATCAGAATTAACAGAAGCAGTTTTGAAAAATACTGGATATATAAAAGCACTTGAAGAAGAAAAAACAGAAGAAGCAGAAAATAGGATAGAAAACCTAGAAGAACTTCTAACAGAAACAATGGAATTTGATGAAGAGGCAGAAAATGACCTAGGAACATTTCTAGAAAGCATATCACTTACAAGTGACATAGATGAACTAGATGAATCAGAACAACCAAAAGAGCAAGTAACATTAATGACACTCCATAGCGCAAAAGGACTAGAATTTCCAGTAGTTTTTTTAGTAGGACTAGAAGAAGGAATATTTCCAGGAAGTAAATCTATTGATGAACCAAATGGAATAGAAGAAGAAAGAAGACTATGTTATGTCGGAATAACCAGAGCAAAAGAACATCTATTTATGACTTGTGCAAAAACAAGAACAATATTTGGATCAACATCGTACAATGCAGTATCTAGATTTTTAAAGGAAATCCCAGAAGAATATCTAAGTGAAGAAAGTTTATTAAGTACAGATAGTAGAGAGACTTTTGAAGAAGATGGATATGGTTGGAGCTATGGTGGAAGCAAAGTTAAAACATATAGAGAAAATCTAAACTTTAATAACCAAACATTTAAAGAACCAGCCTTTACTTTTAGAACGCCAGAAAGTTTCTTAAACGGATTAAATAAAAAGCAAAATGATTTTGATATATCAAAATATAAAGCAGGTGTAAGGGTTTATCATAAAAAATTTGGAGAAGGTACTATAAACTATGTAGAAGAAGAAGGGGAAGATTATAAAGTAGATATAAACTTTGATAAAGTAGGACATAAGAGATTGATGGCAAAATATGCAGCACTTGAAGTGATAGATTAAAAAGTGTTACAAAATTGTTAAATTTATGTTACAATTTAGTAATCTTTGTTGACTATTAACGAAAAAAGTCTTAGAATAAAATTAATATAAAACAAAGCTTTACAAAAGCAAACAAAAAACTGGAGGAAAACAAATGATGAGGAACGCCAAAACACTAGAGGCTCTACACACACACACACACACACACACACACACATAATATATTTAAAGGAAAAGGGTAATATAAGGACACACATGTACTTATACTTAATTTTGGTATAAGTTTTGTGTGTCCTTTTGTTATATAAAAAATGAA
>CANQPK010000020.1 GCA_947625685.1 uncultured Clostridia bacterium | reverse complement strand
TGCTAAATTGTTTGTAGGAGGAAACCATTGTTATTACTACTTTTTAATTTTTCGTCATAAGAGAATATGGTTGTTATAATCAGTGCAACTAATGTAATACCTTTTTCTTTTTTCATATGTTTTTATTCCTTTCTTTATTTATAACAAAAAGACACACTTTCTCATACTTTAAAAAGTATAAGTCCTGTGTGTCCTTATATTATCTCTTTCTTTTAATATACTGTTGTATATATATAGCCTCTAGTGTTATAGCGTTTTTCATCTTTCGTTTTCCTTCACTTTTATTTTTGACTAATTTAATATTATTTTATATTATTTTTTTACCTTTGTCAACTTAAATTAATAATTTGTAGTATAAATTTTAATATTCTTGTAATAAACATTATTATAATTAATAATTATGTTTTCTTATATCTTTATAATATAATTATAAAAAATATCTAAGGCAGTTAAGCCTTAGATATTTTTTATTTATCAGAATCTTTTTTTATGTTATATATTATTGCATCTTCATTATTAAACAAGTAATCTGAATCTGTTATATCAGTCTGTATTGGGTCAACTTCTTCAGAGTTTTCTAAAGAATCAAAATCTACTCTTCTTGGGTCAAATGATTTTTTCTTTAAAACCGGTTCTACTTCTTTTTCATTTAGTATTCCTGTTTGATATTTTGCGAAGTCAAATTTCTTAGATTTATGTTCTTCCTTATATTTAGAATCCATAAAGTCTAACTTGGCAACTCCAACAAAGCTCTTTCCTTTATCATCTTTATATTTAAATGCACAGTTTTTAAATTTAAGTGCTTGGATTTTTCCAAGTTCGAAGTTTTTCTTCCAGCCCCATTTAACTCCATTGTAATCACCATATGATACACTACTTGCTGAAGATTCTCCTGTTAAGAACTGCTTTCCTTTTCCTTCTGGTTTTATTGACATGTTTTGACTATATAGCCACTCTCTCTTATCTCCAAATTCTTGTGACCAGAATTCGTTTTCTTCTGGTGAAAGATTTCCAAATACTATTTTTGATGTACAGTTAGAAAGTATCGTTCTTCTTGATGTTGATGTTGCATTTAATTGTTCTAGGTTTTGTGCTGTTACTATTGTTCCAACTTTATATTTTCTATATAATGTAAATAATCCTAATGTTGCTCCACATAAGAAATCAGGGAATTCATCTATATATAGCAAATGTGGTATTCTTGTACTCTCGCTACCTGGTCTTTTTAAAACTGATCGTTGCATTGACATTAAGAAGAATAATCCAAATGCTGTTTGAAGTACAGGTCCTAAATCTCCTCTTCTTGTACATATTATAGTGACTTCTCCGTTTGCTAATGCATTATCAAAGTTTATATTATTTGTTCTATTGCATAAAACATTATTTAATCCTGGTATTCTTAATAATGAATCTAACTTAGTAATTGCTGTGTGTACATATTTTTCTGTTTCTTTTCTCATAATTGCATCTGGATAGAAATTTTTTCTAAAATATCCAAGTTGTAATTTATAAGTTTCAGAAAGTTCTGGGTCTTCTTCTATCTTTTTACACATGTCTACTACTAAATCAAAATCATTTAACATATTTAGCATATCTTCAAGGTTTGGAAGTAATCCATTGTTTAATCTAGGATACATTTCAGCCAAAATTATTGTTAAGTTTTCTACAGCTTGTGCTGCTGAATTTTGGAAAAATACTTCATCTTCTGCAGGTCTTGATGCACTGTACATTGCAGATAATATAGAAGATATAACAGCAGCAATTTCTCCTGGTGCTCCATATGAGAATGGATTTAGTCCTATTGAATCTGGATTGGTAGGATCTACTATATTGAATTTTAGATTAAAGTTTTTAACTACTTCTATCATCCTATTTGTTGATTCATAGTCTGGTGACATAAATGTTATTCCTAAATCTTTATATATTATTTTTGGACTATCAGAATATATCATTTTGCTTAAATATGCTTTGTATAATTTTTCTTTTCCTGGTATTGGTTCTAGCATATTTAAATTAAAGTTTTCATTTATATAATCATTTGTGTAAGGACAAGTCAAATTTGCAAGTCCAGTTTTAAGTGCCGTAAATCCCATTTCTTTTGCAGCTTCTTTAAAGAAATATTTTTTCTCTATGTCACGAGCTAACATTGGCTCTAACAATAGTGCTGTTTTTCCCATTCCTGATGGTCCACATACAAGCATAGGATCTGCCCTTCTGTTATCATATATTTTAACTGTTTTTCCTGTTTCTTTATCTATTGATATTACATTTTCAAAACTATATGCTCCTGATGGAGTTGTCTTTTTTGATAAATCAATTCCTGTGTAATCCCAAATTGATTCTCTTATTAATCTTGTATCTGCAACACCTGCATAGCACCACCAGAATATAGAGAAGAAAGTTGTAAGTGGAATATATATTGCAATCGCTTGAAATGCTGGTTTTATTACGCTTGTGAATTTTGTTACTACTTCTACATAGTTTGGAACTGAGAATAAGAACATCCACATTCCTGCATTTATCCATTGCATTATCATCGAAATTGCTATTATATACAATACTATCGCATATGCATACATAATCATCAATTTAAACTTTCCTGATTCTGCATATTTTGAATTTCCTGAGAATAAAAATGCAAGTACTGGACATGCTAATGCTACTGTGTATGTTATAGGTCCCCAATACGAAACAGAAATACCTGTAAATATCATAAATAACATTTCTACTATTCTATCTACTGCTATATATATTGTAGCTAAAGTAAATATGTATGTGAAAAAGGTATTTCTATCTGTTTTTAATATTTTTAATAATTTGTCGACATACTTCAAAACTTCCACCGCTTTCTTTTTTATTTCGATTTTCTTAAATATTACATAATTATACACATATATTATGACACATTTTAGTGAAAAAAACAAGTATTTTCGCAAAAAAATCCAATTTAAAATAACCAAAAAACGAAATAATAAATATTATTTCGTTTTTTATATATATAAATCTAAAATTTTATTTCCTCAAATGTATCTTTTCTTATTTCTTTAGGAACTTCTACTGGATATTTTCCAGTAAAGCATCCTACGCATAGATTAGGTATTTTGCATTTTTGGGTTATTGCCTTTAAGCTATCAATGCTTAGATATTCTAAGCTATCTGCTCCTATTATTTTTCTTACCTCTTCCACACTTCTATTGTATGTTATTAAATCTTCTTTATTATCGATATCTGTTCCAAAATAGCAAACATCAACAAATGCTGGAGATGCAATCCTCAAGTGTACTTCCTTTGCTCCTGCTCTTCTAAGTACTGTTATAATTTTTTTAATTGTAGTTCCCCTAACAATAGAATCATCAATCAAAATTATTTTCTTACCTTGTACTGACTCTTTTATAGGATTTAACTTTAGTCCAACTAATTCATTTCTTTTTTCTTGCGCATTTTGTATAAATGTTCTACCTATATATTTGCTTTTTGTAAATACAATGTCATAGTGAACACCCGATTCTTTAGAGTAACCCAATGCTGCATCTAATCCAGAGTCTGGAACTCCTGCAACTATATCCGCATCAACTGGTGCTTGTTTTGCTAGATACCTTCCAGCATCTTCTCTGAATTTGTGTATGCTTATTCCATCAATTATAGAATCTGGTCTTGCAAAATATATATATTCAAATGAGCAAAATCCTTTTGGGGCATCTTCGTTTGTTTGTATTGTTTTTATTTCATTATCCTTTACAACTACTATTTCTCCTGGATTTATATCTCTTTCAAATTTTGCACCTGTCATATCTAATGCACAACTTTCTGATGCAAATACTATTCTATTTTTTGTCTTTCCCATACATAATGGCCTAAATCCCTGAGGGTCTCTTACTGCAAGTAATTTTGTTGATGTCATAATAAGTAAAGAATATGATCCTTTTAAGCGTTTCATCGTGTTTTCTACTGCTTCTTCTATTGAATTTGCTTTAAGTCTTTCTTGAACGATTATATGGCAAATAATTTCTGTATCTGTTGTGGTAGTGAATATCGCACCTCTTGCCTCTAGTTCTTCTCTAAGCTCTTGTGCATTTATTATATTTCCGTTATGTACAACTGCCAAATTTCCTTTTTTATGTCGTATTACCATTGGCTGAGCATTCTCTTTTTTTGCTTTTCCTGTTGTAGAATATCTAACATGTCCTATTCCTATTTTACCTTCCGGGAATTCCTCCAAGACATGTTTTGAAAATACCTTTGCAACTAATCCCAAATCTTTTCTATATGTTATTAGTCCATCTTTATTTATTGCAATTCCGACAGCTTTCTTCTCCTCTATGCTGAAGTGCAGATAATCCAACATCTATCATATATGCTAATTGATCTTTTGGATCTTTTGAATAAACTCCAAAAATTCCACATTCTTCTTTAATCTTTTTAAACATTATTCTTCCCCCAAATGCCACATTAAAATTACTTTATTATTATAATTTAAATTAATAAAATGTACAACACTTTTTTTACTTTTTATTAAAATTTTATTATGCGATAATTTGTAAAATTGCAATAATATCTACTTTAACTTTAAAATAAATATTATTGCAATCCTAAAATTTAATATATAAATTATTGATGATTATTTCTATCTTCAGTTTGCATAGAATAATACCAAACTAATGCAATAATTATTGCACCTGCTATAGCAAGGATTACCCAAACCATAGTATTATTTGCTGTATAACCAGATGTTGTGGAATCAGTTCTTGTTGCAGTATATCCCCCGTCAGTTGTTCCACCCATAGCCATACCATCATTATCCATTGTATTTTCAACATTATTTTCTGTATTTGTCATATCGTTTTTAACATCTTTTGCAGCATTAGTGACATCTTGAACTACATTTTTAATTCCATTTCCCATATTTTGTAATCCTGTTTTTGTATCATTTACAAAATTTGCTCCAAAAACAGTGCTAGATAAAAAAACAATAAGACAAAATATTGATGTTATAATTAAAGTTTTTTTAAGCATTGCAAATTCCTCCTTCAAAAAATTAAAAAAGTTTGTATGAACTATATATATTGTGCTTAAAAAAAACAAAAATATGCATATAAAAAACAGTATAAAAATAGAAAAGCACTAAAATGGCTTTTCCATTTTAGTGCAAAAATATAAAAATTTAACTTTAATGAAGGCGAATTAAAATTGCAATTGCAAGCAATACTAAAAGTATTCCTAAAACAATTAAAATTATATTCAATATATTTGATAAAGCTAAATCAGATGAGCTAAGTGCTGCACTTGTTCCTACAGTTACTGGTGATTCTATATTAGTCTCACTAGGTGCTCCCTGATTATTATTATTATTTTCCGTTTCAGTTCCATATAAGGTAGAATCTTCTGCATTGCTATCTAATGCATCATCATTTGTGCTTGAGGTTGATTGACCTTGAGTTTCGTCAAGATTCATTGATATATTTGTTGCATTAACTAATGTATTGCAAAAAAATAAAATTACAAATAAAATTATAGAAAATATTAAAATCTTTTTCATAAAACCCTCCATATTTTATCTATCGTTAATATAAAACTATTTTATAGTATTTTTCCATTAATGTCAATTAAATAAACAAAATATTTTAAGAAATAAAAAAGAATAATTTTTACATATTGTAAACATTAATCTATAGTTGTTGAAGTTCTTCCAGTTCCAACTACATTTTCTTGAAGAGATCTCCAAGTATTACATCCTACAATTCCGTCAGATGCAAGCCCACGACTTGTTTGATATCTCCTAACCGCTTCTTCTGTTCTAGCTCCAAATATTCCGGTCTAATCCACCGAGTTGTATAACCTAAAGTATTTAAATCATCTTGTGCAATTAGTGTATACATACCAACACTTCCTCTTTTGACCTGAGGAAATCCTCCACTTGCACATGCTGAGCTTAATGCTCTTTTATCAAAGTGTACCCATGTTGGAGTAAGTGATGCAGGTTCTACATAGCTCCAAACTCCAGAATTTTTTGCACTATTTCTAAGCTCAGTTCTTCTCGCGTTTGTAAAAGTTTGAGCGACATCAAATGCTACGCCAGCATAATGCTGACTTTGACCTGAATGTCCACCCTCCCAAGATCTTTTAAAAGCAAAACCTACTGGAATCGGTCCTCCCCAAATATATCTTTGTGTGTTCCATGATTGCATAGCACGCTTGCTAGTCCATAAAGTTGGGCTTTTGCTAGATCCTCGAAATTCCCCAACTGTAAGTGTTCTCCCTGTATTGTATGGCATTGCCTCTGCTTCGCCTCTATAATATGTTTCCATTCTATTATTATCATTATTATAAACTAAAATCTTAGCCATATTCATTCCTCCATACTAATATAGTATGAAAAAATAACTATCTTGTGAAATGCATGACCATTTTCTTTACATATTTTGTTTTAAATGCTATAATATTTTTATTAAATTAGAAAATTTTACAAAAATTTTAAAATAATTGGAGGACCTATATAATGCCAAATTTATCTTTTAAAAATCCAGTTGCAAGACACAATTATGAAATTATCGATACAGTAGAAGCTGGCATTGTTTTGACTGGAACTGAAATTAAATCTATAAGAAATGGAAAAGTTAATTTAAAAGATAGTTATGCCATCATCAAAAATGGTGAGGCTTTTGTTTATAATATTCATATAAGTCCTTATGAACAAGGAAATATTCAAAATAAAGATCCTCTTCGTACAAGAAAACTTCTTTTAAATCGTAGAGAGATTAATAAGCTCATTCGGCATGATTCAGCAAAAAGGCTATTCCTTAGTTCCAATTAGTTTATATTTTAAAGGAAATTTTGTTAAAATTGAACTTGGAATAGGAAGAGGTAAAAAGCTATATGACAAACGCCGTGAGGAAGCAAAAAAAGATGCTCAAAAGAAAATTGAAAGAGCTTTAAGAGAAAAAGTATAAAGCAAATATTTAAAATTTAAAGGTAAAAACAAAGCCAGTAAATACTTTACTGGCTTTTTGTTGTTATATATTTTATTTACATATTAATATAGATCGGAAACCATTATGGACATATGGCATTCCAATAGAAGTAGCATAGCAAAATAATCCACCTAAAGAGTTTCTAGCCCATTCACTACCTCTTACAAAAAATTGCCCGCCAAAATCCGCATAAAAAGAATGATCACCATTCCAACTCTTATCTCCAGAATCTTGAGAATCGCCATTCTCATATTCACTTGCTGATGTTTCTAATATAGCATCTCCATATCCATATATACTACTTCTATACTCTTTATATTTTTTACGATTATAATATGAAATATTACTTTCGACTGAATATGGATATACTGTTGCATATTCTGTACTTAAAGTTTTATACCCTTCTGTATTGACTTGTGAATTTGCAAATATTTTTCCATATGTTTCTAAATTAACATCTCCATTTGATATATAACTTGATATAAACTCCCATACTCCTCCATTTAAATCATATACTCCAGTTATATTTCCTGTGCTACTTCCTTTAAATCCTACTGCTTGTTCATTATATGGTTTCTCATTTTTAATATCTGCAGTTGATGCCAGATCTCTCCCTTCTCCATATATTCCTGATATTCCATATAAATTTGTACTTGTAATATTCGAAGAATAATTATTTATATATGGTTCTTCTTTGTTTTCACCATATTTACTATGTGAAATATATGCAACTGCTCCCCATTCACTATTTTTCATTAAATGACTGTCTGTTTTACTTGCATTTAATCCATAAAAATTATTAGCCTTTGCTATTTCTTGAGATATAATATAGGCGTCACCTATACTTATATTATTATAAAAATATGTCAATGGCTTAAATACTGGATATGATATCCTCTGTGTAGAATATCCACTTTCACTTAAATTTTGATTTAATGCATTTGTTTTACATCTTTCATCTTCATAATAACTTGTATAATATTTTTCTGAATATACCACTTCATCATCACTATTTACTATCGTAGTTGATAATGTTCCATCATTATTTGTTATTGTATTTGCTTGATATCCTGCTGGAAACTTTGCTGCCCAAAATCCTGGTATTTCTTCTCTCCATTCTCCATTCATGTAATTAGTTTTACTTCCATTTCTAAATGCGGGATGTACTACAAAGTTTGTATATCCTCCTCCTTCTTTTACATCTGCATCTATTTCTCTTTTTGCTGTTTGTCTCTTTCCTTCTTTATCATAATAATCGTCACTGGTTCCATTTAAAAATACTACATCTATATTTCCTGTCTCTGATGTACCATATCCACTTAATATTTTATATGCATATCTTGGTATCCATACAAACATTGATCCTAAATCATTTTCTGCAACTTTTGTTCCTACTGTTGCTGCTTCTCCTTTATATGTCCCATCACTTAACATTACATTTGCCCATTTTTTATCTCCTGTTGTATAACTATACCATTCTGGATCATCTTTTGTACATATTACCCATGTTTTATTTTCATTATCATATTTTATTGGTATCATGCCATCTCTTAATTCTGGTGCATTTGCTTTTTCTTCTCCATTTTCGCTTCCTAAATATGATGTTAATTCATCTATTTTATCTTGTTCCTCTTTTCCTGCTTGTACATAATTTTCTGCTGCTCCTTTTGCAAGTCCAAATAGATTTGTATTCATTACATTGCTTATTGTTATTGCTGTTAATATAATTAATATTATTATTGTGATAATTAGTGCAATTAATGTGATACCTTCATTCTTTCTCATCTGTTTTCCTTCCCTTCTTTACTTTATTTATATATTACCCTTAAAGATAAATTGTATAACAAAAGGGCACACATTTCTCATACTTTAAAAAGTATAAGTCCTGTGTGTCCTTATATTACCTTTTTCTTTTAATATATTATGTGTGTGTGTGTGTGTGTGTGTGTAGAGCCTCTAAGGTTCTAGCTTTTATCATCTTTTGTTTTCCTCCGCATTTATTTTCCTTTGTTTAACTTGAAAGTTAACTTAATTTTATTATAAGTAATTTTTATACTTTAGTCAACTAAAGTTGTTAATTTGTAATATAATCTTAATGTTTTTGTAATAATGCTATCTTTCTTCTTACATATTCGTATAGCATTACCCCTGTTGCAACTGATGCATTTAAACTTTCTGTTTTACCAAGCATTGGTATTTTTGTTTTTGTATCTGCAATATCTAATATTCCTTTAGATACTCCTTTGGATTCATTTCCGATTACAATAACTTTTTTGTTATAGTCCATTTCATATATATTTTCAGTACCTGAAAGGGATGTTGCAACTATTTTAAATTTATGTTTTTTCATGTTTTTAAGAGTTTGTATTAAATTTTCAGATTCTATAATTTTTACTCTAAAAATTGCTCCCATTGTAGAGCGAACTACTTTTGGGTTATATGCATCCACACTTGTTTTTGATAAAACTATTTGGCTAAGTCCTACACTATCTACTGTTCTTAAGATAGTTCCTAAATTTCCTGGATCTTGTATTCCGTCTAATACAACTATTATATCTTCTGCAAAGTTTATTTTATCTTCAGAGCTTTCTTTTTCTATTATTGCAAGTAGTCCTTGAGGATTTACTACATCTGTTAATATTCCAAATATTTTTTCAGTTACATATATACAATCAAATTTTGCAATTTTGTATAAAAGTTTATCATCTATACAATCATTTTTTAAACATTCTTCGCATACAACTATTGTTTTGATTTTCACATTTTCTTCTATTGCTTCTTCTATAAGTTTTATTCCTTCTATAATGTATTCGTTTGAAATATCTCTATATTTCTTTTCTTTAAGTTTTCTAATATTTTTAATTATTTCATTATCTTTACTTGTTATTACTTGCATTTTTATTTGCATGCTCCTTTCTCGTATATATTATTTGTCTTTTTTGCTTTTTTATTTGAATTTTATATTATTTCTAAAAATTCTTTTATTTGTCCAAATAATGATTTGTTAGAATCTATTTTATATGTTATATATGGAAGTGCTGATGGCGAAAATTTTATATTATTTTTATATTTTTCAATAAGTTTTGAAACTGAATCCATATTAAATTCTTCTCTTGAAAAATAAAATACAATACTCTTTTCTTTTTGTGATATTTTATTTATCTTTCTCAATCTTGCCATATTTTTTATTCTCGTTATTTCTATTAGATTTTCCACTTCTTTTGGCATATTTCCGAATCTATCTATAATCTCGTCCGTTATATCTAATAATTCTTTTTCATTTCTGCATAATGCTATATCCTGATATATGCTTAATTTTATATTATTATTTTCTATGTATTCCTCAGGTATATAACTTGATATATTTAAATCTATTTGTATATCCTCTTGAGGTTTTTCTATTTTTTTGCCTTGCATTTCTCTCATTACTTCATCTAATAGCTTGCAATACATATCATATCCAACCTGTTCCATATGACCATGTTGAATTTCTCCAATTAAGCTTCCTGCCCCTCTTATTTCTAGGTCACGCATTGCAACTTTAAATCCTGAGCCAAATTCTGTAAAATCTTTTATTGCTTTTAGCCTTTTATCTGCAACTTCACTTAAAAGCTTATCTCTCTTATATGTTATATATGCAAAACTTTCTTTGTTACTTCTTCCGACTCTTCCTCTTATTTGATAAAGTTGAGCTAGTCCCAATCTGTCCGCATTTTCGATAATTATTGTATTTGCATTTGGTATATCTATTCCTGATTCTAAGATAGTTGTACAAACTATTACATCTATTTTTTTATCTATAAAGTCCATCATTATATCTTCAAGTTCTTGTCCTGACATCTTACCATGTGCATAAGCAACTTTTGCTTCTGGTACTAAGCTTTGAACCATAAGTGCTTTCTTTTCTATGCCATCTACTTTATTATATAGATAAAATACTTGACCATTTCTTTCTAATTCTTTTGTTATTGCTTCTTTAATAACTTCTTCATCATACTCCAAAACATAAGTTTTTACTGGTTTTCTATCTTGTGGAGGTTCATATATTACTGACATATCTCTAACTCCTACTATCGACATATGTAATGTCCTTGGTATTGGAGTTGCCGTCATTGTTAATACATCTATATTTGCCTTCATTTCTTTTATTTTTTCTTTGTCTTTTACTCCAAATCTATGCTCTTCGTCTATAATCAAAAATCCTAAGTCTTTAAATTCTACATCTTTGCTAAGTAATCTGTGTGTTCCAATTACAATATCTATTTCTCCTAATTTTAATTTTTTTATGATTTCTTGTTGTTCTTTTTTTGTTCTAAATCTAGTTAATAGTTCTACTTTTATTGCAAATTTTTCCATTCTTTCTTTAAATGTTTCATACTGTTGATTTGCAAGTATCGTTGTTGGTACTAAGTAAGCAACTTGTTTTGCATTCATGCAAGCTTTAAAGGCTGCCCTTATTGCGACTTCCGTCTTTCCATATCCAACATCTCCGCAAAGAAGTCTATCCATTGGTTTTGGTTTTTCCATATCCTCTTTTACTTCTTTAATACACCTTAATTGATCTTCTGTTTCTTCATAAGGAAAAGTATCTTCAAATTCTTTCTGCCAAGGTGTATCTTTTTCAAATGCAAAGCCTTGTATGTTTTGCCTTGTTGCATATAGTTCTATCAAGTTTCTTGCAACTTCTCTTAAATTTGATTTAACTTTATTTTTTGTATTTTCCCATTCTTTTGAACCTAGTTTATTTAATTTCGGAGCTTTTTCTCCTCCGCCTATATATTTTCTAATATTATCTAAAGAATTTGTTGGAATATATAAAGTGTCGTCTCCTCTATATTTTATCTTTATATAGTCTTTGACAACTCCATCTGCTTTTATCGTATTTACGCCTAGATACTGTCCTATTCCTATTGTTCTATGAACTACATAGTCTCCAATTTTTAAATCATCAAGTCCAACTTTTTCTCCTTCTTTAAAATCATTTGACAATCTCTTTCTAGGTTTATACTGTTTTTCTTCTCTATTTTGTTTTGTAAGTTCTAAAAATAAACTGTCTAGTACTTTTACATCTTTATGCTCAAATGTTAATGTGTTTTCTCCATTATTGTCTATGTCTTGTGACTCTAATTCCACTGTTTTAAATTTTGAAATTATGTTTAAAATTTTCTCTATATCATACATATTAGAAAGAATGTATGGTACTTCTTTATTTCTCTCTAACAAATCCTTTATTGCTAATCCATTATTTTCTAATATATTATCTACTCTTAATTCAATTTTATTTTTTTCATCAAGTATAATTATAGAATTGTTTTGTAAATATTCTAAAATATTTCCGTTTGGTTCTTTAGTAATTTCTTCTGTCATAGGATATATTGCTATATCTTCTACATTTTCTGTTGATCTCTGACTTGATATTTCAAAGTATCTTATTTGATCTACTTCATCTCCAAAAAATTCTATTCTTACACCTTTTTTATTATCTATTGCAACATCTAATATATCCCCTCTTACACTAAATGTTCCTTTGCCTTCTACTAAATCAAATCTTTCGTATCCAATTTGTATTAGCTTTTCTTTTATTTCATCAACATTATATTCTTTGCCAGTTTCTATTTTTAAAATATTTTCTTCTAAGTATTTTTTTGAAATTACAGGTTGCATCAAAGTTTCTATACTTATGATTATTATTTTTGCTTCTCCTCTATATATTTTAATCAAATTCTCCATTCTTGAATATAGAAGATCCATATTTTGTGCGTCATATTTATATGTTATTATATCCTTTTTAGGTATAAATACCACTTTTTCATTTATATATTTTATATCTCTATATATCCTTTGCGCTTGAATTTCATTATATGTAATTAAGCATATTTGTTTTTTTCTTTGCGTCTCTATAATTATTGGTAAATAGCTTTTTGACACATCAGATAAGCCCAATATTGTTATTGGACTTATTTTTAATTTTTCTAAATATTTTTTAATCGCTTCATTTTCTAGAAGCTTTTTTGTGATTTCGTTCACTTTTGCTACCTCATTTATTTTATATATTATACTATATTTCTTGAGTTTTTAAAAGATGTTATGTGAAAAATTTCATATTTTATTGCAAATAAAAAAATAAAAGTAAACACTATTTATATGTTTACCTTTATTTTATAATTAACTTAATCTTTGATTATTAATATCAGCTTTTTAATCCTTTAGGGAATCTTTTAGCAACTCTAATTGGGAAATTAATAAAGATTCCATTTTTGCTTTATATATATCAAATTGTTTTTGCAAATCTTCTAATTCTTTTTGTTTTAATTTAATTTCTGAGTCTATTTTTGAAAGTTCTTCTTTTGCTTTAGCTTGTGCTTCACTTATTATTACATCTGCTTGTTGTTTTGCTACATTTTTTACATCTTCTGCAGTTGATTGTGCCATTACAAGTGTATTTTGTAAAGTTGCTTCCATTGATTTGTATTTTGCAAGATCTGCATTTAAACCTTCAATTATTTGTTTAGAATCTGATGCTTCTTTATATATTTTTTCATATGCTATGGTTAATTCATCTAGAAAATCATCTACTTCTTCTGTATTGTACCCATTAATTGCTCTTTTTGAGAATTTTTTATTTTCTATGTCTAATGGTGTAATCATAATTTTGACTCCCTTCTGGCAATTTATCTGCCTTTGCTTTTATATAATCAAAGGGCGAAACTTTCAATAATTTCGCCCTCTTATTATTTACATATATTATTTTAGCCAAGATACTGAAAGTTTATTCTTTACTTCTTCTCTACCCATTTCGTTAGCTATATCATAATTTGCTGGCGCTATTAAAAATATTGAATTAGATATCTTTTGTATATGGCCATTTAAAGCATAAACTCCACCACTTATGAAATCTACTATTCTTCTTGCTACATCTTTATTTACATATTCAAGGTTAACTATGCAAGATTTTCTTTCTTTTAAATATTGACAGATTTCTTCAGATTGTTCAAATGTTGTTGGTTGAGAAATCACCATTTTTATTTGATTTGTCTGTGGCATATTTACCACTTTATTTCTTCTTCCAAATAATTTTCTTTCTTCTTCTTCCTCTTCTTCTTCATAATCCTCTACTGCATCTACTTCATCTTCATCCTCTTCTTCTGGCTCTATTCCAAAAAATCCCCATACCTTATCCATTAAATTACTACTAGCCATTTATAACCCTCCTATTTTTTTCCTTTGTGATTTTTTCTACATTTAGTATCTTACTTTTCTTAAAATTTGTCAATAGTTTTTTTAGTTGTAACTCAAATTTAATGTTTCTGTAATATTATTGTAACATTATTCTTTCTTTGTAATTGCCACTTCATCATAAAGACTTATGCTTTTCATTGAAGATATTTCAGATTGTGTATATCCTAATTCTAGTAATTCATTTGTTGTATAATTTTCTATTATTGAATAATTTTTGTTTTGCATTTTTACCTTTATATATATCTTGTCTGTATACCCTGCTCTATTTCTAGTTACATATTTTACTCCATTTTCTTCTGATATTGCTGAGTTCGGAATCTTTAATCCTTGCTCGCTCCACCAAATTACCTCTAATGAGATTTTTCTATATGCTATTAAATCTTCAACATATTTATTTATATGAAAAACTATCATATCTTTTCCATTATCTTCTTTTTTATATACGATATTTGCACTTATTTCAGTTGCATCTGTCATTCTAAGTGTTACAACATCATCAATTTTTGCATTTTTAGATTCTTCAGAATTCAAAAATACAACTATGTATCCTTCGTAATTATTGACTATTTTTCCTTCTTCTTTGCTATTTGCCACCATTTGTCCGGTTTTTAAATTATATTCATCTAACATTTTCTTATTTATATTTTCAAAGTTATTTGGTGTTAATATTTCTTCAAGTCCGTCTATTTTATATGATACCACCCCACTAGTCGTTGCCTTTATATATTCTTGGCCATTATTTAATTCTTCTTCATATCCTCTTCTTTTTTCTATAAGGCTTCTTATATATGAACCTGATGGGCTTAATTCTCCTGCAATTTTGGCTTTTCTTATTAATAAATCTGATATCATTTCTTTATATTCTGTTATTTGTCTTATATTATTTGTAAGTTCCACTTTACTTATATATTCTTCTATTTGCTTGTCTAATTGCTGTATATCTGCTGGATATCCGTATTTTTGGCCTTCTAACGCTTCTTGAATTTGGCTATCAAGTTCTTGAATTTTTGTTGCAAGTGAACTTTCATTATTACTATAATATCTAAATACATTGTCGTTTTTTGCAACTTTTTCCCCTTCTGCTTTTATTTCAACTAAACCATTTTTATAATTTTGTCCAGATAATACTGTTTCTTCTCTTATGACATATCCGGTCTGTCATTTCTTCTTCATATATTTTTCCGATTTTCTACAATAAAAATATCAGCAGGATTTATTATTAAAACTATCAAGCTATATACAAAGCATAATGGTATAATAGCTATGATTATAGCTATTATACTCATAAGTATTCTTTTTTTTGCTTTAGAATTTTTACGCTTTTTTGCCATTTTGCTTAGATTACCTCCAATATTTTATTTATATTTTTTTCTTCTGAATCTTCCATATTTAGCCATATTGCATTATCTATTCGTTTAAACCATGTAAGTTGTCTTTTTGCATATCTTCTTGTTTCCATTTTTATTTTTTCTGTCATTTCTTCTTTTGTAATTATTTTATCTAAATATAATTTTGTTTCTTTATATCCTATTGCTTGCATTGCTGTTGGATATTCTTTATATCTTTCTAATAAATTTTTTACTTCTTCTATAAGTCCTTGGCTTATCATTATATCTACTCTTTTATTTATTTTCTCATATAGTTTATCTCTTTGCATATTTGTGATAAACACTTTAAAATCAAATTCATTTTCATTTTGTATCGATTTTTTATCTAGTTCCGTTTTTGTTTTACCTGTTTGTTTATATATTTCAAGTACTCTTATTATTCTTTTTTTGTCATTTCTACTTATGTTTTGCATTGCTTCTCTATCAATTTTGCATGCCTTTTCATAGAGGCTATCTAGTCCCTCTTCCTCTGCTTGTTTCTCTAATTGTGTTCTATATTCTTGATCTATTTCTGCTTCTTCATAATTTATCCCATATATTAGAGAATTTATATATAATCCTGTTCCACCAACGACTATTGGTACTTTTCCTTTTTCTATAATATCTTTTATATGTTTAATTGCTTCTTTTTTGTAATCTGCAACACTATATCGTTTATTTGGTTCTACACAATCTAACATATAATGTGGTATTCCTTGCATTTCTTCCTTAGTTGGTTTAGCACTTCCTATATCCATGTATTTATATATTTGCATAGAGTCTGCAGATACTATTTCTCCATCTATTTTTTTTGCAAGTTCTATTGATATTCCTGTTTTTCCGTGATGCTGTTGGTCCACATATTACGATAACTTTTGGCTTGTCCATGTGTTCTTCCTTTCTATATTCTAAGTACTCCTGTTATGAAATTTTTAATATAACCTGCTTCAAAGAATAGCACTACTATAAATGCAATTAAGATAAATATTAACCTTCTTTTTGCCTTTTCTTCTTCTATAACTTTATCTTTTAATTTTCCAAAAGTATTTCCTAAAATTGCCAAAAGCATTAATGCATTTGTTGGTACAAGTATTAATTTTATTACATCAACTGTCTCTTTTAATGCCTCTTGATTTTGTACTTCAATTTCACTTGATTGTATAGAACAAATTATACTTGTTACAATATACATAAATAACATACCGAACTGCTATATATATAATTCTTTCTTTTGGTTTAAAAGAATTTGTATTATGATATATTGCAATACAAGATATGACAAATATTACAAACGCTATAATTTTTGAAGTGACTATAATATTCATTATTATCTCCTTTTATATATTTATTTTCTACGAGCAAATTTTTTCTCAATATCACCTTTTCCAAGTTTTATTGCAGTAGGTCTACCATGTGGACAAGTAAATGGATTTTTTAGTGCTAATAATTGATCTAATAGACTTGTTACTTCTTCTTCTGTTAATGCCATATTTGCCTTAACCGCTGCTTTGCAAGCAATTGTTGCAATAAATCTTTCTTCTATTTCTTGTTTTGCTGTTCTTGCAACTGTATTAATTTCATCCAAAGTTTCTAAGAATAATTCCTTTGTATCCAAATCTAGACAAATATTTGGCACACCTGTTAATTTTATTGTATTTTCTCCGAATTCTTCTAATACAAATCCTGCTTTTTCAAATTTATCAAAGTTTTCTCTTGCTATATCCATTTCTTTATGTGTTAAAGTTATTATATCTGGTAAAAGCATAAGCTGAGAGTCTTTTTCTTCATTTGAATAATAATTCTTTTTTACTTTTTCATACATTATTCTTTCATGTGCTGCATGTTGATCTAATATATATAGTTCTTTTTCAATTTCTAATATTATATATGTGTCGAATGCGATTCCAATAAATTTATATGGAATTTTATCTTTATATTCTTCGGTTTCTTCAAATATATTTACATTGCTATCTACTATATCTTTAGCAGTAGTTTTTGCATCTTGTTTTTCTTTATTTTCTTCTTCCTCAATCTCTTTTTTTCTTGCTTCTATGTTTTTTCCAAAGATTTGCTCATACATATCATTAAATTTTTCTTCAAAAGTCATGTCATCTTGATTATTAGCATATTCATCTGAATCATTATTTTTAGCAACATTTTCTTTAACTATATCTGTTAATATTTGTCCTGGTTTTAATTCATTGTTTTTTATCTCAAGCCCTGCTTTTTCTGATTCTTTTGGCTCTATATTTTGACTCATTTTTTCTATTTCTTCTAGATTAATTGCTTTTGTTTCATATTTCTCTTGCATATCTGCAATAGTATTTGTTTCTTCAGCTGATTTTTCTTCTTCTAAATCTGAAGTAGCACTTAATGTTTCTTCAGATTCTATTTTTTCTAGTTTAGCATTTCCTTCAGTTCCTATATAATTGCCGTTTTCATTATTTTCTTTGCCAAGTTTACTATTATATATGTTTTCTATCATGTTGTCCTCTGTATATGGAGTGTCTGTATTTGAGGTTTTTCTAATTCGCCTAAATAAGTCAGCTATGCTAGCTTTAGTCTGTTCTACCTCTTCATTTACCTTTTCTTCGGTCTTTGCTGTTTCCACTGCTTTTTCTGTCTCTTCTAATTTTTCTAGTTTGTCCAATTTGTCTAGTTTTCCTGTTAAAGATGTTTCAGAATTTGCAATTAGTTCAGCTTTTAGCAAAGTGTCTTGTATTGCATAATAAACTGCTTTAAATACCTTTTGTTCTTCTTCAAACCTAACCTCTAATTTTGCTGGATGTACATTTACATCTACTGCACTTGGTGCCATTTCTATATTTAATATTACAAATCCGAATTTTCCTATAGGAATCATACCTTTAAATGCTTTTTCTGTTGCGTTTGATAATATTTTATCCTTTATATATCTCTTGTTTACAAAAAACATTTGGTTTCCTCTATTTGATCTTGCAATTTCTGGCTTTCCAACTACACCTGTTATATTTATTCCTTCATATTCATAATTCACATTTAAACAAGCTGCTGCTACTGTTTTTCCATAGATACTATATATTACATTCTTTATATCTCCATCTCCGCTAGTTTGTATAATTGTTTTTCCAGAATTTATTAATTTAAATGAAATGTCTGGATGTATAAGAGCAAGTCTTGTTATTGCATCTTCAATATATCCAGTTTCTGTATAATCTTTTTTCAAAAATTTATATCTAACAGGGGTATTATAAAATAGGTTTTCTACTGTAATTGAGGTTCCATTTGGACATCCAATTTCTTCTACTTCAAGTACATTTCCTCCCTCAACAACAATTCTTGTTCCTGTTTCTTTATCTTTTGTTTTTGTTTTCATCTCAACTTTTGCAATAGCTGCAATACTTGCCAATGCCTCTCCTCTAAATCCCATTGATTTAATTTCATTTAAATCATCTGCTTGTCTTATTTTGCTTGTTGCATGTCTTTCAAATGATAGCTCTACATCATCTCTTTCAATTCCTTTACCATCATCTGTTACTTTTATGTATGATATTCCGCCATTTTTTATTTCTACATTTATATTTTTAGCTTCTGCATCTATTGAATTTTCTACCATTTCTTTTATTACAGATGCTGGCCTTTCTATAACTTCTCCTGCTGCAATTTTGTTTATAGTTAATTCATCCAAAACAACTATATTTCCCATATATTACCTCCATTGCATTTTGTCTATATTTTCATTGTAAATTATATCATTTAATTATATTTTTGCAAATAGTTTTAGGAGATATTTTTTATTTATATTTAATATAAATATTATTATATTTTTTATGATTCAAATTCCACAAATTACCTTTGATTTTATGTCTGTTTTATGTTAATATAGTTTTAAGGAAAAGTTTTTCATTTCGATATGGGGGAATTTTTATGATTGAAAATCTAATACATACTATTAAAAATTTTGATTTGAAAATTAAAAAAATAATGACAAATGGTTTATATTTTTCGTTATTTGTATCAATTATAGCAACTATTATTTTAATATATTACATATCTTTTTCTCATTATAATTTTATTTATTACATAGGAATTGAAATTATGAAGCTTTCTTTCACTTTTGGATCTGCTTTCTTTGCATCTGCTCTTGCAATTGACACAATTAAAAAGGACTTAGAATAGTTAATAAACAGAAAAAAGCTTAAGCATTTTCAGCTTAAGCTTTTTTCTGAGTTTTTTATGTTAAGGATGATATCTTCAAATTTTATACTGCCTCTAAAGTTTCTTCTCCTTCCCCTTCTTTTTCGTCTATTACTTCTAGACTTGAGATTGAAACTTCATAAGCAACTCTTTCTACTACTGTTCCGTCTTCATATTTCTTTTCATATTTTCTTGATTGAAATCTACCTACAGTTTTTACTTGTGCACCTACTTCTAAGTGATCACAAAATCTTGCATTTCTTCCCCAAGCAATTGCTGGTATATAGTCTGATTTACTATATGCTCTGTTTACTGCAAGTAAAAGATCTGCTATTTCACGTCCAAATGGTGTTTTTCTGTATATTGGTTTTTTGCAAATATGTCCAATTAATACAACTTCATTTGAAATATCCAAGTTAATTTCTTCATCTTCTTTTGCTCTTTCTTCGATATCATTTTCATATATAATATCTTTAGCAAATACAGTTAAAATTAATTTGTTTTTTTCGTTTTCATAGCTATTATATGATCTAAGTTGTCCTTTTACTATGATTTTCTTATCTATTTTTAATTCTTCGTCATCTATTAATCTTTCAGAAATAGTTATTGGTATAATATCAAATGTCTCACTTAAACGAGGTACCTCCATATCAAATATGTAAAAACTTTCTCCATAAATTTCATGACTAAATCTTTTTTCGCTTGTAATTTTACCAACCAATATTAAATGGTTATTATCCAAATAATTTGTATTCAATTTCTTTTCCTCCCTATTCTTTTTATGTAGGAAATTTATTTTTTACTTTTGTAAAAATTTCTTATGTTTATTTTCCTACAAATTGCTTTGTAATATTTTTTCTTTTTAAGTTTTTTTACAATATACATTTATTATACTACATATTTTTTGATTTGTCTACATAAAAAGTTGAAATTTTAGAAATTTGTTTCATTTTTTCCATATATTAGTAAGATTGTTCCAATTCCCATCGCATTATGGGAGCTATTTAACATATTAGGATTTACATCTTTTATCACTATTTCTTGCGGTTCTATAGCGTTTTTATGAACATCTGTTATTTTTCTTTGCAAACAAATCATTAAATTCTCTTCTACACTTGAAGCTGTTATTGTTGCTTTTCGATTAAATCCAAAAGTTATTACATTTAACTTCATATTATTTATCAATTTCAAGCTTTCCATATCTATATCTGCATTTATAACTAAATATTCTGCATTTTTAAATAATTTACTTATTATTTCCCTTTTTTCAATTATTTCATCTAGATTCATTACAAGGATTGTCTGAAATTTAATATTTCTAATATTTTCTATACTTTTATCATTTATTACTATTACTGTATGTTCTTTTGTCGGATAATTTAGATTATAATCTAAGAATCTTTTTATTTGCATTTCACTTCTGCTTTCAGCAACAATACCAATAAATGCCACTCGTTACACATATCCTTTCATTTAGAGATATGTCTATTTTACCCATATTATTCCATAATATTCGTATTGTCAGCAATATTATTATTCACTCTGTTAGTATTATTAATAAATCTGTTACTATTACTATTATTGATAGTATTACTATTAATTTTGCTATTGTTATTACTGTTGCTATTAATCATATTGTTTTCATCAATGATATTTATAACATTCATTACTTCCATATTAGAGACAGTTTCCATTGTTTCTGTATTGTTTTTTGCAAAGAAAATTGACACAACAAATAAAATTACAACTGTACTTGCTGCAATTAAATAAGAATATATTTTTTGTTTATTAAATATAAAAAACATAAAATCCTCCTGAATAACAAGTTACTTAATTGTATTCTTGTTTTAGGAGGATTATGATAGATTTATTCTCCGCCTTTCATATGTTTTCTTGTCATTTCTAGAAGATTAAGTTTGGAGAATCCTACAATTTGCGTTTTTGATCTGTCATATTTTAGATTTTCTTCAAGCACTTTTATTATTTGTTTTTTATGTTCTTCATCACTCATATCTATGTAGTCTATTATTATTATACCACCGATATCTCTTAGCCTTAGTTGTTTTGCAATTTCAATACTCGCTTCGCTGTTTACTTTAAATACTGTTTGTTCTAGATTTTTATTTCCAATATACTTTCCAGAGTTTACATCAATAGCCGTTAGTGCTTCTGTTTTATCTATTGTAATAAAGCCACCGCATTTTAGCCATATTTTTCTCTGTTTTATTTTTTCCAATTGTCCATTTATATCATATCTATCAAAAATATCTTCATTTTCATTTAATTCTATAGTTATATTTTCCTTTAAATTTTCTATTATTCTTTTTACTTCATTATAACATTTTTTATTATTTAATACTATTTTTGTCATATCTTTATCAATTAAATCAATAAGCAATGTTTCTATAAAGCTTTGCCCTTCATACACAATCTTTGGATAAGTCGTTTCTGGATTATCTGCGATTTTTTCTATTTCCTTCCATTTTTTTATTGTTTCATCTAAATCTTTTTTTAATTCATCTTTCTCCTTATTTAATGCCGATGTTCTTGCAATTATCCCAAATCCTTCTGGAAGTATCTCATTAATTACTTCCATTAGTCTATTTTTTTCTTCTTCATTTTCTATTTTTTGTGAAATTGTTTTTATATCAGTATTTGGCATTAATACAAAGTATCTACTTGGCAAATTTATATGTGTTGAAACTTTTGCTCCCTTAATATTTGTTGCATCTCTTTTTACTTGTATTAATATCTTATCTCCGACTTTAACAAGTTTTTTAATATTCTTTTCTTGACTTATAGATTCTTCATTTTTGACTATATCTACTCTTGGTAATATATCTTTCAAGTGTATAAATGTATTCCTCGTTTCACCTATATCAATAAATGCAGCTTGCATTCCTTGTAATACATTTTGCACTCTTCCTAGATAAATTTTTCCTTCTAATCTTTTAGATTTTTCATTTTCCTCATATTTTTCTAAGATATTTCCATTATCTGTTACAACTATTTGTTTTACATTATCTTTGCTATTTATAAATATCTCCTTCATTCTTATTTCCTTTCGATTTAGTTAAACTTATTCATAGCAATATCAATTCCATCTTCTAAAATCTCTTCTATCGCTTTTGCAGCATTTGTTATTGCCTCATCTAAAATGGTTCTTGTCTCTTCATCTATCTTTTCTAACACATAATCTTTTAAATCTATTTCATCATCTGGGCTTCCCGTACCAATCCTAATTCTAGGAAATTCTGTGCTATTTAATTCATGTACAACAGACTTCATTCCGTTGTGAGTTCCGGGTCCTCCAAGTTTTCTTAATTTTATCTTTCCTTCTTCTATATCTATGTCATCATAAACTATAATTATCTTGTCTATATCTATTTTATAAAAATCCTTAAAGTTCTTTACAGAAATTCCACTTAAATTCATATATGTTTGTGGTTTTACAATAATTACTTTTTCATTATTTATTATTCCTTGTCCATATAGACTATTAAATTTATTTCTATTTATTTCTATCTCATTTCTTTTTGCAAGTTCATTTACTGTATCAAACCCTACATTATGCCTTGTATTTGCATATTCCTTTTCTGGATTTCCCAGTCCTACGATTAAATACATTTTGTTTTCCTCCTTTTGCACCTTTATTTTACACTTTTTTTGTTTTTTTTACAAGTGCTATTTAAGAATTGATAGTGTCAATTTTTTTCGGGGAAATTTTTTAAAAATTTTATATCCCCTCAAAATTGCTCTATAACTAAGCTGTA
>CANQPK010000019.1 GCA_947625685.1 uncultured Clostridia bacterium | reverse complement strand
AACTCTCAATTTAGTTTCTGCTTATCGCAGATTTATCTCTTGAGTTATTCTTAACTCATTTTTTAATCTTTCATTATTTTTTTTGGTTCATACATTTCTCTTTCAAAATGTACTCTCCCGCTTGGTTTCTTAAAGGATTTTTTGTTTACTTTTCAATGTACTTTTTTGTTCCTTTTGAGATGTGGAACTTATAAATTATACACTTTTAAAAAACAAATGTCAACACTTTTTTAAAAAGTTTTTAAATATTTTTTTGGGCAAAAGAAAAACCAGTAACTTGCGTTGCTTATTTATTATGTTTTACCTTCAATATTACTAGTTTGTATACCTAAAAATATATACACTTTTTAATATGTTTATCTGTTTTAATCAGTGTAATATTATAATAACATAATTAGTTGTCCAAAGTCAATACTTTTTTTAAAAATTTTTATGTTTTTTTATTTAATTTTATATTTTCATTCTATATTGAAAATATAAAAATGATGAAATTGAAAAATTTCATCATTTTTATCATAACAAAGACATAGTAGTATCAATATCTTATATGAATACTCTATTCATTACTTATCCCTTTTAATTCTTCTTTTAATTTTATATAATCCAAAATCATAAGCTTTATTATTGCAACTATTGGAACTGCAAGGAACATTCCAATTATTCCAAAATATGAACCAATTACTGTTACTGCAAATATTATTAGTATTGGACTAATTTTTAATGATGTTCCTGTTATCTTTGGATTTATTATATTTGAATCAATTTGTTGTAATATTGTAACTATAATTGCAAGCCAGATAGCCTGTCCTATGCCTCCTGTAAATATAGTTATTATTATTGCAATTATTACTGCTACTATAGCTCCTAAATATGGTATTAGATTGAATAGTCCTATCATAAATCCAAGTAGAACTGCATATTTAACTCCAAGTATTGACATTGCTATTGACGTAAGTATTCCGACAACAATTCCGTCTAATAATTGGCTTGATATGAATCTAAAGAAAATTTCATTCGATTTTCTGAAATATTTTCCGATTATATTATATGTATTTACATTAAAAATTGCTCCGCATAGTCTCTTTGCAAATTTAACTATTTCTGTTCTTTCTGCAAGTATATATATTGAAACAATTACTGTAACAAATATATCAAATATAGTTGTTGCAAATCCTAATATTCCTTTTGCATATTCTGTCAAAGCTTCTATACTAAAATATTCTTTTAATTCTATACTGCTTAATCCTTCTATTATTGATTTCAAATTTATTTTATTAAGTAATGAATCTTCTGGTAATTCTTCTAGTTTTTCTATTGCTGAATTATAATATCCTGGTAATGCATTAGCAAGTTCTACTATACTTTCATATATTGATGGTATTACAAATTTAATTATACCTACTAATATGATTATAACTATTGCATAAACTATAAATATAGATAACCATCTTGCTCTCTTGCTTATAAATTTTGATTTTGACTTTTTAATCATTCCTTCTATTTTTTTGCAAGGTATATAAAAAAGATATGCGAGTATAACTGCTATTATAAATGGCATAAGAATGTGCACTAAACTTTTTATCCATTCTGTTATATCTCCAAAATTATCTAATAATTTATATATTCCTATTGCTGCAATAACTAGTGTGAACCAAAATATCCACTTTTTCCATTCTTTTGTTTCTTTTGGCATATATCTCACTCCTTTATATTTCTATATCTATTCCTACTGGACAATGATCACTGCCTAGTATTTTATCATATATATATGCTTCTTGTATAGCATTTTCTATATTTTTTGATACTATAAAGTAATCTATCCTCCAACCTATGTTTCTTTCTCTTGAAGAAGCAAAGTATGACCACCAAGTGTAGCTATCTGTTTTTTCTGGATATAAATATCTAAAACTATCTGTAAAGCCAGCATTTAAAAGTTCAGTCATCTTTTGTCTTTCTTCGTCTGTAAATCCAGCATTACCTCTATTTGATTTTGGGTTTTTTAAATCTATTTCATTATGGGCAACATTTAAATCCCCACAAAGAATTACTGGTTTTTTCTTATTTAACTTTAATAAATACTTCCTAAATTCGTCTTCCCATATCATTCTGTAATCTAATCTTTCTAGTTCTCTTTTTGAATTTGGCGTATAGCAATTAACTAAATAGAATTTTTCAAATTCTAAAGTTATTACTCTTCCTTCTTTGTCATGTTCCTCAATTCCGATTCCATAGATCACATTTAATGGTTCTATTTTAGTAAAAATGGCTGTCCCTGAGTATCCTTTTTTCTCAGCATAATTCAAGTATACCTTATAGCCTTTTGCAAATTCAATATCTGCTTGTCCTTCACTACATTTTGTTTCCTGAATGCAAAATATATCTGCATCTATTTCTTTAAAAAAGTCTTGAAATCCTTTTTTTAGCACAGCCCTTAGACCATTAACATTCCACGATATTAATTTCATTTTGTTTTCCTTTCTGCAATTTTAGTATTATAACCTTGTATTCATTCTAGCAAAGATTTTATTACTCTCCTACTAGATTAAAAGAGCAAGATACATATTTCTTGCTCTTTTGCTTTATACTTCATATATATAACATTCAAGATTTCTTCTTCCGAAGTTTATGCATTCATTATAAGTATTCATATATACATCTAATTTATTATTTTTAATTGCTCCACCTCTATCTTGTACTACAAACCATCCTTTATTTGGTTTGTTTGCAAAGTATGGTATGTAAATTATCGTTCCAAATTTATAAGCTTTTCCCGCTGCTACTGTATACCATGCTGATGCTCTCACTCCACTTGCTGTGATTCCATATCCTGAAGAAGATGGGCTTTTACCACAAGTTGATGCAGTATATGCTGAAGCATTTAGTGTTACAACTTTTGGTGTAATTCCTTCAACTTTTTTAGCTAAACTGCTTGAAGTTGGTGTTGTAACAGATGCATTTGAAGCTTTTCTATCAGATGCAGATAATTCTCTATTTGTTGTTTTTGTTACTATTTTATTTACTGCTTTTTTAACTATTTCTTCTTTTATTTTTGTTCTTTCTATTTCTATATCATTTTGATATTTTATTTTATATGTTACTCTTTTTATTCCTGTCTTCCCTTTTTGTAATACTTTAGTTGCATTGCCTGAACTAGAATTAGATGCATCTTTTGTTATTGTTTCATAAGGTATTTCTTCGTCTTCTACAACTATTTTCTCAACTACTGTATTATATGAACTTAATAATTTATCTAATGAAATTCCTTCACTCTCTTCTGCAAGTGCCATAACTTTTGCTGCATCTTGTGTTAATCCTGTTATTACTATTTTTGAATTATCTGCTATTTCTGCATCTAAGTTTGGAAATACATTTTCTTCTGGTAAAATTACTATATGATTTTCCTCTAATATATCGGAAATTTTTGTTTTTGTTGTTAATACTTCTATTTCACAATTATCTGAAAGAACAATCTTTACATTTTTTACTTCTGCTTTTGCTGCAAATACACCTACTGTTAAAACAAATATTGTAATAATTGTAATTGCAGCTATTCTTATTACGGACAGCGAAGCTTGTTCACTTTTTATCATAAGAATTTAAACCTCCTTAATCAATACTCTAGTATTATACTATTTGTTTGTCTAAATGTCAAATTTTTCTATGTTTGAGATAGTCCTTTTATACTAGGGAATATCGAGTTTTAGCGAAAATTTTTATAAAATTTTTTAGGCTTGTTTTATTAGATTATATGAAGGCTTTTCCAATTTTAGAATTAAAAAAAAAAGTAAAATAAAAATTTTACTTTTTAAAATTATTATTCTTATTTTTAAGAAAATATTTTATCAAATTTATATGATTTTTCTAATTTTTCTTCCATATAAACTTTAGAAATTAATTTTAGTTCTTCAATAGACTCATCTGGAACATTGAATGAAAATAATTTTTTAGCTGGCGCCATTATTATATATTTTATAGCATAAAGTGTAGCTTCTGATATACTTATAACACTTTTATCCTGTTTGGCACAGATTTCACATTTTAATCCGCTACTTTTTATACTAAAGTGTGTTAAATTTTCTTTGGAATGACAGTTTACACATTCTGTAATGTTTGGTGTAAACCCTATTATCGACATTAATCTTAATTTAAAAATTGCAATTACTAAATCTTTATTCATTTCTGTCTCAGATATTGTATATATCGTATTTAATAATAATTGGAGTATGTTATATGATGAGTCATTCTCATTTGTAATATCTTCTACTATTTTTAATATGTATGATGCATATTGTAATTTATCTATATCAGTCCTTATATTATAAAATACTTCAATAGGTTCGCAAGAGTTCATATGGTATGCTCCTCCTTGACCTCTATATAGAACATATTCTCCAAAACACAATGTTTGACTTCCAGCAAGTAGTCTACTACTTGGCCTTCTTGAGCCTTTGGCCGAGCAAGAAATTTTGCCGAAAGTCAGCTGTTAACATTGTTAACATTTTATCGAAATCACCCATATTACTTTCTCTCAAAATAATAGCCTTTGTTTTTACTGTTCCCATTTTGTTCCTCTATCATATTTTCTTCTATATTTTTTGTTTCTATAAATTCCAAAAAAGTATTTATATCTCCTGTTTTTTTGAAGGTGTTCCATGCCATTTTACTTATCATAAGCTTTCATCTCCATTTTGTCTATTGTATACTCTACTTATTTTGCTTATTTTTTGTTTATTTATACTTCTTATCTAATTATCAATTTTAAATTTTTTGACAATTGAATCTTTATCTTGCCAATCTTTATTGACTTTTACCCAAGTTTTAAGATTTACTTTTTCTCCTAAAGTTTTTTCTAAATCTTCTCTTGCATAGGTTCCTATTTGTTTTAATTTACTTCCGTTTTTCCCTATTATTATTCCTTTATGAGATTCCCTTTGGCAATATATTGTTGCTTCTATATTAAATATTGATTCGTTTTGCATGGTTTTCGATTTTTTTATTTTTTCTACTTCTACATAAATTCCATGTGGTACTTCATCATTAAGTAATTTTAACGTTTTTTCTCTTATTGTTTCTTCCACTATCATTTTTATTGTTTGATCTGTATATGTTTCATCATCATAATATTTAGGACCATAATCTAAAGTTTTTTCTATTTCATCTAATACTATATTTTTATCTAAGTTTGTTGCTGATATAGGAATTACCGCTTCAAAATTATATTCTTTTGAATAAAGCTGTATAAGTTTCAATAGTTCTTCTTTTTTTATCAAATCTATCTTGTTAATTATAAGTATTGTTTTTTTCTTAGATTCTTTTATTTTATCTAATATTAATCTGTCACCAGGTCCAATATCTTTGCTTGTTGCCTCTATCACAAATAAAATTAAATCTACATCTTTAGCGGAACTAAAAGCTGTTTGTACCATTATATTACTTAATTTTGTTTTTGGTTTATGAATTCCTGGAGTGTCTAAAAATATTATTTGTGATTTTTCTCTATTAACTATCCCTTTTATCTGTGTTCTTGTTGTTTGAGGTTTATTTGCTATAATTGCTATTTTTTCTCCAATTAATGCATTTAATAATGTTGATTTTCCGGACATTTGTCCTTCCTAAAATTGCTACAAACCCCGATTTAAAATCTTGCATATATCTCATCCTTCCTAAGTATTTACCTCAAATTTATTCCATTGTAATGTTCATACTTGGTGGAACTATTTGGATATATGTATTTCCATCATTTACACTTATTTCATTTCCAGCCAAATCATTATATACTGTTTTGCCTGATCTTGTTTGTTTTAAGCATTTAATTTTGATGGCTTTTCCATTTGTTATGTAGTATCCATCCTTGTTTCCGATATTTTCTATTTCCTGTCTTCCGCTGTTATCCTCAGAGGTTGTATAATTATTAGCATATGTTATTATTATATTTTTAGTAGTAAAAGCCTCTCCTGTTAGCCAGTCTTTTCTTAAGGCTGTTCCAACATATCTTTCATATAGTTTTGTCTCTTCATTGTATACAAATTTTACTTTTGATGAGCTATATGGAATGTTTACTGTATTTGCAACAACTGCTGTTTCTTCTTCTAGGTTTATCTCATCTACACTATAATTTAATACATTTCTTTCAGTTGTGGTTTTTCTATAACCTTTTTTATCTGCTTCTTCCCAGATGTTCTTTGTACTTATTAAAGCATTATGAGGAGCCTTCTTCTCTTTAGTCCTCCAAAATGCTTTTGATACAAGTCCATCAACATCTTGAATACCTAACTTTTTTATATCATCTTTTGCTCTTTGACTTCCTCCATAATGAATAAATATGCTATCATTTTCTAGAGCATAATCTACAAAGCAAGGTCTTGCACTTCTTACTGGTCCAATTGTTTCAACATCTTCATTTTTGTATACTGCTAAAAATCTCGTAAGTCCCCCTTCTACATACATTTCATATACTAACATTGCTTTATTTAAACTAGTTTGTGGTATTGCATCACCAACATTGTCTATTGAAACTGCAATAGTTCTTTCATTTCCATAATATTTACTTTTTGGTTTTTCTGGTTCTTTCAATACTTCTTCTTCATTTTGAGTACCTTGCGCAATTATTTCAGCTGTTTTACTAAATGCTTTTAATCCCAATAATATTCCTGCTATTACTACTATAATAGCTAGAATTATGATTAGTAGTCTTATTCTCATAATTACAACTACCCCCTTTTATTTATTATTTATTAATTTTCAATCCCAATTTATTTAAAACATTTTCTTCTTTTAATCTCATTTCTTTCTTATCTTCTTCTTGTATATGGTCATATCCCATTAAATGATAAAATCCATGTACTAACATATATGCAAATTCTCTATCTACACTATGTCCATATTCTATTGCTTGTTTTTGTACTATTGGTATACATATCACTATATCTCCAAGTGGTTCTTTTCTTGTCTTAGCATTTTCTATTTCATCTTTTTCAAACATTGGAAATGATAAAACATCTGTAGCTTTATCAATATTTCTATACTTCTTGTTTATATCCTTTATATTTTCTTCGTCTGTGAGCATTACGCTTATATATATATCATAATCATATAAATCTTCTTCTTTGAAGCATACCTCATATACTTTATTTATGATTTCTTCATATTTTTTATCTTCTTTTATATTTACAAATGTTGTTTCTGCTAGTTCTCTCATACTTTAATATATTTCTTCCCCTTACTATATGAATTTTTTATTCTTCTTATCGCTTTATATTCAAAAAGCTTGTCCTTATAAAATTTAATTATATGTTTATTTTGTAGATTATCATCTAGATTTTTTAGTTCTTCTTTAATGAATAATATTTCTTTTTGAATTTTACCTTCTTTTGTAGTTTTGTCTATCTTATTGTATTTATCCCACAATTTTTTGTACTCTTCTTTTTCTTCTGGTTTTTCCCAATAAATTTTTGTAGATAAAACTCTTGTATTATAGTCTTCTATTAAATTTATTATGGTATTATAAGCCATTTCTTTCTTCTTTTCCACTTTAGCACTTATTATTAAATGTCTATTTTCTCTTATTAGTTTTTCGTAACATCCTTCTGCAACTGCTAGTGGAACACTATGAGTAAATAATTTTCTGCTCATTGCAAGAAGATACATCTTTTTTTCAATTTGCTCTCTTGTATCTAACTTTCCTGATAAAAATCCGGGTAAATTTATCATATTCTTCTAATATATCTTTATATTTTTCTTTTCCGTCAAGATCAATTTTTATAGGTAGGATATTTGACATATAGTCTTCTAAAGTTTCAAATATATTATCATATATGCCATCCTTATCAATAATATTTTCTGATATTTTATCTGCTAATTGTATAGAATAATTTTTTAATATTCCTTTATATATTCCGTCCATTTTTGAAACATAAAATGGATTGTATCTTGCAATTACTTTTTGTTTATCGTCATTTTTTAAAGATATATAATCTAACTCTAACAAATATTTTTGTTTTCTATGTTTATACTCTGAATATTGAGTTTCTTTTAGATGTGTAACTGTATAATATCTAGATAATGCATCTTCTTCGAAACTACTTGCTGTTCTATTCTTTACTTTTTTGTATATAGAATCCATTACATATTTATCAATAGACTCCAGATATAATATAAATGTGTCTTCATATTTTCTTTGAAGATTTTCTTCCTTTTCTTTATCTTTATTATTTATATACAATTCATAGTTTTTAAGTAAACTATTCCTTTTTATTGTAATTAACATTCCATTAATACCTATTTTTGTAGGTATTAATAATCTGCTTATTGTTGTTGATATTTTTGAGAAAAATGCCTTATCATTTTTTGCAACTCTTAATCCTCTTTCTTCCATAGTTTTTCCTCCCTTTTAATTTAAAATTTTTTCTTGTGTACCAATATTTTCTAATACCTCGTATATAACTTCTACTTCTACGCTTTCTTCATTTTCAGATGTATTAACTTTTATATCTTGTATATTTTCCTGATTTTCTATTTCTTCTAATAATTCATTTTTTAATTTGTCTGTTAAAATTTGTTTTGCTTCCTCTTTAGTTAGGTTTTTTTCTTCATCCTTTAATTCATAATATGTAGAAATCCCTAAGCTTATTGGCAAATAAAAATCTGAAAATATTTTTATTTTTTTCTCTTCATTTATTGTATCATATTTTTCAAAATTTGGAATACTTTTATACAAATTTATTTGAAAATTATTTAGTTTAATATTATATCTTTTCTGTGTAGCTCCTGTCCTTACTTGGTTTACCTGTCTTAAATTAATCTTTTCAGATTTAGTATACCATACTTTTGCTTGAACTTCTCCTGATGCATGAACATATCTTGTTCCTGTATACTTTCCTTCCATCCAGCCACCTATTAATATGCTATTTTCCGTAACAATATCTCCCGGTTTTACTAAAATAGTTCCAGCTTTTGCTGTGATTTTTGTTATCTGAGCTGTTTTATTAGATATAATATTACAGTATTCATTTTCATCTAAAATTTCTGGTTTTTTTGTTGCTTCTACTATTTTTACTATTACATTAGTTCCATTTAAATTTATATTCATCCAAGCAATATCATCTCTTTTTAACCTAATCTGATTTATTATTTCTTGTGCATTTACTTTTGATTTTAATATTCCTTCTTTTAAGCCATACTCTGATAATTCATTCATTATCTCTTGCCTATCTATTGTTTCTATTCCTTCTATCTCAACATTCCATATAAATTTTGATGTCCCATACATTAATATTGCAACTAACACAAATACTATGAAAAATATTTTTCTTTTTTTGTATCTATTCAATAAAAAAGGTAGTCCTCGTTTTTGATTTATCTTTATTTTACATTTAGTCTTTCTAGCAATCTCTTTTAATAATTTAAAATCATTTTTTCCAATGTTTGCAAACATAAATGTAGATTTTTCTCTTCTTATGTTCCATACGAGTATCCCTTTGCTTATACAAATATTTATAAATCTTTCTATGTAATATCCTTCAACAGATATATTTACATATCCTAATATATAGTTAATTAGAATTTTAAATATCAAACTTTTCACCTACTCATTCGCTTCAAAATCAATAGAATCTATTTGACCTGTTATCATTAAGTCTTCTTTATTCATTTGTGTAAGATTTAAATTAAATCCATTAATATTTATTACTCCTATATGTGTATTTACTTTTATAAATATTTCTTCATATTCTAATATATTTTTATAATTTTCTATGACTAATTCTTCAAATCCAAGTATTGTTATTTTAGGTTTGTCTGTTATTATTTCTTCCGGTATTTCCAAAAATTCATTTATCTTACTTAACCTTTTTTTCAATTCTTTACCCCTTTTCATATAATCTCTTTAATGTATATTTCAAATTTTATAAATTAATTCATTTTAATTTTTTCTTAAGATTTTATATTCGTAACTTTCACACCTAGTTCACACAAAGGACAAATTTAATTGATATATTATAAGTACACTAAGTAATGATAGTGAAAAACATCCCCTTTTATTTTTTATTTTAAAAGACCTACTTCGAATGGTAGGTCTTTATATTTTTAAAAAGGAGAGTGCTTTTGCACTCTCCTTTTTGGAGTTTAAAAGATGTTAGGTGTCGACATAACCGTAGAAATTGCCCCCTTATATACAAGGTTTTTGTTTCCACGCTCATCGACCACAATCGAGAGATCATCTTGTTCGATAATAATGCCTCTCATTTGGTAACCATTCTTCATGATGATAGTTACCTTCCGTTTGTCCGAGATGCATTTGCTGATGTAAATTCTTTCCCGGTCTCTGTTTGGCATTTTCTTTTTCTCCTATCTCTATATTTTTTAGAGCATTTCTATGCTCCTTATATACATTTATTATACCAAATTTTTAGCTTTAAGTCAAATTATGTAAAGTAAGGTGCATTTTCCTAATTAATTACTACAATATCTTTTTCAGAAGAATAACTTGCATTTCCATAAGCATATATTATATATATTGTTCCATCTGGTCCTAAAAAGTAATTATTAGAATTCTCTATTAAATACATACTATCATTTACGTTACGATTATATGTATTATATCCAAGTGCTGAAAGGTTTCCAGAATTATCTATTGCTTCTTGTATTGTATCTATTATCTTTGTTTGTACTTCTGTTTTATTTTTTCCTTTTATATTAAGAATATTGTTAAGTGTCATTTCTTCATTTGTTGACAAATTATATGTATATGTTTGAATAATTACTCTTTGTATATTTGTTCCTTCCTTTAGGGTTGCTCTAATTACTAAAGACAAAATATTTTCATTTACATATGCTGTGTATTCTACATTATATATAACCTGTTTTTTAGCTTCTTCATCTGTATTTGCAAGTATTTCATTTACTTTATCTTGAAATATTGAAGCTATTTCTTTATTAATATTAATAATTTTTTCATTATTTATATTTATTGTAGGAATCTTTACATTTATTCCATATGCAGTATCTTCTAACTCATATATAGTATAAACAAGCTCTTCATATTGATCTAGTTTATTTACTAATACATTATCATTATCTTGATAATTTATATTGCTATCAAATAAGTCATCAAATTCTATCGTTTTTATTTGTTCTTCTGGTTGTGTTTCTTGTATTATCTCGTTTAGTTGTTTTTGTTTAGCAGATTCTATTTGATAATATACACCATACACGATAGAAAATATGCATATTACAATTACTCCTATAATTATTACTGTTCTTATATCTATTTTTCCGTTGTTCATCAATGATTTCCTCCTTAATAGTATATATTAATTATAGCATAACGTAGAATTAATTATCAACTTGACTTTTTATCAATTTTAATGTATTATTAATAGAATACTTAAGTACATTAAAGGAGGGCTTAAATTATGCTATGTTCAATATGTAAAAAAGAAGAGGCAACAATTTTTGTAAGTAATCCAACAAAAGATAATCCTCATAATACTATTGGCTATTGTGCAAAATGTGCAAAAGAAAGAGGAATAAATCCTTTAGGTTCTATCCTTAATAATAATAACATTGATTTAAATGCTGTTAGTGAACAGTTTGAGAATATTATAAATAACATTTCAAATAACATTGATATGGATGAGGCTATGCAAGACGGTCAAGCTAATGCTGTTCCTATCGGCGCAATATTTGGAAATTTTTTCGGTCAAAATAATTTTGACGGTCAAACGGAAAGTAGAAATTCAAATAATAAAAGAGTAAAGGTAGATAAAAAACCTAAAGATAAGAAAAAGAAATTTCTTGATATGTATGGAACTAATTTAACCAATAAAGCCAAAAATAATGAATTAGATATTGTTATCGGAAGAGATAATGAAATAAGAAGAATTATACAAATATTAAATAGACGTTCTAAAAATAATCCTTGTTTAATTGGAGAACCAGGTGTTGGAAAGACAGCTATTGCACAAGGTTTAGCAATAGCAATTGCTAAAGAGCGAGTCCCAGCTAAACTTTTAAACAAAGAGGTTTATCTTTTAGATATGACTTCTGTTGTTGCTGGAACTCAATTTAGAGGTCAATTTGAAGCTAGAATGAAGGGAATTATTGATGAATGCAAATCACTTAAAAATATCATTCTAGTAATAGACGAAATTCATAATATAATAGGTACAGGTGATGGTGAAAATGCTATGAATGCCGCTAATATTCTTAAGCCTTCACTTGCTGACGGCAGTATCCAGCTTATTGGTACTACTACTTTAAAAGAATATAGAAAATATATTGAAAAAGATACTGCTTTGGAAAGAAGATTCCAAACTGTTTTAGTAGAAGAGCCAAATATAGATGCAACTTCTGAAATTATGTATGGAATTAAAAAATATTATGAAGATTTCCACAAAGTCAAAATTTCTAATGATGTTATTCGTCAAGCTGTAATAATGTCTGAAAAATATATACATGATAGATTTTTACCTGATAAAGCTATTGATATATTAGATGAAGCTTGTTCTAGAATTAATCTTGATAACAAAGAATTGTATCAATTAGAAATTTTAAAAAATGAATTAAAAGCAGTTCAAGAAGAAAAAAATGAAGCTGCTCAAGCAGATTCGACAGAAGATTATCAAAAAGCAGCTGATTTAAAAACTCGTGAATGTCAACTTATTGAGCAAATTGATGCTATAAACAAAACTTTAAAGCTAAAAGAAGTCACTGTTCAAGATATTGCAGAAGTTATTGAACATTGGACTAAAATCCCAGTAACAAAAATTACTGAGGAAGAAACTACAAAACTTTTAAATCTAGAAAATAATCTTCATAAGAAGATTATTGGTCAAGATAGAGCTGTTGAAGCTGTGTCTAGAGCAATAAGAAGAAATAGAGCTGGTCTTAAGACTACAAAGCGTCCACCTTCTTTCTTATTTGTTGGACCTACTGGAGTTGGTAAAACTGAACTTGCAAAAACACTTGCTTATGAGATGTTTGGAGATAAAGATGCAATAATCAGAGTTGATATGTCTGAATATATGGAATCTCATTCAACTTCTAAGCTTATTGGTTCACCTCCTGGATATGTTGGATATGACGATGCAGGTCAGCTTACTGAAAAAGTTAAGAGAAAACCTTATTCAATAGTTTTACTTGATGAAATTGAAAAAGCTCATTCTGATGTGTTTAATATTCTACTTCAAGTTTTGGATGATGGTAAACTTACAGATTCGCAAGGAAATACAGTAAGTTTTGAAAATACAATTATTATTATGACTTCTAACTCTGGATCTAATTTAAACAATAATTCTATTGGTTTTGGCAAACAAACTGTGGATTCTAATAAAATTTTAGATAGTTTAAAAGATACTTTTAGACCAGAATTTTTAAATAGAATAGATGAAATCGTTGTTTTTGATAGTTTAAATAAAGAACAACTAATGAAAATTGTCGATTTGATGTTAGTTGATACTGAAGTAGCTCTTAAAGATAAAAATATTACTATGAAAATTTCAAAATCAGCTAAAGAATTTCTATTAGAAAAAGGAACTGATTTAAAATATGGTGCTAGACCTCTAAGAAGAGCTATTCAAAGATATTTAGAGGATGAACTTTCTGAGAGAATTTTAAGAAGCGAAATTAAAAATGGAAATAATGTAATAGTTGATGTAAAAAATGATGCTTTAAATTTTAAAGTTTCTGAATAGTGGAGGGTTGTTATATATATGCTTAAATATGTGCCAAATATTTTAACAATAATTAGATTTTTATTAATACCACCTATCGTAATCGCAATTAGCTCTGAGCATTTTATAATTGCTATAATATTTTTAATATTATCTGCTATCTCTGATGTATTAGACGGTTTCATTGCAAGAAAGTTTGATTTAGTGACTGATTTTGGAAAGCTAGTCGATCCTCTTGCAGATAAAACAACTCAGCTTGCTATACTTGTAACTTTAGCTATAAAAGGAGTTATTCCTTTTTGGATATTAGCTATCGTAGTATTGAAAGAATTTGCAATGATAGCAGGTGCCTCGTTTCTTTATGGAAAAGAGCTTGTAGTGTCTAGTAAATGGTATCGGTAAGCTTGCAACTGTATTATTCTATGTTGCAATTGCTTGTTCTTTGATTATACGATATTTGAATAATAATATATTAGAAAATGGTATATATGATTTCTCTATATATATTTACATTCTAGCATTACTTGCAACTCTATCTGCTTTAGTTTTATATTTTAGAGCATTTAATTTGCAAAATTACATTAAGGATGAAGTTTCTAAACAAAAATAATTTTTATATATAATAAAATGCAATAATATTTATTATTGCATTTTATTTATTTAAAATTTCTATTCAAAATCTTCAAGAAGCTTATTTAATTCATCTGTTCCATATACCATTAAGCCATTTTTTAGTGTTATCCTATCTGTCTCTGGAAGATAATCTACTGATAAATCTGTTTTTTCTTTAAAATTAACAATTCCATGCTCGTCTATCGTGGAAATAACAATAAATCCGTCACTTTCTGTTAAAAGATAATGCTGACCACAAAAACTATCTAATTCTTTTAATAAAATTATCTCTTCATTTGAAAATTCAAGTAATTCCCAATCATTGTATTCTTCTTCTATTTCTTCCTCTGTAAGATTTACTAGTTCTTCTGGAAGTGAAGTATTTGTTGTAATAGTATGTCCACATTCTATATAATATTTTTGTAATGTAAGTATAGTATTTGGTCCTGTCTTTTCTTCTGATGATACCGCTTCCACTGTATTTTCATTCTCTATTTTTTCATTAATTTCACTTGATTTTACACTATTTGTATCATCTGTTAAATTTGTATCCTTATTCTTATCTTTATCCAATTGAAGACCTAAATAGAAAAACACAGCAAATATTATTATTAAAAATATTGCAAAAATAAAAATAGCTCGTTTTTTCATAATACCATCCTTTTTTTATTTTTTAGTATTATTGTCAAAACTTACTATTTTTATACTTTATTTATTTGTAATCTCCAGTTTGTAATTTTGGCAATGCAAATTGTCTTCCTTGAGATGTAATTGTATTATTTTCAAAGTGATTTTCAAAAAACTTATTAGAACCAACTAAAAAGTATCTATGCTTTGATGCACTACTTAATATTCCTCCACCTATAACAATTGGATCATCCCAAGTTACATCCACTGCATACCATTTACCATTTAGTAATACATAATTCCACATATGGCTTTCATTATCTCCATTTGAATTAGTTGCTGTTCCTGTTGCTAATACATTATTTACTCCAAGTTCATCTAGTATATATTTATATGTTCTTGCATACGCTTCGCATACTCCTTTTTTATCTACTAATGCACCATATACGCTCGATTTAGATATTTCATCATTATCATACTCCATATTTTCTATAAGCCAATCATGAACATATCTTACTTTATAATAGTCATTTTCATATGCTCTATTTATAATATTAGCTTTTATATCGTTTATCTGATTTATAGCTTCATTAACTTGCTCTTCGTTGTAGAAACCTTCTTTATAAATATTTATGCCATTTTTTGTACTTAAATAAGTAGTGTATTTTGTACTAAATATAGTTGTTCTTGTTTCTACAAATAAGTAAAGTTTTAAAAAATCTACATAGAATAGATTAGGTATATCTAAACTTAAGGCATCCATTGCATCATCATAATAAGGTTTTAATGCATTCTCTGAATCATTATTCTTTAAAATATCACTAAAATCATAATTTAAATTTATCCTACATGTTCCTTTTTTTAGTTCTTCTAAATTATTTTCAACTGCATCATATAATGCTTTAGATGGAGCTTCTAACTGATCATAATAATATCTATTATTGTGTTTATAATTTTTGTTTTGATTAGAAGTATCTATATTTTGTATGCTAGTATTATTTGGTTCTGTCCATGGTATCACAGTCGAAGTTTGATTCTCATTTTTTGTAGTATTTGTATGTACTACTTGTTGTACATCGTTTATATCTTCTACTTTATTTGCCTCAGGTCTGAGAGCATAACTAATTTTATTATTAGATGTGGCTTTGTAATAATAGAGTCCTCCAAATATCACAATAACTATAACAATTAATATCATTAATATATTTGTAAATCTGGTTATAATAATTCCCCCTTTTATTCTTTTCTTTTGATTTTTACTAGGTTGTCAGAGTTTAATTCTGCACCTTTTTTTATAAAGTCATATCCATATTTTTGTTTTATTTTATCTATTGTCATATCTAATTTGTCTTGTTTTTCGTTATCAATATCTGAAAAAAGAGATAATTGTTGTTCATTTTTTTCTATCAGATTATCTACTCTAACTCCAACTAATCTTATTGACATCCCTTCTTCAAACATTTCATCTATTAATTGTCTTACTGTACCGATATATTATTTTTGTATTAGAAACTGCTAAATCTAACTTTCTTTGATGCGAAGTATCTAAAAAATCCTTTGTTCTTAATTGTACATTTACAACATTCGCAAGTAAATTATTTCTTCTTAGCCTATAACAAACTTGTTCTGTTATAGACAAAGCAACCTCTTCTATTTCTTGCTTTGTTTTTATATTTCTTGGTAATGTTACTGAATTTCCAATGCTTTTAGGTCGTTCTTTTTCGAAAATTACTTCAGAATTATCTATTCCGATTAGCATATTCCCACATCAGATTTCCATGTTTTTTAAATTTTCTGATTAGCTCAGTTTTATCATACTTAGCTAAATCTCCAATTGTTTTTATATTCATACTATTTAGTTTCGGCACTGTTTTTCTTCCTAGCATAAATAATTCCGAAACTGGTAGATTCCACATCTTTTTTTCTATTTCATCTTCAAATAGTGTGTGAACTTTATCTGGTTTTTCAAAATCTGACGCCATTTTTGCAAGTAATTTATTATGAGCTACTCCTATATTTACTGTAAATCCTAATTCATTTTTTACTCTTTTACTTATTTCATATGCTTTATTAATTAGTATATCATTTTTTAAAAATCCCGTCAAATCTAAAAAGCATTCATCTATACTATATCTTTCAATCTTATCTGTATATTCTGATAAAATATCATATAATTTATTCGAATATTTTCTATAAACTGAATACTCACATCCTGGGTACACTTTTAAATTAGGACACTTTCTCCTTGCTTGAAAAATTGTTTCCCCTGTTTTTATTCCATATTTTTTTGCTAACATACTTTTTGCAAGAACTATTCCTGCTCTTCTTGTTTCGTCTCCTCCGAATTATCGAAGGAATAGTTCTTATATCAAGAGTGCTTCCCGATTTAAGCATTTCAATAGCCGTCCAACTAAGAAAAGCATTATTCACATCTATATGTAGTATTTGTCTCTCCATTTATCCCACCATATTTATTATAAAACTTATGTTTGTTTATGTCAAGATATTCTGCATTTTAGGCATTAAAAGAATACAATATTTATTTTGATATATTTAAGAAATGAATAAAAATATTTTTTGTTGTAACTTTTAATATTTTGTGGTATGATATATATTGATAAATATAATTATTAAGGAGGAAAATATTATGTGGATAGCTATAGCAATTTTAGTTGTAATCGTTTTATGGGTAGTTTTTGCTTATAACGGTTTAATAAGAAAAAAATTAAAAGTTGAAAATGCTTGGGGACAAATTGATGTCCAATTACAAAGAAGATTTGACTTAATTCCTAATTTAGTAAATGTCGTTAAAGGTTACATGGATTATGAAAAAGATGTTTTAGAAAAAGTAACAGAACTTCGTACTGCTTGGGCAAATGCTAGTAGTGTTGATGAAAAAGTTGACTTAGATAATAAACTTACTGGTGCTTTAAAAACAATCATGGCAGTTTCAGAAAATTATCCTGATTTAAAAGCAAATCAAAGTTTTTCTGAATTACAAGAAGAATTAAGAAATACTGAAAACAAGATTTCTTATTCAAGACAATTCTATAATGACAGTGTTACAATGTATAATACTGCATTACAAGTATTTCCAACAAATATTTTAGCTTCAATGTTCCACTTTACTAGCAAAACTTTATTTGTTGTAAGTGATGACGAAGCTAGAAATAATGTAAAAGTAGATTTTGGAAATAAATAATTTCAAATATTAAACGGAGGTTTTTATGTACGAGGATATACGCGCTAATAAAATTAAAAGTGGGATTATTGTTTCAATATTTATAATAGTAATTACTCTTATTTTGTATTATATATGTATGGCTTTTGATTTTGGTCCAATGTCTATTGTCTTTGCTCTTATATTTTCAATTATAGCTTCTTGGGCAACATACTATAATAGTGATAAAATCGTACTTTCAATGTCTCATGCAAGACCTGCAACTCATGAAGAGAACCAAAAACTTGTAAACATCTTAGATGCTCTTGTAATTAGTTCTGGATTAAATGCAACTCCTCAGTTATATGTTGTAGAGGATAATCAACCAAATGCATTTGCAACTGGTCGTAATCCAGAGCATTCTATTATATGTGTTACAACTGGACTTTTAGAAAAACTTGATTACTATGAACTTGAGGGTGTTATTGGACATGAGCTTGCTCATATTGCAAATTATGATATAAGACTTTCCGCTGTTGTTACTGTAATGGTAAGTTTTGTTGTTATGCTTTCAGATATATTTACAAGAAGTTTCTTTTTTAGAGGAAATAGATCTAGCAGTAAAGACAATGGTGGAAATGCAATCCTTATGCTTATAGGTCTTATATTTCTAATACTTGCTCCAATATTTGGTAAGCTTGCTCAACTTGCTCTTTCAAGGCGTAGAGAATTTTTAGCTGATGCAACTTCTGCTAAATATACTAGAAATCCAGACGGATTAATCTCAGCACTTCAAAAGATATCAGCTGATCCTAATGAATTACAAAGTGCTAATAAATCTACAGCACATATGTATATATCTAGTCCTTTTAGGAATGAAAAGATAACTAAATCTAGTATTTGGTCTACTCATCCAAGTTTGGATGAAAGAGTTGAGGCTTTAAGAAATTTGAAATAAAAAGTTTAGGAAAAAATTAATGATATAATTTTCAATAAAATAGATTGACAATTTTATGATTGTTAGTCTATTTTTATTATATAGATATTTCATAATTTTCATATAACAATTGCTTTGCAATATTTACATCATCTATTCCACTTATTTTCGTTAATCTGTATAGTCCTTTTATTTTTGTAAATTCTACAATAATATTAGGGATTTCTTCTAAGAAAAAATATTCATCATTTTTAATGGTACTTTCTAAAGTTGCTACTTCGTGAAGATGAGGATTTAAAAATTCTGGATTGTATGAATATTCATATTTTATAGTTTCATTTTCTATCTTTTTGCCTTTATATTTTAGCCCATTATTTATTCTATCCTTTGGTCTATAATCAAATATATAATATCCATTTTCTTCATAAATTCCTTGCATATAATAGCCTGTTCGTGAATACTCTACATCCTTTGTAAATTCAAATGTTTTTGCATTTTCTTCGTAAAATAATTCTTTAAGCCTTGCATCAAAAAAATCTTTTTTTATTGCCAAATGTATTACTCCTCTAAAATCTTGTACATCCTGTGCAATAGTATTCATCATAAAAAGATTAAAATCAGTAGTATGATCTACATGTCTTAGTAACTTATTGTTAAATGCATCAACATCTGCTTCAGTTTCTAATTTTGATAATTCATGGCTTAGATCTTTTTCTGAATCTATCTTAACTAATGTTGTTCCATTTAAACTTGTCATAGATGAATCGTCACCGAATATCAAAATTTTCTTCTTTTGGTATTGCATTGTATGTATTCTCATTCTCTGTATTTGAGTAATTAATTGTTTCTTTATCTGCTAAATTGTTTTTGTTTATAATAAATGCAATTACTACTATCATAAGAAACATACATGCCATTACTACTATTGGTTTTAGTTTCTTGTTCACATGTCACCTCCTTTTTTATAGTAGTTGCCCGCAAATATTATATAATATTTATTTACATAAATCAACAGATTTTGCAATATTTGTAAAATCTGTTTTATATTCTATATATTCTTTTTGCATTTTCATAAGTTATTTTAGCTATCTCTTCTAAACTTTTTTGTTTTACATCTGCTATTTTTTGTGCAGTATATTTTATATTTCTTGAGTCATTTCTTTGACCTCTATGTGGCTCTGGACTTAAATATGGGCAATCTGTTTCAATTAGTATCTTGTCTTCTGGAACCATTTTGATTATTTCATCTGCATTTTTTGAACTTTTAAAAGTTATTGCACCTGCAAATGATATATAAAAGCCCTCTTCTATTCCTGCCTTTACTAAGTCTTTGTTTAATTGACAACAATGCAATATTCCTTTTTTATTTGGTTTTATATCATTTTTTAAAATATCTATTGTATCCATGATAGCATCTCTTGAGTGTATAGCTATTGGCAAGTCCAATTTATTAGCAAGCTTTATTTGTTCGATAAAACTATATTTTTGTAGCTCTTTTCTATCTTTTTCCCAATGATAATCTAGCCCTATTTCTCCTATTGCAACTACTTTTTTATTTGCTTTTGCTAGTGCCTCTATTTCTAAAATATCTTTATCAATTTCTTCCTTTGTATTCCCTATTTCGTTTGGATGAATTCCGAACTGCAGAATAAATAAAATCATACCTATTTGCAATATCTACAGCCTTTTTAGAATTTTCTATATTATCTCCTACAACTACCGTATTTTCTATGCCATTCTCATATATTAATTTTATGATTTTATCTCTATCTGTATCAAATTGTTCATCATTATAATGTGAATGTGTGTCAAATAATTTCATTTCTATATAACCCCTTTTAGTCATTCCATATTGCAACAACATTTGCAGTTGCATAATCTCTGCAATGTGATATACTAATTTCTATACTATCTAAACCTTCTATTTGTTTATTTAAAAATCTTACTTCTGGTTTTCCATTTTCATCATTTATAATTTCGGCATCTTTCCATGCTATATCAAATTTATTCTTAAGTCTATTTGAAATTGCTTTAAAAATTGCTTCTTTTGCTGCAAATCTAGCCGCATAATGTTGATATTTGACCAAAGTTTTGCTCTCACAATATGCTATTTCATTTTCTGTATATATTTTATTTATAAAATTTTCTTTGTTTTCATCTATTAATTTATGTATTCTATCTATTTCTATGATATCTGTGCCACAAGTTATTTTCATATATTTCATTCCTTATACATCCAAATAATAATTTGCATTTTGATCTTCACATAAATGCCAAGCACCTACAAAATTTATTTTTGTATTATTATCTAGGTTATATTCAGGTTCTACAACAATTTTTCCGTCGAAATCAATTGAACCCCAAAGTCCGTCTTTTTTTACTCCTGCATATCCTATTTCATTTTGTTCTGTTGCATCATCATAAATATAATCAATAACAACATTTCCTTCTTTATCTACGAAGCCATATTTTCCATTTTGTTTACTTAAGAATAGCTTGTTTCCTGTTAAAATGCTTGATGCTGGTTTCTCCTCAAATTTAAAGTTATAATATCTATAATCTTCATTAGTATAAATTCTAATATATCCTTTTTCAGTATTTACATCTGACACAATTCCTGAAAGTTTTTCTTCAAAATTTGTATCTAATATTTTCGATATAAGTTCTCCGTTTTCTATGTAATCTGCAATTATTATATTTCCAGCACTTATATAACTTATATCTTCACTTTGAATAGGAAGTTTTTCTTTTCCATCTATTGAAATTATTCCATATTTGTTATTATTTTTTGCAATGTAGTATTCATTATTCATATAAATAAGTTCATCATATTTGTAGTCTATTTTCTTTTCTCCAGATATATTTATAAGTCCGCTTTTTCCATTTTTTTTGACTATTAGATATTGTTCATTAATATCTATAACATCATCAAAATCACCAGCAAGTATTAAGTCTCCTTCATTATTTATGATAACATATTTACCGGTCTTGTTTTACAGCATACAAATTGTTTGAACAAATGCCTTTTATTTCATCATAATTACATTCTAAAACTACAGACTTATCAAATCCTATAATTCCGTATTTGTTATTTTCATCTACTACAATATATCCATTTTTATAATCTTCTTCTATCTTGTCAATTTTTTTGTATTTTGCTTCAATTACTATATTTCCTGTACTATCGCAAAGTCCATATAGCCCATTTTTCTCTATTAATATACTATTTTCTAAATTTTTAAGTGTATCTATATTATCATACTCTGGTGCTAATAATTCTTTACCTGAAAAATCTACCAAGCCGTATTTTCCATCTTTTTGAACTTTTAATATATTTTTTTCATACCATAAATTTCTGTTTTTATCATAATTTGCAAGAGCTTCTACTTTATCATATCCTGTTATTTTTTCTTTGTTTTTATTATCAATTACTTTTGTTTTGTATGTTCCGTCTGTATAATTTACATCATAAGTACATATGAAAGTTGCTTGGGCACTATCTGGTATTACTATCATCTCGTCATAAGTTGTATCTACTACCTTTTCACCTTTTGAATTTATTACTCCCCATTTTCCATTATCATATGCCGTATAATATGTAACTGTCCCTATTTTTCCCGTTCCGGTTTCTACATTATTATTTAATAGACTTTTTATTCCAATAATAAACATTATTATTACTAAAATAAAAACAATTACTGCTATTACTTTTTTTATATTTAATTTAGGTTCTCCTTCATATCTTCTTGCTCTTCTCGACATATAAAAACCTCCATTTAATTAGTATATTCAATTCTACTTTTAAATATATCACATTTTGTTTTTGTGTTCAATGTTTTTTTTATTAAAATATGTATTAATGTGATTTTACTAGTTCGGTAAATTGAAATAATTTTCTTAAAAGTATTGAATTTATTTTGTTTATATGATAATATTGTTATACTTCAATTTGCCAAACTAGTAGATAAAATAGTAATATATAAAGGAGTAAATGTAGTAATGAAAAAAAGTACAGGAATAGTTAGAAAATTGGATGTATTAGGTAGAATAGTATTACCTATGGAATTAAGAAATCAATTAAATTTACATGAGAAAGATCCGATAGAAATATTTATTGATGGTTCTTCTATCATACTAAAAAAATATGAACCAAATTGTGTATTATGTCGGAAGTAGCAAAGATTTATTTATGTACAATGATAAATTAATTTGTAGAAAATGCCAAGAAAAGATTACTAAATTATAATAAAATATTAGCAAATTATATTTAGTTTTTACATACTAAAATCTAATTTAAAAAATAATAAATTGTTAAGTAGAGATAGAAGATATAAAGTATAGAAGTTCAATTATGTATTATTGAATTCTATACTTTTTTGCTTTCATGCAAAAATAATAAATAAAAGAGAGCCGCAAAGCAGCTCTCTCCCACAAGTGCATTGATTTAGATTTAGGTTATACTAATGGTACAATCAATCCTTCTATGGATAAAGGATTTAAGTGAGTGGATTACCTTGAAACTGAGTATCAGGTGTACTCAGTTTGGCAGACATAGCCGATGATGGTAGCAGATCCTCCTGCACTGAATATTAATTCATACGGTTCACCATTGCAGTTTGTGATAAGGTCATAGCTTTTTGCATCATCGCTTTTGTTTAAAGTAACTGTCTTCGATGGCCACCATCCACCATTCTTGTATACCTCCAAGGTAACATTACTTTCCAAGGCTCTGCCGACAAATTTAAGGTTAGTTCCCTTGGTAGGTGTAACCTTAACAGTGTAACCACTTACGAAATCCACATTTAAGGTTCTCAGAGTGGTCACTGTCTGCGGCTGAACGCTAGGCATAGTAGCCGATTCTACCTGGACATCACCCCGGACTTCCGGAGTAGTGTCCACGGCAAATGCGGGAATGCACAGGCTCATGCAGAGAAGAAGAGCCAACACAACAGATGTAATACGCTTTTTCAAAGTAATTTCCCCCTATAAAATTATTATGCACTTGTGTAATGCCTTTAGGAAACTCCCTAAAAACAAGCACACATATTATAACAGAAATTACAAAATATGTCAAAATATGTCAAAAAATATAAAATATAATAAAATTTTAAAAAATTCTGTAACAAAATTAAATTTAAAAAGTCATATAATTGAACTTTTTAGAAATATATAAAAGGTGGTGAGTCTATGCAGAATGTTGAAGAGATCTATAGACAATATTTTAGCGTAGTTTATAAATATCTATTCTGCTTAACTCACAATGATAATCTTACTGAAGAGTTAACTCAAGAAACATTTTTTAAAGCTATAAAATCTCTTAATTCTTTTAATGGCGATTGTAAAATACAAGTTTGGCTTTGCCAAATAGCAAAAAACTTATGGTATGATGAATTGAAAAGAAAAAAGAGATATAAAAGCTTGGAAGAGGAGGAAGATAATTTAATCGCCATAGAAGATACTGAAATGATAGTGATAGAAAATGAAAATAGGCGAAAGTTATTTGAAAATATTAACAAATTAGATAATACAACAAAAGAAGTAATGCTTCTAAGAATAAATGGAAATTTAAGTTTCAAAGACATTGGTGAAATTTTAGGTAAAACTGAAACTTGGGCACGAGTCACTTTCTACAGAGGTAAGCAAAAGTTAAAGGAGGTTGAAAAGTATGGAAAAGAAAGAACTATGTAGCATTATTAAAGATTTATTACCAAGTTATGTTGAAAAATTAACCAATGAAGAAACTAATAAATTCATAGATTCTCATATAAATGATTGTCCTGAATGTAAAGAAATGTTAGAAAATATGAGAAAAGAAATAGAAATTAATGCACCAAAAAATGAAGCAAAGAACTTAAAATACATAAAAAGATATAGTAAAAGATTGAAGTTACTCAGAAATATATTGTTAATAATAGCTTTAGTTTTTGTAGTAATAATAGCAAGAAGATTTGTAATAATTACAAATTTGAATAATAAAGTAAATAAATTACAAGATGAAACTAATTATTGCATTCAACTAGAATGTTATCAAAATAGAAAAATGATTATATATAATAAATATGTTAAAAATGAAAAATCATTGACAGTAGAAAAAATATATAATGTAGATAATTTCATTAATACTGTTCAATATATCGACTACGAATCAGATGTTGAAGAATTACATTTAGTAAATGATTCATCCTTAAAAAATGAATCACTTGCTAAAAAAAGGCTATCTATAGATATATCTAATCATACTTTAATTCTTCATACATTTTTTAAAAAGTTACTTTTTTCTATAATTACTGATATTCAGAATGTTGAACTTAATGGTAATAAATGTTATTTAATAAAAATGCAAAATAGTGAGAATTTTATAGATGCAGATACTGGATTAATCCTTAAGTTTATAGATAACAATGAAAATATAGTAACCGACTATCACTACGAGTTTGGTACAGTTACAGATGAAGATGTGGCAAAACCTGACACAACAGGATATGTCTCTATAGATGATTAACAAATGAAAATAATAAATATAAAATATTAAGTCATAATTAAATATTGTTGAGGTGTAAATATATGAAATTTTCAGATGTAATTAGAAAAAGAATTAAATATTATTTAGCTGATAGAAATATGAATATCTGGTCGCTATGCAGAGATACAGGTATTCCATGTTCTACATTATCAACTTTTATGAATAATAAAACAAAATTAATCAAATTAGATACATTACTACTTATTTGTGAACGGTTTTGACATTACGCTATCAGAATTTTTTAATGATTCATCTTTTGATACTATATATCAGCGTAGAGTCAAAATCCATAACTAAGTTTTCCAGTAGGAAAATATATATATTCAGAAAAGGGATAATATAATTCTTATATTATCCCTTTTTCTTATTTTTTTTAACTCTATGTTATCTATTTGTAATTTCTTCTAATTTTAGAAGTTCTTCCCATCTTTCATCCAATTCTTTTTGGAACTCTTCAATCATCCACTCATTTCCTGGTTTAAACATATGTTTAAATCTTCTTTGTGGTTTTAAGAATTCTTCTATTGGTAATTTCTTAGCTGGTTTATATGTTATTTTATATTTACCATTTTCTACTTCGTACAATGGCCAATAGCATGTTTCAACAGCTAATTTATTTATTTGCATCAAATCATCTGTTGGATATCCCCAACCTCTTGGACAAGGTGCAAGTACATTCAAGAAAGCTGGTCCTTCTGTATAGATTGCTTTTTCTGCCTTTTCATATAAATCTTTGAAATTAGCAGTAGCAATTGTTTGTGCAGCATAAGGTATATGATGACTTGCCATTACTTCTGTTAGATCTTTTCTAACTTGCATCTTTCCAGGTATTTTTGTTCCTGCAGGTGATGTTGTTGTATCTGCAAAGTGTGGAGTTGCTGAAGAACGCTGTATACCTGTATTCATATATGCTCCATTATCATAACATACATATACCATATCATGTCCTCTCTCCATTGCTCCTGATAAACTTTGAAGACCTATATCATAAGTTCCTCCATCTCCTCCGAATGCTATAAATTTTGTATGCTCATCTTCTGGTAATTTTCCTTGTTTTTTCAAAGATCTATATGCAGCTTCTGCTCCTGATAAAGTTGCTCCTGCACATTCAAATGCTGTATGTATAAAAGAATCTGTCCAAGATGTATATGGGTACATGAATGTAGAAACTTCCATACATCCAGTTGCAGCACATACTACTGCATGATCATCTTCATGAAGAGCTCTTAACACCATACGAGCTACTGGTGGAGCACCACATCCTGCACACATTCTATGTCCTGCCATAAATCTTGAAGGTTTATTTGCTACTATTTCTTTTACATTATATGCCATATTATTTTTCCCTCCTTACTCCAAAGTATCTATATGGATTTCCTGTTTCTCCTGTTTTTGCAATTTCCATTAAGTCTTTATATACTCCTTCTATATCATAAGAAGTTGTATCTCTTCCTCCTATACCATATACATAGTTTACAACTGGTACTTGTTTTTTATTTACATACATAGATGATGTAACATCTTCAAATAAAGCTCCTCCTGCTCCGTTTAATGAGTCTGATTTGTCTAAAACTGCAACAGCTTTTAAATGTGATAAAGCATTTGCAATTTCTTCTGCTGGGAATGGTCTAAACATACGAACTTTTAGAAGTCCTGCTTTTATTCCTTTTGCTCTTAAAGAATCTACTACAAATTTTGTAGTTCCAGCTGTTGAGTTCATACAAACTATTGCAATTTCTGCATCATCTAATTTATATTCTTCAAAGAAAGAATATTTTCTTCCTGTCATTTTTTCAAACTCTTTTGATACTTCTTCTATAACTTTTTTTGCATTTCTCATTGCATTTGCTTGTTGATATTTATGTTCAAATAGATAAGGTTGAACATCTAATGGACCTATTGCCATTGGTTCTTTTCTATTTAATAGATAATGTTCTGGTTTGTATGTTCCAACAAATTCTTTTACTTTTTCATCTTCTACTAATTCTATATTTTCGATAGAATGTGATGTTATAAATCCATCTTGGCATACCATAAGTGGTAATAATACATCTTTGTGCTCTGCTATTCTGTGAGCCATAAGTAAGTTATCATAAGCCTCTTGGTTATTTTCAGAAAATAGCATTATCCAACCTGCGTCTCTTACTCCCATTGCATCTGAATGGTCATTATGTATGTTTAATGGTCCTGATACTGCACGATTTACAAGTGACATTACTATTGGTAATCTCAAACTTGATGCTATATATATCATCTCCCACATTAATGATAATCCGTTTGCAGATGTTGCTGTCATAGCTCTTGATCCAGCTGCTTCTGCTCCGATACATGCGCTCATTGCACTATGTTCACTTTCTACTGCAACAAATTCTGTATCAACTGTTCCATTACTTACGAAAGTTGAAAAATATTGTGGTATTTCAGTAGAAGGTGTTATTGGAAATGCTGCAACTACATCTGGATTTATTTGTTTCATTGCTATTGCTGCTGCTTCATTTCCGCTTAGTCTTTCTCTTATTGACATTTCTTTTTTTCCTCCTTTTTCTAAACAAATGAAAAACTTCGTATTACGTCGTTAATCTTCGTTTTTGATTTGTTTGTTAATTTTTTATTTCATTTCGATTGCACCAAAAGGACAAACCTTTGCGCAAACTCCGCATCCTTTACAATAATCATAATTAAAATCTTCTCTTTTTTGGTCCTTATTTACAGGAATCGCATCATCTGGGCATACTGGGAAACATAGTCCACATTGTTTGCATTTTTCACTTATGTATATTGGTTTTACTGATCTCCAGTCTCCTGTTTTAAACTCTAATGAATTTCCTGCATCATATATATTTCCAGCAATTGTCATTTCTTCTGCTGGTGTATTTGGTGTTATCTTCATACTTTTTTCACCTCGCTTAATGCCATTTTTAATGCATTCATGTTTCCTTCAATTACTTCTGGTTTTTTTGCAAATTTATGCTTGAAAGAACCTTCCATATCATTTATTAGTTCTTCATCTGTCATTATCTTACTTACTTTAACTATTGCTGCAAGCATTGGTGTATTTGGGAAATATTTTCCAAGTGTTTCCATTGAAATTTTGCGGGCATCTACTGTATAAATTTCTCCCTCATAATTTTTTAATTTTGATTTGATATAATCTGCATCTCTTGTTGTATTAATTACTATTGCTCCTTCTTTTTTTAGCCCTGCTGTTACATCAACAGATTCTAGTAAAGTATCATCTACAACTACTACATAGTCTGGTTCATATATATTGCTATGTATCGTTATAGGTTCTGTACTTATTCTGTTATATGCTGTTATTGGAGCCCCCATTCTTTCTGGTCCATATTCAGGGAAACCTTGAATGTATTTACCAGTGTTAAATGCTGCATCTGCAAGTAGAAGTGATGCAGTTTTTGCTCCCTGTCCTCCTCTACCATGCCATCTGATTTCAATCATTGTTTTACCTCCTTATTTAAAATTTGTTTATATTTTATAAATTTAATAACAATTAGAAAAATTTTAATATTGCATGAATATTTTTTTTATCTTCACTTTTTATACAAACTGTATGTATATTATTTCTATTAGAATAGTAACAACTAACTGTTTCTCCGATTTTTATTTGTTTTTTGTAATATATTTCTATGTTTTCAAAATTATCTATCTCTACATCATTTGGAAATGCTTCATATGCAATATCTAAATAATTTGCATTATTTACATGGTGATTTACATCAATATCTCGTCTTTTTGCTGTATATTTATATACTTCTTTCATATTTTCTTCTTCTTTTAATTTGCCAGTTGGTTCTTCTTCAAAAACAGATTTTTCCACTATTCCATAGCTATTCATAAGTTCTTCTGTAATTCGCCCTATTCCGTTTTTTAAAGCATCTATCAAAACCCATTCAGTAGTTGCTATTGCGATTTTTTCTCCATTTGAATCATATACTTCAAAATCTCTCCATGATGATATTCTATTAAAACTTCTTGCCCATGTTTTTATAACTAAATCTGTATTCCAAATTGGTCTTTTAAAGAACTTAACTTTCCAAAACAGAAGCATCCAAGTAGTTCCTGTCTTTTCTATGTCATTTAGTCCATTACCTACCATAGCCGAATGTTTTCCTGCAGCTTCTGAAAGTATATTTATTAGTCCTTTGTCCGATAATTGATTATTTTCATCTATATCACTATATCTTACATGTGTTTTATATTCATATACTGACATTTCTTCTCACCAATTAGAAAGTATATCACATTTCTTCATTAAATACAATCTGATTTCGAAATATTTTATGATATAAAAAAAGAGAAATAATATTTATTTCTCTTTTTTTAATTATACACAAAAGATATGTTTTCCTATTTTAAGTGTCTGTTTTCTTGACCATATCCAAGAGCTTGTCGCAGTCGCAGGGTTAAAATAATATAACGCTCCATTTGAAGGGTCCCATCCATTTAATGCATCCTGTGCTGCACTTCTTGCTGTGCTATTTGGTGATAAATTAATTTGTCCATCACTTACTACATCAAATGCTCCCTTTTGATATATAACTCCTGCAACAGAGTTTGGAAAGTTTGAACTGCTTACTCTATTTAAAACAACTGCTGCAACTGCAACTTGTCCAATATACTCTTCTCCTCTTGCTTCTCCATATACTAATCTGCTAAGCAAATTTAAATCAGAAGAATTACTTGATGTCGAAGTTGTTTTTGATCCACCACTTGAGTTTATGCCTATAGCAGCAAGAGTTTTTTCTCCAGCGATTCCATCGACTTTTAATCCATTTGCTTTTTGAAAATTTTTTACAGCTTGTTGGGTTTTGCTTCCATATATTCCATCAACTGAACCCTTATAATATCCCCAATCTTTTAATCTTTGTTGTATTTGTTTTACTTCATTTCCTGTTGAACCATATCTTGATAATGTTTCAATACTTGCATTTACATTAATATAATAAATATATCCAAATATTATTAGTGCTATAGCTATAATGGAAATAATAATTTTTTTCATAAATATTCCTCCTAGTATAATTATGTATAAGATTTTCAATACATCTTAATACATTTTATTTGATATTATTATTTCCATATTTTAGGCAAATAATACAAGATTTAGGCTTTATTTATGCAAAAATACCTCTAGCCTATTAGTACTAGAGGTATTCTCTTTTTAGTATGTGACAAAGTCGCATTATTATATTACTATTCTAAAAAATTCCTACTATATTTCCATTTTCATCTAAGTCTATTCCTTCAGCTGCTGGAACCTTTGGAAGTCCTGGCATTGTCATTATCTTTCCTGTAATAACTACTATAAATCCAGCACCTGCTTTTAATATTACTTCTTGTGCATGTATATTAAAAGGCTCTAAGCACTCAAGATTTTTAGGATCATCTGAGAAAGAATATTGTGTTTTTGCAATACAAACAGGTAAATTTCCATATCCTATTTTCTTTATTTGTTTTATACTTTCCATTGCTTCTTCTGAAAATTCTACATCTTCTGCTCCATAAATTTTTCTTGCAACTTTTCTTATCTTTTCTTCAATTTCTTCATTTAAATCATATGTAAATTTAAAGTCTTCTGGAACTTCGCATAAATCTACTATCTTTTCAGCTAAATCTATTGCACCTTCTCCACCTTTTGCCCAAGCTTCTACTAAACTCATGTTTATTCCAAGTTCTTTTAATTTATTTTGTAAGAAATCTATTTCTTTTTCTGTATCTGATGTAAATCTATTAATTGCAACTATTACATTTAATCCAAATTTGTTTTTTAAATTATCTATATGTCTTGTAAGGTTATGAATTCCTTTTTCTAGAGCTTCCATATTTTCTTCTTGTACTTCCTCTTTTGAAGCTCCTCCATGATATTTTAATGCTCTCATTGTTGCAACACATACTACTGCATCTGGCTTTAGATTAGCTTCTCTGCATTTGATATCTAAGAATTTTTCTGCTCCTAAATCTGCTCCAAATCCAGCTTCTGTAATACAATAATCTCCAAGTTTTAATGCTAAGTGAGTTGCTCTTACACTGTTGCAACCATGTGCTATATTTGCAAATGGGCCACCATGTACTATTGCTGGTGTATTTTCTAATGTTTGTACTAAATTTGGATTAATTGCATCTTTCAAAAGTACAGCTAAGCTTCCCTCTGCTTTTAGATCTTTTGCAGTTATTGGTTCATCTTTTTCATTATATCCAACAATTATTCTTCCAAGTCTTGCTTTTAAGTCCTTTATATCTTTTGATAAACAAAGTATTGCCATTATTTCTGATGCAACTGTTATATCAAATCCGTCATCTCTTTCTTGCATTCCTTTTTCATGTGATAGACCACATCTTATTTTTCTTAATTGTCTATCATTTAAGTCTACGCATCTTTTCCATAAAACTTTTTTAAATCCTAATTCGTTTCCAAAATATATATGATTATCTATCATAGCTGCAAGCAAATTATTTGCAGCTGTCATTGCATGTATGTCACCTGTAAAGTGTAAGTTTATATCTTCCATTGGTGCTATTTGGACATATCCTCCACCTGTTGCTCCTCCCTTTATTCCAAAGACTGGTCCGAAGTGATGGTTCTCTTAGTGCAAGTATTGATTTTTTTCCTATTCTTCTTAATCCATCTGCTAAACCAATTGACATCGTTGTTTTTCCTTCTCCAAGAGGCGTTGGGTTTATTGCTGTAACTAATATTAATTTTCCATCCTTTTTATTTTCCGTTCTCTTAAAAGCATCTTCAGTTATTTTTGCTTTATATTTTCCATAAGTTTCGATTTCTTCTTCACTTAATCCTAATTCATTTGCTATATCTCTTATGTTTTTTAGTTTTGCATTTCTTGCAATTTCAATATCACTCATTATGAACCTCCTTGTATTTTTAGAATAAAAAAAGGGCATTCTTTTTAAAGAATTGCCCAGGCGGTCGGCTTATATTTTATGCAAATTGCCCCTGTGTTAATTCACTTAATCCGCCAGCAATTTACATTTTTATTATATAAATAATTTTTTAATATGTCAAGGAAATTTATAATCAAATTTTATTTACTTTGTCCTATGAAATATTATTTTTTCATTATGCCTTGGCAAATGATTTATTTGAATGCTTTTCTAATTTTCTTTTTATTTTTTCATTTTTTTTATTAATTTTAGCAATTATTTTTTGTTCTTCTTTTTCTATCTCTGTCTCTTCTTCAGTTGTAAAATTAAATCCTTTTCTTACTTCTTCCCAAGTTATGAATTTTTCCCCTTTTGCTACTCTTTCTTTGTAATCTTCTAACATTCCTTTTGCTCTTTCTATTTCATCCTTAGGTGTTTTCATTTTATATCACTCTCCCTTTTTTTATGATCTTCTAATAATCTCATTGCCTTTTCTATTTCTCTTTTGGGCGTCTTTTGAGTTTTTTTCGTGAATTCACTTAACAGCATAAATTTATTATTGCATATATTTGTAAAAAGTATTCTGTCTCTTATCGGTCTTAACTCCCATATTTTATTATATACATGTTTTATATATGGCTTACCAATAGATAATCCGTATCTTGATAATATATCAACATATAATGATATTTTTTTTGCTTTTATTCTGTCAGCTTTACTATTGCTATGTTGTAATTGCTCTATATATTCTAGTATTTCACTTTTTCCGTTCTTATCTTGATAAAATTCTATATTATACAATATTTAACGCTTTTTTTATTGATTCTATTTTATTATAACATATTAAATGTATCTACACAATATTTTACTTATTATACTTTGTGATTTTTTAATAAATAATAGAGTCAATAAAGTTCGCTTTTACCTCCTTTCATTTTTGATTTCATTTTTTGATTTTCCTTTGGGAGATTTCCCAACAGATTTTGTTTTGATTAAAAAATAAAAAGTTTGATTAAAAAATTTAAACTTTATATTAATTTTATACAATATTATCTTTTATTTGTCAAGTATTATTTCCCTTATCCATTATTGTAAAATTTTGTTGTATTATATTTTTATTTATAGTATAATGAGTTTGTCATTTAAGATGTACTTTAAATAATCTAAGAAATGGAGGAATTATACTATGAAGGCTTTAATTAGCGTATCTGACAAAACAGGTATTGTCGAATTTGCAAAAGAATTAAGCTCTTTAGGTATAGAAATTATTTCAACTGGAGGTACATACAAAGCACTTAAAGAAGCTGGAATTAGCGCCATGGAAATTTCAGATCTTACTGGATTTCCTGAATGTTTAGACGGAAGAGTAAAAACTTTACATCCAAAGGTTCATGCTGGAATCCTTGCTATGAGATCAAAAGAAGAACATATGAAACAATTGAAAGATTTGGGAGTAGATACAATTGATTTCGTTGTTGTTAATCTTTATCCTTTCAAGCAAACTATTTTAAAGGAAAATGTAACTAGAGCAGAATGTGTTGAAAATATTGATATAGGTGGACCTACAATGCTTAGAAGTGCTGCTAAAAATTATCAAGATGTTACAGTTGTAACAGACCCTGCCGATTATGAAATCGTTTTAAATGAATTAAAATCTAATGGAAAAGTATCACTAGATACTAAATTTTACTTAATGAATAAAGTTTTTGAACATACAGCAAATTATGATGCTATGATCTTTAATTATTTAAAATCTGAAAGAAAAGACGAAAGTTTCCCTAATGCTTTAACTCTTACATATGAGAAAGTTCAAGAAATGAGATATGGAGAAAATCCACATCAAAAAGCTGCATTATATAAAGAAATAGGAAAATGCGAAGGTTCTTTAACTATCGCTAAACAATTAAACGGAAAAGAATTATCATTTAATAATATAAACGATACAAACGGAGCTTTAGAATTATTAAAAGAATTTGATGAGCCAACTGTTGTTGCTTGCAAACATGGAAATCCTTGTGGTGTTGGTTCTGGAAAAGATATATACGAAGCTTGGTCAAAAGCTTTTTCAGCAGATAAAACTTCTATTTTCGGAGGTATTGTTACAGTAAATAGAGAAGTAACTTTAAAAATGGCAGAAGAAATGAAAGATATATTCTTGGAAGTTATAGTTGCTCCTTCATTTGAAAAAGAAGCTTTAAAAGTATTAGAAACTAAGAAAAACTTAAGACTTCTTGAACTTCCTTCTATCACAGTAAAACAAGCACCTGAATCTTATGATATCAAAAAAATAAATGGTGGAATAATAGTACAAACAATAGATTCAAAACTTTTAGATGATTATAAAGTTGTAACTGACAGAAAACCAACTGATAAAGAACTTGAAGATATGTTATTTGGACTTAAAGTTGTAAAATTTGCAAAATCTAATGGTATAGTTCTTGCAAAAGATAAACAAACAATTGGTATTGGACCTGGACAAGTTAATAGAATTTGGGCAGTAAATCAATGCGTAGAGCATTCAAAAGAACTTATAGGAGATGGGGTAACAAAAGGTGCTGTTCTTGCATCTGATGCTTTCTTCCCATTTGATGATTGTGTAAAAGCAGCACATGAAGCTGGAATTACAGCAATTGTTCAGCCTGGTGGTTCACTTCGTGACCAAGATTCTATTGATAAATGTAATGAATATGGTATGACAATGATATTCACAGGTATGAGACATTTTAGACATTAATATAAAAAAGAAGGATATTAAATTAATATTAAATTAATATCCTTCTTTTTTATTTACTATTATCTTTGTCATTTCAAATATTCTGCAATCTTTTCCGCTGCATCTCTACCAGACCTTGCTGCCCAAGCAACTGTTGATTTTACTTCAATTAAATCCCCTGCTGCAAATACTTTTTCTCTTGATGTCATTTGATTTTCATCAACCTTAATATATCCTTTTTTTGTTCTTTCAAGATTTAATTGTTCTATAACTTTATTTTCTGGTTTTGATCCAAGAGCCATTATTACATAATCCATATCTATTAAGTAATTGCTTCCTTCTATGTTTACTGGTTTTTCCCTCTCTCCTTCTACTTTAACTAATTCTGTTTTTATGCATTCTAGCTTTTCTACTTTATCTTTTCCTAATATTTTTAATACATTATTCTGAAATAAAAATTCAACTCCTTCATTTATAGCCGAATCTATTTCTTCCTTTTCTGCTGGCATTTGAGCTCTTGCTCTTCTATATATTACATATACTTTTTCAGCCTTTTTGTTATTAACTGTTCTTGCAACATCCATTGCTGTATTTCCTCCGACCTATTACTGCAACTTTCTTTCCTTCAAAATCTGGATAATTCTGATTTTCTAGTAATTCATTTCCTCCATATACACCGATCTAAATTTTCTCCTTCTATATTCATTTTTGAAGAAATATTTGCACCAAAACAAAGTAAAATCGCATCATATTCTTTTTCTAAATCTTCTAATTTAAGATTTACTCCTAATTCTTGATTTGTACTTATTTCTATACCTAAATCTATTACTTTTTGCATTGTTTCTTTTATTACTTTTCTTGGAAGTCTAAAATCAGGTATTCCATGTACAAGAAGTCCTCCTATTTTACTATGTTTTTCAAATATTTTTACTGAAAATCCTCTTCTTGCAAGATATGCGCTAGCTGTTATTCCTGCTGGTCCTCCTCCTATTATAGCGATTTTTTTATTTCTATACTCCTTATATATTTTTTTAATTGGCCAGTTATTTTCTATTGCCATATCTCCTATAAATGTTTCAAGTGTTCCAATATCAACCGCTTCTCCTTTTATTCCTCTTATACAAGCACCCTGGCATTGTTTTTTGTGTGGACAAATCCTTCCACATATAGGTTGAAGAATGGTTGTATCAAGCAAAATCTCATATGCCTCTCTATATTTTTCTTCTTTTATGCATTTTATAAATTCTGTTATGTCGTTTGTAAGAGGACAACCTTTTCTGCAAGGTTTTGTCTTACAACTTAAACATCTACTTGCTATTTTTTGTATTTCTTCTTTTTCCATTTTATATCTCTCCATATTTAATCATTAAGTAATCAATAGTAGTTGTCAATTATATTAATTTTATTTGCTTTATATAATTAATATTAAATTGTTTGTAGTTTCTGCTTTACTGTCTTTAAGTCTTTCCAAAAATCTATTTTTTTGCTTTCGTCTCTAAGAAGTGCTGCTGGATGCCAAACTGGCATATAAAGCATTCCTTCTTTTTCTATCCATCTTCCCCTGTCTTTTGTTATACCATATTCTTTTCCAAGTATATTGTTTAATGCAATTCTTCCTAATAACACTATTATTTTAGGTTTTACTAAATTAATTTGTTCTTTTAGATAATCCATACATGTACTTGCTTCATCATCTTGAGGATCTCTATTGTTTGGTGGCCTACATTTTACAATATTTGCTATGTATACGTCTTCTCTTTTGATGCCTACTCCGTCAAAAGCTTTGTCCATAAGTTGTCCAGCTTTTCCAACAAAAGGTTTTCCTTGCTCGTCCTCGTCTGCTCCTGGTCCTTCGCCTATAAACATTAAATCAGCGTTTGGGTTTCCCACTCCAAATACAATATTTTTTCTTTCCTCACATAATCTACATTTTTTGCATCCATCTATTTCTTTTTTTAGTTCGTCTAAACTATTTGCCATAGCTATGTTCCTTTCTATAGATAATATCACTTAACTATACAATTTTCTATTAATTCTATTTTTTGCTTGCTTTTTGTATCTATTTTAGCTTTTGTTCCAATAGGTATAACTGTTTTTGTATCAATATGTCCAAAATTATTTGATTTAATTATAGGGAAATTATATCTTTTATTTGGAAGCTCTAATACATCTGAAATAATTTTTTCTAAAGAAATTCCACTTTCATGCTGATAATTTCCAACCCAAAGTCCAATTATCTCATCAAATACATTGTTTTGCTTCATAAATGCTATAAAGTTGCTTGCAGCTGCTGGTATTGTTTCGTCTCCCAATTCTTCCAAAAATAATATCTTGTTTTTAAAATCCGCTTTATATTTCCCTGCTGCAAACTCATGCATTAAGCATAGATTCCCACCAATTAGTTCACCTTCTGCAGTTCCTTCTTGTAATACCAAATATTCGTCTGCATCTGTTCCAAGTTCTAAATTTCCATTTACAAATCTTTTTATAGCCTCTTTGTAACTATAATCTGTTTCATCTGTTGCTATCGTCTTAAAATTTGTCCCACTGAAAGTTACAAGCCCTGTTTTTAGTGTAATTACATTAGTAATCGAAGTTATATCACTAAATCCACATATTATTTTTGGATTCTTTTTGATTAATTCATAATCTATATAATCAAATGTATTGTTAGAGTTATTTCCACCGCTTAGCACACCATATCATTTTTACATCTTTATCTTCAAACATTTCATTGATATCTTCTGCTTTTTCTCGTGCGCTATTACTATACTCATTTCTATTAGAAAAAATGTTTTTTGAAAATTTTACTTTAAATCCGCTTTTCTCTACTATCTTTTTAGCTTGCATTAATTCTTCTTTATTTTTTTCAGTAATTGGATCAGATGGTGCAATAACTCCGAATGGTATCACCAATTTTTAAAGCGCTAGGTTTCATTTATTTTCACTCCTTCTTGTTAAATAAAACACATGTATAGTTATTCAAATCTTAAACTAAGCATAACATGCTTGTATTTCTTCCAACTGTATTTCCTTCTGCTCTAAAAGAATGAAGTTTATCTGAATGACATTTAGTACAGATTTCACTCTCAATTATATTTTCTGGAAGTAATCCCTCTTCTATAAGAATTATCCTATTTATTAATTGAGTGTCTATATAGTATTTATCAGAGGTATCTGATTTTTGTATTATTTCATTTATCCTTCCGAGTATATTGAAATTTATCATAAAACATATCTTTTACATCTTCATCTACCTCAAAACAACATTTTTTTATACTTGGTGCCATAATGCAAATTAGATCTTTAGGTTCTGTTTCATATTCTTCTTTTATTACCTTTATAGCCTCTCTTGCAATTTCTTTATGTGTTCCTCTCCACCCAGCATGTATATTTCCTATGACATTTTTTACTGGGTCGTAAAGATATAAGCAATTGCAATCTGCAAAAGTCAACGCTAAAATTTTATCTTTTTTGTTAGTTACAAATCCATCTATATTTTTAAAATTATCCTTATGAATTCCTGGATCCTCATAATCAACACTTTTTACTACATTTGTATGAGATTGTAAAGGTTTATAGATATTTTTTTCATCTAATTTTAAGGATTTACATACTTTTTTATATGAATCCAGTACTTCATTTTTTCTAATTTGAAATTTTCCGAAATCTAGTGGTTTTAATGTATAGCAATGTTTTATTTTATCTTCATATTTTAGAAATTCCCTAAACTGTAAATATTCAAATCCATTATCATACACATGAATTACATTCTTGTTAGATAAATTCCTTCCTTCTAAAATATCAACTATTTGTGTCTTGATATCACTATTATCTTCATTATATACACAATAACTGCAATTTATCTTAAAAAAAGTAGGATTCTTTTGACTACTTATTCTGTCATATGCTGACTTTTCATTAATTCCATCTCTCCTCATTACTCTTTTTATGCAAGTTTCTTTTTCAGCAATAACTCCAATAGTTATATCACATATTTTATTTAATCCTGCTTCAAATAGCAAAGGTGCATCAATTATAACTATATCACTATCTGCTTTTTTTATTTCCTGCTTTATTGCAGGCACAGTATATTTATAAGTAATTTTATCAAGCCTTTCTTTTTCTTTTTCATCAGAAAAAACTATATTAGCTAATTTCTTTCTATCTATTTCTTGATTTTCTTTTAATATCTCTTTTCCAAATTCTTCTATAATGTCGTTATAGTATTTAGTGCCTCTTTTGGTTAAATCTCTTGCAATTTTATCTGCATTTATATGCTTTGCATTTTTTAATTTGCATATTTGATCTGAAATTGTAGTTTTTCCTGCCCCTGAGATTCCTGTAATTCCTATTGTTTTCATTTATACACTCTCCCTAATTATCTTGTGCTATTTTTTCAAATGCTGTTTCTTTGTCGATTTTCGAAATATAATTATAGTCATTGCCTAATTTATTTTTATCAAATCCACAAATTGCTTTGTATGTGCAATATTCACAATATGTTTGTTTATTTTTATAATATGGTTTTATATCAATATTTCCGCTTAATATTTCTTTTGATATATCCTTTATAGTTTTTACAATATATTTCTGCAATAATTCAAATTGTTCCTTTGAAACAGCTGATGATAGCTTTTCGCTTATTCCATTTTCACCAACATATACTGGAATTATGTTAGAATAGCCTTTTTCTAATGATTTATCCATCATTTTTACAACCTTTACATCTGCTAAAACTAAACCATTCATTTTAAAGTTTTTCTTTATTGCATCTTCTAGTTCTTCTTCTGTTTTATCTTTCCCTGCAGTAATTATTGGCTCTATTAAGCTAAAATATAGTACCCCTGCTGGTTCAATATTCTCTGCTTTAGATACTGCATCTAGATAAGTTAAAAGCTGAAGCTGCAGACCATATACTACATCAGTAAAATCTATATCTTTTATAGAAGATTTATAATCGATTACTCTTAAATATTTCTTTCCATCATCTTCTGCAATATCTATTCTATCTATTTTTCCAGTTATTTCTACCTTTTTTCCATTATCTAGTTCTATTTGTATTGGAGGATATTTTTTATTTTCTCCAAATTCAACCTCGTTTCCAAAAACTTCAAAATCACTTTGGGTTATTGTTCTTATCAAATATTTCATAGCTTTTAAAATAAGTCTTTTTAATTTAACTGTTTGGCTCTTAAATTTTGCTGAACTCGTGAAAATATAATTTTTAGGAAGACTTAATTTTTCGTCTATTATTTCATTTATAATTTCTTTTATTTTAGCTTCTTCTATGTCTCGTATATTTAAATTTAAATCTTTTATTCTCTCAAAAAATGTATCTATAACATCATGCATAAAGCTTCCTGTATCTAAGCTTTGTATTTTAAAAGTATCTTGCTCATTTACCTTTAATCCATATTTTAAGTAAAATGAGAATGGACAAGATTTATATGCTTCAAGTCTTGATATACTTGTTTTTAAGGTGTTTCCATATAGTTTTTGTACATTTTCTTTATTTATATTTTCTGGAATATTTGAAAAATCTAATGCTTTTATTGCTGTTTCTAGTTTTTTACTCCATTCTTCATCATTTTTAAATATTTCATATATTTCAAACCAAATAGGATTTATATCTTTTCCATCTCGATAATTTCTTATATTTAATAGTAATTCATCAAAAGTTATCTTTTTGTTTGCTATAATATCTGGTCTTGTTATTATATCACTTGTTTCTTGCAAGTTTGGAAATATTTTTTTTATTTTTAGTAAAAGAGTTGATGGCTTTTTTGGAGTCCCTTCATTATCAGTAGATATATATGATAAATATAGCTTTTCTTCACTAGTTGTAAAGGCTTTATATATATTAAAATTATCATTATACAATGCTTCATAAGTTGTTTTAGCAAGTTCTATATTTATATTTTTTAGAGTTTCTCTGTCGGAATCATTGAAGAATCCTTCGTTATTATTTACACTTGGGAAATTTCCGTCATTCAATCCTATAATAAAAATTATTTTTACACTATGGCTTTTTGATCTGTCTACATCTCCGACTGTAACTTGATCCATTCCAGCAGGAATTTTTCCAAGTTCATTTTCTGAAAAGGATATTTTTAAGAACTCTATATATTTTTCAAAGCTTATTTTTTCTTTTCCAAATATTTTTACAATTTCATCTAAAATTTTTATTACTGTATTAAAGCTTGCTTCATATTCAGCATCTAGCTCTGCATTTTCATTTTTTAATTTTTCTGCTTTAATTTTAAGCTTTTTGTCAATTTCATTTTCTATTAAAAATTCATATATTGCTTTTGTTATATTTTCTCCCGTCTCATTCTTATAACATTTTTCTTTAAATTCCAAAAGTGGACCTACTACTTTATTTCTTAAGCTATTTATATACTCTTTATCTTCATCTCCAAAATTCCAATCTTCTTTATACCATTTGCTGTATTTTATCCCCCATTTTTTACAGTAGTTCTCAAATATATATAAATCATTTTTATCTATATCGCAAAATCCAGTTTTTACATATGATATAACACTATCATATGACCAATTTTTTGCAAAAACATCTAATAAACTTATTATATATTTTATAAGTATATTTTGGCTTAAGTCCTTCTTTTCATCTATATATACTGGTATATCATATTTTGAGAAAATCGCTCTTATTAAAGATGAATATAAGTTCAAATCTTTTGTAATGATTCCTATATCTTTGTAGCGGTAATTGTTTTCTCTGACTTCTTCTGTAATTTTGCTTGCAACATATTCAACTTCAGAATATGGATTATTTGCTAAAAATAGTTTTATATTTCTATTTTCTTTATTATATTTTTTGTATATATTTGCATATATATTTTGTTCTAGATGTATAAGTTCATCATTTTTTAGTCTTATATTTTCACTTAAGTAAACTGGTTTTGTTACTTCTACATTATTTAAAACTGCTAAATTTATAAGTTTATTAATTGCAACTTTGTTGTTATAAAATATATCTGTTTCTTGATTTGTATTTTCAGTGTTTTCTAAATCATCTGCACATATTGCTACATTGACTTCTTTTGCAACTTTCATAAGTTCGACAATTACACTATACTCCTGTGGAGTATAGCCTGCAAACTCATCTATACATATAACTGTATCATTAAACATATCTGTATTTTTTATGTTTTCTGCTAGGATTGTTAAAACATTTTGTTCATCTAAAAATTTATCTTTTATACTGTCCTCATATTGTTTGTATATATATTGCATATCTTCTAGTTTCATCTTTAAATATGTATCTTCTACATTATTTGCTCCGTTCTTTAAGTTTTTCTTCTGTAATATTATGCTTCTTAAATTCTGTTAATGCATTTCCAATAACTTCTACATTTTGCATACTTTTTCCTAAGAGATTTAATTTATTTTTTGATTTTTCTAATAAATCATATATTAACATTGATTTTCCAAATGATTCTATTGTTTTAAGATTGTTTCCTATCTCATTTATGACTCTATATGCCATACGGCTAAATGTCAAAACTTCAGCATTAATAGCAGCTCCCTTTACTTCTTCTAAAAGCCTTCTTTCTGCTGTAAAAGAGAACTGTTCTGGTGTTACTATGTATATTTTTTGTGGATTATTTATAATACTTCCTATATATTTAAATAGATAAGTACTTTTTCCACTTCCTGCTTTTCCATATATTATTTTTAAACTCATGAGGTAATTTTATCATAAAATCAATAAAATAACTAGTCTTTTAGACTAGTTATTTTATTGAAAAGTTATATTTTAGTTTAATTCTTTATTTAAGTATATAAAACCTCAAACTATTTATTACAATAATTTGAGATTTTTATTAATATATTTATTTAGAAAGGAAAATGATAACTTTATAATATTTTTTCACCATTTAATTTAACTGAATAAATATATACTTCTGCTGGTCCGGAATAATTTTGTGGATTTTTAGATATATAAAGCTCTAAATAATTACGTGCATTTTGAACTCTATATGTTCTTGTACCTCTAGAACTAGCGTGTGTTGCCGAATAGATAGTTTCTGACAAATAAGTGTTTATGTAAAAATCACAATAGTAAGAACCACTACTCCTATACCATGAAAAATCAATTTCAACAGTATCCCCTACTTTAGTTGGGACATCATAATATAAATAGGACGCATCATGAACGCCAGTTCCTCCCGAAGCTAACTTCAACATGGCAGGAATTGTTCCATCAAAAATTGCTGTATTTTCTGTACGAGTAGTTGCAGTTCTCCAAGCTGACACAATTACATTGCATGTTTTCTCTATATTGCTACCATCTTGTGATTTTACAGTTATAGAAGTTGTTCCATTAGTTATTGCTGTTACTAAACCTGTTTGAGTCACTGTTGCTACTCCTGGGTTACTACTCTCCCATTTTAATACTTGATTTCCTGCACTGCTTGGTTCTATTGTTGCTGTTAATTGTGCCGTCTTTTTTGTCGTTAAATTTAGGGCTACTGATGTTGGCTCTAGCGTTATATCTTTTATTGCTATCTCTCTTATTACTGTTTTTGTTTCTGTTGATGTGTTTCCTGCATTATCTCTTGTCGTTGCTGTTATTGTATATGTGTCTGCCACTGTTAATGTTGCTGTCTTATTTTCTCCTGATGTTATTGTTCCTGTATCACTATATCCTTTTGTTCCTGTTATGCTATATGTTGTTCCACTTATTCCTGATTGTACTTCGCCTGTTTCTTCTCCTGGTGCTATTGTCACTCCTATATCTGTTGTATAATTCTTATTATTTGTTGTTGTTCCTGTTATTGTTATGCTTGGCTTAGTTGGTTCTGCTGTATCTATATTTGTTACTTTTCCTGTTCCTGTTGCCCCTGTTTGTCCTCTACTATCTTTTAGTCTTGCATATATTGTTCCATTACTTTCCATCTCTGGTTGTATTTTATTGTATTCATTCCATATCGTTGTTGATGTTGGAGTTTCTTTTGTCCATTCTAGTGTATATCCTTTATTTGTGTATTCTGATGTTATTATTACTTTTACTTTTCCATTTGTCCATGGTGTCGTTTTTGGGTCTGGATCATAATTAAATTGTATTACTCCTCCTTCTTCCTCTGTGCTTCCTCCTGGTATTTCCTCTGTCTCTATTCCTTCTTTTACTATTTCTTTACTTTCATTCTTTGCTCTATCTATCGCTATTACTTTAACATTATAACTATTCTTTTGATTTAGTCCTTCAAATATACATTCTTGTACTACTTCTTCTTTTTCTCTCTCTTTTTCTATTTCTCCTACTTCTATTTCTTTTCTTTCTGTCTTTTGCTCTCCTCCTATTATTCCTTCTATTTCATATATTATCTTAGCTATTCCACTTTCTTCTCCTGGTTTTCCTTCTTCTGCTTTTGCTTCTTCATCTTTTGCTTTTGCTGTTATCTTTATACTATTTGATGTCGTTTCTGTTATTGTTACTTCTGGATCTTTTGGTTTTATTGTATCTATGTTCGTTATTGTTTCTGTTGCTGTGTATTTTGATGCTTCTCCTATACTATTTTTTAGTCTTGCTATTATTGTTCCGTTTGTTGTCATTTCTGGTTTATTATTTTCGTCATATTTCTTCCATCCAGTCTTTCCTGTTTCATCTGTTGTGTATTGTATTATTAGTCCTTTTAGTTCTTCTTTCATGTTTTCATTTATTTTTATACTTATTATTACTTTATCATTTGTCCAATCTGTTGGCTGTGCATCTATTACTATACTTTCATCTTGTATATTTGGTAATGGTTCTAGTCCTTTCTCTCCCATCTTTCCTACATATATTACTTCGTCTTCTGTTACATCAAATACATATCCTTCTTGTGTTACTATTCTTAGCTTCTCTTCTTCTCCGTCTTCTCCTTCCATTATATCTGATGATCTCTTATTTTTGAATTTCTCTGATTCTTCTACTTTTTCTTGGAATTTCTCTAGATATTCTCTTCCTTTTAAATCATCAAATACTTGATCCTCTGCTAACACTGCTCCTATTTCTACTAGTTCTTCTCTATATCCTTCTATCCTTGTCTTCTCTGCTGCATCTTGTGCCATTTGAAATAATCCATGGTCTCCTATTACTGTTCTTATTCCTATGGCTGCTAGTATTATTAGTATTATTATTGTTATTATTAGTGCTACTAGAGTTATTCCTCTTTCTTCTTTACTCATTTCTTTTTTCTCCTTCTTGAGTTTTATTTACTTAATTTGAAATCATACGCATTTGCATAGTCTAATGTTGTACTTGCTATTACATCTCTACTTTCTCCTGGTTTTATTCCTTCTACATATACTGATAGGGTTGTTATGTCTTTCCCTTCTTTATTTATTAGTGTTATTTTTATTACTTCTGTCTTTTCTGCTATTCCTTTGTTTGTTATTTTTCCTAATAATAGCGTTTTATTTCCTTTCTCTGTTAGTTGTACTTCTGTTATCTCTAATCCGTCTATTTCTTTTGCTTGATGCAATGTTTCACTTGTGTTTAGTTTTGTTCCATCTTCTAGTTCATTTACATATTCTTCTCCTGGTTTCTCTCCTTCTGTTTCATTTACTTGGTTTGTTTCTTCTCCTCCATTTCTTCTTGTTGCAAATATTAATACTCCTATTACTACTACTGAAACTATTAGTAATATTACTATCATTTTCTTCTCTGAATCTTTCATTTGTTTTCCTCTCCTTTTTATTTTATATAACAAAAGGACACACAAAGCTTATACTTAATAAGTATAAGTCCTTATGTGTCCTTATATTATCTTTTTCTTTTAATATATTATGTGTGTGTGTGTGTGTGTGTGTGTGTGTGTGTGTGTGTAGAGCCTCTAAGGTTCTAGCTTTTCTCATCTTTCGTTTCCCTCCATGCCTTTATCTTTGTTTATCTTAAAAGTTGATTTAAATCATTAGTAGATTTGTATTTATTTTACATCATATTTCTACTTTGGTCAATTGAAATCATTAATTTGTAATAGAAACTTAATATTTTTGTAATGCATACATATTTAAAATATTTATGCATAAACATAAATATTTTAAGTTATACTATATAATTATAAATACATAGTTTATTATTTAGAAAGGGATGAACCAACCTTGACTACCATAGATTGTTCAGCTAATTGTATTTATCAAAAGGATCGGAAAATGTACTTTTGAAAATATCTTTGCGAAAACCATGACAGTAGGTTCTAATTGTGCATATTTTTCTCCAAAAAATAAACAATAATTCTCTTATTCAATATTTCTTGCAAAATAAACAGACCAAAAAAGGTCCGTTTATTTTTATTACTTAATTACTATTTTCCCATCATTTTGCAGTAATATTTTTTTCTCATTTGTTTTTATCTCACCATTTAGTATACCATCTGTTATAGTATCTTCAACTATTGTTTGAACTGCTCTTCTTAAAGGTCTTGCACCATAGTTTTTATCTATTCCCTGTTCTATAATATATTTTTTTACAGAATCATCAATTTCTATTGTATATCCTTGAATTTCTAATCTTTTTATTAAATTAGATAACATTAAATCTAATATTTTTTCTACATCTTCTTCTTCTAACTTATGGAAAACTATTATTTCATCTATACGATTTATAAATTCTGGCCTAAATTCTTTTTTTACCTCTTGCATAATATCTTTTTTTGCATTTTCGTAGTCTATTTTATTTTTTTCTTCTTCATTTGATGAATTTGAAAATCCTAATTTCTTGTTTTCTGTAATCAATTTTGCACCAACATTAGATGTCATAATAATTACTGTATTTTTAAAACTTATAACTCTTCCTGTACTATCTGTAAGTCTTCCATCTTCTAATATCTGAAGTAGCATATTCATAACATCTGGATGTGCTTTTTCAATTTCATCAAATAGAATTATAGAATATGGTTTTTGCTTTACTTTTTTTGTTAAATATCCACCTTCATCATATCCAACATATCCTGGAGGTGAGCCAATCAATTTTGATGTAGAATGAGATTCCATATATTCTGACATATCTACTCTTATTATGCTATTCTCTGTACCAAATAGAACTTCTGCTAGTGCTTTTGATGTTTCTGTTTTTCCTACTCCAGTTGGTCCTAAGAATAAGAACGAACCTATTGGGCGATTTGGATCTTTTATACCAACTCTTCCTCTTCTTATAGATTTTGCAACAGCCTCTATAGCTTGATCTTGTCCAACTACTCTTTTATGAAGTTCCGCTTCTAAATTTTTTAATTTTTCATTTTCATCCTGACTAATTTTTGTAACTGGAATGTTTGTCCATTTTGCAATTACTTCTGCTACATTATCCTCCGTTATTTTTGTAAGTTCTCTTACATTTTCATCTCTCCACTTTTCCTTTTCTTTTTCTAGCTTTCTTTCGCATTTTTGCTCTTTATCTCTAAATTCAGCTGCCTTTTCAAATTCTTGCAGTGAAACTGCTTCTTCCTTCTGTTTTTTTATTTTTTCTAAATTTTGTTCTAATTCTTTAAGTTTATCTGGCATAGTATATTTTATCATTCGTGCATTTGATGCTGCTTCATCTATTACATCTATTGCTTTATCTGGAAGATACCTATCTGAAATATATCTGACTGATAAATTTACTGCTGCATTTATTGCTTCATCAGTTATTTCTACATTGTGATGTGCTTCATACTTATCTCTTATACCTTTTAAAATTAAAATTGTACTTTCTATATTTGGTTCTTCTATCATTACTGGGCTAAATCTTCTTTCCAATGCTGTGTCTTTTTCTATATATTTTCTATATTCATCAGAAGTTGTAGCTCCAATTAAACTAATTTCTCCTCTTGCTAAAATTGGTTTTAATATATTTGCTGCATCTATTGCTCCTTCTGCAGAACCTGCTCCTACTATTGTATGTATTTCATCTATAAAAAGTATTACATTTCCTGCTTTTTTGACTTCATTTAATGCTTTTTTTATTCTATCTTCAAAATCACCTCTGTACTTTGAACCTGCTACCATACTTGATATATCAAGATTAACTACTCTTTTATTTTTTAGCATTTGTGGAACTTCATTTGACATTATTTTATAGCTAAGTCCTTCTACTATTGCAGTTTTTCCAACACCTGGCTCTCCTATTAAGCAAGGATTATTTTTTGTTTTTCTAGTTAATATTTGAATTACTCTATCTATTTCATTTTTCCTACCTACTATTGGATCAAGTTTTCCTTCTTTTGCAATCTTAGTTAAATCTACACCAAATTGATTTAAAGTTGGTGTTTGTGCAAAATCATTATCTATTTTTTCTTTTGCTAATTTAGCTTTTGTTTTATTTTCTTCTGATGCATTTTCTGTTATAACCTTCAAGATATCTTCATATATCTCTTTTATATCTACATTTAAATTTGATAGTGTACGAACAGCTATGCTATCTCCCTCTTTTAGCATTCCGAATTAATATATGTTCTGTTCCAATAAGATCAGAATTCATCTTTTTTGCTTCTTGATATGCATTTTCTAAAGTTTTTTTTGTTCTTGGAGTAAAGCCTAGAACTTTTTTAGATTTTAATCTTCCTACTCCTATTATTTCTTCTATTTGTATCATTATATTCTCATACATTATACCTTGTCCTTCTAAGACTTTACTCGCAACACCTGTATTTTCTTTGCAAAGTCCATATAATATATGCTCTGTTCCAATATAATCATGGCCTAATTTTAAAGTTATTTCATTTGCAAATTCCATAGCTTTTTCTGCGCTAGGTGTAAATTTATATGTCATCATCTAATCGCTCCTTTACCAATCTTCTTTGGTAATTATATCAAATTTTTTTGTGAATTCAATACATACGACAAAACTTCCTATTTTTTTGTCATATCTTCCAATTTTTTTGCTTCTTTCTTCTGTTTTTCTAATGTTATCCATGCAAAATATGATGATATAAATTCTCCATACTTTGTTTCATCTTCATCCATAATTTACCTCCTCTTTACAAAAAAATAAACTTTCTAAGATTATTTTATGAAATCTTAGAAAGTTTATACTTTCTTAATTTAGTTTCATTGACAAAAGTTTACTTATTCCATTTTCTTCCATTGTTATACCATACACAGAATTTCCTGATTCCATTGTTCCTTTTCTGTGAGTAATTACTAAAAATTGGGTATTTTTGGTAAATTTTTTCAAATACTCAGCAAATCTATATACATTTACATCATCTAGTGCAGCTTCTATCTCGTCAAGTACGCAAAATGGTGCCGGATTAATTCTTAGCATTGCGAAAAGTAAAGCAATTGCTGTAAAAGCTTTTTCTCCTCCTGAAAGTAAACTTAAGTTTTGAAGCTTCTTTCCTGGTGGTTGTACTATAATTTCTATCCCACATTCTAGTATATTTTTTTCATCTTCTAATACTAAACTTGCTTTACCTCCACCAAATAATTCTTTAAATACTTCTGAGAAATTTTTATTTATTATTTCAAATTTTTCAGTGAATTCTGTTTTCATTATTTGTGTCATTTCTTGAATTACATTTTTAAGTTTTGCCATAGTATTTTCTATATCAAGTCTTTGTTCACACATAAAGTCATATCTTTTTGAAAGTTCTTTATATTCCTCAATTGAATCTACATTTACACTTCCTAGGTCTTTTATTTTATTTCTCAAAGAATTTACATTTTTAGTTGTTTTTGCTATGTTATCAGGTTTTTCATATCCTAAGGCATTATTTGGAGTTATTTCATATTCTTCCCAAAGTTTATTAGTTATCTCATCTATATCTTCTTTAACTTTATCTTTTTTCACTCCAATCTTTAAGATTTCCTCTTTTAGTCCATCTAAAGTATTTATTTGACTCAAAATCTTTTCTTCTGTTTCATTTAATTCTTTATTTTTTTCTTCTCTTTGAGTTTTCAATTTAGCTATGTTTTCATCACTAGAATTCATCTTACTATCTAGTTCTTTTTTAGCTTGTTCTAATGTAATAATTTTTTGTTTCATCTCTTCGTTTTCAGTTTTCATATTTTGCATAGTTTCTTGTTTTTTTGAAATGCTAGACATATTATTTTGTATATCCTGATCAATTCTTTCAACCATTTCATCTATTGACATTTCACTTTCATTAAATGAAGAAACTGATATTTTTAAGTTTGTAACATCAAAATTTAAATCATCTATATATTTTTGATTATCAGAATTTGTTTTTGCAAATTCTGCAATCTCTTCTTTTAATTTAAGCATATCTTCGCTATTTTTATTTAGTATTTCATTTATTTCAGCTATCTTTAATATGTTTTCTTCTTTTTGATTTTCTATTCCTTGAAGTTCTTCTTTTGATTTTCCAATTTTTTCTTGCAATTTGGTAATATTTTCCTCTACCATCTTTAGCTTTTGTTCATCTGTTGCATATGTTATCTGAATTTCTTGCATTTCTGTTGTTAGGCTTTGTAATTCTTCCTCATATTTTTCTGCATTTGCTTCAAATGTTTTCTTTTCATCTAATTGTTTTTGGATTTTCTTTTCTATTTCCTTTAATTCTTTTTCTAATTCTTTTATTTCATTTTTTCTACCAAGTATATTTACTGTCTTTTTAGCATAAGAACCTCCAGAAATGCTACCAGAAGGATTTATTATATCTCCTTTTAAAGTAACTATCTTAAATCCATAATTATTTTGTTTTGCAAGATCTATTGCCTCTTTTATATCTTCTACAATTACCGTTCTTCCAAGGAGGCTTAATATGATTTGTTCGTATTTTTTGTCATACTTTATTACATCTGATGCAATTTCTATATCTATATTTTTACTGTTAAATTTTTCTAATTTTTTACCTTTTACAGATGTCATTGGTAAAAACGATGCTCTTCCTAAGTCATTTGCTCTTAAATATTCTACAAGTTTTTTTGCATCTCCCTCTGTTTTTGTAACTATATTTTGAATAGATGCTCCAAGAGCCATTTCTATTGCTATCTGGTATTTACTTGGAACAGATATTAAATTTCCTAAAACTCCTTCTGAGCATTTTCCAATTTCTTGGTCTTTTTCTATAGCAAGTAAAAGTGATTTTACACTTTTTGAATAACCTTCTTTTTCTTTTTCTGTTTCTATTAAGAATTTTAATTTTGATTCTTTTATTCTATATTCAGATTGTAAATTATTTATTATATCTTCATATTTTTTGATATTTTTCTCTTCTGTTTCCTTTTTATTATTTATATCCTCTACTTGCTTTTGAAATTTATTTCTTTTTGCTTCTATTTCATAAAATGTTTTTGCTATATCTTGTTTTGTAAGGTTTGTACTATCAAGTTCTGAAATTCCAACCTGTATATCATATTTTAATGCCTTTACTCTTTTATCAATATTTTCATTTGTAACTTCCAATGTGCTTATTTCATTCATTTTTTCATATTTTTCATCTGTATATCCTTCTACTTTTGCCTTTTTCTCTTCTATTTCCTTTTCTTTACTTGAAAGCTTTTCTGTAAGGTTCTTAAGTTCTTCTTCCTTTTGTTTTAATTCCTTTTCAAATTTTTCTTTATTTTCAAAAAGCTTTCCCTTCTTTTCTTGCTTTTGAGTCTTTTCCTCTTCTAAAGCTTTATTTCTTTCCTTTATTTCTTCTATTTCTTTTTCATATCTTGCATAGTTTTCATCATTATTTGCTATTCTTTCATTGCATACATTTATTTCTGAATTTAATTTTTCTTTTTCTTGTATACTCTGTGATCCAAGATTTTGTGTATTTTCTATTTCTTTTGTTATATTGTCTATTTCTATTTTTAGATTTTGCTTAAGTTCATTTAATTTTTCTAATTTTACATTTTCTTCAGTATTTTGTGATACCAAGATTTCTTCATCCTGAAGAATTTTTTCTAGTTTTTCTTTATATGTAGAAATGTTGTATACAAAAAGTCCAACTTCTATATTCTTTAATTCTTCACGAAGATTTAAAAATTGTTTTGCTTTTTCTGCTTGCACTTTTAATGGTTCTATATTTTGTTCTATCTCAGCTAGAATGTCATTTATTCTAAGTAAATTTAATTTCGTTCTTTCTAGCTTTTTTTCTGCTTCGTTTTTTCTAGTTTTATATTTTACAATTCCTGCTGCTTCTTCAAATATATTTCTTCTGTCTTCTGATTTGTTACTTAATATTTCATCTATTCTTCCTTGTCCAATTATTGAGTAACCGGTCTTTTCCTATTCCTGTATCCATAAATAGCTCTATAACATCTTTTAATCTGCATTGTACTTTATTTATAAAATATTGAGATTCACCACTTCTATATAGTTTTCTTGTAACTGTAACTTCCGTGTATTCAACTGGAAGCTTACCATCCATATTGTCAAATATTAGGGATACTTCTGCAAAACCTAATGATTTTCTGTTTTGTGTTCCTGCAAATATTACATCTTCTGATTTTGAACCTCTCAAAGATTTCATACTTTGCTCTCCAAGTACCCATCTGATACTATCTGATATATTACTTTTCCCAGATCCATTTGGTCCAATAACTGTTGTAATTCCTGGTAAAAATTCTAATACTGTTTTATCTGCAAATGATTTAAATCCTTGCATTTCTAATCTTTTTAGATACATTTTTTCCTCCTAATTTTTGCTACCTAGCTATTATATCATAATAAAAAATTTGTCACAAGATGTAATTTTATTTGTATAAAACTTTAATTAGATACCCCAAAATTGCTTGCCAAATTTGTGTTTTTGGCTAAAATATGGTATAATGTATATATACCTAAAGATGATTTCGAAAGGTGGGATTATTATGAAATTATTTAGTAGAAAAAATAAAGAGGTAGATAAAAGAAAAGAAAATACACTTTCTTCTCAAACAACTCAACAATCAAATTCTGTTAGTGAATATGATCCTCAGATAGAATATACTAATCGAGGTTTAGAATTAGAATATATTGAAGGAAATCCAAAATTTGGTCAATTTTATGACACAACTAAATTAATAGTGAAGGGGAAAAATATAAACTTCCCAAATAGTAATGTATATGATTGTGCTGTATCTTGGTATAGTCAGGATGATTGCCAAATATTCGACAATAAGTTAGGTAAATTCGTTAATCAAAGAAGTGAAGATTTTAAATCTATCTTAGCTCAAATTGATTTACATTTGTTAGAAACAGATCCTATTTATAAAAAAATAGTTATGGAATCTTTGCTTAATGAATCTAGAGTAAAAAGATATCTTGATGCTGGAATGATGACCCCTGAAGAAATAGCTAAAGCAAAAGAAAGTGGAAATACTTCTATAAATGAATGTGGAAAATATATTGGTGGAGTATCAGGCAAAGAATCAGATTATGAAAAATTTTTTGATATAGGAATAGGAGAAAAAGCTCATAATATTCCTGAAATGGTAGCAGCAAGGAAAGTTGTAAAAGAAAGAAGAGAAAAAATAAGACAAGAAAAAATAGCTAATTTAAAAGCTCAACTAAATGACTTGGAAAATGAAAAATAGTATAAAAAAACTCTAACTTAATGTTAGAGTTTTTTTACTTGTTTCTTACTTGATTCCTTTGTTCTTTCTTAGGAAGGATGGTATATCTAGGTCTTGTGAGTTTGCATTTGAACTTGTTTCTGACATAGGTACTGATGTTATCTTTTTATCCCATGCCTTTGAAACTATTTCTTCTACACCAATGCTTGATATTGGTCTATCTTTATCAAATCCAGTTGCAATTACTGTTATTACGATTTCATCCTCTAATGATTCGTCTATTGCTGTACCAAAGATTATATTTGCTTCTGGATCTACACTTCTTTGTACTAATTCAGCAGCTGTATTAATTTCTTGTAATCCTATTGAACTTGATCCTGTAATATTTATAATTACTCCTCTTGCTCCTTCTATTGAAGTCTCTAATAATGGGCTTTGAATTGCTTGTTTTGCAGCATCTTCTGCTCTATTTTCACCTGTTGCTCTACCTATACCCATATGTGCCATTCCTGTGTTTAGCATTATTGTTTTAACATCTGCAAAATCTAGGTTTACAAGTCCTGGATTTGCTATTAAGTCAGATATTCCTTGAACACCTTGTCTTAATACATCATCTGCCATTATAAATGCATCTACCATTGAAGTTTTTCTATCTATAATTTGTAATAATTTATCATTTGGTATTACAACTAATGCATCTACTTTAGTTTTTAAACTTTCTATTCCACGCTCTGCTTGAGCAAGTCTTTTTTTACCTTCAAATGTAAATGGTTTTGTAACTACACCTATTGTAAGTATTCCCATTTCCTTTGCAGCATTTGCTACTATTGGAGCTGCTCCAGTTCCAGTTCCTCCACCCATTCCGGCAGTTACGAATACCATGTCTGCTCCTCTTAGTGCTTCTGCTATTTCTGTTTTATTTTCTTCTGCTGATTGAGTTCCTATATCTGGGTTAGCTCCTGCTCCTAATCCTCTTGTTATTTTTTCTCCTATTTGTATCTTCGTGCTAGCATTAGATTGTTTTAAAGCTTGTCTATCTGTATTTACTGAGATAAATTCTACTCCTTTTATACCACTCTCAATCATTCTATTAACAGCATTGTTTCCAGCTCCTCCAACTCCAATTACCTTGATTATTGCTGTTTCATCCATTGGTTTTTCCATTTCATCATACCCTAACATATACTTGTTCCTCCCTTAACTTTAACTATAAAAAAATTCTTTTATTCTCTCGAATATCATTTTAAAGATATTTTCATCACTTGTTACATCTATTGTGCTTGCTACGGATTTTGAAAATGGCTTTGAAGCAACATATCTAACTAAAGAATAAGCTGTCCTATAGCTTGGTTTTATTGTGCTTACTAGCCTTCCTGTTGATATTTTTACTGGTATATTTAATGCTATTTTACCTGCTACATCACTTTTATTTATATTGGTTATTCCTTGTCCTGTTAAAATAACATTGTTTATTCTTTGTTTTATTCCTTGATTGATTATATCTCTATTTATCAAAAAGAACATTTCTTCAATTCTTGCTTCTATTATTTCAATTAATTCTGAACTTTTAATTGTTTTATTTTTAGTTTCTCCTCTATATGTATTTAGGAATATATCATTGTCATTGTCAATAAATGATTTTAAAGCTAATCCATATTGTCTTTTTAGCTTGTCCGCTTCTTCTTCAGATATGTTTAATACAAGCTCTATATCTCTTCTAATTGTGTCTCCTCCAAGTGGTATTGTATTTGTATAAATAAATTTATTTCCTTCAAATACACCGGATTTCAATGTTTCCTGCTCCTATATCTAAAAGCATTATATTGTCATTTAGTTCATTCCTATCTAAAACTAGATTTCTTTCTGCTAGCGTTATTGGAACCATTCCATCAAGCTCTACTCCTGCTTTTTTAAATATTGAACTTATTTTCTTTATATAGTCTTTATCTGCTAGGATAATTTGAGCTTGCAAAGTAAAGTTTGAACTTAAACCTCCCACAGGATCTTGAACCTTTTCTCCATTATCTAATATGAAACATTCAGGGACTATGTCTATGATCATTTTTCCTTCTGGCACTTCTATGTCCTTGACTTGCATTATACTTGCACCAACATCTTTTACTGATATTCCTGCATATTTGTCTTTTACTTCCTTTATAATACTGTTTTGTACTATGGTAACATATTTACCAGGAATTGTAACATAAGCAGAGTGTATCTTTAAATTGGCTTCATCTTCAGCATCTTGAATTGCTTTGGATATCGATAAACTTATATCATCTTCATCTACTATTTTTCCTTTTTGTATTCCCCTACATTTGCATTTTGACATTGCAATAATTTCAATCTGATTGAAATTATTTACTTCTCCAACAATAGCAGATACCTTAGAAGTTCCGGATATCTAAGCCGACAATTATATCACCTATTGCCAATCTTAATTCCTCCATTTTTTATATTTTTTCCTTGTATTTAAGAATATAATATTTTGACAAAAATGTCAATAGAATTTGTAATAATTTTGTAATAATTTTGTTATAAATTTGTAATAAAAAAAGCTAATGCTTTATTTTAAAAGACATTGGCTTCTTTTACTGTTTTTTGTTAATTATTTAGTTTTTTTGTTCCTCTGTTTTTGTTTGATTTTTATTCTTAGACTCTTCCCATTTCTCTAAATAATGCCTTCTTATAATGGTTAAATTATTAAACATTCTTCCTACAAATACTACTATTGCTGCTAAATATATATCTACATCCAATTTATTTCCAAGTAGTGTTAATAATATAGAAAGTATCGCATTTCCAAAAAATCCTGAAACAAATACTTTAAAATTGAAATTATTTTTTAATGTTGCTACGATTCCTCCAAATACAGAGTCTAATGCTGCAACAATTGATATTGCAAGATAATCTGTATATACATATGAAATTGTTGGAGCAAATACTCCCAAAATTACTCCTATTAGACATCCTATTATTATTGATAATATTATCATATTTTTACCTCCCATTATTTTATATATTTTAAGGTCATTTCGCCTTCATATTTTTTTATAACTATTTCTTTTTCTTTAGATATTTCTACACTATATCCTCTTGATCTATATTTATCTATATATCCATCTTTGACACTTAATGCACTTTCTAAATACGCTTGATTTCCTATCGCTTTTATTGTATAAGGGGCTTTAGTTCTTTGTCCATTTATCAAAATAAAGTTTCCAACATCAAATATATCTGTTGTTGTGACTACCCTCTCATCATTTATTTCTATTGCTTCTGCTCCTGCAAGTTTTAATTCATTTACTACTTCCAAAAGATCTTCATGTGTAATTTCTACCTGCTCTTCATCATCCATTATTGGTATATCATTATTTAATGCCGAATAATTTGATTCAGAGTTAATCTTTATTATTACTCCTTCTCCCTTAACATCTGTATTTCCTAGTAACATATCTGCTTCTTTAACTTCTTCTTTTAAAACTTCTAGTGCTTCTTCCTCAGATTTTTCATTTTGTGTATATTCATTTATTTTATCTTTTACTCCTTTTAATTCTTCCTCAGTTTCTGCATATCTTTCTTTATAATTTGTTAACATTTCTTTTAATTCTGCTTCTCTCATATATTCTAATTCATCTACATCAGTTTTATTAACAGTTTTAAACTGAATTGACATTACATATATCATAATAAAGCTCATTATTCCTATTGTTACTGCCATAATAATTTTACTTTTATTCATATTTTAACCTCACTTTCTATTGTACATTCTTCATATATTTAGAACTAATGACTCCATTATATTTTTCTACTGTTACATTATTAGATTTTTCTATACTAGTAATTACATAGTTTTTACTTTGTAACCACTCAATATATCCACCTGGTCTTGAGATTGCAGATAAGCTTTCCGAATTTCCTATTGCTTTTATTATGAATGGTGAATTTATTTTTTCACCATTTACAGTTATTACAGTTCCTTGGCAACTTATCGCCGTAATTGAAGTAATTCTTTGACCATTTATTGATATTGCTTCTGCTCCTGCATTTTTTAATTCATTTACTACTTCCATTAAGTCTCCATCATGAACTACATAGTCGTTTACATTTCCGACTAAAGCCATATTTATTGTATCATTATCTGCAAGTGTTACAATAACACCTGTGCCAGTTAATTCTGTTAATCCTAATAATTTATTAGCATTTGATAATTTTTCTTCTAACTCAGCGGATTCATCGTTTTCCTTGGTTGTATCCTGTCTTACCCTTTCTAGTTCATTTTTTGTTTTTTCTAGTGTATCATATATATTTTCGTAGTTTTCTTTCCACCTTAAAACTGCATCCTTTAAACTTTGTTCTGCATATGTTGTTCCTACGATTTGTGCTCCTTTCTCTATCGTATTTAGTTGTACTACAATTGCTCCTGTTAAAAGGACACACATAAGTCCTATTGATATTGCTATTTGTATTTTATCTTTCATACAAACCTCCTTATTCTGCTGGTGAGAAATATACATCTTGAGTATTTAAATGAACTGTTCCTTTTTTATCTTTTTCATCTTCTATAAAACGTTTTATCCATGATGTTTTTGTACTTAAATCTGATGTATCTCCTAATTCTATAATTTTATTATCATTTTTAAAATTTAATATATAATTATTACTGTCTGAAATATTAATACTTGTTAATTTATCCTTTAAACTATCTTTGTTAAGACTATTCATTATTTTTATAAGGTCATTAAATTTTGATAAGTCTTCTTCATTTAATCTTGTTCCTAATTCTATATTATTTAAATCAGTTTTAATTCCTTCTATTGTCACTGCTTCATACGGTTCAGAGTTGGTTTCTAATATGTACCCATTTTTATCTATATATACATAAATTCCATTATTTTCTATATTGTATGCTGGTTTTCTTTCTTTTACCGATATTTCTATGGTGCCTGGATATGTTCTTTTTACTGTCACTTCATCAACATAACTTTCTGTTTTTATTGCATTTTTTATTTTTGTTTTGTTTATTTTAAATATATTTTCTCCTAATTGTATTTCTGATAGTGCTATGTATACACTTTCATTTATCTTTTCGGCTCCAATTACTTTTATTTCTGTTATATTAAATACTGGTGAAATAAATAAAAATGCTATTATTCCTCCGAAGTATTGCAAGTATTAATATTATTTTTAATAGAGTAAGTAGTATCTTTTTTACTTTGTTCCATCTTCCATTTTTTTTCTTCTTTTTCTTCTTTTTATTTTTTTCTTTAGAGGGCTTGTCCTTTATTTTTTTTGTATTATACCCTATAATTATCTCTTCATCAATATTATATGTAGATTTCTTTTTTTTTGGCATAAGTTTTCCCTCTCTCTTAGGAGAGCAATCATTAATTGCTCTCCATATTTTATTTTTATCCTTTAACATCTTGTAATTCTATTTTTGCCCCTAACGATTGTAATTTTTTATCTAAATTCTCATATCCTCTTAATATATATTTTGCATTATTTACAACTGTTTTTCCTTTTGCTATAAGTCCTGCAAGTACTAAACAAACTCCACCTCTTAAATCTGCTGCTTCAACCTGTGCTCCGTATAATTTTCTTGTTCCCTTTATTACACAAATTTTTCCTTCTATTGTCATTTTTGCTCCCATTTTTCTTAGTTCATTTGCATACTTGTATCTATTTTCAAATATATTTTCTACAATTATTGATGTTCCTTTTGCGGTAGTCAACATACTTGCAAATATTGACTGCATATCTGTTGGGAATCCTGGATATGGCATTGTTTTAATCTCTACATTTTTTAGTTTTTTTGGTGCTTCAAGCATTATTGTATCTCTTTTTATATCTAATGTGCAACCTGTTTCCATTAATTTGTGTAATATTGGTGTTAAATGTTCTGGTCTTGCTCCCTTTAATTTAATTTTTCCACCAGTTATTGCTGCTGCACAAAGTAAAGTTCCAGCTTCTATTCTGTCTGGCATTACTGTATAACTAACATCTTTTAGTTTTTTTACTCCTGTAATCTTTATTTCATTACTTCCAGCCCCTACAATTTTTGCTCCCATTCGATTTAGCATATTTTGCAGATCAACTATTTCAGGCTCCATTGCAGCATTTTTTATAACTGTTTCTCCATCTGCTAAAACTGCTGTAAGCATTATATTTTCGGTCGCTCCAACACTTGGAAAATCAAGTTGTATTTCTGCTTCAGTTATTTTTTCTGTTTCGCATTTTATATAGCCATTTTCTTCTTTTATATCTACTCCTAGTTTTTTAAATGCTTTTAGATGTAAATCTATTGGCCTTGCGCCAATATCACATCCCCCCGGATAAGAAAATTTGGCTTTTTTTAGTCTTCCGAATTATTGCTCCAACTATTATTACAGATGAACGCATTTGTCTCATCAATTCATCCGGTATTTCATGATTTTTTAAATTTCTCGAGTCTATTATTATTTTACCATTATTCCTAGTAACTTTGCAACCTAATTTTTTAAGTATTTCAAACATCATTTGTGTATCATGTATATTTGGTACATTATATAACTTTGTAATGCCTGAATTTAATATGCTTGCAGCAATTATAGGAAGTGATGCATTTTTGGAGCCTGATACATAAGTTTCTCCTTCTAACTTTTTTCCTCCATTGATTATGTAAGAATACATTATTTTCACCTTCCTCTATGTTCATATATTATGTTAGTTGTGAAAATAATGTGAAAATTTGGGTATTTATATTTATTTGTATTTAAATTTATATCTATTATATCTTTACTTATAGCACCTGCTTTTACGATTTTGCTGGCGTCGGCAAATTCATTTTTATTATTTAGAACTATATTTTTACAATATAAAAAAATGGCTACTAATTTGTAGCCATTTCATCTGAATAATATATTTCTCCATTTTCTGTGTATGTCTTATAATATTTTCCTAAAAACTCTGGTCTTATTATTCCTTCTTCTAAGTCTTGGTCATCAAAGTCATATATACATTCACATACTATATTTCCTTCTTTATCTATTGCTCCCCATTTTCCGTTTTGCTTTATTCCTGCGAACCCAAAATTGTTAATTTGTGTTATATATTCATAATTAAATTTTAGTTTTTCTTCTCCATTTATATCAACTGCTCCCCATTTTTTATCTTTAGGAATTGCGAATAATGTATTGTTTTTATAAATTTCTTGGGCTGTTTTTATATCTCCTTCTTTAGTTATATATTCAGATTTTTCTGCATTATACAATTCTAAATATTCCTCATTTATATCTATTGCTCCATCTTTTGCAGAAGCTATTTTTTCCATATCACTAGAAAAAATGTCTGTTATGTTTTTGTCCATTTTGATACCTTTTAGCATCTTATATTCTCCCATTTTGCTTAAAACATCATAGCCAAACTGAACAATTACATTATTATTTTTGTCGATTACTCCAAAGCCATTTCCTTCTTTATATGCTACAAAATAATTATCAAATACATATTCTATATACAAATACTGATTTTTTACAATTTCTTCTCCATCTCTATTTATCATTCCATACAAATTATTTTCATTAATTGTAATATAGCAATCTTGGTTTGATACATCTATTAAATTAGTATATCCATTTTCTACCTTTTCACCATTTTTATCAAAATAAAATTTTTCTGTATAAGATTCTGTATATATATATATTCCATTAAATCTTACATATTTATATATTATATCAACAATTATTTTTCCTTCTGTATTTATTACTCCGAATTTTCCGCTTCTTTCTACAATAAATAGATTTGTGTCTTTATTATAATCTATGCTTTGATATAAAAAATCTACTTGTTTGTTTTTATTTCTAAATACACCAAATTGTCCTTCTTTTGCTACTATTAAATATACATCTTTGCTATCTATATCTAAAATCCTGCTTACACTTGTATATTCTGCATTTAATATAGTTTCCCAATTGCTATTTACATAGCCATATTTATATCCCTCTGATGTTGTTTTTTTGACAATATATCCTGCATTTTTCGAGTGTGTATTTGTATCATAAAATTTATCCGCCTCGATATCATCATATTCAAAACTAATTAATTCTACACCTTTGTTATTTATAACACCATATTTTCCGTCTTTATTTGCTAGTAATTCTCCTTCTTTATATTTTACCGAATAAATCTCTTGATATATAGGTTTTGTAATAACATTTCCTGAAAAGTCTATTAATCCATATAACCCATTTTGTTTATATCTTAATACACTTTTTTCATATGGAAAGTTTGAAGCAATACCGTTTATTTCTATTGCTTCAACTGTTTCGTATTCTGTATAAATTTGTTCACTATTTTCATTTAAAACTGTGATTTGTCCTTGTGCGTCATAACATATGAAAACAGGTCTTTTTTGGTTTGGAATAATGATATTAGCATATTCGTTTTTTATTATCATGTTTCCTGATATATCAATTACACCAAATTTTCCACCTGCATATACAGCAAAATATTTGCAATCTTCTTCTGAAATTGTTTCAAGTTCATAGCTTTTGTCTACATTATTTATATGACATTTTACTATGAAAAATGTTGCTATTCCTATAATTACTATAATAATTAATATTACTGCTATAATTATATTCCTTTTCATATTTCCTTCTTTTGCCATATTAAAAGTTTATTCCTTTCTATATGTTAATTTCCGTAATATGTTTGTAGATACCATGAAGTATAATCAAATGGTGCAAGTGTTGTTGGTTTTCCATATTCTACTCCGTTTTTTTCAATAGTTACACTGCTTATTATAACATCATGTTCTGGTCTTGTTGTTTGAGTTTCTTCTCCTGTTTCTTCATTTTTGTCTACCGCAAGTTTTACTTTTGATATAGCTTCAACAGTTTCCATTCCACTTATAACTTTTCCAAATGCTGCATATTGTCCATTAAAGTTTGGGCAATATTTAGTACATATAAAGAATTGAGAACCTGCTGAATTGTAACTTTGTGTTAAAATTTCACTTGATCCATAATTAGATCTTGCCATTGAAACAACCCCTACTTCATGTGAAATAGGATTGTCATAACCATTAGCTTTAAATTCTCCTGGTATTGTATATTCTGTATCTTGTTCACTATCTTTTGCTATACTTGTATCAACATAGCTTAACTTAGGAGAACCTGTTCCGTCTCCATTTATGTCTCCACCTTGAATTACATAGTCTTCTACTCTATGAAATTTAAGTCCATTATAAAATCCATTCTCTGAAAGTGTTATAAAGTTTTTAACTGTGTTTGGTGCATATTCTGGATATAACTCCATTACTATTGGCTCACTGTATCCCTCAACTGTCATAGTTGCTATTGGATGATTTATTTTATATGTAAATTTTTTAGTTATTCCATATGCTGTTGCTCCTATAAGTAGTAAAACTACTATTATTAATGCTATTATTGCAATTACCTTCTTGTTCATTTTTTCATCTTCCTTTCTTATAATTAAAAATTAAATCTTTCTTTATCAAAATTATAGTTAGTATTAATTTCCTCTTTGGTTAAAGCTCTGTTATAATATTTGACATTATATATTTTAGCATTTGCCCATCTTCTTTCGTCCAATCTTCCTACTACTGCTTTGGAATCAGTTATGTTAGGTGCATTGTCAGAATTTCCACTTCCCGCAACTTCTTTTCCATTTACATATATCGTGCAAGTTGACTTAATGCTTCCTTTCTGCTTTGTAACACATATTTGATAAATTCGTTTTAATTCCAAAGGATTAGTTGCTATAAATCTATAATTCCAAAAATCTAAAGCTGGTCTTCCATCATACATAGTCATACTTAAACCCAAACCAGTTCCTTTTATATCAATACCCATATATGAAGGATATTCATGTATCCAAGCATCTCCATCCCAAGATGCTACGGCACACATAGTTAATTCTGCGTCTCCTGAAATTCCTAAGTTTTTTACAGATATGACATAATCATCTACTCCATCAAACTTAAGGTAATTACTGCCCCAACTAATTGTAGAATCAAAACCGAGTCAATGTACCATTGTTATTTTTTTCACTTAAATCTTCCCAAATAAGAGTAGTTTCACTATGTCCGCTTTTTGTATTTTTAATTCCATCATAATGTAATATTAATCCATCTGTTACATATTGATAAGTTGGTTTTGGTTGTTCGTTATCGTCGCTTGTATTAGAGCTAATATTATGGTTATATAGTCTATGATACATTGTTCCCTTATATTCAAATCCATCTATACTAACGACATCTTTTGTTTTAAAATTTATAAGTATTTCTTGATCTAAATTTAGTATTCCTAAATCTTCTTCTAAATCTTTTGATGTAAAATACCTATAATCTGATATTTCACTGCTTGATACGCCAAGTTTAGTTAATAAGCTAGTAGCTTTACTTGAAAATGTTGCATTTTCTCCCATTTGCTTATAACTTTCATCACCTAGATTTATTTTTTCATGTATAGTATCAACTTTTCCTTGAATTTGTTCTAACTGATATGAGAAGTTTTGAAACTTCATAGCATCAATTGTGCTTGTCCCATATGCAGTTCCAATTACTGCTAATATTATCATTATGACTAGTGTAACGACAAGAGTTATAAGTGTAATACCATTTTCATTTTTCAAGCTTATCACCTCTTTTGTAAACTTTTATACTATTCCGTACTTCTCGCATAGCATCTGTGATGTTTTTCACACCTATTATATCTAATTTAAACTTTTCTTTCAATAGTTTTTTATTATTTTCTGGAATAATGCATTTTTTGAATCCTAATTTTTCTGCTTCTTTTAACTGTTTTTCTATTTGAGTGACCCTTCTTACCTCTCCTGTTAATCCTACTTCTCCAATTACAACTGTATCATTTGGTATCGCAATATTTTTGTAACTTGAGCATACACTTAATATAATTCCTAAGTCTACAGAAGGTTCATTTATTTTTATTCCGCCTACTACATTTAAATATGCATCTTGGTTTGATAATGAAATTTTTGCTCTTTTTTCTATAACTGCCATAAGTAGTGTAAGTCTATTAAAATCTATTCCATTTGCTGTTCGTCTTGGAAATCCAAACACACTTAAAGTTGTAAGTGCTTGCAGTTCTACAAGTATTGGTCTTGTTCCTTCCATTGTTGCAACTATTACTGAGCCTGCTGGGTTTTCATCGCTTTCTGAAATTAGTATTTCTGAAGGATTTAATATTTCTTGCATTCCATCTTGTTCCATTTCAAACATTCCAATTTCATTTGTAGATCCAAATCTGTTTTTTACTCCTCGTAAGATTCTATATGAAAGATATCTTTCTCCTTCTAGATATAAAACTACATCTACCATATGCTCTAATACTCTAGGTCCTGCAATGTTTCCGATCTTTTGTAACATGTCCAATTATTATTGTAGTTACTTTCTTTTCTTTGCACATTCTCATTATTCTTGATGTAATTTCTCTAAGTTGTGATGTACTTCCAGGTATGCTATCTACTTTATCTGAATATATTGTTTGTATTGAGTCTATTATTACAAGTTCTGGGTCTTTTTTATTTATTTCATTTTCTATTAAATCAATATCTGTTTCACCAAAAAACATTATATTATTTTTGTTAATTTTTAATCTATCTGCTCTTAATTTTATTTGCTCTGCTGATTCTTCCCCTGATACATATAAAACATTTTTTTCTGTTTTAATTTTATCACATATTTGTAGAATAAGAGTCGATTTTCCAATACCTGGCTCTCCACCTAAAAGTATTAGTGATCCACCAACTATTCCTCCACCGAAGTACTCTATCTAATTCTCCAAATCCAGTAGATATCCTTGATACTTCTTTGTATTCAACTGTTTTTAATTCCACTGATGAAGCATCTGTTTTTTTATCTGCAATTTGCTTTTCTGACAATTTTTGCTCAAAAAATGTATTCCATTCATTGCAAGCCGGACATTTCCCGAAGCCACTTTGCAGATTCATATCCACAATTATTACATACAAATACTGTTTTTGGTTTTGCCAATATATCACTTCCTTTGTCAAAATTAAGTATCATAAATAGGCTTATAGTAGTCAAACGCAGGAGTTTTATACTATTGTCTTAAATTTGCTCCAAATTCTTTACCTGTTTGCTCAATAATTTTTTGAATTATTGGATTTATTTCTTCATCTGTTAAAGTTTTATCAAAAGATGTAAATGTTAAAGAAAATGCTAAACTCTTCTTTCCTTCGTCTATTCCTTTTCCTTCATATAAATCAAATACCTCTACATCTGATAAATAATTTCCACCGAGCTTTTTTTATTACTCTTGAAACAGATGATGCTTCTATATTCTTATTTACAACCAATGCTATATCTTTTTTTATGCTAGGAAATTTAGATATTTCTTTATATTTCATCTTTCCCGTTTTTATATCTAATAATTCACTTAAGTTTATTTCACATACATATACTTTGTTTTGAGATACATCTGGATGTAAAAGTCCAATAAGTCCTATTTTTTTGTTTTGTATTGTTATATCTGCAATTTGTCCTGGATGAAATTTATCTGCTACATTTGTAGCTGGCTCAAAAACGTATCTATTCTCATATCCAAGGCTATCTAGGATTTCCTCCACTATACCCTTGATTATGTAGAAATCTACATCTTTTTTGCTATTTATTCCTGTATAAAATTCTCCTGACATCAATATGCATAGCTTTAAGTCTTCTCCATAGTTCTCATCATGTTTATAGAAGCCTTTTCCTATCTCAAATATTGATATATCTTTGTTTCCATGAGCAGTATTGTATTCATATATTTTAAATAGAGAATTTATAAGGCTATATCTTAAAGTATTTCTATCTTCTGACATTGGATCCAATAATTTTACTTCTTCAAATTCATCAGTTGTAAAATCTCTTACCTCTTTATCATTTATTAAGATATATGATAATACTTCATTTAATCCTAATGATATCATTTTATTTTTTACACTTCTTAACTCTTTATCATATCTTCCAGGAAGAGTTGGAACTTTTGGAAGTGTTCCTTCTATATTGTTTACTCCATAAATACGACCAACTTCTTCTATTAAATCTTCTGGTATGCTTATATCTATTCTTCTTGTAGGTACATAAACTTTCATTATGTTTTTGTTTAAATCTACTTTAAATCCTAATCTTTCAAATACATTTATAATTTCTTTTTCTGATATATTTGAGCCAAGTAGATTATTTATTTTTTCAGCTGTGATTTCTATCTTTTTATCTTCTTTATTTAGTTTATCATATATAACTGTTCCTTTAGATATTGTAGCATTTGCATATTTTTCAAGTAATGCACATGCACGCTCTACCGCCATATATGTTCTATTTGGGTCTAAACCTTTTTCAAAACGATTACTTGCTTCACTTCTTACAATTTTCTTTGAAGTTAATCTTACCTTTACACCATCAAAAATTGCAGCTTCTATCAATACATTTTTTGTGTTTTCTTCTATTTCTGTATCCATTCCTCCCATAACTCCAGCAAGTCCTATTGCCCTTTTTCCGTCTGATATCACTATATCATCCTTTGATAAACTTCTTTCTATTTCATCAAGAGTTGTAAGTTTTTCTCCGGTCATTTGCCATTCTTACTTCTATTTTTCCGGTTTAATTTATCATTATCATAGAAGTGCAAAGGTTGGCCCGTTTCTAGCATTACATAGTTACTTATATCTACAACATTATTTATTGGTCTTATTCCTGATGCAATTAGCCTATTTTTAATAAAATCTGGGCTCTCTTTTATCTCTACATTTAATGCTCTTTTAGCTAAAAATAATTTACAATTATCTGTTTTTATATCTAATGCAAAGGTTTTATTTATATCTTCATTATCTTCTTTATGAGATAAATCTATATCTTTTACTTTTTTACCATATATTGCACCTATTTCATACGCCATACCAAGTATGCTAAGTAAATCCCCACGATTTGCAGTTAAATCAAAGTCTATTACTTCATCATCAAGTCCCATATATTTTATTGGGTCTTCACCTACTTTAGCATCCTCATTAAGTACATGTATTCCTGATTTGTCTTCTTCTGATTGATATTTACTTTCTATTCCTATTTCTGATAAAGAGCAAATCATTCCATTTGACTCTTCTCCTCTTATATTACCCTTTTTTATCTTCACTCCACCTGGGAGTTCTGCACCGTCTAATGCAACAATAACTTTTTGTCCCTTTGCTACATTTGGTGCACCACATACAATATTTAAAACTTCATTTCCAACATCTACTGTACAAACATGTAGATGATCAGAATTTGGATGCATCTCACAGGTTTTTACTTCACCTACAACTAATTTTGTTGCTGGGATTAGTTTGCCTGCCTCATCATATTCATTTCCGAACTGATGTCATATCTTCTGCAAGTGTTTTTATATCCACATCTATATCAACATAGTCTTTTACAAAATTTTTACTTAATTTCATTTTATATACTCCTTTAAATATATTCTAACCGTCAAATCTCGTTTTGATTTTATATTAAACTATCTATCAAATTGTCCTAAAAAGCGCACATCATTTTGATAAAGATAACGCATATCAGGTATTCCGTATTTAAACATTGCAATTCTCTCTAATCCTAATCCGAACGCAAAGCCTGAATATTTTTCTGGATCATATCCACACATTCTTAAAACATTTGGATGAACCATGCCTGAACCTAATACCTCTATCCAGCCGGTTTGTTTGCATAAGTTACATCCTTTACCTCCACATTTAAAGCAAGAGATATCTACTTCATAAGATGGTTCTGTGAAAGGAAAATAACTTGGTCTAAATCTTAATTTTGAATTTTCTCCAATAATCTTTTTAGCAAATATTTCAAGTGTTCCTTTTAAATCCGCAAGTGTTATATTTTCATCAATTACTAATCCTTCTGCTTGTGTAAATTGATGTGAATGTGTTGCATCATCTTCTCTTCTATATGTCTTTCCTGGGCATATCATTCTAATTGGTGTTTTTTCTTCATTTGCAAGCATTGTTCTAGCTTGAACAGCAGAAGTTTGTGTTCTAAGTAAATATTCATCTGTAATATAGAAACTGTCTTGCATATCTCTTGCAGGATGTCCTTGTGGTAAGTTTAAAAGCTCAAAACAAAATCTATCTGTTTCAAGTTCTGGTCCGCTTTCTACTGTATATCCCATTGAAACAAATAAATCTTCTATTTCTTCTATTACTCTAGTTACAGGGTGCTTAGAACCTCTCTTTACTTTTGTACTTGGAAGAGTTACATCTATTCTTTCTTTCTCTAATTTTTCAGCTAATTCTTTTTTTGTAAGTTCTTCTTCTTTTTTTGCTATTTTTTCTTCTATATCTTTTCTAACTTTATTTGCTAATGCTCCAATTACTGGTCTTTCTTCTTTAGAAAGATTTGCCATTTCTTTTAACAAATTTGAAAGTTCACTTTTTTTACCTAAATACTTAATTTTAAGTTCATTTAAAACCTGCATATTACATGCATTTTCTAAACTTTCTTTTGCTTGTTTTGCTAAATTTTCAATTTTATCTTTCACTTATTTATCCTTCCCTTTCTGAAAAATTTATTTAAATACACTTTTTTTGATTTTACTCTGATTTTATTTTTTTAGCAGCTTCTTCTACTTTTAATGTCTCTTGCTCTCCTGATACCATATCTTTAAGAGTTACTTTCTTATTTTTAATTTCGTCTTCTCCTATTACAATAACATATGGAATGCATAATTTATCTGCATATTTTAGTTTTGCCTTAAATTTTTTATCTTCTAAAAATACTTCTGTATTGATATTGTTTTCTCTTAGATTTGTTCCTACTTCTAAGGCATATTCATTTGCTTCTTCATTCATTGGAGCAACTAAAACTTTTGCAATTGATTTATTTTCATCTTTTATAATATTTTCTTTATTCAATTGATAGAAAAATCTAGATAGTCCAATAGATATTCCGTACTCCAGGTAATTTTTTATCTGTATAATATTCTGCTAAATTTTCATATCTTCCACCTGAGCACACACTACCTAGATTTTTATAATTATCTAGGAATGTTTCATAAACTGTTCCTGTATAATAGTCCAAACCTCTTGCTATACTTAAATCTACTTTAAAGTTTTTGTCAGGTACTTTATATTTTCTAATTAATTTTACAACTGTTTCTAATTCTTCTATCCCTTGATTAAATTCTTCTGTATTTATTCCTAAATTTTTAAGCTTTTCTATTTTTTCATCTGATGTTCCACTTATTTCTATGAAGTCTACAATAGTTTTTATTTGACTATCATTTAGCTCTAAATTTTTAAATTCTTCTATAACTGCTTCTTTTCCGATTTTTTCTATTTTATCTATTACTCTTAGTATATCTACTGATTTTTCACTTAAGTTTAAAGCTACAAACATTCCATTAAGTATCTTTCTATTGTTTATGCAAATTGTGAAATCTTCAAATCCTAAATTTCTAAATGTTGTATATATTATGCTAGGAATTTCTGCATCATACATTATATTTAAAGATCCATCACCTATAATATCAACATCACATTGATAAAATTCACGAAATCTTCCAGCCTGTGCTTTTTCTCCTCTATATACTTTTCCTATTTGATATCTTTTAAATGGAAAACTTAAATTTCCATAGTATTCAGCTACATATTTTGCAAGTGGTACTGTTAAATCAAATCTTAATGACAAATCTGTATCACCTTTGTTAAATCTATATATTTGCTTTTCGGTTTCTCCCCCTGCTTTTGCAAGTAGTACTTCCGAATATTCTATAACTGGTGTATCAAGTGGTAAAAAGCCAAATTGTTCATATGACTTTTGGATTTTTTCTTTTATTTCATTAAATCTTATTTGGTCTTTTGGTAATAATTCCATAAAACCTGGCAATGTTCTTGGTTCTATCTTTTTATTTTCCATATTTTTCATTCCTTTCAGATTTGCCTACATTATTCAATTATTATATATTATTTTTGCTTAAATTACAAGTGTTTTATGTGATTCTTACATATAAAGTACGAGATGTCATATATGACATCTCGTATTGCTTATAAAGTAATGATATTTAATATTATTTTGATAATATAAACATTTGTTGTGCTTCATCATAAGTCATTTTAACATTTGCATTTAGGCATACAACTGGACGAAGTCCTTCATACCCACTAGTAAATACATAAGCTCCGTACAAGTAACCATCATAGGTTGCAAGGAACACTTTACTATACAATGGACCAGTCGATGCTAACCAATATCCAATACATGCATTGTTGCCGTTTACAGATGTGTTATTATTTAAGTGTGGGAACCATAGGCTATCGTTTACTGCATCGGCACCAGGTAACTGCAAATTATCGGTATAGTCAGTTTGATTATCAAGTTTTACTTGATATCCAGAGTAACCACCCTCTGTCTGAATTTTTGGAGAATGAGACGCATTCCAACTCTCACGGAACATTTCAAGAGTAGGTCCACCTATAGCATATTGTCCGAAACCGCTGTGAATCTATGAACTGTGACCAGTTACTTGGAACCATCATTCTTGATACACAGTTTGTATTATATTCTGCATAATCTCCACTACGCCATCCAACTTCTCCTTGTCTTAGCCAGAATAAAGTTTGTATATTATCTGGGCTCTCTGGAATATCCTGATGACCTGGGTCTGAAGGCCAGTACCAGCAGTATTGAGCATAAGTACCGGTTCCTCTTGACATTCCAGCCCTGCTCGCACTTGTTGATACGTATGAATAAGCTACATAATCATCAGGTATTATGAATATTCTACCATTAGATGGATCCTTATAGAAAACTCTCCAATCGTAGTCATTTTTATTTCCATCAATATCTACTGAATAATTTACACGTTCTCCAATCATTCTTTCATTTATTTTTACAGATTTTGTTGTTGTTGCCTCATTTCCTGCTTTGTCTTTGGTTGTTGCTGTTATTGTATATTGTGCAACTTGAGATAGTTTTGCTACTTTGTTTCCACTTGGTATTGTTCCTGTATCTGCTGTAAATCCATTCGTTCCTGTTATACTGTATGTCGTTTCCTTTATTCCTGATTGTATTGTTCCTGTTTCTCCTCCTGGTGTTATTGTTGCTGTTATTTCTTTTGAATATTCCGCTTGATTTGCTGTTGCTCCATCTGTTACATTTATCGTTGGTGCATTTGGTTTTGATGTGTCTTTTTGTAATGTTATTTGTTTTGGTTCTGCTGTTTCATTATTTGCTTTATCTATTGTATATGCTTTTATTGTTGTTATTCCGTCTGTATTTATTTTTAATGTTGCTGTTAATGTTCCCTCTGTTGTTGTTACATTTCCTATACTTGCTTCTGCTCCTGTTACTTCATATCTTATCTTATTTGCTCCAGATTCTGCATCTGCTCCTGCTGTTATTGTTACATTTATCACTTTATTATACCAATTATCTACTGTCGCTGTTTCTGCTATTTGTATCGTTGGTTGAGCTGGTTTTCCAATATCTACTATTGTTACACTTGCATCATCTGGTGAATAGTTCGTACCGTCTGTTAGTCTTACTCTAACTAAATATCCCACATACAAGTCTCCTATTGACTGTCCAACTTGTATTGGTTGATTTTCTTTTCCTGATACTATATTATTCGTTGCATCATATACAGTGTATCTCATTTGTAATGAACTATTTGAATTGCTTTCTACTGGTACTCTTGCTATTCCATTTTCCCAAATTACACTTCCAAGTGTTATTACTCCCTCTGCATTTCCTATAGCTCCTGTCCTTACTTCTGCATATTTTGTACTTTCTCCTCTTGAATCTTTTGCATCTACTCTTACTGTATATATTGTTTCTTGTTTTAGTCCTCTTTTTGAATAGCTTTTATCTGATACATTTTCTACTATTGGTAAATATTCTCCTTCTTCACTTTTTGTTCCTTCTTTATAATAATATGAGTATGTTGCTTTTTCATCTCTTATTGCTTCTACACTTACCTTTATTCCGTCTGTTCCTTCTGCTTCTGCTAGTATCTTCGTTATATATACTGATAAATTATCTGCCTTTCCCTCTACCTCTACGTCTTTATAGTTTCCTTCTTCATCAGGTATTACTTTTGCTACCCAGCCGTCTGGTGTTACTACCTCACTACTTCCGTCATCATTTTTTGTTACTTGGTCTGGATTTATTATTCCTTCCTTTTTTAGTTCTTCTACATAATCATCTACAGTTACATTTTTTCCGTCTTCTGCTGCTTTTGCTGCAACACTTGCTTCTGCTAGCTTAAATCTTTCTTCTACTTCACTTTTTCCATATTCTTCTGCTGAATCTTTTGCTAGTCCGAATAAGTCTGAATGGGCTACATTTGCTATCGTTACTACTGATAGGATTATTAATATTATTATTGTTATAATTAAAGCTATCAGAGTTATTCCTTCTTCACTTTTTCTTTTTCTTTTCCTTTCCTTCATTTTTTTCCTCCTTCTATACATTACTTATCTTTATGTCATATGTGTTTGATACATCTGCTGATACTGATAAATTTATTCTGCTTTTTCCTCCTGCTTCCATTGGATTTATAAATCCTCTCATTGTAGTTATTACATTACCGTCTTTGTCTAAGAAATCAATTTTTATCATCCTGTCTTTTGTTTTTGCTCCTGTCTTGTTTTCTACATCTGCTAATAATCTAGTTGTTTCTCCTTCTTCTTTTAATTGCATATTTGTTATTTCTAAGCCTTCAAATGTTTTTCCTTTTGCTAAATTATCACTTATGTTTAACTTGCTTCCATCTGCTAGCACTTGTGTATATTCGTCTATTTCTTCTTCTTGTTTTTCATTTTTTTGCTCATCTAATGGTGCGTTTCCTAATGTTGTTCCTGTATTTGTTTGATCATTTTGTGGTTTTGTATTTACTTTAACAAATATGTTTAGTCCTACAACGATTACTACTGAAACTACTAGTAGTATCAGTATGTTCCTTTTTTCTGAATCTTTCATTTGTTTTCCTTCCCTTCTTTTTTTATATATAACAAAAAGACACACTATCCCTATACTTAAAAAGTATAAGTCCTGTGTGTCCTTATATTACCTTTTTCTTCTAATATATTATGTGTGTGTGTGTGTGTGTGTGTGTGTGTAGAGCCTCTAAGGTTCTAGCTTTTCTCATCTTTCGTTTCCCTCCAATTTTTTTTGCATTCGTTAAGTGCAAAAATTAACTTAGATTATTAGTTAATTTTAGTTTATTGTACATCATTTTATTGCTTTGGTCAACTGAAATTATTAATTTGTAATAAAAAAATAATATTTCTGTAATATTAATCTATTTTAATTAAATGTGCCTTTTATCTAGTAACCTTTTTTGAATTTTTAGCATACTATATTGCATATACTCATAATGAAGAGGAGGATATCGTTTATGAATGATTTTGATATGCAAAAGCTTATGGAAATGCTTTCCAAAATGGATAAAAAAGATTTAGAAAAGGGACTTTCTCAAGCATCACAGATTTTAAATTCTTCAAATAAAGATGAAATTTTAAAGAAATTAAATGGCCTTAAATAGTGGTAATAATTTTATTTAAAGGAAGAAGGATTTTTATATGAACAATGAAGATATGTCTGAACTTTTTAATAAATTTAAAAGTATGGTTGATGAAGGCAATATTCCTGATGAAATGAAGAATATTTTATCTTCTCTTTCTTCTAATAATTCTGAAAAATCTTCTAATTCAGATAATTCAAATTCTACTATTGATTTTGAAACTATAATGAAAATGAAATCTATAATGGAAAAGTTTAATAATAATGATGACCCTAGATCTAATTTGCTCTTATCCCTTAAGCCTTACCTAAAAAATAGTAGAAAAGAAAAAGTTGATCAATATATAAAATTATTTAATATGAGTAGAGTTTTAGAAGAATTTGGAAACTCTAAGAATGAGGTGCAAAAATAATGGGACCTTATTTTTTTAGAAATCCGTATGGCTTTTATCCATTTGCTAATTTCTATCGACCATATGGATATTATAATAGTCAAATACATAAAAACTCAAAAAATATAAACGAAAAAAATAAGCCAGATGAATCTAAAGTTTTTAATTCATCTGACTCTGTTTCTCATGAAAATCCTATTTTTGAATTGTTTGGTATTAAACTATTTTTTGATGATATTCTACTCATTTCCCTCATATTTTTTCTATATAATGAAGGTGTAAAAGACCAAAGTCTTTTTATTGCACTAATTCTTCTTCTTTTATCTTAAAATATTTCAATCTATAAATTTGCAATAGCTAAGTAAGCAGTTATCATTCTAATATTATTTTCTTTCCTTCTACATACGCTCTTGTCTTAATCTCTGTTTCTTCATATTCATCGGTATTCTCAGGTTTTTCTATTTCTTTTACTATATCTGCAATTCTTATCTGTGGACAAGCTATTGAATTTGCTGCGATTATTGCTTTTTTGTTTCCATTAGCTCCTGCATGTGCTAATCCTCTTATTTCTCCAAGGACTATGATATGATCTTCTGCGAATACTTCTGCTCCAGCATTTATATCTCCTAATATAACTACGCTTCCTTCAAATTCTATCTTTTTACCCGACCTTAATGAACCGTTATATACTTTCGTTACTGTTTCTTCTATTTTTCTATTGAAAGATTTTTCTATTGTATGAAGTCCTAATTCTACTTTTTGTTTACTATTATCACTATGTTTTCCTGCTACCATTTTTATCATTCCTTTCTTACTTACATTGCTTTAATTTATTTCTTTAGTTTTGAGTTTCTACATAAGGCTTTGCTGTTAGATTCTCATTTATTTCTCCTTCGTTCATTCCGAAATATTGCTCTAAGATTTCTCTTGCAGGATAACATGCATTTTTACCTGTTCCACCATTTTCTATTATAACTGCTATTGCAATTTCTGGATTATCATATGGAGCAAATCCTACAAACCATGCATTAGTCGCATTTTCTTTTTGTGCAGAACCAGTTTTTCCTCCTATTTTTATATTAAAGTTTTTAAATACTGAATATGCTGTTCCTCCACTTTCGCTTGTAACGCCCCTCATTCCCTTTAATATTGCATTTAAGTTTTCTTCTGATATTTCTATATCATCTGTTTTTTCTAGATTTAAATTTAATCTTTCTTTCGTACTATTTTGTATTTCCTCTTTTGTTACTTCTGTTTTGTTTGCATTTATTATCGTTTTTACTATTGTAGGATTTACTTGTTTTCCACCATTTGCTAATATGCTAATATATTTTGCCATTTGTAATGGAGTAAAACTATTATATGTTTGTCCTATTGCTGCTGATAATGTATATCCCACTGTCCAAGTTTCTCCATTTGCTTTTGCTACTTCAGGAGTTGCTACAATTCCTGCATTTTCACTCGTAAGCTCTATGCCTGTCTTTCTTCCAAGTCCAAAAGCATTTGCATATCTTGAAAGAGTTTCTATTCCAACTCTATATCCCATTTCATAGAAGAAATAGTTGCAAGATTGTCTTATAGCACTTGTAATATTTATATATCCATGTCCTCTTCTATATTGTCTATAATACCAACACTCTGGGTTATGCCCTCTTGGATAAACCCCTGTATCGTTTATTTTTTCAGATGTTGTTACATTTCCTGTTTGAAGTGCTGCAGTTGCTGTTACCATTTTAAATGTTGACCCTGGTGCGTAAGTTCCTGATATTGCTCTATTAATTAATGGGTTATTATTCTCTTTTGCATTATAACTTTTCCAAAGTTCACTACTTATTCCCCCGACAAATGCACTTGGCTCAAAGTTTGGATAACTTGCCATTGCAAGCACTTCTCCTGTATTTACATCCATTACTACAATAGCTCCTGCATTTGCATCATATGGCTTACCATATCCTCCATTTTTTACATTGTTTATTGTATCTTGTAATGCCTGCTCCGTAATCTTTTGTAGATTTGCATCTATTGTTAAGACTACATCTGAACCTGCAATAGCTTCTTCATCTATATATTCATCTACTATACTTCCATCTACTGACATATCTATTTGTCTTATTCCATTTTTACCTTTTAAATATGGTTCAAATACATATTCTATTCCTGTTTGTCCGTAAATATCATTCATAGTGTATCCATTGTCTTTATTTGCTTCATATTGTGGCTGTGAAATTGAATTTATATATCCTAAAATATGTGATGCAAGTGTTCCATTTGGATAGACTCTTTTTGAGTTTTGTCCTACGCTTATGCCTGGATATAAATCATTTTGTTCTGTAAATATCAATGCGCTATTTCTACTTATATTTGTCGATATAGTAAGTGATTTTGTTGAACTATATCCTTCTGAACTTATTCTATATCTCACAGATAATATTTTTCTTACATCTTCTATCTCAGTATTTTCTATGCTATATTTATCTTTAAAATAATTGAAAGCATCTTCTGCTGAAGTTTCATTTAGTAAATTGTATTTTTTTAGCCATTCATTTTTCTTTTCTTCATTAGTAAATGTATACTCAAATGGGTTTATTTTAATCGGAAATGTATCTGTATAACTATCTCCGTTCTGCTCTAGTGTATTTATCATTTTTAATATTGTTTCATTTAATAAATTATTTTCTATTTTTGTTTTATACATTTCCAAAGAAAAAGTCATTTCTTCAGTCGCTAAGGTATTACCATTTCTATCTAAAATGCTTCCTCTTGCCCCATATAATGTACTTTCGCGTGCTAATCTTGTATTAGATGTTTCTCTATATGTAGCTCCATTTATTATTTGGAGATTAAATAGTTGAATTAAGAGTATTATTCCAGCTACATAGATGAAAGCACTCAGCATATTATATCTTAATTTTATATTAGGATTTTTCTTCTTTCTATATCTTTCCAAGTTCTACTCCTCTTTTTTTAAAAATATCTTGTTAATACTTGTGGGTTTTTAAATATATGTTCCATTTTATATCCAAGTTTTTGCATTAATGGATATAATATTATTGTTAAAATTCCATTATATATGACTTCTATTAATAAAATTTTTAAAAATGCTAGTATTTCTATGTTTGATGATAACATTAAGCCTTTATAAAAGTATATAAATATTTCTGTGCCAACTGTTGCCCCAATACTTAATAATATCATTGTAATTTTGCTGTCTTTAGATAAGCTTTTTTCTAGGTATCCTCCGTATGAATCCAACTATTGCTAATGCAACTCCTGTTGGTGCAATAATATTATTATTTAATATATCTATGATTAAACCGAATGCTCCACCAAAGATAGCTCCGCATTCTTCTTCCAGAATATAATCCTATAAATAGTGTAAATATTACAAATAAGTTTGGTCGTATTCCTGCAATTGTGAACCAACTGAAAAAATTAAGTTCAAGTAAATATATAAATATAAATGTTATACATAAAATTATAATAGTTATGGTTTTTTTCATATATTATTCCTCTCATTTAATTTGTTATAACAAGAACTGTTTCTACTTTTTCAAAATCTACTGCTGGTTCTATCCAAACATATCTATCTAATGGGTTTAAAGTTTCTATAATTTCTTTTACTTTACCTATTATAATACCCTTTGGATATATTCCTCCCATTCCAGATGTTTCTATTGACTCATCTTCTGAAATATTTGCATTGGTTGGTATATATGTAGCCTTAATTTTTTTATTTTCTAGGCTACCTTTACAAATAATACTATCCTCTGTTTCACTTAGACTTGCTGATACGGAATTAGATGGATCTATTATTGTCTGTACTTTTGCTGTATCTTCAGTTACTGACACTACATAACCGAACAAGCCCTTCATTTGCAATAACTGTCATATTTGAATCAATTCCGTCTTTTTTACCTACATTTATCACAAATATATTACTATAATTACTTACATCTTTACTTATTATATATGCAGGTACCGTATTATAATTTGTATACTTTTGTGTCAATCCTAGATATTCTTTTAAAGTTTCATTTTCAGCTTTTATTACCTCTAACTCTCTTAACTGTTGCTCTATTTCAGTATTTTCTTTCCTTAATTCTTCATTTTCTGCCTTTAGTTCATCCATATTTGTAAAGAAATTAGTATTTCCAGTAATTTTATTTTTAAGATAAGTGTATCCGGTTTGTATTGGCATAACTACTTTACTAAATGCATTTTCAATATATGAAATATTTTCTAGTTTTAAATTCGATAAAAATACCAATAAAAGTAATATAACTATTGTTATTATTATTCCTACTACACTTGTTTTTTTTCTCACTTTCATTATTTCCTTTCAATGTAATACTATTTTCTTTTTCTAGCATTTACTAATATCGCTTTTAGTTTTTCCAAATCCTCTAAGGTCTTTTCTGTTCCTCTTACCACACATTCTAGTGGATTTTCTGCAATAAATACTGGCATTCCTGTTTTTTCGCTTACCAGTTTATCTATATTTTCTATTAGAGCTCCTCCTCCTGACAAAATTATTCCCTTTTCCATAATATCTGATGATAGTTCTGGAGGAGTTTTTTCCAAAGTTGTTTTTATTACATCAATTATATCTTTTATAGAATTTTCCATAGCCTTTTGTATCTCTGAAGATGTAACTTCTATATCCCTTGGAAGTCCTGTACTTAAATCTCTTCCTTTAATTTTCATTGTTTTTTCTGTCATCAAAGAAGTAGCACAGCCTATTTCTTTTTTTATTTCTTCTGCTGTTCCTTCTCCTATCGCTACATTATATTCTCTTTTTATATAACTTACTATATCTTCGTCTAATTCATCACCTGCAACTCTTATTGAGTTACTAATAACTATTCCTCCTAATGAAATAACTGCAACTTCTGTTGTTCCTCCACCTATATCTACTATTATATTTCCACTAGGTTCTGCTATATCAAGTCCGCTTCCTATGGCTGCTGCCATTGGTTCTTCTATCAAATATACTTCTCTCGCCCCAGCATGTATAACAGATTCTTCTACTGCCCTTTCCTCTACTTCTGTAATTCCAGATGGTACTCCTACTACAACTCTAGGTTTTCCTATTTTGTACCTTTGCGAAATCTTTTCTATTAAATCCTTAAGCATCATTCTTGTCGCTGTAAAATCTGCTATTACTCCGTCTTTCAATGGTCTTATTGCTTTTATCTCTTCAGGCGTCCTTCCTAACATTTCTTTTGCTTCATTTCCTGTTGCAACAATGTTTTCTGTTCTTCTATCTATTGCAACAACTGAAGGTTCTTGTACAATTATTCCTTTTCCCTTTAATGTTACAAGTATATTTGCCGTACCTAAATCTATTCCTATATCTTTTGAACCAAAATTGAATATGCCCATTTTAATTCTCCTTATTAATAAATTTCATAATACTTTCACATCCATTTTTTGCAATTATTACATGATCTAAGATTTCTACTCCTAACATTTTTGCACATTCTATTAATCTTTTCGTTGTTTTTATATCTTCTGTACTAGGAGATGGATTTCCGACTCGGATGATTATGTACAATTATTACATTTTGTGCATTTATCTTAATAGCTTCATATAACACATCTTTTGGTTCAAGTATAGCAAAATTTGTCCCACCATAAGATAAATCGACAATCTTTTGTATAGTGTTTCTACAATTTAGTAGTATAACTTTTACAACCTCTCGTTTTTCATAGATTAGCTCATCTTTTAGTAGATTTGCTACATCTTGTGAGCTTGTTACTCTTATGTTTGAAATATCTAATGGTAATGACATCCTTCTTGCTATCTCACATACTGCAACTATTTGTATTGCTTTAACTTTGCCTATTCCTTTTATTTTAGATAATTCTTCGATAGTTACATTTTGTAAAAAATTTAAATTTTTTACTTCATTATCTGTACTTAAGTTTAGTATTTTTTGTGCAAGTGTCACTGCCGTTTCTTCTTTTGTTCCGCTTTTTATTATTATTGCCAATAATTCTGAGTTTGATAACTTTTTTGCTCCATATATTTCTAATTTTTCATATGGTCTTTCTGATGTGGGAAGGTCTTTCATTTTTAATCCCATTTTGTCTTCATCCTTTCCATGTATTTGTTTTGAAATTTCCCCATCAAAAGTTTATATCTAACTTACGCTTTTCTATAAAGAAATATAGCTATGCCTATTCCTATAATACTTGCAATATTTATTTTAAATTGTAATGCAAATGTAAGAGATACAATATTTAAGTCTAAAACTAATGGTTCTGTTAATCCAAATGTTTGTCCATACCCTAACCACCATAGAAAATCTATGTGTGATGCAAATTCTCCTATTAATCCTCCTATAACTATTCCTGCAAGTAAGAATATAACTAATATCCATATATTTTTATCTCTTGTTGCCATATTTTTTCTTCCTTTCTCATTAGCTTATAATACACATATATTATATATGGGTTCAAAATATTTTTCAAGTATTTGATAAATATTTATTTTTTTCCATAATTTTTCTATTTCTTTTTCTTTATATTAGTAGTATAATTAAATTAGATACATAAATTGTTTTCTAACTTAGGAGGTCTATATGAAAATTGAAAAACTTAATGATAACAAAATTCGTATTACTTTAAATATGGAAGATTTGACTGAAAGAAATATAGATTTTCATTCTTTTATGTCTAATTCTATAGAGTCACAAGATATTTTTTTAGATATGCTAGATAAGGCTGAAAAAGAAGTTGGTTTTTATACCGATGATTGTAGAATTATGATTGAGGCTCTAGCATTGAAAAATGGACATTTTATTTTTACTATAACAAAGTTTGATTATATGGATGAGAAAAATTCTCAGAAGAAAAAAACTTTACATATTAGAAGGAAAAGTCCTTCTGTTAATTTAACAAAAACTATATATTCATTTGAATCATTTGATTCTTTCTGTGATTTTTGTACATTCTTAAAAGATACTTTAAATGAGGAAAATATTTCTAATTTTGCTAAAAGTGCTGATTTGTATGAATATAACTCTAATTATTATTTGATCTTCAGTGATATAAATATTAATTCCATTAATTTAGATTATATTTGTTCTTCTATTACAGAGTTTGCTCATTTTGTGAATAGCTCAGAATTGTTCGAAAGGAAAATAAAAGAATATGGCAAGCTTATAATAGCTGACTCTGCATTAGATACTTGTATGGAACATTTTATCTAACCTTATTTAATGACTTATAATATTTGACTATTAATTTATCTAATTCGACACTTATTTTATATATTTGAGCATAGTTCTTATTTTGTTCTATGCTCTTATTTAATTCTTCTCTTTTTTTGCATATTTCATCATTTAACATTGGTTTTCCTCCCTTTTTTTATTGTTAATGATAAAATATCATATTTTTTTTACAAAGTCAAATAAATTACTATGTTTTAAGCATTTTTCGTTTGCCAATATTCTCCTTTTTTGTTCGTTTTTTTATTTAGTTTATATTTTTTTATTGTTTTTCGACACCACATTTCTTCTTTGTAATACATTTGTAAACTTTTTGTAACATCTTATTAACATATTTCTACAAAAATGTTAATATATTTTCTTACTTTAGTCAATAAAGATGATTGATTTAATAATAACTCTTTTAATAACAAAAAATTATCTCTTAGAATATTCTAAGAGATAATTTTTTTGTTTTACTGAATTTTATTTATTTTCTGCTTCATATACAGCTTCAATTACCATGTGTGCATATTTCCATCCAGCCCTTATAGTTTTATCTGTTGAAATTCTTTCACCTGTCTTAGCATTACACCATGCTACAAATCTATATCCTGGTCTAGCTTCTGGTGCTGTAGCTTCGTATACATAATCAGCTGTTATTACTGTATTAGGACTATATGTACTATTTCCATTAAATCCTACACTCATTGTTGTATCAGCTTTAAATTGTACCCACCAAACTCTACGAACTCTCATTTCTCCTTTTCCATCGAATTTCCATCCGTCGTCAAATCCTGGATTTGTAGAATCATGCTCTGCAGCCCATGTATTAGTCCAATTTATTTTAGTATGACATCTTTTACATTCTGCTGTATTATAGTCATCAGTAGTCCAATCATGTCCAAGGCTTGGTTCGAAACATTCATCCCAAACTTTCTCACCACATATTTTGCATATTCTATATACAGTTGATCCCATACAATCATTTCCTATGAATGAATATTGTTTTTCTCCTAAATCATGTTCACCTGTTGGAATAATTCTAAATATAACTTTCTTTCCACATGTAGTACATGTTCTTTCTTCAAGTCCATATTCAACACATGTTCCTTTTTTAATGATTTTTATATCATCTGAATATGTATGTTTATGGCTAACACTTCTAATAGAAGTTCTTTCTGTACAACCTGGTGTTGTACAATGACGTGATTCATATCCTAATGTAGTTGCAGTTGGTTCTACATCTACAGTATATTCAGAAGAATATGTATGTTGTACTTTTGGTGTACTTAAAGTTTCTACTGCTTTGCACTTAGAACATTCTCTTTCTTTTGTTCCATTTGCTATACAAGTAGCTTGTTTTGTTACGTTATATTGTCCCCAATTATGACCTGTAGCATCAAGAATTTTTATATCTTTTTCTGCAGTACATCCCGATCTAGTACAATGAATAGATGTGCATCCATAATCTGTACATGTTGGTTGTTTTGTTGTTGTTTTGTTATCCCAAATATGTCCTAATGGTTGAATGTAGTTGAAAAATTCTTGTTTACAATATGCACAATATTTAGTATTGCTTTGTCCATTCTCAGTGCAAGTTGCATTTTTGTCTAGTCCTGGAACTCTTTCTAATAAGTGTCCGTTTGGATCTCCTGGTATTTGTTTAGTTTCTATATATTTGCAATCTATACATTGTCTTGTTTGAGTACCTGTAGATACACAAGTAGGTTTTACTGTTGTTACCCAATCAGTAAAAGTATGACTATGAACATTGCTTGGTGCTTTAGGTTCTTCTGTCTTTGCTTCTACTTGTTCTTTTTTCTGTTCTACTGCTTGTGCTAAGGCTTTTTCAGCTTCTACTTCTTGTTTTCTTTCCTCTACTTGCTTTTGTATTTCTGCTTGAGCTTGTGCTTGTTCTAAAGCTTGCTCCTCTTTCTTTGTTTCTTCTACTTTGCTTTGCTCTTTAGGTATTACAACAATCTGCATTGCTTCCATTCTCTTAGACTCCCCTGATGTTCCTGCATATGTTCCTTCCTTAAGAGTTTCTGCTTCTTTTATTGAACTTCCAGCTTCAACCCAATCAAGCCATCCATACGTTTGAACTTGAGTTCTGTATTTTACTGTATAATCACTGGCCCCTTCAACAACAATTTGAATTGCTTCTACTCTTTTAGATTCGCCTGATGTTCCTATTTTATTTGTTCCTGTTTTGCTATCTGCTGTAACCCATTTTTGCCATCCATAGCTTTGAACATGAGCACGATATTTTACAGTGACACCTGCTGGAGCATCAACATTAAGCTCTAATGCTTCCATTCTCTTTGATTCTCCAACTGTTCCTGTAAAGTTTGTTGAGTATTTAAGCCATCCATAAGTCTGAACATGACCAGTGTAACTTATTTCCATATCATTTGCATTACTAGCTGATACAACTGATGATAAAGACAATATTGTAAGCATCATTATACTAGCAATGGATATAATTAAGCATTTTTTTAATGTTTTATGCCACATAAAATCCCCTCCTTTTTTTATAGTACTATATATTATAATTATACCATTTATATCTATGTTAGTCAACCAGTTTTTGCCACAAAATAAAGGAATTTTAGCAATTTTATCATTTCTAAAATTCCTTTATTTTGTATTAATCTAATTATTAGCTTAAAATATTTAAGTTGACTCTATATTATTCTTCATTTCCAAGAACTATAGAAGTTACCTCTTTATCCTTAGTTAGTACTTGTTTTAGTACTTCTTCTGCATAATCTTTTGTAACTTCTTCATATTTTTCTAGATAATCAAATGAATTTATTCCTTTAAAATAATCTACTAAAAACATCCTTGCTGTTTCTTCTACACTGTTATATTCTACTATATGATCTCCATATATTTTTTTCTTATTTCTTATAAAATCTTCTTCGTTTAAGCCATTTTTTATAGCATTTTCTATTTCGTCATTTATCCTTTGTATTACTTTTTTAGGCTCTCTTGATTGTCCATTAATTAATATATATGCATATTCTTTTGAATAATCATATTCTAAATCTAATGTACCAAGTAATAAATTTTTTTCTGATAATTCTCTATATAGCTTTGAACTTTTACCAAATAATGTATTTAATATTATTTCAATTGCTATGTGTTTTTTTACCATATCTTTTTCTACTTTATCTTTGAATCCTATCGCAAAAAGTGGGTTGCTAAGTTGCATTTTGACAACTATTTCTTTTTGATTTATTTCTTCTGGTTCTTCTGGATAAATCCTTTTTGGTAATTCTTTATTTTCTTTTATTGTTATTCTTTTTCTTATCTCTTCTATAACTTCTTCTGGATTAAAGTCTCCACAAATTACCATTGCCATATTTGATGGAGTATAGAAATTATTATAGCAATCATAAAGCATTTCTTTTGTTATCTTTGAGATAGAATCTATACTACCTGCAATATCTAGCCTTATTGGCAATTCTTTGTACATACACTTCATTGCATTTAAATATACTTGCCATTCTGGATAATCTTCATACATATTTATTTCTTGACCGATAATTCCTTTTTCTTTTTCTACATTTTCATCTGTATAGTATGGGTTTTGTATATAGTCCATATATTCATCTAATGCATCATAAAAGTTATCTGTTGCTTCATAAAGGTATGCCGTATGGTCATTTGTTGTGTATGCGTTTGCACTTACTCCTAAGGCTGTTAGAGTATCTAAACTATTTACACCACTTTTCTGTTCAAACATTTTATGCTCTAAAAAGTGGGCTACTCCATCAGGAAGCTCTGTTATATTGGTATTTCCTGGTATTATAAATTTATTATCTATTGAGCCAAAATTTGGACCACATATTATATACTTTTTTCTTACATTTTTTCTAGGCGAAACCATTACTGTTAGTCCATTTTCTAGTTTTTCTATATAAAGTTTTTCTTTAATTTTATTGTTTTCAATTATCTCCATTTTACTTAATCTCTCTCTTTCTCTAACTAAGATAGCCAAACGCATGAGTTTTATATTTGGCGAAAATTCATAGTATATATTTAATTTTTAAGGAAGAATATTGTATCAATATGAACTTTTTTTGCAAAATCTATTATTTCTTCTTTGGTTACTTTTTGTATCTCTTCCTCATATTCTTCAAATGTCATTTTGTATTCTGATAATTCTTGACCTAGATAATATGTTATTCCTGTGTCCTGCTCATCTGGTATTGATTTTATAGTTGATATTATTCCGTACTTTTGCATTTTTAATATCTTCATCATCAAAGTTTCCATTTTTCATATCTTCTATTTGCTCTTTTATCAATTTTAATGTCTTATCATAATTTGATATTTCGATTCCACATCTTATAAATATACTATTTTTATGTCTTAAATAATTTGATGATGCTGTATATGCTAAACTATGCTTTTCTCTTACTATTTGGAACATTTTTGATGTTGCTGTTCCACCAAGTATAGCATTGTATACTACTGCTATATATTTTTCTCTTTTATTTTCTTCCTCTACCAAAAGTCCTAATACAAGATTTCCTTGTGTAACTTCCATTGTATCTGTTATTTCTTTTTCTTCTTTTATTTCTGGTACTTTATTTTTCCTTTCATAGATTGGTTCTCTTTCATTTAGCTTTTTAATGTTTTCATTATTTTTTATAACTTCTATTATTTTTTCTTCTTCTATATCTCCAGAAACAAATATATCTATTTTTGCTTCTGATATTAGTTTTTTATAATATTCATATATGTTATTTTCATTGATTTTCTCTATATCTTCTATATATCCGTATTTATATAGCCCAAATGGAATATTTTTATACATCTCCTCTTGACATCTCAAATATGCATATGCTGATTTGTTATCTTTTTTACCTTCTATAATTATTTTTAATTTTTCTTTTTCTGATTCCACAATTTCTTTTGAAAAGCCATTGTTTTCTGTCTTAGGGTCAAAAATTATTTCAAATAATGTATTTAGTGCCTCTCTACTTAAATCTTCCTTCGTACCGCAAATATTCATTATCTATTGTTTCTAAATAAAATTTTAATACTTGATTATCTCCTGATTTATCAATTCCGCAGTCAAATTCTGCCCCATACATTTCTTCTAGTTTCTTATTTATTTCTTCTATGTTTTCTAATGTTCTACTTCCTTTTCTTAATATCATTGGTATTATTGCATTTTTGGTGACATTTTCCTTGTTTAATGGTGTCGTGATAAATACAGACATTAAGTCTGTTTTAAAACTATTTGTTTTTATTAAGTGGATATTTATTCCTTTTTTAATTTCTTGTTTTTTGTATTCCATATAAACCTCCAATTCTTTATTTAGTATACTATATTATTTCCAATTTATACAAGTGTTTTTTATTGTTATAAAAAAAATGAGAGATTTTTATCCCCCATTTTATATAATCTTAAAATTTTCTCTTTCTTGCTGCCTCTGATTTTTTCTTTCTCTTTACACTAGGTTTTTCATAATGTTCTCTTTTTCTAACTTCTTGCATTACACCATTTCTAGCACATTGTCTTTTAAATCTTTTTAATGCATCTTCTATATTTCCATTATTAACTCTTACCTCTGACATTATTACTCCCCCCTTCTATGTGTAATTAAATTTGCTTTTCTATTATATCTCTTGCTTTTTAGTTTGTCAAGCCTTATTTTTACATAAATTGTCCAAATAAGTCACCCATTGGTTTATTTTCATTAAGTCTTTTTATTGCCTCTGCAAATAATGGTGCTATTGATAACACTTTTATTTGTGGTATTTGTTTTTCTTTTGGTAATGGTATTGTATTTGTTATTACCACTTCTTTAAATGGAGAATTCTTAATTCTTTCTATAGCTGGTCCTGATAATACTCCGTGTGTACAACCTGCATATATCTCTTTTGCTCCATATTCTTTTAATATATTTGCTGCTTCAAGCATTGAACCCGCTGTGTCTATTTCATCATCAAATACTACTGCTGTTTTTCCTTTTACATCTCCTATTACCGTACTTGCTATGGCTCTATCATCATTACCTTCTCTTCTTTTATCTATCATTGCTATAGGGCAATTAAAGTATTTTGAGTATTTATATGCTTTTTTTGAGCTTCCTGCATCTGTTGCAACTATTACCATATCTTCAAAATTTTTGTCTTTGAAGTATGTTTGTAGCAATCCTTGTGCTGATAACCTATCACAATTTATTCTAAAATATCCTTGTATTGATGAATTATGTAAGTCGCAACTTATAACCCTATCTGCTCCTGCAGCTTCAATAATTTCTGCTATTAACTTTGCCGTGATTGGTACTCTTGGTTGATCTTTTTTATCTGATCTTGAATACATATAGTATGGTAATACTACTACTATTCTTCTTGCTGACGCACGCTTTGCTGCATCTATTGTTATTAATAATTCCATTATTCTTTCGTTTACTGGTGGTGTTGTTGTTTGTATTAGATATACATCTTTTTCTCTAACTGTTTCTAATAATTGGACAAAGTTATTATCATTTTTAAATTTCATTCTGCATATTTGTCCCATTTCTAGTCCTAAACTATCGCATACTTCTTTTGTGAATCCGTCTGCTGCTTCACTGCATGAAAATACTTTAATATTTTCCATAAAATTTCCCCCTATAATTTTTTGGGTTTCTAACCCACTACATATTTTAGTCTTTTTTGTCATTTTAGTCAATAGATTTTGGCAGAATTTGTTATAATTTTGGAGAAATGCAAATAAAAAAAGCGATAACATCTATTTCTAAGTATTATCGCTTTTTATTATATAGTTTGCTTTTATTCTTCAAAGACTTTTGCAAATTCCTCTCCGTCTATCTTTTCTTTCTCTAATAATATTCCTGCAACTACATGAAGTTTATCAATATGCTCTTTTAATATATCTTCTGCCCTCTTATATGCTTTATCAATAATGTTCTTTGTTTCAGCATCTATTATTGAAGCTGTTTGTTCTGAATAATTCTTAGATTGTGTCAAATCTCTTCCTAAGAATACCTCCTCTTGTCCTGCGCCAAACATTATTGCTCCAACCACATCACTCATTCCATATTTTGATACCATATCTCTTGCAATTTTTGATGCTCTCTCAATATCATTGCTTGCACCTGTTGATATATCATTTAATATTAAACTTTCTGCAACTCTTCCTCCAAGTAATGATACTATTGTTTCTTCCATCTCTGATTTTGACATAAATGATTTATCTTCTGATGGTCTATACATTGTATATCCACCTGCCATACCTCTTGGTATTATAGATATTTGATGTACATCATCTTGAGTTGGTAAAAATTTGCTTACTACTGCATGACCTGCTTCATGATATGCAACTAATTTCTTTTCTTTGTCGCTTCTTACCCTAGTTTTCTTTTCTGGTCCCATTGTAACTTTAACCATAGCATCTTCTATTTCAGCCATTCCAATTTCATCTAAGTCTCTTCTTGCTGCAAGTAAAGCTGCTTCATTAAGTACATTCTCTAGATCTGCTCCTGAAAATCCTGAAGTATTTTTTGCTATTGTCTTTAAGTCTATATCTTCACTCATTTTTTTCTTTCTTGCATGTACTTCTAGTATTTGTTCCCTTGCTGCTACATCTGGAGAAGATACTACTATTTGTCTATCAAATCTTCCAGGTCTTAAAAGTGCTTTATCTAGGATGTCTGGTCTGTTTGTTGCAGCAAGTACAATAACTCCCTCATTTGATGCAAATCCGTCCATCTCAACTAATAATTGGTTTAATGTTTGTTCCCTTTCATCATGTCCTCCTCCTAAACCTGCTCCACGTTGTCTACCAACTGCATCTATTTCATCTATAAATACTATACAAGGTGCGTTTTTCTTTGCTTGATCGAATAAATCTCTTACACGAGAAGCTCCAACACCTACGAACATTTCTACAAAGTCAGAACCACTTATTATGAAGAATGGAACTCCTGCTTCACCTGCAACGGCTTTAGCAAGCAATGTTTTTCCTGTTCCTGGAGGTCCAACAAGTAAAACGCCTTTTGGTATTCTTGCACCCATATCTGTATATTTTTTAGGATTCTTTAAAAATTCAACTATTTCTTGTAATTCCTCTTTTTCCTCATCTACACCTGCTACATCCACAAAAGTTACTCTGTTTTTGTCAGCAGTTGTCATCATTCTAGCTTTACTCTTACCAAAGCTTAAAGTTTTATTATTGCCTTGGCTAGTTGTATTCATCGTTAAGAACCAGAAAATTAGCACAATTATTAGCAATCCAAATGGTGATAACAATTGTAATATTGTTATAAATATTGATTGTGAGTTTCCTTCAAATTCTATATTTCCTGCTTTTAGATAATCTGTTACATAATCCATAAAACTATCTAAGCTTGGTATATTTACCTCTTTCTTTATAGGATCATTTTTTAAAGTTATATTTGCTGATTTTCCATCATAGGCTACTTCTATACCTGTAACTTCTGATGTTTCTATTTTATTTATTAATTCTGCATAAGTCATTTTTGTATCTGCATTATCTAAAATAGATGTTATCAGTACAATAACTATTATTCCTATTATTAGCCACATTGCTAATGTTTTTATACTATTTTTCAAAGTTATCCTCCTTATTTTGAGACTCTTTAATTAATTCACCCCGAATATTATCATATTTAATATTACATTTCAATACTTTTTGCAAAAATTTTTTTGGCTTAAAATTGCTTGTAACTAAGTTCTATTACGGATTTCTATCTTTAGCTTATTTATGAATTTTGTGTTACAAAAAAATACATTTTTCCTTTATTAATAGCTACTTTTATGTTTTTATTAGGTGTTAAATACTTATTCCCTATGTTTTTTTTGCATAGAGTTATTATATCATCTATGTGAACTTTTTCTATTCCTTGGCTAGTACCTATTAATCTTTTTATAGTATATATTATAAGCCTACTTTTTATTACTTCATCTTGAATATTAAACTTCTTCAAATTTAATATTATTTCATTTTTTTCTTCTTTTATTAATAATTCACTATATTTTTCCTCAGTCATTTTTTCTATAAAATTATTTTCTTTTGCTACAAGTTCAGACAATCTATCTATTGTATCTACTATATTTGGATTAAATTCTTTTTTTATTAAAGGTATTAAAATATTTCTTACTTTATTTCTTGTATAAATATTTTCTGCATTTGTTTTATCGTATCGTGGATTTAAATTATTTTCTTTGCAATAATCTTCTATCTCTTCTCTTGATATTTCTATTAAAGGTTTTATATACTTTTTATCCCTAATTGGACTTATTCCTTTTAAACCTGATGTCCCAGATCCTCTAATTAAATTCATAAGAACTGTTTCTGCATTATCATTTTTTGTATGTGCTGTTGCAATTTTAGTACCATTTATTTTTTGCAAAATTTCTTCGAAAAATTCATATCTTGCATTTCTTCCTGCTTCTTCTGTTCCTATTTTTTGTTTATTTGCTAAATCTAAAACTTCTATTTCTTTTGAAAAAACAGGAATATTTTTTGCATTTGCATATTTTTTTACAAATTCTTCGTCATCTTTTGCTTCGTCTCTTATCATATGATTTATATGACATATTACAATTTCAAATTTTATTTTTCCGTCATTTTTTATATTATTTAATAAATCTACAAGACAAATAGAGTCGGGGCCACCTGATACTCCGACAACTATTTTATCTCCATTTTCTATTAAATTATATTTTTCTATTGTCTTTAAAACTTTATCTTTTAACACTTACTTTCCTTTCAATAGATTAATTATCTATATTTATCTATATTTGCAAATTTTGTACAACTTCCAAACCATGCAAGCTCTATTGTTCCTGTTGAACCACTTCTATGTTTTGCAAGTATTACCTCTGCTATATTTCTATTCTCACTTTCTTGATTATAATAATCATCTCTATAAAGGAACATTACTATATCTGCATCCTGCTCTATTGCTCCTGATTCACGCAAATCAGAAAGCATTGGTCTGTGATCATCTTTTCTTTGCTCTGGTGCACGAGATAATTGTGAAAGTGCAATTACTGGAACATCTAATTCTTTTGCAAGTATTTTTAATGAACGGCTTATCTCTGATATTTCTTGCTCTCTGCTTCCATTTTTTCTATTACCTGTACCAGATATTAATTGCAAATAGTCTATTATTACTAATCCTATATTTTTTTCAAGTTTAAGCTTTCTACATTTTGCTCTTATTTCAGTTATTGAAATTCCTGGAGTATCGTCAATATATATAGGTGCTTCTGATAGTGGGCCTAATCCTTCTGAAAGCTTAATCCAATCATCTTCCTCCATCTTACCTGTCTTTAGTTTGTTACTGTCTATTCCTGTTTCACTTGAAAGTACTCTAGTGACTAATTGTTCCTTTGACATTTCTAAACTAAATACTGCAACTGGAATCTTTGCTCTTATTGCTGCATTTGCTGCTATATTTAAAGCAAATGCAGTCTTTCCCATAGATGGCCTTGCAGCAACTAGTACTAGCTCTGATCCATGTAACCCTGCTGTTTTATAATCAAGATCTATAAATCCAGTTGGCACACCTGTTATATGTTCTTTTTGATTATATAATTTTTCTAGATTGGCAAATGTTTCTATTAATACATCCTTTATTGGTGTATAAGTTTTTCTATTTCTATTTTGTGCCAAATCAAATACTTCTTTTTCTGCTTTTTCTATTACTTCATCTGCTTCTAAGCTTTGGTCATATCCTAAATCTAACAATTCATTTGAAGTTTTTATTAAGCTTCTTAGCATAGATTTTTCTTCTACGATTTTTATATATTTACCCACATTTGCAGTTGTAGGCACTTTTTCTGGAAGACTTGCTATATATTCAAGTCCGCCACATACTTCAAACTTTCCTATAGCTACCAATTCTTCTTTTACAGTGATCAAATCTATTGGCTCAGCTTTTGCATATAAATTTAGCATTGCAGAAAATATCAATTTGTTTTCTTCTCTATAAAAATCATCAGCTTTCAAAACTTCTACTGCATCTAATACAGCATCTTTATCTAGCATCATAGAACCTATTACTGCTTGCTCTGCTTCTATATCATTTGGTGGAATCTTTCCAATTTCCATATGCTTCTCCTTTTTTTATTGGGTGATTATTCTGCAATTACTTCAATTTTAAGTTTTGCAATAACTCCTTCAAATAATTTTAAGTCAATTACATATTCTCCTACATTTTTTATTTGATCTTTAATAATTATTTTCTTTTTGTCTATTTTTTCATTTAACTGCTTTTCTAAACTTTCTGATATTTCTTTCGATGTAATACTTCCAAATGTTCTTCCATTTTCTCCTGCTTTTACTTTTAATTTCAAGGTTTCTTTTTCTATTCTTGCTTTTATTTTTATGGCTTCTTGTTTTTCTTCTTCTTTCTTATATGCTTCTGATGATTTTTTCTCAGTTAATTCTTTCATATTTTGTTTATCTGCTGGAATTGCAAGTTTCCTTGGGAATAAATAATTCCTTGCATATCCGTCACTTGCATTTACTATTTGATTTTTCTTTCCTATTCCTTTTATATCAGTTTGCAATATAACTTTCATTAAAACTTTCATTCCTTATATAAATATTTAGGTTTTTATTTAAGGTTATACCCATAAACCTTATATTTTATTTATTCAAGATTTTGTTCAAAATACTCATCTATTGCTTGTTTTAATTTTTCTTTTGCCTCAGATATTGTAGTATTTTCTAATTGTACCCCTGCGACTGTGCTGTGTCCTCCACCTCCGAAGTTTTTCTAGTATCATTTGAACATTTATATCTCCTATAGAGCGTCCACTTATAAATACTGTGTCTTTTGCCTTTCCTATAACAAATGAGGCCGTAATATCACTTATTGTAAGTAACTCATCCGCTGCTTTTGCACATATTAGGTTCGCACCTTCATCTTCTTCAGTGTATTCAGCTATACCTATGGTTTCCCTAATTACCTCTGTATTTTTAACTATATCTGATATTACATTGTAACTTTCTAAGTCTGTTTGGAACCATTTTTTTACTTTTAATATATCTATATTATTTTTTCTTAAATATGCTGCCGCTTCAAATGTTCTTACACCTGTTTTAAATGTAAAGTTCTTAGTATCTACCATTATTCCTGCATATAGACTTTCTGCTTCAAATGTTGTTATTATTGTTTCATTTTTTGTATATTGTAATAACTCTGTTACAAGTTCTGCTGCAGATGATGCATAAGCTTCATGGAATGTAAGTATTGCATTATCTATATAATCAGGTCCCCTTCTATGATGATCTATTACTACTATTTTATTAGTTTTGTTTAGTAACTCTGGTACTTCAACATAAGATTTTTTATGAGTATCAACTACAATTAGAAGAGTGTCTTCATTAATTAATGATAATGCTTCTGATTTATCTATGATGACTCCTTCATATTCTTCCTCTTGTTCTACTGCCTCTATAAAATCTTTTAGAGTCAATCCATAAGTATTATTTACAATATTTGCAGGTTTTCCTATAGTTTTTACTATTCTATATATTCCAAGGCTTGAACCCATAGAATCTATATCACCATTAGTATGTCCCATTATTAATACATTTGATGCTTCTTCTATTAATTCTTCAAGAGCAGTTGCTATTGTTCTAGCTTTTACCTTTGTTCTTTTTTCTACTTCCTGTACTTTTCCACCGAAAAATTCATATTTTCCGTTTCTTCTAACAACTGCTTGGTCTCCTCCTCTACCTAATACTAGGTCCATTGCAGATGTTGTTTCTTTTAATTTTTCGTAATTTGATTCTCCTTCTGCGACAATAGCAATACTTAATGTTGTTGGAATTACTCCCTCTGTTTCTATATCTTTTGCCATTCCTAGAATTTCAAACTTATTTTCTATTATTTGGTCAAGATATTGTTCTTCAAATATAATTACATATCTTTCTCTTTCTGTTTTTAACACTATTCCTTCAAAACTTGCTACCCAATCATATATCTTTGTTTCTATTTCAGTAAGTACTTGTGTTCTTTCTTCTTGTCCCATACTTTGCAAAAGCTCATCATAACTATCTATTATAATTATTCCTGTACAAATCTTTGATTTTTCATATTTTTCTAATGCTTCTAGTTCTGTTGTATTGTCTCTTAAATACATAACAAATGTATCACTAATTTTTTTCTTTCTATTTTTTGATTTTGTCTTTATTTTTTCTATCGTTATTAGATAATCCTTTTTGCCAATTTTAGTTTGTTTATATATTCTATTTTCTTTTTTTCCGTCTTGGCTATTTTGTAATTCTAATTTTGCTTCATTCAATATTTCCTTTAATATATTATTTATATCAATATTTGCAAATTCATTTACAAAACTTACACTTTTCCAAATTATATTTCCCTCTTCTTCTACAATCACTATTGGATATGGAGAGTTTATAAGGGCATTTTTTACTACTGTGTCTACATTAACCGTTAGCTCTTGTATATGTTTATCTAACTCATTTTTGTTTTTATAATTTGTCCAAAATGCATACGCAACTATAATCCCATAAACTATTATTGATGGTATTATGAATATTGGATTTTGAATGCACAAAATTATTAGTACTATTGCTATAACAGCTAGATATATTTTTATTTTTGCAAGCATATTTTCAAATGTTTTTTTTGTATTGTTAGACATACATCCTCCTTTTTTACATATACATTTTACATCTATACCCTGTTTTTGTCAAGGTTAACGGTACAATGCAAAATCAGTCAGAAGTTATTTTCTTCTGACTGATTTATATCCAAAGAGGAAACAATATTGCTATAGAATCTTTTCACCGTTGAGTATAACTGAATAAATGTAAACTTCTGCAGTGTCAGAACCCGCCGAGGTTTGCCTTCCTAAATCAATTGCTAATGATGTAGATGCCTCAGGTATTGAGTAATATATTGTTGTCCTACTATTACTATGAGTATTCCCACCTACAGGGCCTCCCCCCGTTGCCCCTTTACCATTTATACAAAAATCTATATACCAGGTACCAGATGGTCTGTAGAAAGAGCGGTCTATTTGAACGAAGTCTCCGGCTTTTACCGGCACATTGTAACGCAAACCGCACTGTTTGAGTCTGGTATGGATCGGAAGCACCCAAAGGACCAGATCGAAGGATTGCAGGGGAAGTTCCATTATAGATTGCCTCACCGTTAGAGTAGTAGCTCCAAGTAGACCATTGGCTAACAGTTATAGTACATGATTTTGATATATTACTGCCGTCTTGTGCTTTTACAGTTATAGTAGTTGTTCCCGCTGTTACTGCTGTTACCAATCCCGTTTGGCTTACTGTTGCTACTCCAGGAGTACTACTCTCCCATTTTACTTGGTCTTTTGCACTATCTGGATCTACTGTTGCTGTTAACTGTATTGTCTTGTTAGTTGTTAGATTTAATATTGCTGTTGTTGGCTCTAATGTTATATTTTTAATTACTATCTTTTTTTCTACTGTTTTTGTTACTTTTGTTTCATTTCCTGCTTTATCTTTTGTTGTTGCTGTTATTGTATATTGGGCATCTTGGGTTAAGTTTACTACTTTGTTTCCACTTGGTATTTCTCCTGTATCTGTTGTAAATCCATTCGTTCCTGTTATACTGTATGTCGTTCCCTTTATTCCTGATTGTATTGTTCCTGTTTCTCCTCCCGGAGTTATTGTTACTGTTATATCCTTTGTATATGTAGCTTGATTTTCTGTTGTTCCATCTGTTACATTTATTGTTGGTGCATTTGGTTTTGATGTGTCTTTTTGTAATATTTTTTGTATTGGTGTTTCTGTTTCATTATTTGCTTTATCTATTGTATATGCTTTTATTGTTGTTATTCCGTCTGTATTTATTGTTAATGTTGCTGTTAATGTTCCCTCTGTTGTTGTTACATTTCCTATACTTGCTTCTGCTCCTGTTACTTCATATCTTATCTTATTTGCTCCAGATTCTGCATCTGTTCCTGCTGTTATTGTTACATTTATTACTTTATTATACCAATTATCTTCTGTTGCTGTTTCTGCTATTTGTATCGTTGGTTGTGCTGGTTTTCCAAAGTCTTCTATTGGTACCGCTACACTATCCTGTGATTTGTTTGTTCCGTCTGTTAGGTATACTCTTACTATATATCCTAGGTATAATTCTCCTATTTTTCCTCCTACTTCTATTGGTTGATTTTCTCTTTCTGCTATTGGTGATTCTCCATTATATACAGTGTATTTCATTTGTAATTTCTC
>CANQPK010000018.1 GCA_947625685.1 uncultured Clostridia bacterium | reverse complement strand
TCTATATAGACATTATATAAAAAGATTTAAAATAAAAAAATATATAATGAACTATATGTTCATTATACGAGGAGGAAAAATGAGTACAATTGTAGCAATTTCAACAGCTGTAGGAAATGCGGGAATAGGCATTATTAGAATGAGTGGGGAAGATTCTTTTAATATAATAAAGAAGATATTTAAACCTAAAAAAGAAAATTTTAAAATAGAAGCTAATACGATAAATTATGGATACATAGTAGACAATAAGCAAGTTATAGATGAAGTTTTAGTATCTTTTTTTAAAGCTCCAAAGTCTTTTACAACTGAAGACATGTGTGAAATTAATTCACATGGAGGAGCAATAGTTATGAATCAAATCCTTGAGTTATGCCTAAGAAATGGAGCTGAGCTTGCAGAACCTGGAGAATTTACTAAAAGGGCTTTTTTGAATGGAAGGATAGATTTATCACAAGCAGAGGCAATAATTGATGTTATAAATGCAAAAACAGAAAAAGAGGCAAAAGCATCAATTAAACAATTAGAGCGGAGGATTATCTAAGAAATTGGCAGATATTAAATCTAAAATCATGGAAATAATGGTTGATATAGAAGCATCTATAGATTATCCCGAATATGATGTAGAAGAAGTAACAAATGAAAGAGCCTATGGAATATTAAATGAAATAGAAATCGAATTAAAAAAATTAGAAAAAACATTCGATAATGGAAAAATTCTAAAAGAGGGAATAAAAGTAGCTATAATTGGAAAACCAAATGCCGGTAAGTCTTCATTATTAAATGCAATATTAAATGAAGAAAGAGCAATTGTTACAGAATATGAAGGAACCACTAGAGATACTATAGAAGAATTTATTCAAATAGATGGAATTCCATTAAAAATAATAGACACAGCAGGGATTAGAAATACTGACAATGAAATAGAAAAAATAGGAATTAATAAAGCAAAAGAAATAGCAGAAGAAGCGGATTTAATAATATACATAATAGATGCAAACAAAAAACTGGACAATGAAGATACAGAAATTTTAGAGTTTATTAAAGAAAAAGACGGAATTATTTTATTAAATAAGACAGATTTGGAAGTAAAGATTGATAAAAAAGAATTAGAAAAAATCAAACAAAACAAACCTATTATATCTATCTCGGCATTAAATAAAGAGGGAATAGAGGCCGTTTTTGAAGAAATATCGAAAATGTATAAGTTTAATAAAATTGAAATAGATGAAAGCCTAACAATTACAAATAATAGGCATAAGCAGGCAATAAGAAATATGGAAACCAATATTAAAAAAGCAAAGGAATCTATAAAAGCAAAAATGCCTATTGATGTGATAAGTATCAATATTATAGAATGTCTAAACGAGATAGGAAAGATTACAGGAGACAGTGTTTCAGAAGATATAATAAATGAAATATTTAAAAAATTTTGTTTGGGAAAATAAATTAGCGAACATACTTTTTTGTTTCATGATTAACAGATAATTAGGAGGAAAAACAAATGGAATATTTTGCAGGAGAATATGATGTGGCAGTAATTGGAGCAGGACATGCAGGGTGTGAAGCAGCACTTGCAACAGCAAGAATGGGATTTAAAACATTACTTTTTTCTATTAGCTTGGAAGCAATAGCAAATATGCCTTGTAATCCCAATATAGGAGGAACATCTAAAGGACATTTAGTTAGAGAAATAGATGCTCTTCGGAGGAGAAATGGGGAAAAATATAGATAAAACATTTATCCAATCAAGGATGTTAAACACATCAAAGGGGCCAGCTGTACATTCTTTAAGAGCACAAGCAGATAGAAAAAAATATCATATAGAAATGAAACACACATTAGAAAAACAAGAAAATTTATATATTAAGCAAGCGGAAATAGTAGATATAAAAGTTGAAGAGCGGACAAGTAAAAAGCGTGACAACTAATATAGGTGCTATATATAATGTAAAATGTGTAATTCTTGCTACAGGTACATATTTAAAAGGAAAAATATTTATAGGAGAAGTTTCATATGAAAGCGGACCTGATGGAGTATTTCCAGCAAATAAGTTGTCTACTTGTTTGAAAAATTTAGGAATTGATATTGTTAGGTTTAAAACAGGAACACCAGCAAGAGTTAATAAAAGGTCAATAGATTTTTCAAAAATGGAAATACAAAATGGCGATGATGAAATAGAAATGTTTTCGTTTGAGAGCAAGGAAAAGAAAATAAATCAAGTTCCTTGTTATTTAACATATACAAATTCCAAAACTCATGAAATAATAAGAAAAAATTTACATCGTTCTCCACTTTATGCAGGGAAAATAGAAGGTACAGGACCAAGATATTGTCCATCAATAGAAGATAAAGTAGTAAGATTTAGTGATAAAGAAAGACATCAAATTTTTATAGAACCTATGGGAGAAAATACAGAAGAAATGTATGTACAAGGAATGAGTTCATCCCTTCCAGAAGATGTACAAATTGAAATGTATAGGACTATAGCTGGATTGGAACATGTAGAGTTTACAAGACCAGCTTATGCCATAGAATATGATTGCATAGAGCCATCACAACTTAAACTATCATTAGAATTAAAGAAATATTCTGGAATGTTTTTTGCAGGACAAATAAATGGAACATCAGGATATGAGGAAGCTGCAGCCCAAGGAATAATAGCTGGAATTAATGCTGGATTAAAATTAAAAGGAAAAGAGCCATTAATATTAGACAGATCTGATGCATATATTGGCGTATTAATTGATGATATAGTAACAAAAGGAACTAATGAACCATATAGAATGATGACTTCAAGAGCAGAATATAGACTATTGCTAAGACAGGATAATGCAGATTTAAGATTAACAGAAAAAGGACATGAAGTAGGATTAATATCTGATGAAAGATATAAAGAATTTGAAGAAAAAAGAAATAAAATTATTGAAGAAATAGAAAGATTGAAAACGAAAACAATTAAACCAACAAAAGAAATAAATGAATTTTTAATTTCACATGGAACAACGCCTATTGATACAGGAGTAAAACTATCTGAATTATTAAAGAGAACAGAGCTTACATATAAAGATTTAAAAGAAATAGATGAAGATAGAGATTTAAATCTTTCTAAAGCTGTAATAAAGGAAGTAGAAATACAGTTAAAATATGAAGGATATATAAAAATGCAAGAAACTCAAGTTCAAAAATTTAAAAAATTAGAACAAAAACAATTAAAAGAAGATATTGATTATGAAACAATTAAGGGATTGAGTTTAGAAGCTAGACAAAAATTAAATAAGCATAAACCTTCATCAGTAGGACAAGCCTCTAGAATCTCAGGGGTTTCACCAGCTGATATTTCAGTACTTTTAATTTATTTAGAACAAAAAAACAGAAATAAAAAATAAAAAAATATTGACATATTTATTATAATTTTATATTATAAATATACTAAAAAAATTTATAAAAAAAATAAAAAATGTTAGAAAAATACTGAGTTTACATAAAACAAAAAAGGAGGAATAACCTTGAACAAAGTGGTTTCAATAGCAAATCAAAAGGGAGGAGTAGGCAAAACAACTACAGCTGTAAATTTGAGCACTATACTTGCAAAAAAAGGGAAGAGAGTATTGTTGATTGATGCAGATCCTCAAGGAAATGCATCAAGTGGTGTTGGTATAAGTAAAGAAATAGATAAATCAGTTTACGATGTAATTATAAATGATGTTAGTATAAAAGATACTGCAAAACAAACATCAGTAAAAAATTTAGCTGTTTGCCCTTCTAATATCGATTTAGCAGGAGCCGAAGTAGAGCTTGTTTCACTTATTTCTAGAGAAAATAGACTAAAAGAAAAAATAGATGAAATAAAAAGCGAATATGATTATATTATTATAGATTGTCCACCTTCGTTAGGGCTTATTACATTAAATGCATTTACAGCATCAGATAGTGTTTTGATTCCTATTCAATGTGAATATTATGCACTTGAAGGATTAGAACAATTAATAAATACAATCAATTTAGTAAAAAGACATTTAAATAAAAACATAGAAATAGAAGGAGCTCTACTTACGATGTATGATGCAAGAACAAATCTTTCTAATCAGGTTGTAAAAGAAGTAAAGAGATACTTTGAAGAAAAGGTATATAAAACAGTTATACCAAGAAATGTAAGATTAAGTGAAGCACCAAGCTATGGAATGCCTATAACTATATATGATCCAAAGTCTAAAGGTGCAAAGTGCTATGAAAAACTAGCAAAGGAATTTTTAAGTAAAAATGAAGAGGCAAAAATTGCCAAACATAGTAAAGAATAGGGAGGAAAATAAAAATGGCTAAAAAAACTGGTTTAGGAAAAGGATTAGATGCACTATTTGCAAATAGTACACAAAATATAGAAGAAGATATAAAAGAAGGAGAAAAAATTCTTACTCTAGAGGTAAATGAAGTTGAACCAAATAGAACACAACCTAGAAAACACTTTGATGAAGAAGGATTAGAAGAACTTTCAGATTCAATAAAAAGATATGGATTAATACAACCAATAATAGTAAGCAAAAAGCAAGGATATTATGAAATAATTGCAGGGGAGAGAAGGTGGAGAGCTTGTAAAAAAGCAGGTTTAAAAACTATACCAGCAATTTTAAGGGATGATGATGAAAGGAAAAATAAAGAAATTTCTTTAATAGAAAATATCCAAAGAGAAGATTTAAACACAGTTGAAAAAGCAGAAGGAATAAAAACCTTAATGGAAGAATACTCTCTAACACAACAACAAGTTTCTGAAATATTGGGAAAAAGCAGAAGTGCTATTGCAAATACAGTTAGAATATTAAATTTGGACAAAAGAGTATTAGAACTTGCAAAAGAGGGTAAATTAACAGAGGGACACTGTAGGGCTTTACTTGCAATTGATGATGGAGATAAACAATTAGAAATGGCATTAAGAATAATTGAAAGAGGATCAAATGTAAGAGAAGCAGAACAAAAAACTAAAGTAAGAAAAAAAATGAAGAAAAAAGATTTAAAATATGAAGCAATATACAGAGATATAGAAGATTCTTTCCAGAGTTTCTTTGGTACAAGGGTTAGTTTGCAAGCCGGACAAAAAAAGGGAAAAATTGTGATTGAATATAAATCAAATGAAGACTTAGAGAGATTATTAGAACTTATTAAAAAATAGAGTCGAAGGAAGTGTTGGTTTTGGATACTATATCAAGCTTTATTAGAACAGATGAATTTTTACTAATATTATCAGGGGTAGTGCTATTTATATTCATATTATATATAATTAATATTATAAAATTAAATAAAATAAAAAAAGAATATAGAAAATTTATGGAAAAGGTAGGAAATGGAACAAATCTTGAAGAAATACTTGGAAAACATATAGATACTATGAATAAGGTAATAGCAAAAAATGAAGAATTAGAGGATTTTTGTACTAGACTAGATGCAGATATAAAAAATTGCATACAAAAAGTTGGGATATATAGATATAATGCATATAAAGATACAGGAAACGATTTAAGTTTTGCAGTTGCTCTTTTAAATGAAAAAAATGATGGTGTAGTATTTAATGGAATTTATTCAAGAGAGATGTCTAATATATATGCAAAGCCAATAATAAAGGGAGAATCAAAATATAAAATTACAGAAGAAGAGCAAAAAGCATTAAAAAGAGCAATTAATGCTTAAATATATAAATAAAATAATTATCAAATTTTTATAATAAAAATAATTATCTTTTAGTTAGAGTTTACTAAATAGCCTGAAATTTTAAAAATTATATTGACACAAGGCTTGAAATATGTTAATATATATACTGTTGTAAGCAATTATAACTTGCAGAGGTGGTCGAGTTGGTTTATGGCACCAGTCTTGAAAATTGGCGTAGGTTTATAGCCTACCGTGGGTTCGAATCCCACCCTCTGCGCCAAGAACAAGAACAGTGTTACACTGTTCTTATTTATTACATAGGAAAACTTATCTTTTATTAACTCTACATGAAATTTTTATATACAATAAAATTAAAGGCTTTGTCCTATTTGGAGAGTTGTCTGAGCTTGGTTTAAGGTACCAGTCTCGAAAACTGGCGTAGGCAAATAACCTACCGTGGGTTCGAATCCCACACTCTCCGCCAGATTAATAATTCAGATAAAATTGGAAAAAATATATATTTGAAATATTTTAAAGTGAATATCAACTAAAAATATAAAGATAGCTATAAAAACAAGAAAAAATATTGACTAAAAATAAAAAATATATTATAATAAATAAGTCGTATGTAGGTGTACCCAAGTGGTTGAAGGGGACGGTTTGCTAAACCGTTAGGGTTGCGTAAGTGGCCGCGAGGGTTCAAATCCCTCCACCTACGCCATAAAAATAATATAGAATAATTAAATTCTATATTATTTTTTTTTGCTTAAAATAGATTTAATATATATTATAAAAAACAATTTTTGACAGATATTTATATAAAATATCATAAATAAATATAAAGGATATAACTTATATATAATTAGTAAAATATAGAAAATAATAAATTTAAAAATTAAAAATATTTATAAAAAAATAAAGAATATATAAAAATTAATAAAAAAATACGAAAAAAATATAAAAAGAATAAACAACAAAAAAGAGAATGTAACTAAAAAATCGTATAAAATTTGGGTAAAAGTTTATGATCAAAACGAAAACGGAGCTTAAAAATGGTACCAGAAGATCAAGAAAAAGTTAGCAAAATCACAAAATAAATGGGTCGTATCATGCAAAAATCCCTAAAAAATAGCAAATCGATGTGGATAACTTTATGACGAAAAAAACTAAAAATTTAGCAAAAACAATATCGGCGAACAAACGAACACACGAAAAAGAAGAGAGAAAGAAGAAATAAACGGATTATGTAAAATTATTTTAAATTTCATATATTTTTCATATATTAACAAAAAAATTGATAAAAAATAATGAAAAAATATATAAAAATATATAAAAGTATAAAAAAATTGTGAGAATGATAAAAAAATAATAAAAAAAATAATAAAGAAATAATGAAGAAATAATAAAAAATAATGAAAATAAAATAATTAATTATAAAAACTTAGATAATATTTAAGAAAATATAATTAAAAATAAAATATTCAGAATAATATATTGTTATTTTTTTAAAATAATAATGATATATTAATTTGAAATAAAAAATATTTTATGAAATAAAGAATTAAATTATAATTTTTTGTAAAATCGTTTGACAATTATCATCAAAAATTATTAAATTAAAAATAAAAAATTTATATTTAGAATTTTATAAGTCTAGAATTATCATAAATATAAATTTTATAATTCAATATATTTAATAGGTACAATAGAAAAACAATGGATTTGAAGGGAAAAATGAATAAATTTATGAAATACATTAATTATTAAGTTAAATATTTTATTTATTTATAGCTAAAAATATAAAAAATTAATAAAAAATATATAAAAATTAATAAAAAAATACAAAAAATAATGAAAAAATATAAAAAGAATAAACAACAAAAAAGAGAATGTAACTAAAAAATCGTATAAAATTTGGGTAAAAGTTTATGGTCAAAACAAAAACGGAGCTTAAAAATGGTACCAGAAGATCAAGAAAAAGTTAGCAAAATTACAAAATAAATGAGTCGTATCATGCAAAAATCCCTAAAAAATAGCAAATCAATGTGGATAACTTTATGACAAAAAAACTAAAAATTTAGCAAAAACAATATCGGCGAACAAACGAACACACGAAAAAGAAGAGAGAAAGCAGAAATAAATGGATTATGTAAAACTATTTTGAATTTCATATATTTTTCATATATTAACAAAAAAATTGATAAAAAATAATGAAAAAATATAAAAAATATATAAAAGTATAAAAAATTTTGCGAATGATAAAAAAATGATAAAAAAAATAATAAAGAAATAATGAAGAAATAATAAAAAATAATAAAAAATAATAAAAATAAAATAATTAATTATACAAACTTAGATAATATTTAAAAAAATATAACTAAAATAAAATATTCAGAATAATATATTGTTATTTTTTTTAAATAATAATGATATAATAATATAAAATAAAAAATATTCTATGAAATAAAGAATTAAATTATAATTTTTTGTAAAATTGTTTGATAATTATCATCAGAAATTATTAAATTAAAAATAAAAAATTTATATTTAGAAGTTTATAAGTTTAGAATTATCATAAATATAAATTTTATAATGCAATATATTTAATAGATACAATAGAAAAACAATGGATTTGAAGGGAAAAATGAATAAATTTAGAAAATAGATTAATTATTAAATTAAATATTTTATTTATTTATAGCTAAAAATATAAAAAATTAATAAAAAATATATAAAAATTAATAAAAAAATACGAAAAAATAATAAAAAAATATAAAAAGAATGAACAACAAGAGAAAGAATGTAACTTAAAAATCGTATAAAATTTGGGTAAAAGTTTATGGTCAAAACAAAAACGGAGCTTAAAAATGGTACCAGAAGATCAAGAAAAAGTTAGCAAAATTACAAAATAAATGAGTCGTATCATGCAAAAATCCCTAAAAAATAGCAAATCAATGTGGATAACTTTATGACAAAAAAACTAAAAATTTAGCAAAAACAATATCGGCGAACAAACGAACACACGAAAAAGAAGAGAGAAAGCAGAAATAAATGGATTATGTAAAACTATTTTGAATTTCATATATTTTTCATATATTAACAAAAAAATTGATAAAAAATAATGAAAAAATATAAAAAATATATAAAAGTATAAAAAATTTTGCGAATGATAAAAAAATGATAAAAAAAATAATAAAGAAATAATGAAGAAATAATAAAAAATAATAAAAATAAAATAATTAATTATACAAACTTAGATAATATTTAAAAAATTATAATTAAAAATAAAATATTCAGAATAATATATTGTTATTTTTTAAAAATAATAATGATATATTAATTTGAAATAAAAAATATTTTATAAAAATGAAAGTAAAATAAGAAATGTTTTATAAAATAAAAAAATGAAACAATAATATTATAAAATTATTTAATAGTATAATAATAAAATTTTATAATAATATTATTAAACAATAATAAAAAGAATAATAATTTTTTGCTAATTATTATTCTTTTTTAATTTTATTTTTTTATTAATTCTTTTTCTTCTGAAAGTTTTTCGGCATTTTTTTCTGATTTAATTTTTGAAGTTTCTTCCTTTGCTAAATTATCTTTTGCAACAGTAATTAATAATTTTAATCTGTTTGTTTGATTTGATTCACTAGCTCCTGGATCATAATCAACAGGAGATATATTAGCATTTGGATATTTTGAACGAATTGTTTTAATTACACCTTTTCCAACAACATGATTAGGAAGACAAGCAAATGGCTGAACACATACAATATTTGGAATGCCATTTTCTATATACTCAATCATTTCTGCCGTCAAAAACCAACCTTCGCCAGTTTGATTACCAATAGATAATATATTTTTTACTTTTTCTTCTAAATGCCAAATATCACAAGGCAATAAATAACCTTTTGAAGAATTACTTAGTGCAATTTTCATATCTTTTTCAAAAATATCAATTAATTTTAATGCAAATTTAAACAATTTAGCCTTTGTTTTATCAGTATTAAGTAATGTATTGAAAGTAATTTTATGTGTTGCCATAAATTTGATAAATCCCATAAAGTCAGGCATTATAACTTCTGCACCTTCATTTTCTAATACATTAATAACAAAGTTATTTCCAAATGGATGATATTTAATTAATATTTCTCCAACAACTCCAACTTTAGGTTTTTTAATAGATGTATCTAATTCAATTTTCTCAAAGTCATTTACCATATCATAAATACTTTGTTTGAATAATTTAGAATTAGACTTTTGAATCAATTTCTTACATTTTTCCATCCATTTTTCATATAATTTTTGAGTTTCCCCTTTATTTATTTCATATGCTCTATTTTTTAAAAGTAATTTTTGAAGTAAATCTCCATAAATTACAGATTTTAATAATCTTTCCATTAAAGGAATTGTAAGTTTAAATCCAGGATTCTTTTCCATACCTACAATATTGAAAGATATTACAGGTACTTGAGGAAAACCAGCATCTTTTAGAGCTTTCCTAATAAATCCTATGTAATTTGTAGCTCTACATCCACCACCAGTTTGAGACATAATAAGTGCAGTCTTATTTACATCATATTTACCAGATTGAAGTGCTTCAATCATTTGACCAGTTGTTAATATTGATGGATAACAAGCATCATTATTTACATATTTAAGACCAGTTTCTACAGTTTTAGGAGTACATGTGTCTAATAATTTGACATTATAACCAGAGGACTTAACAGCTGTTTCTAGCAATTCAAAATGAATAGGGGCCATCTGAGGTATTAGTATTGTATAATCTTTTCTCATTTCTTTGGTAAATGGAACTTTGTATATTTCATAATTACCATTTGCATTACAATAAGTACAATTTTCTTTTTTCTTTTCTAAACGCTTATTAATACTAGCAAGAAGAGATCTAATACGAATACGAACAGCACCTAAATTATTTACTTCATCAATTTTTATAAGAGTATACATTTTATTATAGCTTGATAATATTTCTTCAACTTGATCAGTTGTTACTGCATCAACTCCACAACCAAAAGAATTAAGCTGAACTAATTCTAAGTTGTCATGATGACCTACAAATTCAGCCGCAGCATATAATCTGCTATGGAATACCCATTGATCTACAACCCTTAAAGGTCTTTTGACATTTGAATCTTTTGCAATAGAATCTTCTGTAAGTACGCAAAGACCTAAACCAGTAATTAAAGTGTCAATTCCATGATTTATTTCTGAGTCAATATGATAAGGTCTTCCAGCTAAAACGATTCCTTTTAAATTATTTTCCTCCATATATTTTAAAGCTTTACTTGCTTCATCTCTAATATCTTGTTTGCATTTTTGATATTCTTGTTCTGCAGCTATGGCAGCATCCATAAGTTCTTTTTTATTAAAGTTATATTCAGCGAATTCATCAAGTTCTAAGATTCTAGCAACTAAATTTTTAGCATCTAGAGGCAAAAATGGATTAATAAATTTAATATCTTTTACTTGCTCTACATTATTTTTAATAACTTCTGAATAAGAAATAACTATAGGACAGTTATATTTATTGTCAGATTCACTATACTCTTTTCTAGAATATGGAAGGCAAGGATAAAATATTGTTTTAATTCTTGCATCAATCAAACTTACAACATGACCATGAGAAAGTTTTGCAGGATAACAAACTGATTCAGAAGGCATAGATTCTATACCTTTTTCATAAGTTTTCCTTGTACTCTTCTCAGAAAGTATAACCCTAAAACCAAGTTTAGTGAAGAATGTGAACCAAAAAGGATAATCTTCATATATATTTAAAACTCTAGGAATACCAATAACCCCTCTTGGTGCGTCTTCAAGTGGTAAAGGTTCATAATTAAATATTCTTTCATTTTTATATTTTATTAAATTAGGCAAATTTGAACTTGCAGAAGTTATTCCTGCACCACGCTCACAACGGTTTCCAGAAATGTGAGTTTTGCCATTATTAAATTTATTTATAGTTAATTGACAATGGTTTTCACATCCATTACATCTTGTGTGGCTAACAGTAATATTTAAATTATTTAAATCTTCTAATGAAGCAATGGTAGATACATATTCCATATCTAAATTTGATTCATATTGTTCTTTACTTAAAAGAGCAACGCCATAAGCGCCCATTAAACCTGCAATATCTGGTCTTACAACTTCTTTTCCGACAATAAGTTCAAAACTACGTAAAACAGCATCATTATAGAATGTTCCACCTTGAACGACAATATGATCTCCTAATGTTTCTGGATCTCTAATTTTCATAACTTTTTGAATAGCATTTTTAATTACAGATATTGAAAGACCAGCAGAAATATCACCTACAGAATATCCTTCTTTTTGTGATTGCTTAATCTTTGAATTCATAAAAACAGTACATCTAGAACCTAAATCGACAGGGTGTCTAGCTGTTAAAGCTTCATCGACGAACTCTTCAATAGAAAGATTTAGGCTTTTGGCAAAAGTTTCTATAAAAGAACCACAACCTGAAGAACATGCTTCGTTTAGCATAATATTATCTATTGCTCCATTTTTAAGTTTTATGTATTTCATATCTTGACCGCCAATATCAACAATGCTTGTAACATTTGGCATGAATTCGGATGCAGCTCTATAATGGGCAATAGTTTCTATTTCATTTAAATCAACATTTAATGCAGTTTGTATTAGTTTTTCTCCATATCCTGTAACACCTGCAAAGCGTATTTTTGCACCTTCTGGCAAAACATTATATACTTCTTTAAGCATTTGTATTACACTACCTAGAGGATCACCTTCATTACTTTTATAAATTGAATAAAGTAATTTTCCTTCATTATCTATAATAGCTAGTTTAGAAGTAGTAGAACCAGCATCTATTCCAATAAAGCAATCACCAGAAAAATTCTCTAAAGAACCTTTTTTTACTTTAGCTTTAGAATGTCTATTTTTAAATTCCTCATATTCTGCATCAATTGAAAATAAAGGAGGAAGTGGTTGCGTAGTGGTATCTTGAGAATTTCTTAAAACTTCTATTTTGCTTTTCAATTTTTGAATTGAAATTGGTTTTCTATTCAAAGAATCTAATGCAGCTCCTTTAGCAACTAAAAGGTGTGCTTCCTGAGGCACTATTGTTTGTTCAGGTGTTAAATGAAGAGTTTCTATAAATCTTTTTCTTAATTCAGATAAATAATTTAAAGGACCACCTAAAAAAGCAACATTTCCACGAATAGGTCTACCGCAAGCAAGGCCACTAATAGTTTGATTTACGACTGCTTGAAAAATAGAAACAGCAATATCAGATTTAGCGGCTCCTTCGTTGATTAATGGCTGTACATCAGTTTTAGCAAAAACTCCACATCGAGAGGCTATTGGATATATAGTTTTAAAATCTTTTGCAAGTTCATTTAAACCAGCGGTGTCTGTATGTAAAAGACTAGCCATCTGGTCCAAAAAAGCTCCAGTACCGCCTGCACATGTACCATTCATACGCTGTTCAACAAATTTATCAAAATATATTATTTTGGCATCTTCTCCACCAAGCTCTATAACGACATCGGTTTGAGGAATATACTTTTCAACAGCTCGCTTACAAGATACTACTTCTTGAATAAAAGGTACATCCAAAAAATTAGCAGCAGACATTGCTCCAGAACCAGTTAATGCAATTGTAAATTCATTATTTTCATATTTGCTTGCAAGGTTTTCTAAAACTTTACACACTGTATTTTTAGTGTCTGAAAAGTGTCTTTCATAAGAGGTATGTATGGTTTCTAAATTATCATTCATTACAACAATTTTTACTGTAGTTGATCCAACATCAAGTCCTACATGTAATAATTTATCATTACTCATAATTAAGATCTCCTTAAATAGTCATTATATTATTGTACTATAATTTTATACGGAAAATTGAAATTTGTCAATGTAAGAAAATGGCTATTAAATTTTATTCATATTTTGGACAAATTATCATATATTTTAATATAGGAAAATTTATAAAAGAAGGGAATGATTAAAAAGAATGAATAAAAAATTATTTATAAAAATAATAATTATTACGATCTTATTAGTAGTAATAGGACTATTAATTTATATAAAATTTATAAATAAGCCAACCAAAATAACTGAAACAGAAATAACACCACTTGAAGAAATTACAGATGAACAAGAAAGGCAAACTATGATTTCGCTATATTTTACCAATACGGAAAACTATGTATTAATGCCAGAAGCAAGAGTGGTGGATGCGAAGTTATTATTAGAGAATCCATATAAAGCATTGGTAGAAATGTTAATTGCAGGACCTAAAAGTGATAAACTAAAGACTAATATACCAAAGGAAACAAAAGTAAACAATGCAGAACTTGTAGGAGACATGGTAAAGCTTGATTTATCTCAAGAATTTTTAAATAATCAAGTCGGCGATATTGAAATCGCAAGTAAGAGTATTTATGAAATAGTTGATACTTTGACAGAATTAAATGAAGTTAATTCTGTTAAGATTTTAATAAATGGAGAAGAAAATAAAAAATTTGATTCTTTTGATTTAGACCTTAGTGAGCCGTTTGTAAGAGCAAGATAAATATTTATTTTCGAAACCAATTGTATAATTTTACATATCTAATAAAATATTTATAATTTAAAAGAAAATTCTCAACTTCATTCAATGAGCAAAGAGTATTTTCTTTTTTTCTTTTAAAATCAAATTTATTTTTTTTACATGGACCGTCCTAAATTTCGTTGTGAATAAAATATATTATTTTGCATAAAACCTCCTAAAAATCTGTAATTCTACTTGAAAAATCACATATTTGTTATATAATATATTATATTAAATATAGAAAAAAGGGTTACTTATGGAATTAAAAGAAAATGAAAGAATAGATGATTTACAACTAAATGATTTAAAAATAATTCAGAACAAAAATTGGTTTTGTTTTGGGATAGATAGTGTACTATTATCTGGATTTGCAAGTGAAATAAAAAGGGATAGTAGAATACTAGATTTAGGCGCAGGAACTGGAATATTAGAATTGCTATTATCAGCTAAGATAGAAAATTCAAAAATAACTGGAATAGAACTACAAAAAGAAGTGGCAGATTTGGCAAAAAGAAATGTAATTTTAAATAATTTAGAAAATAGAGTGGAAATATTAAATATAAACATAAAGAAAATGCCATCAAATATGCTATTTGATGCAGTTGTCACGAACCCACCATATAAAGAAAAAAACACTGGTTTAGTTAACAATAACAATATTAAGTTAATCTCAAGACATGAAATTGAAGGAAATCTAGAGGATTTTATAAATGTAGCAAGTAAGGCATTAAAGGATAGAGGAACTATGTATATGGTAAATAGACCTGAGAGAATAGTTGATATATTTGAATTTTGTAGAAAATATAAATTAGAACCTAAAGAATTACAATTAGTATATTCGAAAATTAAAAGCAAGCCGGTTCTAGTTCTGATAAAATCAATTAAAAATGCAAAAAAATATTTAAAAGTAAAAGAACCATTATACATATATGATGATGACGGAAACTATACAAAAGAAGTATTAAAAATATATAACAAAATATAGAAAGGAGTAATAATGTCAGGAAAACTATATCTAGTTGCAACACCAATTGGAAATCTAGAAGATATAACATTGAGGGCACTAAAAATTTTAAAAGAAGTAGATTATATTGTAGCAGAAGATACAAGGCAGACATTAAAATTGTTAAATCATTTTGAAATTACAAAACCTATGATTAGCTACCATAGACATTCAAAAGATGAAAAAGAAAAACAAATTATAGATAAATTAAAGCAAGGTAAAAATATAGCATTAGTATCTGATGCAGGAACACCAGTTATATCAGACCCAGGTGAAGAGCTTGTAAAAAGTGCAATAAAAGAAAATATTCAAATAATTTCAATTCCTGGTGCATGTGCATTAATTGCAGCCCTTATCTCATCAGGTATAGATGCAAAAGAATTTACATTTCTTGGCTTTTTACCTTTAAATAAAAAATTAAGAAAAGAAAAATTAAATGAGATAGAAAATTCAACTAAAACAATTATTTTATATGAAGCACCTCATAAACTACAAACAACACTGAATGATTTAAAAGAAACAATTAAACAAAGGCAAATTGTTTTAGCAAGAGAAATAACAAAAATACACGAGGAATATATATCTGGAACAGCAGAAGAATTGCTTTCAAAGCAACAAGAACCTAAAGGAGAATATGTAATAATAATTGATAAATGTAATGTAAATGAAAAAAACAATTTTGAACTAATGTCTTTGGAAGACCATTATAAATTTTACGAAAATTTAGGATATGAAAAAAAAGAAATTATAAAACAAATAGCAAAGGATAGAAAAGTAAAAAAAGATGAAATATATAAAAAATTTTTATAATAATAAAACAAAAAAACTTAAACGGACTATAATATAGTTCATTTAAGTTTTTTAGTGTTTATATAAAACCATATTTTAAGTTTATAGACTATAAAGTTCATCTTTGCATTTATTACAAATTAGTTTATCTTTGAAAAGATGCAAATCTCGACCACATCCACAAAAAATACAATATGGTTGATATTTTTTTAAAATAATTGATGATCCTTCAGTGAAGATTTCAAGAGGATCTTTTTCTTGTATCTCAAGCATAAGCCTTAGCTCTCTTGGAATTACGATTCTACCAAGTTCGTCTACTTTTCTTATAATTCCAGTAGATTTAATCATAGCACTTCCTCCTTTAAAAGTTAACATTTGTTTAAATAAATATATATATTCATACTTATATTATCACAAAAAACTACAATAATCAACAAAAACTTACATTAATTACCTTATAAAATAGAAATACAGGAGTAAAATAACTCCTGTAAAGTTAGATATATAACTCCTAATGGAGGCTGTGTAGAGGATTGTTCTTCGCTATTTAAAATGGGGGCACGAAGAAAAGATTAAAAAAATAGGCAGTCCTCTACAAGAATAAAATCTTAAAATATATAAAATACTTATACAGTTATAAATATAAATTACTATAATTTAAATTGGAAATATCTGTAAATGAAATTTTACAAATAAAATTTTAGAAAGGTTATTAAACCATAAATAGATTTAAAATCAATTTAATAAAAAACTAGTATAATGATATCTTAAAAAGCGACAAAAGTCAAGGAAAACTTTACGACAAAATTTGACAAAAAACGACAGAGGAAAACATTCCGAACTATATCTGCAATAAGAGCAGCAATAAGAACGAAGCGTATTTTCTTTATTCCGGCAAGCACCTACATAAATAGCAATAGTATATAAAGTAGTTTCTGTACATCCCATAATTGTAGAAGCAATTGATCCGAATAATAGTATCAACACCATAATTTTTCATAATATCCATTGCAACAGCGGTTGAAGCACTACCTGATATAGGTCGTACAAGCATAAGTGGCAATATAGAAGATGGAATTTTAAATAAATTCAGAACTGGAGTAAGAAGTTTAGATAATAGTTCTAAAATTCCTGAATTTCTTAAGGCACTAACTGCTAAAAAAAGTCCGATTAAGGTAGGAAAAATTTTTATTACAGTGCTAATTCCTTCTTTGCATCCCACGAGAAAGCTATCGAATACTTTTATTTTAGCTATGCATCCATAAGCAACGATATAAAAAATTACAAACGGAACAGCTATTATAGAAATGTAATTGATTATTCCCATAAATATCTCCTTATTTTCCAAGTTTAATAAAAAGTTTTACTGCAAATATACCAGCAAAAGCAGCTAATAGAGTAGAAATCCACACAGGCAAAATGATATTTGTAGGATTTACTGAGTCTAAAGATACTCTTATTGCTATTATTGTAGTCGGGATAAATTGCAGAGAGGCAGTATTAAGCAAAATAAGCATTGCCATAGAATTACTAAGAGTATCTTTTGTAGGATTTTTTTCTTGAAGGGATTTCATAGCCTTTAAACCTAGAGGAGTTGCTGCATTACCAAGTCCAAGAATATTTGCAATCATATTTAAAGAAATTTCGCTATTTATCTTTTCATCATTTTTGATTTCTGGAAAAAGAAATCGTATGATAGGCTTTAAAAGCTTTGCTAATTTTTCTGATAAATGACTATCTTCTGCAATTTGCATAATTCCACACCAAAGTGTAATAGTTCCAAAAAAAGTAATTGTTAATTCTACAGCATCATTGCAAGAAGAAAAAATACCATTATTGATATTTTCTAAATTACCAGAGAAACAAGCATATGTATAAGAAATGATAATAAAAACTGGCCAAAGAATATTTAACATTATAAAAACTCCTTCATAAAAATATATGAAGAATAAATAAATATATGCCAAAATTATAAACATAAAATATAAAAAGTAAACTGAAAACAATAAAATTTAAATAATTTTTAAAACGAAAAACATATTAGTTTAAAGGACTTTAATAGAATATAGAGAAATTATATATAAAGGAAACTTTAAATATTGTAATAAAATAATATTAAGAGAAAGAAGTTGTAAGTATGAACAATAAACCAATAGGAATATTCGACTCTGGAATAGGTGGATTAACAGTATTGAAAAAGATAATAGAAATATTGCCAAATGAAAGATATATTTATTATGCGGATACTGAAAATGTGCCATATGGAATTAAACCAAAAGAAGAAGTAAAAAAATACATAAAAGATGCAATAAAATTTCTTATTTCAAAAGAAACAAAAGCAATAGTAATAGCTTGTAATACAGCAACAAGTATTGCAATAAATGATTTGAGAGTAATGTATGATATACCAATAATAGGAATAGAACCAGCAGTAAAACCTGCAATAGAAAAAAGAAATGGTAAAAAGGTTTTAATAATGGCAACGCCAATAACAATTAAAGAAGAAAAATTGCAAAACTTAATAAAAAATTTAGAAGTATCAGAATATGTGGACTTAATTGATATGCCAAAACTTGTTGAATTCGCAGAAAAAATGGAATTTGAATCAAATGATGTAGAAAAATATATAAAAACAAGATTGCAAGGATATGATTTAAATGAATATTCTACATTAGTGCTAGGATGTACACATTTTCCACTATTTAAAAAGACCCTATCAAAAATATTTTCAAATAAAATTCAAATGATAGATGGAAGCTTAGGAGTAGCAAATAGATTAAAAAATATATTAGAAAAAAATGACTTAAAAGGAAACAATAAACTTGAAATTGAATATTATCATTCTGGAAAGAAAACAAATAAAAATGATGCAGAAAAATATGATAGAATAATTAGTTAAGTTTTGGATAATAATATTATGGAAATAAAAAATTAAAAAAATTAGCACTCTTGTAGTGTTACAATTGATGTGAAACAAAAATAGTATAGAAAAAAAGTGATTCAAGTAGTATAATTGAATTGTCAAAA
>CANQPK010000017.1 GCA_947625685.1 uncultured Clostridia bacterium | reverse complement strand
GATTTAAAATTTTTAAAACTAAATCTTATTAACATTTTAATTTTCCTCCTCTCATACTATATTATATGCTATTATTTTAAAAATATCAATGTTTTTTGAGATTTTTTCTCAAATTTTATAAATTTATTCTGTTTTCTAAAAATGACAAAAATAAAATTGTGTGATATAATATACGCAAATTATTAGAAAGGTTTGTAATATGGATTTAAAATTAATAAAAGATATATATAATATGCATATTAAAGGGTTTGAAGGACTAGATTTTAATGTTATTAATAAAAGTAATTATGAAATTACATATAATGAAAATATAAAAGATTGCTATAGTAATTTTATTTCAAATTTTGATGTTAATAACAAAGAAGATTTTTGCAGTATCATTGATGATGCAGATAAATTCTTTAATTCTATTAATAGAAATACTACAGTTTATTTAATTCCTTATATGAAAGAATTATATTATAATAAAGAAAAATATTTTAATAAAAAAATTTTTGAACTTGTATCAACAGAAGTATGGCAAACATATACTGATTTTGATAAATTAGATAAAATTATAACAAATTGTAATTTTAATATAACACTTGAAGAAACTACTGATATGAAACAATATGCTGACGTTGTAATGCAGTGCTATCAATCAGGAGATGAAGATGATCCTTATGGAGATTTAGATGATGGTTACCGACAAGGATATATGAATTATAAGCAAATATATAATGATATAAAAGTGAAATTTTATTATATAAAAATCAATAATGAGATAGTAGGTACTACACAGGGGGTTTATAATGATAATCTTTATGGAATTTATAGTTTAGCAATAAAAAAAGATTATCGAAATAAAGGAATTGGTAAAGAAGTATTAAAAAAGCAGTTAGAAGTATGTAAAGATAAAAACATTCAAATTGCTTATTTACAAACAGAGCAGGACTTTTATCCGTCTAAAATGTATAGAAAGTTAGGCTTTAGAGATTTATGTGAGGTATATTATTATATAAAAAAATAGGAGAAGAAACAAAATGAGAGTTTTAATTTTAAGCTTTAGTAATAATCAAGTAAATGAAGATAGTTACATTCCAAATAAAATAGGATTAACTTTTTCTTGCGTACAAGAATGTGAAAAAAAACTAAAGAAAAATGGAAATGAAGTAGAACATATATGTATGAATAAGAAAAATATCCAAAAATGTTTAGCTTGTGGTAAAAGAGGCTGGGGTATATGCTTAGAAGAACATAAATGTATTTTAAAAGATAATTTTAATGAAATCTATGAATATATGAGTAATTTTGATGCGTACATATTTATTACTCCAGTTTATTTTTGGGAAATGAGTGAAAGTGCAAAAACATTTTTTGACAGATTAAAAAGATGTGATGCTTTTAATGATAATTCTAAAATTAAGCATAAGAAAATTGTTTGTATTGCTTGTGCAGGTGGCAGTGGAAATGGAACAAAAGAAACTTTAAAATCTTTTGACATATTAAATCATTTTTTAGAAACAGAAATGGTTGGGCGAATACCTGTAACAAAGGCTAATTTTGAAAAACAAAAAGAAGCAATAAGTAAAACAATAGAAACTTTAATGTAGTATAGGAGAGATATAAAAATGATTCGTTTAGTAAAATTAGAAGATATAAAAAGTTTAGCACCAATATATAAAAGTCTATATGATGATGCAGATATAGGAGAATTTTGGAGTATTGAAAGTGCAGAAAAATTACTAAATTATTGGTATGATAAGCAACAAGATTTGTTTTTTGTTGCAGAAGAGGATGGAAAAGCTGTCGGAGCAGTTATGTCTGGAGTTAAACCATGGTTTGATGGAAATAGATTAATAGATACAGAAATATTTGTTGCCAAGAGTTACCAAAATAAACATCTGGGAAAGGAATTATATAGAAAACACCTTTCAGAAGCACAACGAATATATAATGCAAAAGTTATAGAATTTCATACTTATGGAAATGAAAGTGAATTTCCACAAAATTGGTATGGTAGAATTGGATTTAAAAAAGATAAAGAATTAGTAATTATGAATGCAAATATAGAAGAAGTGTTGAAGAAAATTTAATTACAAAAAATAAAATGGAACTATACTAATTTTAAAAGTATAGTTCTTAATTTTTGACATTAAAAAAATACGACAAGGTAGGGCATTTTTTTTGCCCTTTGTTCGCCAGCATGGTCCGTTGGACCACAAATCGCTGTTTAGGGAAAAATCCCTAATACCCTTTTTAGCCCTCTGGGAGTCATAATTTTTATCACTTTTTATAATAATTTCACTAAAAAAACAAATAAAACTTATTTAAAATTCGCATACAAACTATTTAAAAATTCTTCTGAATATTGTATTTGATTTTCATAAAAAAACAGAATATTTCTTTAATATCGAAATACTCTGTAATATAGATGATTACTGCATTTTATTAAATTTTCTTTGTGGTTGGTACATTTTAAACACGAGAGGTATAGATTTAAATTTGCAATTCCCTGCAAATTGGGAACAAGCGCGAGAGATAAAATTTGAACAAGGTTTCACCTCTCCTGCTCCTCGTGATTATGTAGGACCTGGCCCACTTGTTGCGCCTGAATCTTTGGCATTATATAATTTTACTTTAGCTCATAATTTTAGACTCATTTTGGCTTATCATACTCAAGGAAGAGTTATTTATTGGAGATATTTAGATTTTCTTCCTCCTTCTTCTTACTATATTGCTGAACAATTTGCAACTTCTAGTGGGTATGATTTGGAGGATACTCCTTTCTCTGCTAGTTTTGCAGGATATAAAGACTGGTTTATTCAAAATTACAATTTGCCAGGATATACTATTGAATGTGGATTTCGGAGACAATCCACTTCCTATTTCTCAATTTAATACTATATATACTGAAAATGAGGGTATATTGATACTTGGTATTGTTTTAAGCTAATTTTAAGAAAATTATTTCAATATCAATTTATATAGCAATGTAAATTGTTTAGATATAATCTATGTTTAAACCCGATATAAATTCCTACACAAAAAGTAAGATATTTATATCGGGCTTAAGCTTATTTTTACTGTTCTGTATAATATTGTATTATTTTATATAGTTATTATTAATTAGATTTTACAATTTTATTTAATTCTTCTGTTAATACTTGATTATAGACATATTTTCCATCTATTTTTTCATATACCTCACCGCACATTTACATCTTTTGGTAAATCAGTTTCAGATATAAAGCATGGTCCGCCATCTCCATTCTCTGATATACATACTGAATTTTCATCAGTAACCCAAGCTAAATCATTACCGTTTCTACTTTTATTATCTAAAAAAACCTTTCTTTTTTCAAATAAATTATATTCATCTAAATCATTATTTTCATTTTTCATATTTTTATCTCTTTTCATCATTTTTTCTAATGCGCATTTCAACTCTTCTATAAATTTTTCTACAAAATTATCATTATCCTTTCTATCTTCAAATAAATTTAAATTCAATAGCTATCCCTCCTAATTTTTTAATTTACTTTCCCCTGTTTTATAATCAATAACGATTCCATCTTGTACATTATATATATAAACGTTAAATTGTAGATTTCCATTATCTTCAATAGAATATGCTTCTATATTTACACCGATTTGCAAGCTCATTTTCATCATCAAAATATGGTGTAACTCTATATAAAACATGATTGCTTTGGTTTTGTTTCATATAATTATAAACTTCATCTTCGAATTGTTTCATACCATTAACATTAAAGTTTTGTGTCCCTGTCATTAGATTTCTCTTATCTACATCTACTCCTCCAAGTTTCCATGCAATTATATGACATCTATGATATAAGTATCCACCTGGAACTATGTTAGTTTCATATTTTTTCTGTTTAAAACCCGTTGGATTGATAGAACTATAATCATCTTTTTCATTATCTGCATTTGCCTTGTCAAAACAAGTCTTAATCATTGCCATACCGTACTTTTCCATTTTTTAAACTTGAATAATAATCTTCCTCAATATACATATCTTCAGCTGAAAACCTAGGAATATTATTATTAATTTGAACATAAATTTCTCCATCATATTCAGGAATATTCTCTATCTGGTAGGAAATTTTATTATTTTCTACTACATTTTCATTTCTATTATTTTCATTAAATCCTATATGCATTACTATAAAAAATGCAATAGCAAAAATTACTATTATAATCTTTTCTAATTCGCTTCTTTTCACTTGTTTCACCCTCGTATTTAATATCATAAAATTGGAAATTTTTCAAGATTTTAAATATAATATAACTGTAGAAATAAACTATTATTGGTAGTCTTACTTTAATTTTTCTTTATTTTTGCTATAAAAAAGCCTTCATATAACTTACTTGGTGCTATACAGATTACTCCATCTATCATGGTAGGTAATAATTCTATTTTATTAAATAAATTTTCCTTAATTGGTACTATTTCCGCATTTGATGATGGTAGTATTTTATTTAGTATATCTTCATTTTCTTCTTTAAGTATTGAACAAGTAGAATATACCATTTCTTGCCCTGGTTTTAATATTTTCAAAGCTTTTTTTAGTAGTTCCTCTTGTACTTTTGCCATTCTTTTTATTAATTCTTCTGTAAAATCATCTGAGTATATATTTTCAGTTCCGCTTCCACTGCAAGGTGCATCCAAAAGAATTTTATCAAATGAAAAATATTTACTTAACTTTCTTGCATCTTCTGTCATTACATTAACTCTTTTTACGCCTTGTTTTTCAAGATTATATTTTAGTCTTTCTGCTCTTATTTTATTTTTTTCACAAGCTGTTATCATAGCTTCATTTTTAGATATTGCAGACATTTGAGTTGTTTTTCCTCCTGGTGCTGCTGCCATATCTAGAATATTCTCGTCTTTGCCGTGGGTTTAAAATGAGTACTGGTATCATTGAAGATAAGCTTTGCATATATATTTCGCCATTTTTATATATTTGCATACTTCTTATTTTATCTTCTCTTACATTTTCGACTATTAATGCATCTTTATACCAACTTACTTTTTTAAAAACAATATTTTCTTTTTTTAATTCATTTTCTATATTTTCTAAATTTGATTTTATTGTGTTTACTCTGATTGTTACAGGTCTTTCTTGGTTATATCCGTTTATTATTTTATTTGTAACTTCTTCACCATACTGTTTTATTAATAACTCATATAAAAATTTATCAATTTCTTTTTCCATAATCTTCCTCGTAAAAATACTAATTTAATAAAATGACTAAAGAGAATAATTTAAATAATTCTAATTCATTTGTACTTGTCCAATTATTGTGTTTATATCTTCAATATCGTGTCTCTTCATATAATCTTCTACTTCATTTATTGCTTTTATACTTATTTCTGGTTCTATAAAGTTTCCTGTACCTATCGATATAGCTGTTGCTCCTGCTAGCATAAATTCTATTACATCTCTTCCATTTACTATTCCTCCAAGACCTAACACTGGAATATTTACAGCTTTTGCAACTTGATATACCATACGAACAGCAACTGGTTTTATTGCAGGTCCTGAAAGTCCTCCCATATTATTTGCTAAAACTGGCCTTTGCTTTTCTATATCTATACTCATTCCAAGCAATGTATTTATTAGTGATACTCCGTCAGCTCCTGCGTCTTCTGCACCTTTTGCTGGCTCTGTTATATCTGTGACATTTGGTGTTAATTTTACTATTAATGGCTTATCTAGAACCTTCCTTACTTTAGATGTTACCTCTTTTACTCCTTCATAAGATGTTCCAAATGCCATACAACCTGACTTTACATTTGGGCAAGATAGATTTAGTTCTACTCCATCAATGTCTAATGTATTTAATACTTTTGCAAGTTCAACATATTCTTCCACCGAGCTTCCACAGGCATTTACTATGATTTTTGTGTCAAACTTTTTAAGCCATGGTAAATCATTTTGCATAAAATACTCTATTCCTGGATTTTGAAGTCCTATTGAATTAAGCATGCCAGCTGTTGTCTCACATATTCTTGGTGGTTTATTCCCGTGGTCTAGACTTTAGCGATGTTCCTTTAGTTATTATTCCACCTAATTTATTTAAGTCTATAAGTTCATCAAATTCTCTACCATATCCAAATGTTCCTGATGCAACTGTTATGGGATTTTTCATTTTTATTCCAGCTAAATTTACTTCTGTGTTCATCTACTTCCTCCTTTATTTTCTGATATACTTTTCCTAGCAATTATTGTTTCTTTTCAAAATTTAAATTTCTACTATATTTGAATCAAATACGGGGCCTGCTTTACAAACATGAGTATATATTTCTTGTTCTCCTGCATTTACCTTGACAGCACATCCTAGACATACTCCTAATCCACATCCCATTCTTTCTTCTAGTGAAATCTGACAAGGAGTGTTAGTCTCTTTTGCTAATTTTTGTACTGCTTTTAACATTGGAAGTGGTCCACAAGCAAATATCATATCTATATTATTTTTCTTCAAATCTTCTTTTAAGAAATCTATTGCATATCCTTTACTTCCGTAGGTTCCGTCGTCTGTTGTAAGTATAAATTTATCCGCTAATTTTTTATATTCTTCTTCTAATACAACAAATTCTTTATTTCTAAATCCCAGATACATATTTATTTTTGCTGTTTCCTTTGCACTTTTAGCCAGTTCATATAATGGAAATATTCCTATTCCTCCTCCAATTATTGCAATATTCTTTGTTCCTTCGTATTTAAATGTGCCTTTGCCTAGTGGTCCTAAAATATCTATTTCTTCTCCTTCTTCTTTTGATGATAATATCCTCGTTCCTTTGCCTTTTACTTGAAATACAAATTCTATATTATTTCTATCTATATTATATATGCTGATTGGTCTTCTAAGCAAAGGTTCTATTTCTTCTGATACCCTTATTTCAAGGAATTGACCGTGGTCTAGCTAAACTTGCTATTTCTTTAGAATTTACTGTAAATTTATATATATCCTCTTTTAATTTTTCTTTTTTTACTAATTTACGTTTAATATGTATTGGCATTTACATACCTCCTTTTTATTCTCCTATATATTGTAATAATTCATCTCTCATTCTAATTGCTTCTGCTCTTGTGCAATCAGCAAATTGCTCTTCTTTAAATTTTTCTTTCCAAATATCAGATTTATATGCACACATTAGAGTTCTAGAAGCATTTACAATTCCTCCGAAGTCCTTTTTCGTCAAAACCTAAAGCTATATCTTCTGCTTTTCCTCCTTGTGCCCCATATCCTGGTATTAAGAAATATGTATGAGGAGCTGCTTTTCGAATTTGTTTTAATTGTTCTGGATAAGTTGCTCCTACAACTGCAGCTATACTACTGTAACCATATTCTCCTACTAATTCTTCTCCCCATTTTTCTACCAATTCAGCAACTTGCATATACACTTCTTTTCCATTTTCTAATTTTAAATCTTGTAATTCTCCTGATGAAGGGTTTGATGTTTTTACTAATATGAATATTCCTTTATTATATTTTTTTGCATCTTCTATAAATGGTTTTACAGAGTCTATTCCCATATATGGATTTACAGTTATAAAATCTACATCAAATATGCTTTCTTCATTTTCTCCTATTTTAGTTCTCCCTAAATATGCATTTGAATATCCGGCAGCCGTTGATCCTATATCTCCTCTTTTTATATCCGCGATTACTATCATTCCTTTATGTCTTGCATATTCGCAAGTTTCTTTAAATGCTTTTATTCCTTCTATTCCAAACATCTCATAAAATGCTATTTGTGGTTTTACTGCTGGAATTATATCATATACTTTATCTATTAATGCTTTATTAAATTCTACTATTGCTTTTGATACACCCTCTAGATTTTTTTCATATTTATCTTTTATGCAGTCTGGAATCATTTCATACCTTGGATCTAGCCCCATAACTGTTGGATTGTTCATTTCTTTAATTTTGTTTATTAATTTATCTATCATATTTTCCATATATTTAAATTCCTTTCATCTATCTTTCAAATTTTATATTTCCGCCAACTATTGTATAAACGACTTGTCCTTTTAATTTTTTATTTATAAATGGTGTATTTTTTGATTTTGATACTATATCTTCTTTTGAATATATATACTCTACATTAGGGTCAAATACTGTTATATCTGCATCAAATCCCTCTTTTAATTGTCCTTTATTTGTCAATTTTAATAGTCTAGCTGGGTTATATGACATTAGTCTTACCATATCTAAATATGAAATCAAATTCTTGCTGACTAGTGCCGTTATAGTTGCTGGAAGGGCTGTTTCAAATCCTATTATGCCGTTTGGTGCTTTTGATAATTCTTTCTTTTTTTCTTTTTCTGAATGTGGTGCGTGGTCTGTTATTATCGCATCTATTGTGCCTGTCTTTAATCCCTCTATTATTGCCTTTCTGTCTTTTTCAGTTCTAAGTGGTGGATTCATTTTTGCATTTGTACCACTTATTTCCACTTCATCTTGTGTAAAGAAATAGTAATGAGGACAAGTTTCACAAGTGACACCCACTCCTCTTTTTTTAGCATCTCTAATCATTTCTACAGAGGTTTTTGTACTTATATGACATATATGTGTGTGTAAGTTATTTGTTTCTGCAATAACTATATCTCTTGAAGCCATTATTTCTTCTGCTTCTGGAAGTACTCCTTCTACTCCTAGCTTTTCTGCAATTTCTCCTGCATTTATTGCTCCGGCAGATACAGATTTTTCTTCACAGTGCTCTGATACAAAGCTTCCAAGTTTATTGGTTTCTATCATTGCTTCTCTTGCGATTCTTGCATTTGATACTGGCATACCGTCATCTGAAAATGCTATTGCCCCTGCATCTAAACATTCTTTAAAATTTACAAGTTCTTCTCCCTTTTCTCCTTTTGTTACACTTGCAAATGGTAATATATTACAAAGTCCTACTTTTTTACATTTTTCTATTATTTGTTTTAGGACTTCTGGATTGTCTGGCGTAGGATTTGTATTTGGCATTGGACATATTGTTGTAAATCCGCCTTTTACTGCACTTTTTGAGCCTGTTTCTATTGTTTCTTTGTATTCAAATCCTGGTTCTCTTAAATGGCAATGCATATCTATCATTCCTGGCATTATATATAATCCTTCGCAATTTAAAACTTTATCTGCATCTTTTTCTATTTGTTCGCCTATTTTTGATATTTTTCCGTCTTCTACTAATACATCTAGTTTTTCATCAGTATTACTTGCATAGTCTAATACTGTACCATTTTTGAGTAATAGCTTCATCCTTTACCTCCCTAATATTTTACTAGCTACATCTTATCATTTTACTATCTATTTTTCAAGTGTTATTTTTATTGTGCACTTTTAGTGAATTTTCTACATTTTCCTTGACTTTATTTCTTTTTTAATTTATTATATAAGTGGTTAATTATATAAGATTTTGTGTCGTTTGCAAGAAAAACACACACTTAGAAAGGAATGATTACATGAGTAATTTAGTTTCATATCTATTTAAAACTAATGCTTTCAAAGTTTGCCCTGATAATAAACCTTTTTGGTACACGTCTGGTAAAATAGGTCCTTATTTTATTAATACGCATTTTCTTTATGGTAGCGAAGAAGAGGCTGTTGAATTTTTATCATTTATTGATGTAGAAAAAGATAATAAAATAGAGCTTCCAAAAAAGGTTTTTGATAAGGCTTTTGCCCAATATAATAGCAATAATATTTACAAAGAAGTTATTGACGAAATGATTTCTTTTATAAATTCACATATTAATGTAGATGAGATCGATTATGTCTCTGGTGGTGAGAGAAGAGATTGGTTTTTCTCAAATATCGTAGCATATCTTCTTAAAAAACCTCATATTACAATTTTCAAAGACTTATCTACTGTTGTAAGTACAGCTGATTTCGAAGTCACATCTGTAAAATCTGATTTAAATGGTAAAAAGGTTTTGCATGTTGCAGATTTAGTCACAGCTGCTTCTAGCTATTTGCGTGCATGGATTCCAGCTGTTCAATCACTTGGAGCAGAAATCGTATGGAGTACAGTTGTTGTTGATAGAATGCAAGGTGGAAATGATAGACTTAGAGAACTTGGAATAAATGCTTATTCTTTAGTTCAAATTGCTCCTGAAATGTTTAAAAAAGCATTAGATTTAGGGATTATTTCAGAAGAGCAAAATGTAATGCTTAATAAGTTTTTTGAAGATCCAGATGGAACAATGAGAAAATTCTTAATAGAACATCCCGAATTTTTAGAAAATGCATTAAAGTCTGATGAAAAAACTATCGTAAGAGCAAGGCTTTGCATTGAAGGAGATTTATATAACTTAAAAGGATAATTGAGATTTTATGAACAAAAAGTCCAGTGAAAATTACTGGACTTTTTGTTTTGGGTTTCCTATTCTAAGGTATACCCGAGCGGCTATTTATAATTTTAACTACTAACTAAGCACAATGTACTTTTCCACGAAGTCCTCAAAGGATACGACCTTGTATTCCTTTCTCACCGATTGGTCATTGACCGTAATTTCTGCTATGATTTGGACTTCATCTTCACTTTTCAGTGTTGCGTACAATGTGCATACTTCTTCCAGAAAATCAAAAAGATATACTTCTTCATTCTCCTCAGAAGCAGCAACCTTTGTAAAAACATTTTCTGTCAGAGAATTTTCGACTATCCTTGTAACTCTTTCATGCTCCTTTTTGTTTGCATGCATATTCAGAACTGCACCGATATCTACTACAACTGCCAGTATCCCACCGGCAATAAGTCTTCTCACATCATAATTGCCCATGTATGCTATCGTCATGATAGCTATAATGAGCAGATTAAATATCGCAAGTATCATAATGTTGCTTATGAGTTTTTTCCGCTTTTCCACTGATGTTAAGTCTCCTTTTTTAATTAAAATTTATAAATAGTTTGCTTTTACATATAATCTTATTATATGCACCTCCAAATATTAATTCTTAGGTTTACAATGTATTTAAACTTGTGCTTGACAAGATTATATATATTATTATATTAACATAATTTGGCATGTTTTGCAAGCGTTTTTAGCTTAATATATATTCGAATTTTTATATTTACTTTTTCCCAAGTTTAATTGATATTTCAAATACCTTTTTATTTCTTAAAACAGTTAATTTTACTTCGTCTCCTACTTCTTTTGTATAAATATATTTCCTTAAATCACTCATTTTATTTAAAGTAACACCATCAATCTTTGTTATTATATCTCCTACTAATAACCCTTTTCCGTAGGCTGCACCTGTCTTATTTATCGATACAACATATATACCTGAATCAAATTTTAGATCCTCGTCTAAATATTGTATGACTTCTTTATCATAAGCATATATTCCAATCGAGCTTTCTACAAAATTTCCCGTATTTTTTATTTTTTCTATTATTGGTTTAATTATATCTATTGGTATTGCAAAGCCTAGGTGGCTTCCTTCTTCTATTTTTACAGCATTTATTCCAATAACTTCTCCTTTTTCATTTATAAGAGGTCCACCGCTATTTCCTTCATTTATTGTTGCGTCTGTTTGTATCAAGTCTTCCATATATGAAAGTTCATCTTTTTCTTTTATTTTTATTGTTCTATCTACTGCACTTATTATTCCTGATGTTACTGTACTTTGAAATTCTAAGCCTATTGGATTCCCTATTGCATAGACTGTTTGTCCTATTCTTATATCACTTGAATTTCCCAAGGTTAATTGCATAAGTCCTGTTAATTGGATTTTTACTATACTTAAATCTATATCTGAATCTGCCCATATAACAGTTCCAGAATATTCTTCTCCATCTTCTAATGTAACATAGCATTTACTATATCTTTCTCCAGTTACATGTTCATTTGTTAAAATATATCCATCTTCTGTTACTATAATCCCGCTTCCAAGTGATAATGTTGTTGGTGAATTTATACTAAAAATAGATGTATCATTTGCATTTATTTTTGATATTCCGTACCACACTTCTTTTTGCTTTTTCTAGCATACTGCTAATATCTGTAACATCTTCCGTATTTATTTCTTTTGATAATTTTTCACTAGAATAATATTCTGGTGTTTCTACATCTATATTGGCATAAATATCATATAAAACTATGCTTGTCGTCGCTATGATAAATACTGCTAATATTTTTATTAATATATTTAAAAAAAAATGATTTTTTTTGTTCTTTATTTTATGTTTTTTCAATCTTTTCATTCCTTTATTTTGGCTTTATTTAGATTGTTCCCATTATTTTACATTTATATTCAAGTCTATATTTAAAATTTTTCTTGTTTTTTTATATTTGTTATTATATAATGATTTTATATTTATTTTTTGACAATTTTCGGGGGCAAAAATGAAAAAGGATGTATATGATTTAAGTAAGCCTCAGGAGTCTATATGGCTTACTGAGCAGTATTTTAAAAATACTAATATTAATCGTATTATTACGATTGCAGATTTTTCTCATAATACTAAAACCTTGGATTTTAACGCTTTAAAGCAGTCTTTAAATAACATGATTAAATCCAATGATAATTTTCAAATTAGACTTTTTTTAGATAATGGAACTATCAAGCAATATTTTTGTGATTTTGAGGAAATTGATTTTCCTATTTACGAAATTGATTCTTTAGATGATTTTATAGATGAAGATTGTAATAGACAAAATGTGTTTAATCTCTTAGAAAGTCCTCTTTATGAATTCAAAATTTTTAAGATTAAAGGAACAAATACAGGTGGCATTTTAGGTAGTTTCCACCATATTATTTGTGATGCAATAACTACAGCTCTTTGCATTAGGCAAATTGCAGAAAGTTATAACTCTTTAATTGCTTCTGGTTCTTTGCCAAAATTAAATCCCGATAATTGTTCATATAGACAGTATATAGATAATGAAAAAGAATATGTTCAAAGTGATAAATTTCTAAAAGATAAAGAATACTGGGATGAGATTTACAAAACTGTTCCAGAAGTTGCAACTATTTATAGTAATCAAACTACAAATAATTATCTAAGCTGTGAAGCAGATAGATTAACTGTTTCATTTGATGAAGATATGACAAATAAAATAAATAGTTTTTGTCAAAATCTAAAGATTTCAGTATATAACTTCTTCATGGCTATTATTGGGATATACATTTCTAGAGTGTCAAGACTTGATGATTTTGTAATTGGTACACCAATTTTAAATAGAACTAATTTTAAAGAAAAGCATACTCTTGGTATGTTTATTAGTACTATCCCTTTTAGAATGACCATAAATAATGATATGACTTTTGATTCTTTTGTTTCTACAATTGCAAAGGATACTTTATCTATGCTTAGACATCAAAAGTATTCGTATCAGTATATTCTAGAAAATCTTAGAAAAAAAGATCCTAGTTTGCCTAATCTATACAATATTATGGTTTCATATCAAGTTAATAAAGCTTCAGATGATTCTTCTAATTATACTACTGGTTGGCTTTTCAATCATTGTACGAATAATGATTTAGATATTCATATATATGATTATAATACTGAGAATAAAATTAATATTTCTTATGATTATAGTTTAAATAAATATACAAAAGATGATATTTCTTTAATTCATCCAAGAATTTTAAATATTATTAATCAAGTTCTTGAAAACAAAGATATTTTACTTGAAGATATTGAGATTGCTACACCTTCTGAGAAGTTACAAGTTTTGAATAAGTTTAACAATACTAAAGTCAAATATCCAAGTGAAGAAAGTGTTATTTCATTATTTGAAAAACAGGTTAAGTTGACTCCAGATGCTACTGCTGTTTGTTTTGAAAATAGTTCTCTTACATATAAAGAATTAAATGATAAAGCAAATGCACTTGCATCTTTATTAAAATCACAAGGCGTTGAATTATATGATACAGTATCAATATTTTTGGATAAGTCACTTGAAGCAATTGTATCAATTATCGCTACTTTGAAGGTTGGAGCAAGTTTTTTGCCTATTGATATTTCTTATCCAAATAGTAGGATTTTGTACATGATAAAGGATGCTAATTCTAAGATTTGCCTTACTTCTTCTAATTTAGTAGATCGTTTAGAATTAGATATTCCAAAAGTTATAGTTGATCTAGATTCTGATTTATATAACAATAACCAAAATTTTGTATCCACTAAAACTGAAAGTTTGGATGTCGTATATATAATGTATACATCTGGTTCTACAGGTACTCCTAAGGGAGTAATGGTTCCTAATAGAAGTATTGTTAGGCTTGTTAAAAATACCAATTTCATAAAATTCTCGAAAGGAGATAGAATTCTTCAAACAGGTTCTATTGCTTTTGATGCATCTACTTTTGAGATTTGGGGAGCCCTTCTTAATGGTTTAGAATTGTTTATTCTAAAAAAAGAGAATCTTCTTAATCCAGATTACTTTAGTGATTATATAAGAGAAAATAAGATTAGCAGTCTTTTCTTAACAACATCTCTTTTCAATAAATTCTGTGAATATAATCCTAAAATGTTTGGATGTTTGAAATATTTACTTGTAGGTGGAGAGGCTTTATCTTTTAAGCATATTAAAGCTGTAAAAGAGGCTAATCCAGATTTAAATATTGTAAATGGTTATGGTCCAACTGAAAACACTACTTTTTCAGCATATTATAATATAAAAGACTTATCTGCAGGTTTTATACCTATTGGTTTCCCTCTTGCAAATTCTACTTGTTATGTTGTTTCTAACACAGGAAAACTTCAGCCTGTTGGTGTTCCTGGTGAACTTTGGGTTGGCGGTGATGGTCTTTCTTTAGGTTATTTAAATAGACCTGATTTAACAGAAGAAAAATTTATTAAGAATCCTTTTGGGGATGGAAAAGTATACAAAACTGGTGATTTGACTGTGTTTTTACCAGATGGAAGTATTAATTATATAGGAAGAATTGACAACCAAATAAAGCTTAGAGGTTTTAGAATTGAACTTAGTGAAATCGATTCTAAAATACTCACTTTCCATGGAGTTAAGGAAAGTGTAACTATTATCCATAATAGAAATATTTGCTCTTATATAGTAACTGAATCTCATCTATCTTTGGATGACTTAAGAAAATATTTAGGCACTGTTTTACCTTCGTTTATGGTTCCAAATTTCATTACTGTGCTTGACAGTCTTCCTCTTAATGTTAATGGTAAAGTCGATAGAAAAAAACTTCCTCTTCCTACTTTAGATGAGGAAACCCGTGAAATTGTTCCTGCAAGAAATGATTTGGATAAAACTATTATTGAAGAATTAAAGGAAATATTAAATATTGATAATATAAGCATTAAAGATTCTTTTTTCGGAATTGGTGGAGATTCATTGAATGCTATTACTTTATGTACTCATCTGTCAAATAAACTTAATATTGCAATCTCTGTAAAAGACATTTTTGAAAACCCAGTTATAGAAAATTTATCTGATTTAGTTGCAAATAATAAAATTATGGAAACACTTTCAGAGATTACAAAAGCTCCAGAAAGCACATTCTATCCATTGACTTGTGCTCAATCTAGGATATATTATGCAAATACCGTCGCTCTTAATGAAAAACTTCTATATAATGTTTCTGGCGGACTTTTATTTGATACCATTCTTGATAGAAAAAAAGTACAATCTGCATTGGATAGGCTTGTTGCATTACATTCTAGCTTTAGGACTATTTTCAAATATGAAAATGGTGAACTTGTCCAATCTATTCTTGATAATGTTTCTATTGATTTAGAAGTTGAAAAGTCTTCAAAAGATGTTCAAAGTTTAGTAGATAAATTTCCAAAACCTTTTGACTTAGCAAAAGCTCCTCTTTTACATGCTAAACTATATATATTAGATAATTCTAAGAGTTTGCTTTTGTTAGACTCTCATCACATAATTGTTGATGGTACTTCTCTTTCTATAATTTTTGATGATTTTTGCAAATTATATAGTGGAGAAAAAATAGATGACCATGATTTAAGATATGTTGATTATAGTGTTTGGGAAAAGGATTTCTTAACTTCTGATAAGATGAAATCTTATGAGGATTACTGGAAAAATAAATTTAAGAATTTTAATTTTGAGTCACTTAATTTGCCTTATGATTATCCGTTGTCTAGTGTAAAATCTTATCACGGAGATAAAATATCTATTTCTCTAGATAAAAATGAGTTTGAATCTTTAGAAAGTATTGCTAAAAATAATGCTGTTTCTAGTTATTCTGTATTTTTATCTGCACTATTTATACTTTTATATAAATACACCGCACAAAATGATATTGTTATTGGAAGTCCATTTGCTGGCAGAAGTTTTAAAGAAGTACAGAATTTAGTCGGAATGTTTGTTAATAATATTGTATTTAATAAGCATATTGACTCTGATTTAAGCTTTGCTGAATTTTTAAAGAGTATTCATTCTGATATTTTAGGTGGAATTTCAAATCAACCTTATCCTTATGAAGTTTTGCAAAAAAATTTAATTCAAGATGCCGCTACTTCTCTTCTTGATGTAATGTTTACTTATCAAAATATAAATGCAAAAGTTCCTGAAATAGATGGAAAGAAAGCTAAAGTTTTGATTCCAAATACAAAAACTTCTAAGTTTAATTTATGGTTTGAGATAATTCCTGAAACTTGTACTTTCAATTTGGAGTTTAATACTGATTTATTTAAATTTGAAACAGCTAAAGGAATTCTTGAGCATTATATTTTTATACTAAAACAAGTATTATCAGATACAAATTGTAAAATTGATGATTTGCCTATTATTACTGATGAAGAGGCAAAACTTTTAGATAAATTTAATGATACATATATGCCTATTAATGATGATACTATAGTTTCTATTTTTGAGGAACAAGTTAAAAAAACTCCTCAAAAGATAGCTGTTATTTGTAATGATGAAAAACTTACATATAGTGAGCTTAATAAAAAAGCTAATTCTTTAGCTCATTATTTAATTAAATTTGGAATAAAAGAAAATGATATTGTTTGTATTATGACAAATCGTTCTCTTGAAACTATTGTATCAATGCTTGGTATTTTAAAGGCCGGAGCATCGTTCTTCAATGTTGACCCTACCTATCCGATAGACAGGACTAAATATTACATAGAGGATAGCAAAACTCAATATGTATTAACTCAAGCCGAGCTTAAACAAAATGTTAAGCAAATTAAAAATTTAATTGAAATTGATTTAAGTAATGAAAAAATTTATGGAACTAACTTTGATAACCCAAATATTAGACCTGATAAAAATTCTTTATCATATATAATTTATACATCTGGTTCTACTGGTACTCCAAAAGGTGTTATGCTAAACCAAGTTGGTTTTGCAAATATGGTTAAAGCTATGACTTATGCTTTAGATTATTTGCGTGACGGAAAGGATCATACTATTGCATCAGTTACATCTACTCCTTTTGATATCTTTGTTTATGAAATTTTTGTGTCATTAACGCATGGTATGACTGTTGCTATGGCAAATAACAGTGAACATAGAAATCCAAAATTGCTAGATACTTTAATTAAAAAGTATAATGTTGATGTTATGACTGTTACGCCTAGTCTTATGAAGATAAATTATGATAATAGAGAAAAAAATACCGCACTTGCTCGTGTTAAAAACATGGTTTTTGGAGGAGAGCCTTTACCTCAAAAGTTTGTTGATGATTTACATGCTTTGTCAGATGATATAACTATATATAATATTTATGGTCCAAGTGAGATTACTGTTTTAAGTAATGTCCAAAACTTAGAGGGCGAAAGCGAAATCACTGTTGGTCCTCCTATTAAAAATACTCAAATTCATATTTTAGATAAGAATATGAAAAGGGTTCCTATTGGCGTTATTGGTGAGATTTACATATCTGGTATACAAGTAGGAAATGGTTACATCGGAAAGCCTGAGTTAACTTCAAAGGTATTTTTTGACAATCCTTTTGGAGAAGGCAAAATATATAAGTCTGGTGACATTGGAAGGTGGACTTTTGATGGAAAAGTTCAATGTTTGGGTCGTGTTGACCATCAGATTAAGCTTCGTGGTCTTCGAGTTGAGCTTGGTGAAATTGAAAATAAGATGTCTCAAATTGAAGGTATTACTTCTTGTGTTGTAAACAAAGCTATTGTCAATGATAGAGAAGTTTTATGTGGTTATTATGTAACAAATGAAAATATTTCTGAAAATAAAGTTAAAGAATTTTTGAGAAAATTTTTACCTCAGTATATGGTTCCAACTTATATAATCAAATTGGATGAAATGCCTTATACAATAAATAGAAAAATAGATAGAAAAGCACTTCCACTTCCAGAGCTTGCACCAAGTCTTTCTAAAACAAGTGTTATTGATATTTCTAAAATTGATTCTAGTGAAGATAAGCTTCTTCAAATTTGGAAGAATATTTTGAAAGTTGATAATATTTCTATTGATGATAATTTCTTTGATATTGGTGGAGATTCTATTTCTGCAATTAATATGCAAATAGAGGCTATTAAGTATGGCTTGAATTTTGAATATGGGGATATTTTCAGATTTCCTACTATAAGGAAACTTTCTAGAAAAATCCCTGCCCTTGATAATTCATTTATAGAAAATTATGATTATACTAAAGTTAATGATGTTCTTTCAAGAAATACAGAAAAGAATTTTAAAACTATTTCTAAAATAAAAGTAGGAGATGTTTTAATTATTGGTGGTACTGGATATCTTGGTTCTCATGTTATATATGAGTTTTTGAAACAAAATTCTGGAACTGCATATTGTCTAATTAGAAATAAAAATAATGTTTCCCCAAGATACAGATTACTTCAAAGTTTGAGATTTTACTTTGGTAATGACTTTGTTTCGGAAGTAGAAGATAGAATAAAAGTTATTTCTGGAGATATTACTGACGGTATTGCTTTTGGTATTTTTCCTAAGACTTTTAAAGAGTTGGTTGAAAATGTTTCATGTGTAATAAATTCTGGTGCTATTGTTAAACATTTTGGAAATCAAAAAGAGTTTGAAGATATAAATGTAAAGGGCACAGCAAATGTTATAGCATTTTGTAAAAAATATGGAAAAAGATTAATACATATTTCTACAATTAGCGTTTCTGGAAATGGTGAAAAAGAAGAATCTATAGTAGAAACTGCAGAAAATATTAAGGATAAAAAGATATTTACTGAAAATGATTTATATATTGGTCAAAATATTCAAAGTGTATATACAATAACTAAATTTAAAGCAGAGATTTTAGTTCTTGAAGCTATTTACGACGGATTAGATGCTCAAATATTAAGGCTTGGAAATATTGCAAATAGATATTCCGACGGTGCTTTTCAGCGAAATGCCATAGATAATGCTTTTGCTAAAAGAATTAAGAGTTTCACTGAAATTGGTGCATTTCCTAGATATACATTAGCCCATGAACTAGAGCTTACTCCAGTAGACTTAGCTGCGAATGCAATTATAAAGATTTTGAATCATACATCAGATTGTAATGTTTTCCATATTCAAAACCCTAGATTGCTTTCCATAAAACTTTTATTGGAAACTGTAACTGCATTAGGTTTTGATATTTTACCTGTTTCTAATCAAATGATGAAGGATATTATTACTGGAATACTTGATGATGATTCTAGAAAAGAGCTTGTTTCTGGTATTATTCATGATTTGAATAGAGATAAAGAGCTTATTTATACCTCAAATATTAGGCTTAATTCAAAATTTTCTGAAAATTATTTAAAAAATATCGGTTTTCACTGGAAAAAAATTGATAAGAATTATATAATAAGGTATATGAATTATTTTAAAAAAATCGGATTTATAAATTTTTAGAATTTATCATATCGTTTAACAAAAGAAAATGGAGGTTTTGAATATGCAATTGTTTGATATATCGTTTATACTACTTATCATTTCTACATTGCTTTCGATTTTCCTAATATATTATGTACTAAAGAAAAAACCTATTACACAAATACAATATTTTCTTGCTTTTATGCTACTTTCTATCATGATTATCTGTGTAGGTCTTATTCTTCAAAAGGTTTTTGTGATATATTATGATGTAGAACCTATTTTATTTGAGAATTTTATTTACATAGGTACTTGTTTTTTACCTGTTACATTTTTCATTATGGTTTCTTCTTTTGTTAATACAAAGATTAAGTATAATGATAGATATCTTCTACTTTTAATAGTACCCGTGATTTCTCTTTTAGTACTTTTTACAAATAATTACCATCATTTATTTTATGAAAAATATTCTTTTAATTTAAATGAAATGATTTATGGTCCTTATATGTATGTACATCTTTTTTATACTTATGGATTATTCCTTATTAGTATTATAAGAATGTTAAAACATACATTTAAGAGTGTGGGATTTTTCTCTAAGCAATCTTTATTTATCATAATTGGTGCATCTATTCCTGCAATTGCTAATACTTTGGGTATTTTAAATATTATTCATACTAATATATATCTTACACCAATATCTTTCGCTTTTGGTCTACTATTTATAACTATTGCAATTTTTAAATTTGACTTTTTGTCTGTTACCCCTATTGCTCTTGAAAAAGTTGTTGATAGGATGTCAGATAGTTATGTAGTATTGAATGAGAAAAATAATATAATTGACTTTAATAAATCTTTTCTTTTAGTTTTTAAAGAAAAAGAACAGTCTATAAGAAATACTAATATTTTGGAGTGGAGTAAAATCAAATATTTGCCTAAATTAAAAAATTCTTTACAAACTGTTTCTCTAAGTCCAAAAACAGTTTCTTTTGAGAGTCATTTTGATAACATTAATAAATATTTTAATGTCGAAGTATCTAGTATTGTTAATAAAGGTATGTTTTTAGGAACTTTAATCTTATTTAAAGATATTACTCAACATGTTGTCGACTTACAAACTATACGTTCTAATCAAGATATGCTTATTGAGAAAGAGCGTTTTGCTTCACTTGGTCAAATGATTGGTGGTATTGCTCACAACTTGAAAACTCCTATTATGTCTATTGCTGGTGCATCTGAAGCATTAACTGATTTAATTACAGAATATGATACTTCTATTGGTGATAGTGAAGTTACAAATGAAGATCATCATGAAATTGCAAAAGATATGGCATCTTGGGTTGCTAAGATAAAAACTCATACCTCTTATATGTCTGATGTAATTACTGCAGTTAAAGGACAGGCTGTCGAGACTTCTGATAATGTTTCTGCTGAGTTCACTATTGAGGAATTAATTAAGAGAGTTAATATTTTAATGAAGCATGAACTTAAGCATTCTTTGGTTGAACTTAATATAAATATTGAGATTGATAAAAATTTTACTTTGCATGGTGATATAAACTGCTTAGTTCAAGTTATAAATAATCTTATTTCAAATGCTATTCAATCATATAATGGAAAGCCTGATAATAAAATTGATTTTTCTATTTCGAAGAATGATTCCTCTTTTATTTTTACTATCCAAGACTATGGATGTGGTATGAGTAAAGAGGTTCAAAATAAATTATTTAAGCAAATGATTACAACTAAGGGTAAAAATGGTACTGGCCTTGGTTTATTTATGTCTTATTCTAATATTAAAGCCCACTTCAATGGTACTATTAATTTTCAATCTGAAGTTAATAAAGGCACTACTTTTAATATAATTATCCCTTGCGAATGATTTTTTGACGAAAAAGGGAAATTTTTGTAAATTTTTCTTGATTTTTTTAAAATTTATCGCTATAATTTTTGTAGAGGATGTGATAGTGTGAGAAAAAATATTCAGGCTCAGGCTTCAAATGGAATAAAAGTGCTTGTAGTTGATGATGAGATTGGTATAATCGATTCTTTATCAATTTTTTTAAAGAAATCTGGATATATCTTTGCTGGTGTCACTGATCCTCTTGAAGCAATAGAAAGAGTTAAATCTGAGCATTTTGATTTGATGATTCTTGACTTTATTATGACTCCTATTCATGGAGATCAAGTTGTAGAAGAAATTCGCAAATTTAATAAAGAATTGTATATTTTGTTACTTACAGGTCATAAAGATTTAGCTCCACCGCTTGAGACAATAAAAAGATTAGATATTCAGGGTTATTGCGAAAAGAGTGATAAATTTGATCAATTATTGCTTCTAATCGAATCTGGCGTAAAAGCAATTAAACAAATGAATACTATTAAAGAAATAAATGATGAATTAAAAGAAGCTAATTCAAAGTTAGAGACTGCATATATGGAAAGCATTGAAACTTTGCGATATACCGTAGAAGCAAAAGATCCTTATACAAAAGGACATTCTGATAGAGTTTCCGAATATTCTGTTTTAATTGGAAAATATTTAGGACTTTCTGAAGAAGATTTACATACGCTTAAAATAGGAGGTCTTTTCCATGATATTGGTAAAATAGGTATACCTGATAGTATACTACTTAAACCTGCTAAACTTACACCTACAGAGTATTCTGAAATTAAAAATCATCCAGCTATTGGCGTTCATATTTTATCAAATGCTATAATTTTTAAGGATATTATTCCAATTGTAAAACACCATCATGAAAGATATGACGGACTTGGTTATCCTTCTAAGTTAAAAGGTGATAATATTCCTTATCTTGCAAGAATTACAGCTGTTGCTGATACTTTTGATGCTATGACTTCTAAAAGAACTTATAGAGATTCTTTAGATTTAGATTTTGTAAAAGAAGAAATTGAAAAAAATAGAAGGTTGCAGTTTGACCCACAAATTGCTGATGTATTTTTGGATATATTAAAAAATCATTATGATGAAATTGAGGAAATCCAAAAGAAATATAAGTAATTTCGATATTATAAGTTTATGATTGCATCTTTTTGTAATTCTAGGCTTATTTTATATATTTAATACCTAATGGTATGATAACTAAAGTAAAAGGAGGAATGTCCAATGGACGAAGAGAAAAATAATGAACAAGTATCTGCAAATCCAAGTACAACTGGAGCAACTACAACAAATGTACAACCAGATTCTGAGAAAAAAGGATTTAATATTGCATCTATGGTTTTAGGTATAGTTTCTCTTGTTGCATTTTGTTTCTGGTATATTTCTATACCTTGCGCAATATTAGCTATTATTTTTGGAATTGTTGGAAGACATAAAGGTGGTCATGGAATGGGTATAGCAGGTTTAGTTCTTGGAATTATAGTAGTAGTTCTTTGGGTACTATTACTTGCTCTTGCTGCTGTAGGTGTTGCTTATATTGGTAATAATGTAGATTGGTCTAGTTTACCATCTTCATATTCTACATTATACTAAAATATGCTTTTGATTTTTAATTTACTAATATAAAAGTTTATTAGCAAAGTAATATTTAGATAAAAAACTCCTTGATTTATTTTCAAGGAGTTTTTTATCTAAATATATTCCATACAATTATTAAAGCTAGGATTAAAACAATTAATACATATATTTTATATCTTCTATTCTCTTTTTGGTTTTTTCTTATTTTTATTAAATTATAGAAAAGGTATATTGTTAATATATATGCTATTCCTATTATTATTTTATCCATATTTCCTCTCTTTTATTTCTATCAAATTTAAATTGTTTTTTAATCTCCAAATATTATATCAACAAATGATCTTTTTTTCAAAATAATACATATAATATCATCAATAAATAAAATAAAAAATATTGGAAATAGAACTAATGTACAATATGCATTATATCTTATTGCAAGTGGAAAATCAAAGTTTAATATACCTTCCATTGCTCTCGTTATTCCACAGGTTGGACATAGTATTCCAAAGGTTTCATTTATATAACATGTCCAATTTATAAGATTTGTATATTTTAATATAAGCCAAGATATAATTATTCCTACATATATTATTATTCTTATATATTTAAATATATTTTTTTGTTTCATTTTTATCCTTTATACTATTAAAATATTAATAATTATTTATTCTATTTCGAGATATTGATTATAAGTGCATTCTTTATCAATAACTTTATTTTCTTTTATATCTATAATTCTATTTGCAACTGTCTGACATAATTCGTGATCGTGTGATGTAAAAATCATGTTTCCTTTAAATTTTTTCATACCTTCATTTAGTGATGTTATACTTTCCATATCTAAGTGGTTTGTTGGTTCATCAAACATTAAAAAGTTTGCTCCTGATAACATCATCTTAGATAATACACATCTTACTTTTTCTCCTCCTGATAATACTTTGATGTTTTTAAGTGCCTCTTCCCCTGAAAATAGCATTCTTCCTAAAAAGCCTCTTACATAAGTTTCATCTGGATCTTTTGAATAACCTCTTAACCAATCTACAAGTAATTCATCTTTATCAAACATATAATTATTGTCTTTTGGGAAATAGTCTTTAGTAATTGTTGTTCCAAACAAAATCTCTCCTGAATCTTGTTCTACTTCTCCTGCTATTATCTGGAATAGCAATGTTTTTGCCATTTCGTTATCTGCTAAAAGCAGTATTTTATCATCTTTTTTTACTGTGAAAGAAACATTATCTAATATTTTTTCTCCATTAATTGATTTACATATATTTTTTATGGTTAATATTTCTTTGCCAGGTTCTCTATCTGGTTTAAAATCAATATATGGATATTTCCTATTTGATGGCTTTATTTCATCTAATTCTATTTTTTCTAGTGATTTTTTTCTTGATGTTGCTTGCTTAGATTTTGAGGCGTTTGCACTAAATCTTGCGATAAATTCTTGCAATTCTTTTATTTTTTCTTCTTTCTTTTTATTTGCCTCTTTTGCTTGTTTTAATGCTAACTGACTAGATTCATACCAGAAATCGTAGTTTCCTGGATATACTTTTATTTTTCCAAAGTCTACATCTGCTATATGTGTACATACTTTGTTTAAAAAGTATCTATCATGTGATACAACTATAACCGTATTTTCAAAATCTATCAAAAATTCTTGTAACCAATTTATACTATTTATATCTAAATCGTTTGTAGGCTCATCTAATAGTAATACATCAGGATTTCCAAATAATGCTTGTGCAAGTAATACTTTTACTTTATCTTTTGCTTCTATTTCTTTCATTAGTTTATAGTGCATATCTGTTTCAATTCCTAAATTATTTAAAAGTGTTGCAGCATCCGCTTCTGCATTCCAACCGTCAAGTTCTGCAAATCTTTCTTCCAGTTTTGCAGCTTTCATACCGTCTTCTTCTGAAAAATCCGGTTTTGAATATATTGCTTCTTTTTCTTTAATTATCCTATATAATTCTTGATTTCCCATTATTACTGTATCTATTACAGTATATTCCTCATATGCAAAGTGGTCTTGTTTTAATACTGATAATCTTTCTCCTGGTTCAAGTGAAACTTCTCCTTTGCTTGGCTCTATTTCTCCTGACAATACTTTTAAAAATGTCGACTTTCCTGCTCCATTTGCTCCAATTATTCCATAGCAATTTCCTTTTCCAAATCGTATATTAACATCTTCAAATAAAACTCTTTTTCCAAATCGTACTGTCACTCCTGTTGATACTAGCATTATTTTGCCTCCTAACATTTATTTAATACTCAGGGTATATTATACAACAAACTGATAGCTATTTCAAGACTTGTAAATTATTTTGATGGTGTATTTTTATGTAATGATAAATCTGAAAACATATTAATATCAGCTATTTCATGTCTCAAATTTGCTAAAATCTGCTAAATATGGTATAATAATAGTATATTATTCTAATGAAAAAGGGGGAGATTTTTATGAAAAACCATAAAATATTAAAAATTATTGGAATTATTTTTTTAGTTTTATTAATAATCTTCATCATACATACCGTTAGAAACTATATTATTATAAATAAAATATTTGCCAAAGAGTCAGAGCTTATTGATAAAACTAATTACTCATTTGATCGAATGTCATACAATGAGAATAGTCCTGACAATATAATAAATTCTAATAAAGTTTATCATAAGGATAGTAAATCCACAATAGCAATTAATGAAAATAATATAACTATAATTATTTGGAATGATATTGAGACACAAGAACAAATAACAATGATTCCACAAACGTTAGTTGCTTATAAAGACCATCTTCTTGGAAGTCCTTCGATACCAATGTTATTTGGCTCAAAAGAAGTAAATACTTTTGGATTTAAATTACTTTTAGCTATGACATCAATAATTACTGATGAAAAAGTAAACAATGAATCTACATATTGTGTAAGATTAAATTATTTGACAACCTTTATTAACAGCAAAATTTGGGTTAATAAGGACACTGGTATCGTAATGAAAACAACTGTAGGTTTTGATGAAATAGATGGAAAGAGCTATCCTAGAATTTCAGAAATTACAAATTTCAGTTTTGATAGTGTAACAGATGAAGATGTTTCAAAACCTAATTTAACTGGATATAAAATTACTGAATGGACAAATTAATTGAATATATTAGAAATGCTCTCTAAATTTGATAGAGAGCATTTCTGTTTTATTTAATCTATTAACTGCTTTTTCTTGACTAAACCTTTTAAACATTGTAAAATAGTAATGAAAATAATATCAAAGGGTGGGTGATTAAAGTTATGATAAAAATTTATAACACAGATATTCAAACTGGAAAAACTTCTGAAATTGATAAATTTACGAAAGGTTCTTGGATTAATCTGACAAACCCGTCTGGTGATGAAATTCAAAAAGTTTGTGAAAATTTAAAAATTCAAGAGGATTTTATTCGTTACTCTTTGGATATAGAGGAACAAGCAAGAATTGACCAAGAAGATGATGATTCTACTATACTTTTTGTAATTGATGTTCCTGTTGTTGAAAAAAATAATGAATCAATTCTTTACACAACAATTCCTCTTGGTTTGATCGTTGTTAGAGATGATTTTTTTATTACTGTATGTTCAAGGAAAACAAAGGTTATAGAAGATTTTGAAAAATTTAAAATTAAAAATTTCGCTACTTACAAAAAAAGTAGATTTATTTTACAAATAATGTTTTCTAATTCTTCTTACTATTTAAATTATTTAAAGAAGATTAATAAAGAAGCTGAAGCTACTGAAGCTGCTTTAAAAGATTCTTTAAAAAATAAAGAGCTTCTAACAATGCTTAGTCTAGAAAAGAGTTTAGTTTATTTTTCAACTTCTTTAAAATCTAATGAAGTAGTAATGGAAAGAACTATGAAAGGCAAAATTTTAAAATTATATGATGAAGATGAAGATTTATTAGAGGATGCTATTATTGAAAATAAACAGGCCATAGAAATGGGCAAAATATATAGTGATATTTTAGGTGGAACTATGGATACATATGCTTCCTTAATTTCAAATAACTTAAACGTTGTTATGAAATTTTTAGCCTCAATTACTATAGTAATTGCAGTTCCAACTATGATTTCAAGTTTTTGGGGCATGAATTTAAATTTGCCATTTCAGCATAGCAGTTTAGGTTTTCCAATACTTATCACTATTTCTGTTGTGCTTACTCTGCTTACAACTTTATGGCTAAAGAAAAAAGATATGTTATAGAATTAAATTGGTAAATATAATTATTATAAAAAGAGCCTATTAAGAATTAAATTAAATGGGGATTTTCAATTCTTGATTATACTAAAATAGTATTTTAAGGCTCTTTTTTCTATTTTATTGTTTTTTCTGATTGTTTAGTTATATTAACTTTTGGTTTAAGTGTTGTCATTTTTTGTAAGTGGTTCTCCTAATACACTTTCTGCATTTGTTAATTCTTTTTTCAAAGTATTGTATAGACTTGAATTTACTTTAGATGTGTTTCCACTTTCGTATTCTGATATTGCAGATTTAATATCTATTAACTCATATCTATTTGGTTTTCCTGCTCCTCTATCATAGCAATACACTGGTACATAATCTACGCTATCTATTGAGATTTTTCCTGTTTCTCCATTTTTTGTTATATTCATATCAAGTATTGCAGTAGTTTTTGTGTGTTCTTTTACTTGTCCAGACACAAAATTTCCAAGTGCATATACAACAAATACTTCTTTTTCTGTTCCGTCTTCTAATGTAATTATTTTTCTTTCCATTGGCTCTATTACATGTGCATGATTGCCAATTATTATATCAACTCCATTTTGGAATAAAAAGTCTGCAAGTTCTTCTTGTTCCTTATTTTGTTTTTGTGCATATTCTACACCCCAATGCATCGATGTGCAGATTAGGTCCACCTCTTGTGCTTTTGCTAAATTTATTTGCTCTAGCATTAGCTCTTTATCAATTAAATTTACACAGTAGCCATTGTCTTTTGGCACAGGTATTCCGTTTGTTCCGTAAGTAAATGATAGAAATGCTACTTTTATTCCATTAATATCTTTTACAAGTATTTTATTTTGTTCATCTTCACTTCTGTATGTTCCTGTATGTTCTATTCCTATTTCGTCTAAAGCATCTAATGTACTTACTATTCCTTTATATCCTTTGTCAAGACTATGGTTGTTTGCTGTTGAAAGTACATCTACTCCTATATTTTTTATTGCTGTTCCTAATGATGATGGTGAATTAAATGTTGGATATCCTGAATATCCTCTTGCTTCACCTGCAAATGTTGTCTCTAAGTTACCGAATAGCAATATCTGCTTTTGTTATGTATTTTGCAACATTTGTGAATACTGGTGAAAAATCATATTCTTTACTTACACTATTGTATGCTGCTTTAAAATTCGTACTATGGCACATTACATCTCCAATAGCAACCATATTTATCGTTATATCCTCTGGAGCCATTACTTCTTGTTGTGTTCCATTTATATCATCTACTTTTGCTGATATTCCAATTTTAGAAACATGATGTATCCCTAAGGCTCCAAGAGAAATTATTGCAATTAGTATTATAATTGATAAACTTAATCTTTTATAATTCACATGATATTTGGTATGTTTCATGATATTTCTCCTTATTACATCTTATTTATATTTTTAATTATATCAAAATATTTTATAAAAAGTCTATCTTTTATCATTAAATTCTTGAAATTTGTTGTTTTTTTTTGTATAATATGGATATTATATAGTTTTAAGAAGGGATTGATTTAAAATGGATACAAAAAATGTTCTAGTAAAAGATTTATATAAAGATTTATCTAGTTATGTAAATACTAATGTAAATATATCTGGTTGGGTTAGAACTATTCGTGATTCTAAAAATTTTGGATTTATTGAAGTTAATGATGGAAGTTTCTTCAAAAATGTTCAAGTTGTTTTTGATACAAATCTTTCAAATTTTGAAGAAGTAAAGAAGCTTACTATTAGTTCTTCTCTTATTGTAACTGGAGAGGTTGTAAAAACAGAAAATGCAAAACAACCTTTTGAAATTAAAGCAAATAGTATTCAAATTATTAATCAAGCTGATTTAGATTATCCTCTTCAAAAGAAAAAACATTCTTTTGAATATCTAAGAACTATCAGCCATTTGCGCCCAAGAACTAATACTTTTAATGCTGTATTTAGAGTTCGTAGCGTTTTGTCTTATGCAATTCATAAGTTTTTCCAAGAAAGAGGTTTCGTATATGTGCACACTCCTATAATTACTGGAAGTGACTGCGAAGGCGCTGGTGAAATGTTTAGAGTAACTGCAATTGATTTAGACAATCCTCCAAAAGATGAAAACGGAGCAGTTGATTTTTCTCAAGATTTCTTTGGAAAATCATCACATCTTACTGTTAGTGGACAATTGGATGTTGAGACTTTTGCTCATGCTTTTCGTAATGTATATACTTTTGGTCCTACTTTTAGAGCAGAAAATTCTAATACTGTAAAGCATGCTGCAGAGTTTTGGATGATTGAACCTGAAATTTGTTTTGCAGATTTAAATGATGATATGGATTTAGCTGAAGATATGATTAAATATATTATATCTTATGTATTAGAAAATGCTCCTGAAGAAATGGAATTTTTCAATCAATTTATAGATACTACTTTACTTGAAAGATTGCATAATGTTTTAAATTCTGATTTTGGAAGAATGACATATACTGATGCTATTAAAGAACTTGAAAAAGTAAATGATAAATTTGAATTTCCTGTTCATTGGGGCACAGACCTTCAAACTGAGCATGAAAGATATTTAAGTGAAAAACTTTTTGGAAAACCAGTCTTTGTAACTAACTATCCAGCAGAAATTAAAGCTTTCTATATGAAGCAAAATCCTGATGGAAAAACTGTTGCAGCTTGTGATCTTTTAGCTCCTGGTATTGGTGAAATTATTGGTGGAAGTCAAAGAGAGGACGATTTTGAAAAATTAAATACTCGTTTGAAAGAATTGAATTTAAATGAAAAAGACTACTGGTGGTATATGGATTTAAGACGTTATGGAAGCTGTGTTCACAGCGGTTTTGGTTTAGGCTTCGAGAGAATGATGATGTATTTAACTGGTATGCAAAATATTCGTGATGTACTTCCTTTCCCAAGAACACCTAAAAATTGTGAATTTTAGAATAAACTAATTTTTATCTATTAATGAAATTTATTAGCTAATTATTTAAGGAGATTGTTATGGGTTTTGTTTATAAAAGAGCAGTAAATTATTATGAAACAGATAGAATGGGAGTAGTTCATCATTCAAATTATATTAGATATATGGAAGAAGCAAGAACTGTTTGGTTAGAATCTATTGGAATGCCTTTTTCTGTTTTGGAAGAAAATAATATTACTATACCCGTTTTATGTGTAAGCTGTGAATATAAGCATCATGTTACTTTTGGAGATACTATAGTTATTAATCTTTTTATTAAAGAATATAATGGCGTAAGAATGACCGTTGGATATAATATGACAGATTTAAAAACTGGAAATACTGTACTTACTGGTGAAACAAAGCATTGTTTTACAAATAAAGATTTAAGACCAATTAATTTGAAAAAAGTTAATAAAGATTTTAGTGATAATTTTGCAAATTTATTAGAAAAATAAGTTGGTGCGCCATCGCGGGTTCGAACCGCGGACCTTGTGATTAAGAGTCACCTGCTCTACCAACTGAGCTAATAGCGCATTTTCAACTTTCATAATTATATTATCAAATTGCTTATTTGTCAATAGAAAAGAGAGCAGATTTTATTATAATCTGCTCTCTTTTTATTATTCGTCTATTTTTTTGCCAAACATTGATTGTGCTAATTGTCCTATTACTGGTAGTTCTGGATCATCTCCATTACAAGCCTTTATTATTCCAAATACTATTGCTACTAAATAAACTACCCATAAAATCATGCCTATGAATGGAATAGGAAGGAAATTAGCAACTATTGCTAGTATCATATAACCAAATCCTAGTACAATTGCCTGTGCTGCATGATATTTTGTATTTCTTTCATTATCTTTTAGTCCATATAATACTATTAATCCTCCTAACCAGCTAAAAATATATGCTAATATGCATTTACCTTTTTCGCTCATTTAGTAATACCTCCTTTTTACTTTTTAACTCATGGTTATTTTATCATTATTGTCGAAAAATGTAAACTTTTTTTATAAATTTAAGTATAGATATTAACAAGAGCAGATATTATAATCTGCTCTTGTCTATTTTTTACTTCCAGTTCTGATTACTTTTGTCATTGGATTATATCTATCTTCTGACAAAATTGTTTTTGATATTATTGCTCCATTTTTCTTTATAATTTTATATGCTATGCTTTTTGCTCCATTTGCTCCCTGCACTTCTACAACTTCCTGTCCAGGTGAAAGTGTCTTATCATATTTATACTTTGTATTACATATTATTACATCTGTCACTTCACTTGTAATTTCTACTTCGACTTCGTCTGGTTCTTTTATTCCTAAAATTTTTATCTCTAATATTCCGGTTATTTGCTTTTGCTTCTACTTTTATTGCATAATCTCTTGAATTCTTAAATTTAAAATCTTTACCTCCATAAGATACTGTTGCATCTCTTCCTGCATTTACATACGATACAACTGATGAATGGTTATATCTTTGAACTATCTCTAAATTAGCATATAATACAGCATTATATAATGTGCTAGATATTTGACATACTCCTCCCCCATAGCTTTCTACTAGCTCTCCTGCAGAATATGCTCCTGCAAGTAGATATCCTTTTGCTTTTGTCCTTGGTCCAACTGTACCATTAAATGAAAATGTTTCTCCTGGAAGTAGTACTGTTCCATTCATTGCCGCTGCCCCAAGCTCTATGTTTGTTGACCTATTTATATTGCTGGCATCATATCTTGTTGAAAAACTTCCAAGTACTTCTGGAAATGCTTCTTCTCCAAATTGCTCTGTTGTTATTTCTGGTTTTGTTATTTTTAGTGGTATTATATATTCTTCTTTTTCTTGTTTAAGAAGTTCTTTTGCTTCATCTACACTTATTTTGAAATCTACTCCATTTGTATGTGTAGTTAATGTAGATGTTTCTTCATTATATGAAGCATTTTTTGGTTCCTTATATATCTCATTTCTTATTTTCTCTACATCTATTTCTTCAAGATTTTTTGTGATAACAGGTATTTCAATTTCATTTATTTCTTTTCCTTCTATCTTATCATATATAAGTTGATTTATTTTTTGTTGTAATGCTTCTTGATCTATTATAACTCCACTTTTTCCCTTTGTTATAACTAATTCATCTTTGTCTATATAATAGCTATTATCTACAAATTTATTTTCCCATTCTTCATCCAAATTGTTGTATAAGCTTTTGATAATTTCTTCATTAAATTTATATTCTAAATTTATGTTTTTGCCAAATAATATTGTTTGTAAAATCTTATAATTATTGGCTATAATGTTTTTATTTCTTCCTATTACACATGCTTCATATACTTTATCTTGTACATCTACTTCTAACTCTATTTGCTTTAATGTAATTATTGACTCATAATCTCCATATTTTAGAGTTATCTCATCATCTAATATGTTATTGACTAAACCTTGTAGTTTTTCTTCTGCTTCATTTTTGCTTAATCCTGATACATTTATGTTATTAATTTTTACATTGCTTATTATATTTGAATTCGTTGAGTATGCTAATGCAAATATTGTTGAGAATATTCCAATTACTAAAACTAATATACATATTATATAAATTAATTTACTTTGAGAGTTATGTCTTTTCCTCATATTTCCCTCCATCTTTTCTTTATATTAGCATAAATTTTTCTTCTTTACAATAAGTAAAAAACATATTTTTTTAAAAAATAAAGTATATTTTTTATATTTTTTGTAAAAAAAGCTTGAATATTATTAAATTTATTATTATAATATATACATCAAAAGATAAAAAAAATAGGAGATTATTATGGAACTAACAAAAAATATATTTTTTAATACTGATAAATTAGTTGCAAACAGTACAGTTAAGATATCTTATACTGGTAAATTATTTCAAGATGGTGCTGATGAAATTTTTATACATTATGGATTTGGTACATCTTGGGAAAATCTTTCTGATGTTAAAATGGAAAAAACAGAACTTGGATTCCAAGCTGAGATAACATTAGATGATTCTGAATCTTTAAGCTTCTGTTTTAATGACGGACAAGGTAATTGGGATAATAATGATAATCAAAACTATACTTTTGCAATAGAAGAATTGCCTACTGCTTTAGTATTGCAAGAAGACTTAAGTTTGGATCCTCATCCTAGATTAAGGCGTTCTTACATTTGGAGCAAAAAAATTAGAATTGCTGTTTATAAGATTATTACATATTTACCAAAACTTATTTCTGGAAATTATAAAAGAAAAATAACGAATCAATAATAAAAAAGAGCATTTTAAATGCTCTTTTTTATTAGTTTGTCCATCCTCCGATCTATTGTAATTACTTGTCCTGTAATATATTCATTTTCTGCAAGCCATTTTATACAATTTGCTATGTCTTCTGGTTTTCCTATTCTTCCTAATGGTATTTCTTTTTCTAATTCTTCTATTTCTTTTTCAGCTAAATCTTTATTCATATCAGTGTCAATAGCTCCTGGTGCAATCGCATTTACTCTTATGTTTGAAGGTCCTACTTCTTTTGCTAATGCTTTTGTCATTCCAATTATTCCAGCTTTAGTTGCAGAATAATGTACTTCACATGCTCCTCCGCACTAATCCCCATACTGATGATATATTTATTATGCATCCACTTTTATTATGTATCATATTGGGTAGTACTTCTCTTGACATATAAAATACTGAACTTAGATTTGTTTCTATCATTTTTTCCCAGTCTTCGTCTGTTATATCTGTGAATAATTTTACTTGTGATATTCCTGCATTATTTACTAATATATCTATCTTTTTATATTTATCTAATACATATTGTATTAGATTTTTTACTTCTTTTTTATTTGATACATCTGCTTTAAATATGTCTATTTCTATATTTTCTTTTAATAATTCTTCCTTTAAATTTTGTGCCTCAATTTCAGATTTATTATAATTAGCAATTACTTTTATACCACTTTCTGCAAGCACTTTCGCACATTCTCTTCCTATTCCCCTTGATGCTCCTGTAATTATTGCTACTTTTTGCATATATACCTCCTAAAAAAATAACACCTCATAACAAGTTCTATAACAAGTTAAGAAGTGTTTAATGGAGCCACTTATCCGATTCGAACGGATGACCTACGCATTACAAGTGCGTTGCTCTACCAACTGAGCTAAAGTGGCTTATATGGTGACCCGTACGGGAATCGAACCCATGTCTCCGCCGTGAAAGGGCGATGTCTTAACCGCTTGACCAACGGGCCATTGGTGAGCTATCCGCGACTCGAACGCGGGACAACTTGATTAAAAGTCAAGTGCTCTACCACCTGAGCTAATAGCCCATACACCATCTGCGGAAAAATAACCGCCTATATATATTACTACAATTTTTTGTAAATGTCAATGTTTTTTTGAAATTTTCCTTTTTTCATTAATTTTATTCGAATTTTTTACATATTTTTATATAAATTTCTAGTATTTTTGTTTAGTAGTAATAATATATCCATAATAAATGTTTATTATTTGTTTAATTCTTCTAATAATTCGTCTACATCTATTCCATGAACTTCACAAGCTTCTTCTAATGTTTCTGCTTGTGATGCTGGGCAGCCTAAGCAATGCATTCCTGCATTTAAAAGTATTTCTGCTTTTTCTGGAGCTTTCTCTAAAAGTTCTCCTATTGTCATATCTTTTTTTATTTCCATAGTAAATGTACTCCTTTCTAAAAATTCATATATATTTTAACATATTTTTTAAAAAATGTATAGACAAAAATGTTTTTTTGTTGTATCATTACGCTAGATAATATTTTTATGCATATCTTTAAGGTGGTGATTAATGTAAATAATTTAGTAAATCTATTTTTTATATCCTTTATTATAAATCTTTTTATTGTTTTTTATTCGATGTACCTTGTTTTAGATGGTATTTTATTTAAAAATTTACACAAATCAAATCTTAATTTCCCTGAAAAATAATTTTATAGTTTATGGAGGTTTTTTACTTATGTTTATAAACACATTAAAAAGACGATTTCTTTTTAATATTGTCTTTTTATTATTATTTTTCTTATTTTACTTTATAATTTTTCACGATATTTTTGTTTCAAATACAGTAATTATTTCTTTTGCAGTTCATCCTTTTAATATTTGTGAGAAATATCCTGAAGTATGGTTTTATATAAAATTTTTATATGTAATTGTTACAATTATTTCATCTTTTATTTGTATTAATCTTATTTATTCATCTATTTTTACAAAACAAAAATCTTCTCCTACAATTTCTAAAGTAAAGAATTCTTCTGATTTATCATTAACTATTCATAATCAATATGGAACTATAATTATTCCTGAATCTGGCCTTTATCAGAACTTTTTAGTTACAGGAACTATTGGATCAGGTAAAACTAGCTCTGTCATGTATCCTTTCACTCGCGAACTTATTAAATATAAATGTGATGATTATTCAAAAAAACTTGGAATGTTAATTTTAGATGTAAAAGGAAATTATTACTCGCAGGTTAAAAAATATGCACATTATTATGGTAGAGATGATGATTTAATAGTTATTGAACTTGGTGGAAATATAAAATATAATCCTTTGGATAAACAAAATTTAAAGCCATCAATTTTAGCAAATAGATTAAAAACCATTTTAACTCTTTTTTCAAAAAATAATAGTGAAAGTTATTGGTTAGATAAGGCAGAACAGATTTTGACTGAATGTATTAAATTTTGTAGATTATACAATGATGGATATGTTACATTTTCAGAACTGCATAAATTAGTCACTGTTCCCGATTATTATTCTGACAAAATTTCTTTGCTAAGGAATAAATTTTTAAATGGAAAATTTTCTTCTCAAGAAATACATTCTTTACTTTCTTCTATTGAATTTTTTGAAAAAGAATTTAATACATTGGATACTAGAACTTCTGCAATTTTAAAGTCTGAAATAACCAGAATTACTGGCGCTTTTATCTCTGATTATGATGTTTTAAAAGTTTTTTCTCCTGATAAAGCTGAGCTTAACTTTTTTGGTTTTGAAGATGTTATAAATAGTGGAAAAATTGTTGTTTTAAATATGAATATCTCTGAATATAATAATTTGTCTAAAATCATTGCTGCTTATTTAAAATTAGATTTTCAAACTGAGGTAATGTCAAGGCTTGCAAAAAATCTTAAAAATATGAGAAGTGTATGTTTCATTAGTGATGAATATCATGAATATATCACTGACACTGATGCAAATTTTTTTGCTCAATCTAGAGAGGCAAAATGTATTAATATTGTTGCAACTCAAAGTTATACTTCTCTTCTTAATGCTATAAACAACCAATATACCGTAAAAGTTATAATTCAAAATCTTATAAATAAATTTTGGTTTAGAACAGATGATACTTTTACTATTGAAGATGCACAGAAACAATTGGGAAAAGAAGATAAAACAAAATATTCTCAAAGTGTTTCAGAAAGTTCCAAAAATCGTAGAGATTCATATTTATCTAACATTTTTAGTTTTGATAAACCTAATTTTTCAGAAAGTGTTAATACTTATACTCAATTTGATTTTATTTTTGACACAAATTATTTTACTCAAAAATTAGACACTTTTTCTTGTCTTTCATTTTTATCCAATGGTTCAAATATCCTTTCTCCTAAAGAACTTAAATTAATTCCCTATTTTATTATTGATAAAGATATGCAATAAAATATTATCTATTTATCTTAAATATTAATTTTAAGATTTATCTTTATTTATATAAATTTTAATTTTTAATTGGAGGTTTTTATATGAAAAAATTTTTATACTATTTTTTATTTACATTTTTTATTTTTATTGTATTTTTATTCTCTTTTTACTGTTGTTCCTTTGCCGCATACCCAAAATTAGTTAATAAAATAATTACTGCTTTTGAAAATATTCAAAGTTATATTGTTGCTATTGCTACTCCTGTAGCTGCTGTTGCAATAGGTTCTGGATTTTTGATGCAAAAGTTTAGTTTTGGAGATGAAGAAAGAATAAGAACTGGTAAAAAATTAATTAGGACTTCTATCGTATCCTATGCTTTCATTTTAGTATTAGATTTAATAATTTCTTTAATTAAAACTCTAATTGGTTAATTGGAGGGAGGTTTTATTTTGGGTTCTATTACTAATACAATTATTTCTGCAATTACTGAATTATTTCATAAATTGTTTTCTTCTATTGATAGTTCTGTTTATTCTGCACTAGATAGCATTTCTTTTATTGATAATGAAATTATAACTTCAAGTTATTTTGAAAAATTATTTGGTACAAGTTCTACCATCGGAATTCTTATTATAGCAAATGCCTTACTTGTAGGCTTTGTCCTATACTTTGGTATTAAATATCTTTTATCTAATTTTTCAATTGGTCAATCAGAACATCCTTATCAATTTTTTCTTAAGATTATTATTGTTGGAATTTGTATGAATTGTAGTTTCTTCATATGTGAACAAATAATTAACTTAAACAGTTTCTTTTCATCGTCTATTAGAGAAGTTGGAAGTAATTTTTTACATACTGACATTTGCTTTAAAAATCTTTCTACTTTAGTTAATTCTATTGCCCCTATAGGAGATGAAGGAAATTCTGTACTTTCTATTGATGGAATTCTTAAAACTATTTCTTCGATTGGATTTTTAAATTTAATATTTATATATTCTATAAGATATATTTTGATTAAAGTATTTGTTTTAGTTTCTCCTTTTGCCATTCTTTGTGCATCTACTCCTTCTAGTATAGGGCTGTTTAAATCATGGATAAAATGCTTTATTTCACTTCTGATATTAGAGATTTTTTCTTCATTAATTTTAATTGTAATGTTTTCTATTAAATATGATTCTAATGATCTGGTATCTAAATTATTATTTTTAGGTTCAATTTTAGCTCTTATTAAATCCAATAGTATCATGAAAGAATTTTTAGGTGGTCTTAGTATGGAGGTTCAAGGATACACTTACTATTTTAAGGGCATTGGTAACTTAAAGTAACAAGTATAGGAGGTTTATATGAAATTTATTATTCCACAAAATTATGATTTTTCTACAAAATTATTTGGTATTATAGATTATTCTACTGCTATATTTAATGTAGTTTGGTATGTCTTTGTCTTTTGTATTTTAAATTTTTTTATATCATCACTTTTTATTAAAATATTTGTATTTATAATTTTATGTTTTCCTGTTCTTTTATTTAGTATAATTGGTTTTAATCATGAAAATATTATTTATGTTTTAATGTATTTATTAAAATATATATTTAGGCAAAAAATATATTTATACAAATAAACTTGTTTTTTTAGACATATAATGATATAATTTTTCATACAAAATCACATATTTCTTTTGTATGGAGGTCTCTTCTATGAAGCTAGAACAAAATGATGAAGCTTTATTATTCTCAACTACAAAATTACCTGATATTTTCTTTTCAGAATATTTGTCACAGTCTTCTGGAGATTGTATTAAGGTATATTTGTATATGTTATTTCTTTCAAAGTATAATAAAGATATTAAACTAAATGACTTATCAAAAAAACTTGCTATTCCTCTTCCTGCTATTCAAGAGGCTATTAAATATTGGGAAGGAATTGGAGTTATTACAAAAAAAGGTACTGGTTTTATCATAAATAATCTTCAAGAAATAGAACTTCATAAATTATATAAACCTAAAGTTTCTCTTTCTATAGAAGATATTGAAAGAAATGAAAAAAATAAGCATAGGGCAAGTTCAGTTGAAACAATTAATAATTCATTTTTCCAAGGAATTATGTCTCCATCTTGGTATGCAGATATTGATATGTGGTTTAACAAATATGGATTTGATGAGCAAGTTATGATAGCATTATTTAATTATTGCTTCAAGCGTTCTGCACTTCACAGAAATTATGTACAAGTTGTTGCTGAGGCTTGGGCTAAAAATAATGTTAAAACTTTTAGTGATTTGGAATTTTATTTTCAAAAACAAGAAACTTTGCAAAAAATTGAAAAATCTGTTCAAAAGAAACTTGGCCTTTCTAGGCCTCTTACTGAATATGAAAAATCTTATGTTGAAAAATGGGTAGTTGATTTTTCTTATTCTTTTGATATTATAGAAATTGCTTTAAGGAAAACAACTTCTAAAGCCAACTTTTCTTTTGATTATATAGATAAACTAATATCTGACTGGAATGATAGAAATTTAAGGACTCCTGATGAAGTTCAAAATTTCTTAGTAGAATATAAAAATCAAATGAAAAAGAAAAAAGAATTAGAAAAGAATGTAAAAAAATATAATAATTTTGAACAGCGTAAATATGATAATTTAGATAATTTATATGCTAATAATCAAAATTAAAATGGAGGTTTATTTTGAGTGATTCTACTTTAAATATTTTATTAAAAGAATATGAAAAAAAGAAATTAAATGCAGATATGAATTTTGAAAAAGCAAGAGATGACTTTTATACTTCAGATCCAGAAATATCTGAATTAAATTCCAAATTAAATCATACCGCATTAGAAATTTCAAAATCAATTTTAAATAATAATATAGAATTATCAAAAAAATTAAAAAATGATTTTGATGAATTAAAAAATAAAAAAGAAAAATTGTTAAAATCAAAGAAAATTCCAAAAGAGGCTATTAAACCTAATTATGAATGTAATATTTGTCATGATACAGGTTTTGTAACTTTGGAAAATCAAAAAACTGAACTTTGCAATTGTATGAAACAAAAAATTTTTAATATTCAATTTAATAAATCTAATATAGGAAATCTTGAAAAAGAAAATTTTGATAATTTTAATTTAGATTTATATTCTGATAAAGCTGATAAAGAAAAATATAACGCTAGTATTTCACCAAGGAAAAATATACTAAATATTAAAAATATAGCATTGGATTTTATTAAAAATTTTGATGACCCTGAAGAAAAAAATTTATTATTTAGTGGTAGTACTGGTCTTGGAAAAACTTTTCTTTCTAATTGTATTGCCAAAGAAATTTTGTTAAAGAAAAAAACAGTATTATATCAAACAGCTCCAATTATGTTAGACAATTTAGCAGATTTTAGATTTGGTAAGTCTGATTTTAAGGAAGTTTATGATAATATAATAAATGTAGATTTATTAATAATTGACGATTTAGGTACTGAATCTTTGAATTCTATTAAAATTGCTGAATTATTTAATATAATAAATGCTAGATTATTATATGGAAACCATAAAGTAAAGAAAACAATAATTTCTACAAATATGAATATGAATTATTTATTTGATACTTACGGAGAAAGAATTTTTTCTAGATTTGTCCGGATATTATAATGTTTGTAGATTTTTTGGTGATGATATTAGAATGAAAACTGTATCAAAAAAATAAATATAATTCAAGAGAGCTTCTAAAACTAGAAGCTCTCTTTTTTATATGCATTAAGATTAAGATATATTAATTGATATTTAATATACTGTTTTTCAATATCTTTGCACAATTTTACATAATATTTAATATATTAAATTGAGGCATATTGATAAGGAGGCAAATATGAAAGAAATTTTAAAAATTAATAATATAAAGAAAACTTATCAATCTAAAAATGGGGAAATTAATGCAATCGACGATATAAGTTTTACTGTATGCGAAGGTGAATTTGTTAGTATCATTGGTCCAAGTGGATGTGGTAAATCGACTCTTTTATCAATTATTTCTGGCTTAGATGAAAAAACATCTGGAGAAATAATTATAGACGGCGAAATGCAAAATCGGCATATCTTCTAAGATAGGCTATATGCTACAAAAAGATACTTTGCTTGAATGGAGAACCATTTACAATAATGTAATGTTTGGTTTGGAAATAAGGCATAACAAAACCAAGGAAAATGAAGAATATGCCATAGAATTACTAAAAAAATATGGTCTTTATGAATTTAAAGATAAATATCCAGCTCAACTTTCTGGAGGTATGAGACAAAGAGCATCTTTAATTAGGATGCTTGCAACAAAGCCTAAAATTTTATTATTAGATGAGGCATTTTCTGCATTAGATTATCAAACTAGAATGATGGTGACAAATGATATTTATAAAATTTTGAGAGAAGAAAATATAACAGCACTGATTGTAACTCACGATATATCCGAAAGTATCAGTATGTCAGATAAAGTTATTGTATTAAGTAGTAGACCTGCTAAAATAAAGAATATCCATACTATTGATTTTGAAATGCAGGATCGAACACCAATTAACTGCCGAAAAAGTCCAAAGTTTAGTCAATATTTTGACAGCTTATGGAAGGAGCTTGATGTAGATGCAAGATAATACAGAGTTATCACCAGATAGAAAGAAATACTTAAGAAAAATAAAAATAAATAAGTTTTCTGTTTTATTTACTCAGATTGCTATTGTTATTCTTTTCGTAGTGTTATGGGAAGTTTTAGCTAACTTAAATATAATTGATAGCTTTATCACTAGTCAGCCTAGTAGAATTTTAAATACATTTATGAATTTGTCTTCTAATGATTTATTAAAACATTTAGGAGTTACTTTTTATGAAACTATAGTCCGGATTTTTATCTGGTACTCTACTTGGTTTTTTAGTTGCAATTGTTTTATGGCTATCTAAATTTTTGTCAAAAGTTTTTGAACCATTTCTAGTAATATTAAATAGCTTGCCAAAAGTTGCATTAGGTCCTATAATTATTATTTGGGTAGGTGCTGGAACTAGTTCAATTATTGTTATGGCTCTTGCAATTTCATTGATTGTAACTATTCTTAATATTTTAAATGGATTTATCAATACTGATAAAGAAATGATTAAAATGGCTAGAACTTTTAATGCAAATAAATTCCAAATTTTGACTAAAATTGTAATTCCAGCAAATATTTCTACTTTTATTAATTCTTTAAAAATAAATATAGGATTATCTTTAGTTGGAGTAATTTCTGGTGAATTTTTGGTTTCAAAAGCTGGACTTCGGCTATTTAATTGTATATGGTGGGCAAGTTTTCCAACTGGATTTAGTTATGACAAGTGTAATAATCCTTGGAGTTATGGCTGCTTTAATGTATGAAAGTGTTGTACTTTTAGAAAAAATTATTCTTAAATCTCATAAAAGTACAGATTAATAGGTTACAAAATTTGCTAAATATTCATATCTATATAATATTAGCTTATTAAATTTCATTTAAAATATTATATTAAGAGAGATTTAAGAGCAATATGGAAAATTACTGACTAGTAATTTTCCATAGAATATTTACTTAAAAAGAGGAGGATAAAAAGTTGAAAAAAGTAATCATTTCTCTTATTGTTATTTTAGCAATATTAACTATAATAATAAGTGTTTTGTTTTCAAGAAATCAAACTACTACTAAAGAAGAAGCTTTACAGACTGTATCTTTAAGTGAAGTAACTCGTTCTATATTCTATGCACCACAATATGTCGCTTTAAGTCAAGGCTTCTTTGAAGAAGAAGGGCTTAAAATAGAACTTTCGACTGCACAAGGTGCTGACGCAGTTATGACTTCAGTACTTGCAAATCAAAGTGATATTGGCTTTGCTGGACCAGAGGCTTCAATTTATGTTTATAACGAAGGAAAAGAAGATTATACTCAAGTTTTTGCACAACTTACTAAAAGAGATGGCTCTTTCCTAGTAAGTAGAGATGAAAACCCTGATTTTAAATGGACTGATGTCAAAGGTTCTGTAATCATTCCTGGCAGAAAAGGTGGAGTTCCTTATATGACATTGCTTCATGTTTTAAGGAAATATAATGTTGATCCAAATAAAGATGTTACACTTGATGACAGTATAAGTTTTGACTTAATGGCTGGTGCTTTTAGTGCAGGTAATGCTGATTATGTTGCATTGTTCGAGCCTACCGCTTCTGCAACTGAAATTGCCGGAAAAGGTTATATTGTTGCATCTATTGGAAAGGAAACTGATGAGCTTCCATATACTGCGTACTTTGCTAAAAAGAGTTATATAGAAGAAAATCCTGATATAATACAAAAATTCACTAATGCTATTTATAAAGGTCAAGTTTGGGTCCAGGAACATTCTTCTGAGGAAATCGCAAATGCTATTGTAGATTACTTCCCAGATACTGATATGGACTTATTAGTAACTGTTTTAAACAGATATAGAGATATTGATGTATGGAACACTACTCCATATTTATCAGAAGACGGATTTAATTTACTTCAAACAGTTATTGAAGAAGCTGGAGAATTAAAAGAAAGAGCTCCTTATAGAGAGATTGTAAATAATGACTTTGCAAATGCTGCTGTAAAATAAATATTATATAAAAGAAGTTGGAGGCAACTGCCCCCAGCTTCTTTTATGAAGGTTTCTTTTTGGTATCGATATACTTACTAATGCGCGAAGCTATATATAGAATAAATACTAAAAACTCAGTCATAGCAAATACTATGCACCATAGGAAAATTACTATACAAACATCCGCTAAATATGTCTTAATTCTATTTGATCTTTGACTTTTTGTGTATTCCTCTTTCGAAGAAATATTTCTTTCTTTTTTTACAACTCCAGAGTTTTCTGTAACTGTTATGCTTGCGGAAGGGTCTAGTTTTTTTCCTGCATAATGATCTATACTACATTTGAAAGTGAGCACACCATTTTTTTGTGTAATCTCATAGTCATTAACATTATCTGGTATCACGGATATGTTAATTACATTTCTCCATATAACACCATCCGCAATCTCTTCGAGATATTCATAAGCTTCTTCTGAATATTCGCTCATTTCTTCTCTATTAATATCAATGTTGTAGAAAGTACCACTGAGTATAAGAGTTGCAATGATAAGAAAGCCTATTATTACAATTTTTTGTCTCTTAGTGGGTTTGATAACCCAATCACAAAAATACCGTTTCTCCTTCATAAATTACTTCCTCCTCAAAAATAATTTTTATTTAATAGTTTATATACACCTGCAAAACAGGAGAATAAAGAATAAAATGATAGTATTTTCTATCAATTAGCTTGCATTATATCATATATTTATGTAAAATTCAAATAAATTAATAAAACGCACTGCATATATTAGGTTTTTGTCTAATGTTTGCGATGCGTTTTATTTTGTCATTTTTTATTTAGTTATTTTTCTTCTTCTTCCTCTTCTTCTGTTATTTTTTCTATACTTACAACTTTTCCTTCATTTGTTCTCATAAGTGTTACACCTTGTGTAGATCTTCCAAGTACACTTATTTCAGAGACATTTATTCTAATAATCGTTCCTGTATCTGTTATTAGCATTACATCATCTTTCTCATCTACTAATTTTATTCCAACTACTTTTCCAGTTTTTGGCGTTATTTTGTATGTTATTACTCCCTTTCCTGCTCTTGTTTGTACTCTATATTCATCAAGTTCTGTTCTCTTTCCAAAACCATTTTCTGTAATTGCAAGTAATGTTTGTTTACTTCCAGAAATTATTGATTCCATACCAATTACGCAATCTTCTTTATCAAGCTTAATACCAATAACTCCTTGTGATACTCTTCCCATTGGTCTTACATCTTTTTCATCAAATGTGATACATTGTCCACCTTCTGTAACCATTACAACTTTATCTTCTCCGTCTGTTAGTCTTACAGATATTAATTCATCTCCATCTTTTAATGCAATTCCTTGAAGTCCTGTCTTTCTTGATGTATCATATTCTTCTAGTTTTGTCTTTTTAATAATTCCATTTTTTGTCGCCATAAGAAGATATTTTCCTTCCGCAAAGTTTTGTATTGGAATTATTGCAGAAATTTTTTCTCCTGGATCTAAGCTTAAAAGATTAACTATTGCAGTACCTCTTGCGGTTCTTCCCGCTTCTGGCACTTCATATCCTTTAAGTTTATATAATTTTCCTTTATTACTAAAGAACATTAATATATCATGTGTTGAAGCTATGAAGATTTCTTTTACAAAATCTTCCTCTCTTGTTGTCATTCCTGTTATTCCTTTTCCTCCCCTTTTTTGACTTTTATATGTATCTATTGGCATTCTTTTAATATATCCAAAATGAGTTAAAGCAATAACAGTCTGTTCTTCTTTGATTAAGTCTTCATCTTCAAATTCTGAACTATCAGCTAAGATTTTTGTTTTTCTGTCATCTCCGTATTTTTCTCTTATTTCTAATAATTCTTCTTTTATTACATCAAATACAAGTTTTTCACTTCCAAGTATTGCTTTTAAATGTTCTATTAATTTCATTAATTCTTGATATTCTTCTTCTATTTTTTCTCGTTGTAAACCTTGAAGTGTTCTTAATCTCATATCTAGAATTGCTTGAGCTTGTACTTCTGATAATCCAAACTTTTCCATTAATCTTTCTTTTGCATCGTCATATGAGGTCCTAATAATCCTTATTACTTCATCTATATTATCTATTGCTATTTTTAATCCCTCTAAGATATGTGCTCTTGCTTCGGCTTTTTCTAAATCAAATTTTGTCCTACGAAGAACTACTTCTTTTCTATGTTCTATATAACAATCTAAGCATTGTCTTAATGTTAAAATCTTTGGAACACCATTAACTAACGCAAGCATTATTACACCAAAAGTTTCTTGCATTTGTGTAAATTTATATAATCTATTTAATATTACTTGTGCATTTACATCTCTTTTTAATTCTATTACTAATCTTACATTTGCTGTTCTATCTGATTCATCTCTAATTAGTGAAATTCCTTCTAATTTTTTGTCTCTTACAAGATCATCTATATATTTATGAAGTCTTGCTTTATTTACTTGATATGGAAGTGATGTGACGATAATGCGTTGTCTATTTCCTGACATTTCTTCTATTTCTGCTTCTGCTCTCATTATTATTTTGCCTCTACCTGTTGTATATGCATCTTTTATACCCTCTCTTCCAAGTATTGTTGCTCCTGTTGGAAAGTCAGGCCCTTTTATTATTTGCATTAATTCTTCATCTGTAACTTCATCTTCATCAATTATTTTTATTATTCCATCTACTACTTCTTTTAAATTATGTGGTGGAATATTTGTTGCCATACCAACGGCAATTCCTGAAGAACCATTTAAAAGAAGTGCTGGTAACCTTGCAGGAAGTACGCTTGGTTCTTGTAATCTATCATCATAATTAGGTACAAAATCTACAGTGTTTTTTTCTATATCACTCATCATGTAGTTTGCAATTTTAGCCATTCTTGCTTCTGTATACCTCATAGCAGCTGGCGGATCCCCATCTATTGATCCAAAGTTTCCATGTCCATCAATTAATGGATATCTTAAAGTAAATCCTTGTGCCATTCTTACCATTGCATCATATACAGCTGCATCTCCATGAGGATGATATCTTCCTAGAACTGAACCAACTGTATTTGCTGATTTTCTATATGCTTTGTCAGAAGTTATACCATCTTCATGCATTGAATATAGTATTCTTCTATGTACAGGCTTTAAACCATCTCTTACATCTGGAAGTGCACGAGCTACAATAACACTCATAGCATAATCTATGTATGCTGTTTTCATTTCCTTTTCTATGTCTCTCTCTATTATTGTTTCATCTGGTCTGTCCATATGTTAAAATCATTCCTTTCTGAATCTTCCTAACTATTATTTGCGTAATATTTTATACATGGTTATTATACTAAAATGAGATATTTTTTGCAAGAGTTTAATTGACATAAACAAGATAAAAATTGTCAAAGTTTTTATATATATTTTAAAATCTATTAATGAGCTTTTTGCTCAAATTACCTGTGCAAGTTTTATTTCATCTTCTGTAATATTATCAAGTGAATTACCCTTATTTTTAATTAATGTTTGAATATTTTCTATTGCACGAGCTTCTTGAATTGTTGATTCAATTGGTAGTAAAGTTTCTAACTTTTTGGTTATTTTTTTGTATTCCCTATTCATCCCTTCTAAATCTTTTTGACCCAAATATGTATTCCAATTATTTATATATTTTCCTACCTTCTCTACCCCATCGATTTGTTCCATAAAATTTTCTTCTATGCTATTTGACAAACAATCTCTTACAATATTTTTTCCTTTTTTTATTACATTTGCTGTTGTTTTGTTAATTAGTCCATTATCTTTGGCAGATTTTACAGCTGTATCTATTATATTTGATGCACTATCTATTATTCCTCCTGACTTAACAGCAGTATATGCTTGAGAAACCGTATCAAACTTTCCTGTAAATATTCCTGTTATACTTTTTCCTATATTAATTGCAGAATCTATTGCTGTTTTTATTCCGTTTTGTATTCCTTCTGTAAATATTACATTTTTTATTCCTATTATTTCATCTTCAATAGCATTTGGTAAGATAGCTCTTAAAGCAATGTCACATCCTGTATTTATTACTTTCCCTAAAGTTGTTTCAAGAAAATTTTTTTGCTTTTCTCCTATATCTTCTCCATTTATTTGAGTTATTTCATTATTTAAAGAATTTTTTTCATTAATTGTTTTATCTTCTACTTCTTCTATTATTTCTTTAACTTCCATATTAGTTCTCCTTTCTACATTAATTTATTAAAATAATTTTTTATGTGATTATATTCTTTTCATAATCATCTGCTTCTATTTTAGTTAAAATATGTTCATCTCCAACAAACATTAAACACTCCCCTCTTTTTAAAGTTTTTATTTCAATTTTTTCTTTTTCTGATAAATTCGAATATTCTGATAATATTTTTATATTTTCTTCTTCTAATGAAAAAAATGTTTTGATGCTAGAGTTATTTAATAGACTTTTTCCATATGTTCCATTTTCTAAACTAAATAAATCTGAAATATCTTGTGTTATTGCAACTGCACTTCCTCCATATTTTCTTATAGTTTTAAATATTTTATAAATAAATTGTGCAACATATTTATTTGAAGTTACTCCTATTAATCTCCAAATTTCATCTAAATATATAGCTTTTTTTGTTTTTCTATTATTTTTAATTTTATCCCAAAAAAGTTCTGTAAAAATATACATTCCATATTTTATATTTTCTTCTCCCAATTCATAAATATCTGCCACAATAAGTTTATTATTTATTTCTATATTTGTATAATTATTAAAAAACTTCAACGAACCTTCGATAAATGGAATTAATTTTATTTTAAATATTTTTGTTTTATCTTCATATCCTAAAATATTATATAAATCTTCTAATATTGGCATGTCTTGACTTTCTTTAAATACAGTTGTAGGATTTCCATTTATTATTTTTATTTTATATAAAGATTCATCTTCAAATGTAATTCCTTTATTTTTATAGCATTCTATTAATTTTGATTCTAATATTGCTTTTTCTTCTTCATTCATTTCTCCAAAAATCAAGTTAAAAAAACCTATTAATTTTCCTATTTTTGTCGCAAGATATCCTTTTTCTGTATCTTCTGTACTCTCTTTTCTTATATCAAAAATATTTATATATGTATTAGAAGTTGGCCCTATTTGAAACAAAGTTCCTCCTAAATTATTACAAATATTTATATATTCTCTTTCTGGATCTATAATATATTGTTCTATTCCTAATAAACTATTTCTTAAAATTAATAATTTTGTATAAAATGATTTCCCGTGCTCCACTCGTTCCAAATATACACATATTCGCATTTTTATATTTTTCTGTATTGTATCTATCAATAAAGACTAATGAATTATTATTTATATTTGTTCCTATAAAGATTCCATCTTCATCAAATAATGATGAAGATATAAATGGATATGTGGATATAAGACCACTAGTTAAAATATTTCTTTTAGCAATATTTTTCACATCCTCATGATTCATCATTAAAGGAAGTGATGAAATATATCCTTGTTCTTCTCTAAAATATGCTCTCCTTGTTTGAATTCCTCTACTTTGTGTTAATCCCTCTATTTTATTTAATAAATATTCTAATTCTTTTTTATCTTTAGAAAATACAGTTAAATAAATATACATATTATACAATTCTTCATTATTTATTTGCATTTCTTTTCTTATATATTTTGCATCATTATAACTAAAAGCTGCTATATCGATATCTTGCCTATTCTGATTCTCTTCTTGTAATTCTACTCCTATATTTCCTATATGATACGTTAATTCTTTTATTGTTTTATATGTATCTTTTTTCTCATAAAATATAGATATATTAAGATTTACATTTGTGTCTATTAAATTTTTTAATATTAAATCTTGCTGTTCACGATAATAATTTACACAAATTAAAGTTGAATATAATATTTCATCTACTTCTACAAATTTAGGATTGCTTAAATTCATATATGAAGGAGTTATATAATCTATATCTGAAAATATACCTGTTTCAATATTGTCTTCCTCCCTATTTTTTATTTTTCTTTCGTTTTTATTCTTTTTTATTCTTTCTGTTTTTTTATCTTTTTTAATTTTTTGATTTAAATTTTTTTCTTCATTTATTTTTCTTAGTTTTCTTCCATTTACAACTCGAAATAATTCTTTTTCTTGCTCTTTTTCCTCTATTTTTATTTCCTCCTTTACATTAAATTTTTCCTTGTATTAAAAAATGAAAATAAAATATTTTTTAATTCTTCTTCATTTAAAATTTCTTGTGCAACATTACCGCATCTTGCTAAACATTCTTTTATTTTAAAATAATTTTCATTTAATTCTATTATTCTTATTTCTTCTGTTTCGTTTTTGGTATTTTTTATTATGATATAAAAATTTTTTGATGATGAATTTTTTTCTCGATTTAATTTATTTATGAAATCAATATATTTTTCTGAATATTTAAAAAGATTAAAATTATTTAATGAATTTACTTTTTCTTTTATTTTTAAAATATGTTTTGATAAATCTTCTTTATTACTTTGTATTAATATTTGCATATCAAATTGACATGTCTTTAAAAATGTTTTATATGCTGTCAATATTGCTTCTTTTTCTAAATTTGATTTTAAATTATAATTTATTGGAAATATTTTTATTATTTTTATATAGTTATTATTTTTTAATTTAACAATTCCTTTATTCATAATTTTTTCAAAAGGTATCCATTCCTGTAGAGAAATATTTTTTCGTTCATCCAAATTTATCACCTTCTTTCTTTTAGGTACAATATTAGATTTTATTTTTTTAATAAATTTAAATTATAATGGTAATTTTTAGATAAATAATTTTTTCTTGATTTTTAATAATTGAATTTTTTGATTAAAAAATTTTTGAATAAATCTTTAATAAAAATAATTTTTTAAATTTTGTTTTTAAATAAAATTTTCTTGAAAAAATTTTTTTGAAATTATATTTTTATTCTAACATCTTTTTTTGTTTTGTCAAGTTTTTTACAAAAATTTTCTTGTAATTTTTTAAGTATTTTTGTTAAAAATATTATTATAAGATTAATATTAGTTGAACTAAGAGTAATATAAGGTTTTATTATAGCTTTATATTATTCGTTCAAAGGTAATTTATAGCTTTGTTTTTAGGTTATACTTTGCCGGAGATGAGAGTATATTATGTGTATGTAAGCTTTATTTTAGGCTAAATTATATGTAATATACTTGAAGTTAAGATTATATTTATATCTGATAATGTGTATTAGTAGTCCCTTTGGGATGAATATATATGTTATGGGTGTTCTTATAGTCGAGTGGAAGATTATTATATGTGATTTATTGTCTAGTTATATAGCAATATATATTAGATGAAAAAATTATGTATAATAGTCGTAACTGAAGATTAATATTAGTTTTATGCGAGATAAAAGGTTGAGATTTTTCTCAACCTTCATCTTTTTTTGTTAAATCAAAAATAACCTTTATCAATTATTTTCTATAAATATTATATATCAAGATTTTGTACATATTTTGCATTTTCTTCAATAAATTGTCTTCTTGGTTCTATTTCATCTCCCATAAGAAGTGTAAATGTCTCATCAGCTTTCATTGCATCGTCTAATCTAACTTTTATTAAAATTCTTCTTGCAGGATCCATTGTTGTTTCCCAAAGTTGATCAGGATTCATCTCTCCTAATCCTTTATATCTTTGTAATGCTAATTGATCTCTTTGAATTCCTTTTTCTTCTAATTCTTTGTATGCTTTTGTTAAATCATCATCTGTATAGCAATAAATATCATCCATACCTTTTTTAGATAATTTATATAGTGGTGGTTGCGCTAAATATACATTTCCATTTTCAATTAAAGGTCTCATATATCTAAAGAAAAATGTTAACAATAATGTTCTTATGTGTGCACCATCAACATCAGCATCAGCCATTATTATTACTTTTCCATATCTTATTTTTGTTATATCAAAATCTGCTCCTATACCTGCACCTATTGCAAGTATAACTGGTTGCAATTTATCATTTCCATATATTTTATCAGCTCTTGATTTTTCTACATTAAGCATTTTTCCCCATAAAGGAAGTATTGCTTGGAAGGTTCTATCTCTTCCCTGTTTTGCACTTCCTCCTGCTGAATCTCCCTCGACTATATATACCTCACATTCTTCAGGATTTTTTCCACTACAATCTGCAAGTTTTCCAGGAAGTGTTGAACCTTCCATAGAATTTTTCTTTCTAACTAATTCTCTTGCTTTCCTTGCAGCTTCTCTTGCACGAGATGCACTTATACATTTTTCAAGTATAGCTTTTGCAATATTAGGATTTTCTTCTAAAAATGTTGATAATGCTTCATTTACTGCATTTGCTACTATTCCTGCAACATTACTATTTCCAAGTTTTGTTTTAGTTTGTCCTTCAAATTGTGGGTCTTTTACTTTGACAGAAATAACTGCTGTCATTCCCTCTCTTATATCTTCGCCCTGTAAATTAGGATCTTTATCTTTTATTATTCCGTGACTTCTTGCATAATCATTAAATACTTTTGTAACAGCTCTTTTAAATCCTTCTAAATGTGTTCCACCTTCTATTGTATTAATATTATTTACAAATGTATATATATTTTCTGAATATGCAGTTGTATATTGAATTGCTATTTCTATTGGTACTTCTCCGTCTTCTTTTTCAATATATATTGGCATTTGATTAATTTTTTCTTTATTTTTATTTAAATATTCTACAAATGAATTTAATCCACCTTCAAAACAAAATTCTGCTTTTTTAACTTTTTCTTGAGTTACCTCTTCCCCATCTTCTGTTTCTTCCTTTTCCTCAGGTCTTTTATCTTCAATTGTTATTTTTAACCCTTTTGTCAAAAATGCCATTTCTCTAAATCTTTTTTCTAAGACTTCATATTCATAATTTAAACTTTCAAAAATTGTATTATCTGCTAAAAATCTTACTTTTGTCCCTGTCTTATCAGAGTCACCTATTCTTTCTAATGGTTTTACTGTTTTTCCTCTTTCAAAAGACATTTGGAAAATTCCTCCGTCTCTTTGAATTGTTACTTCAAGCCATTCTGATAATGCATTAACAACTGATGCACCAACTCCATGAAGACCTCCAGATACTTTATAACCGCTGTCTCCACCAAATTTTCCTCCTGCATTTAATTTAGTATATACTGTTTCTGCAGCAGAAATTTTTGTTTTTGGATGTATGTCTACTGGTATTCCTCTACCATCATCTTCTACACAAATAATATTTCCTGGCTCAATAGTAATATTTATATTTTTACAGTATCCTGCCAAAGCTTCATCTACAGCATTATCTACTATTTCATAAACACAATGATGAAGTCCTCTTACAGAAACACTTCCTATATACATACCTGGTCTTTTTCTAACATGCTCTAATCCCTCTAGTACTTGTATTTGATTTGCTCCATACTCGTGGTCTACTTTTTCCATTTTTTTACCATTCCTTTCATAAATCACAAACATATTATATTATTTTTTATTTATAAAAATCAAGTATTTTTTTCTATCTTTATTTTTCCATTTTCTACAAAAAATATTTTTTTATTTTTATTTTTTAATTCCAATTTATCTGTACATGTAATTATTATTTGTGTATCTTGAACGTCTTCTAAGAAATTCTGTCTTCTTATTTTATCAAGTTCTGACATAAAATCATCTAATAAAAGAATCGGATTTTCTTCTGTTTCATCTTTTATAATTTGAAGCTCACTAAGTTTTATAGAAAGAATAGCACTTCTGTGTTGTCCTTGTGAACCATATATTCCTATTTCTTTATCGTTTATATATAATTTTAAGTCATCTCTATGAATTCCTTTACAAGTATATCCTTTTAATATATCAATTTTTCTTGAATTTTTTATTTCCTTTAAAAATTCTTCTTGATTTATAAAATCTGAAACATATTCTATCTTTATTTCTTCTTTATTGTCTGTTATTTTTTTATGAATTTCTATTATTTTTTCTTTTATTCTTTTAGTAAATTCTTTTCTATATAAATTAATTATTTCTGCGTATTTTGCAAGTTGTATGTCCCACACTTCTAGCATTTCTTCATTTTTATTTTCATATTTTATTTGTTTTAAATAATTGTTTCTTTGTTCTAATATCTTTAAATACATATTTAAATTATATACATAGGACGGTCTAAGCTGACTTATCATTATATCTAATATTTTTCTTCTCTTTGAAGGACCTTCTTTAAAAATATTTATATCGTCTGGACTAAATAAAACTATATTTATATTTCCTAAAATTTCACTTATTCTCTTTAATCTTATATCATTTAAATATAAATTTTTTTTATCTGCAATTTCTAATTTTATTTTTCCTTCTCTATCTTTTTTTGAATAATTAATTTCTACTTTTGAAAAATTATTATTTATATTTATTATCTCTTTATCTTTATTTGTTCTATATGATTTTCCAATCGCGCATAAATATATTGCCTCTAATATATTTGTTTTTCCTTGTGCATTATTTCCATAAAAAATATTTATATTTTTATCGAATTCTATTTCTTCTTCTATATAATTTCTAAAATTGCTTAATTTTATTTTATCGATATACATTTTTCTTTTTCCTTACTCTTGAATTCTTATAGGAAGAATCATATACACATAATCCCCTGTTTCTTCTATTGATTTAATTATAGATGGAGATAAACTACTTCCAAATTCAACATATACTTCTTCATCATCAATAGCTTTTAATGCATCTAAAAAATATTTTGGATTAAATCCTACTTCTAAATTTTTTCCTTCTGTTGTTAAAAATATTTCTTCTTTCGCATCCCCTGCTTGATTTTTGCAAGAAATTACTATTTTTCCAATATCTACTTCAACTTTTACAGGGTATTTTCTTTCTTTTTCAATACTAGACATTGATATTAAACTTACTCTTTCAAAACATTCTTGTAATTCTTTTTTGTTTGCTCTTATTCTTGTTTCAAATGTTTTTGGTATTACTCTTTCATATTCTAAGAATTCTCCTTCTAATAATCTCGTTACTATTTTGCATCTTTCCATTTCAAATAAAGCTTGATTTTTAGCAATACTTATTTTTATTTCATCAAATGAATCTGATATTATTTTATTTACTTCATTTAATGTTTTTCCAGGAATTACTACTTTAAAATCATTTACTTGTTCTTCTAATGCTCTTCTCTTCCACCCTAATCTATATCCATCTACTGCAACAACATTAATTGTATTTTCTTTTATTTCAAAAAGACATCCTGTAAAAATAGGTCTATGAAATTCAGTACTTACTGCAAAGATTGTTTTACTTATCATATCTTTTAAAATATTTTGTTCTAATTTTATAGAATTTTCTTCATCTATTTTAGGAAGTTCAGGAAATTCTATTGGGTTCATTGTAGCTAATTTATATAAAGAACCTTCGCATTCTATTACAAGTAATTCTTTCTCATCCAATGTTATTGATATATCAGTATCTGGTAATCTTCTTATTATTTCACTAAACATAGATGCTGTAACAACTGTATTTCCTTGTTCTATTACTTCACAATCTATTACATACTCTATACCAAGTTCTAAATCATATGTTGTTAATTTAACTTCATTTTCATTTGTTTGAATTAAAATTCCTTCTAATATAGGCATTGTTGTTTTCGAAGATACTCCTCTTATTACGGAATTAAGGGCTTTAAGTAAATTTGATTTTTCACAAATAAATTTCATCTGATATTTCCTCCTTTTAATATTTAATAATTTTAGTAGTAGTAGTAGTAGTCATGTGGATAATGTGGAAAAGTTATTTTTTGATTAATATCCGTAGGCTTTAATTATGTGTATAAAATGTTAATAAAATTAATAAAATTCCACATGTAAAAATTTAAAATGTGTAAAATTAAGAAATCCACAGATTATTAACAAGTTTTCAACTTAAGTGTGTGTATAACTTATATAACTACTAGTATATAAATAAAAAATTAATATATTTTTTAAAAATAATTTACAAACAATTTTTTTAAATAATTTTTTATAAATATTGTGTTTCTAATCTTGAGGTTTTAAAATAATATTTTTAACACTATCCACAAGCATGAAAGTATTTTTATCTTTTTTTATCTCTTGTTCAATTTTATTGCAAGCATGCATGACAGTAGAATGATCTCTATTTCCAAAAGCGTTTCCTATATTTTTATATTGCATTTTTGCAAGTTCTCTACAAAGATACATTGCAATTTGTCTAGGGTAAGCTATTTCATTTGAACGCTTAGGACTATCCAAATCTTCTATATCAATATTAAAGTATTTTGCAACAATTTCTTTTATATAATTTGAAGAAATAACTCTTTCTTTATGAGCAATAACATCATTTATAGCTTTTTCTGCAAGTTCAAATGTAATAGGACTATGAGTTAAAGAAGCTTGTGCAACTATTTTTTTCAAAGTACCTTCTAATTCTCTTATATTAGAATCTATTTTTGTTGCAATATTAGAAAGGACTATATCGTCTATTACAATGTTTTCAAGTTGAACTTTTTTTCTAAGTATAGCAAGTCTAGTTTCATAATTAGCTGCAGAAATATCTACTAAAAGACCACCGTCAAATCTAGATTTTAAGCGCTCTTCTAAAGGATTTATATCTTTAGGTGGTTTATCACTTGTTAAAACAATTTGAGCATTATTTTCATGAAGAGAATTAAAAGTATGGAAAAATTCTTCCTGAATTCCATCTTTTCCAGCAATAAATTGAATATCATCTATTAAAAGAACATCAATATTTCTATATTTTTGTCTAAAATTTTCATTAGAATTATCTTTTATACCATTAATAAATTCATTTGTGAACTTTTCAGATGTGACATATAAGACCTTTTTTTGAGGACTTCTTTTTAGAACTTCATTTCCTATAGCGTGTAGAAGATGAGTTTTTCCAAGTCCAACGCCTCCATATATAAAAAGAGGATTGTAAGCAATTCCAGGTGCTTCAGAAACTGCAAAAGCAGCAGCTTGAGCAAATCTATTATTTTCACCTATTACGAAATTACTAAATGTATATCTTGGATCAAGATTTGATTTTATTTGCTCAGAGTATGGCAAATGAACAGATGAAGAAGAAGCTTTATCTAAAGTTTCTTCAGAAATATAATTAATTTCATAATCTTTGTTTGCTACTCTTTTAAAACAATTTTTTAATAATTGTTCATAAGGTTTTAATTGATTTCCAAAAAAAGCTGTTGGAACAATAAATGTAACAATATTACCTTCAATAGAGTATATTTCAATTGGTGCAATCCAAGTTTCATAAGCAATTGCACTAATTCCCTCTAGAGCGGTAGCTTTTATTTTATTTGTTAAATCTTTATAATCTTGCCCCATAAAAAAATCCCCCTTTTGTTCAAGTAATATAATATCAAAAAATAAGAAAAATTGTCAATAAAAAATGTGGAAAATTTTAAATAAAATGTGGAAAAAGGGATTTAGCTAGATTTCCGTAAGAAAACCTCAAAAAAAACTTGACAAATATCATATATTTAGTGTATAATTTTAATGTTATTTAACAAACACTTTAGGAGGTGCAAAATGAAAAGAACATACCAACCAAAAAAGATACAAAGACAGAAAGAACATGGATTCTTAAAAAGAATGAAAACTAAAGCAGGTCAGAAGATATTAAAAGCTAGAAGATTAAAAGGTAGAAAAAAATTAAGTGCTTAATAAAAAATGTGGACCTATAAGAACTTTAGGTCCTTTTTGCATAATTAATAATATTAAGTAGTGTGAAAAATATGAACAAAACAGAAACATTAAAAAAAAATTATGAATTTAGAGCGGTCTTATCAAAAGGAAAATATTATTCAGGAAATTATGTAGAAGCATTTGCTTTAAAAAATTATTCAAAAAATAATAAAATAGGTATTGCAATTAATACAAAAATTGCAAAAGCTGTAAAAAGAAATTATTTAAAAAGATTGATAAGAGAAGGGTATAGGCAAAATAAAAAGGATTTTAATTTAGGATATAATATAGTATTTTTAATAAAAAAATCCGTAAATATTCAAAATATATCTTTTATAAAAGTCAAGAATGATATTTTAAAAATATTAGAAGAGATAGGACAAGATTAAATTTATGAAGAAAATTTTAATTTTTATTATTGAAAAGTATCAAAAGTATATATCATCAATGTTAGGTAATAATTGTAGATATTATCCAAGTTGTTCAGAATATACAAAGCAAGCACTTGATAAATATGGATGTTTAAAAGGGTTATGGTTAGGAATGAAAAGGATTCTCAAATGTAACCCATTTTCAAAAGGTGGATATGATCCATTAAAATAATATGGAGGAAAATATATGTTAGGTTTTTTTGCTAATTTATTTGGATATTTATTGAATTTCTTATATAATTTAATTCAAAATTATGGAATAGCAATAGTACTATTTTCAATAATTGTAAAAATTGTTTTATTACCAATTTCAATAAATCAACAAAAAACGATGAAAAAGACTGCAAAAGTTCAAGAAGAATTAAAAGTACTTCAAGTAAAAAATAAAAATAATCCTGAGGCTTTACAAAGAGAAACAATGGAATTATATAAGAGAGAAAATCTTAATCCATTTGGCCGGATGTTTTAGCGCAATACTCCAGATAATATTATTATTTGCAGTATTTTATTTAGTAAGATGTCCATTAACATATATGAAAAAAGTAGATCCACAAGTAATCACAGATTATACAACACAGATTAGAGAAGAAACAGGAGCAAATGATGCATATCCTGAAATTTCAATAATAAGGGAAAAATCAGCAGAGGATGAAAGAGTATATATTAATATGGAATTTTTGGGATTAGATTTAAGTAGCATACCATCTAAAGACTTTAAAGACTGGAAAACATATGTAATACCAGTTTTATATGTAATTTCTTCATTTGTTTCTATGAAAATAACAACAACAATGCAAAAGAAGGACAAAAAAGAGAAGAAAGATAATTTGGAAGAAAAGGAAGAAGAGGAAATAGATGTAATGGCCCAAACAAATCGAAATATGACATATATGATGCCAATAATTGCAATTTCTATTTCTTTGGTTGCTCCATTAGGACTTGCTTTATATTGGTTAACTAATAATATTTTGATGATAGTAGAAAGATTAATATTAAATAGAGTATTTGAAGATAGGGAGGAACTTATAAATGAGTGAAGGAAGGATATTTGAAGGAAGAACAACGAATGAAGCTATAGAAAATGGACTTAAAGAATTAAAAGTATCCAAAAATGATGTTGAAATAAAAGTTATCGAGAATGAAGAAAAAAGGAGCTTTTTTGATATATTAGCCCCAAGAGTTGTAAAAGTTGAAATGAAATTAAAAGAAAACAATTTAAAAGAAAGAACTCAAAAACCAAAAGTAGAAGTAGAAATAGATGCAAAAAAATTAGAAAAAGCACAAGATTTGATAAAAGAATTTTTAAATAAATTTTTTGAACAAACTATAAAAGAAAAAATAGAAATGACTTTTAAGGCAGAAAAAAATGTAATAAGTATAGATATAGAAGATAAAAAAGCGGATTTTTTAATTGGATATAGGGGAGAAACATTAAATGCAATTCAAACAATTTTAACTACAATAGCAACAAAGGAATGTGATGAAAAGGTTAGAGTAGAGTTAGATATTTTGAATTATCGAGAAAAAAGAAAAAAAGCATTAGAAGAGCTTGCTGAAAAAATAGCTAAAAGTGTTATAAGGACCAGAAAATCAATAACTTTAGAACCAATGACACCATATGAAAGAAAGATTATTCATATGAAATTACAAGATAGTACGAAAGTAAAAACAATGAGTATAGGAGAGGGAACTCATAGAAAAGTTGTTGTTTCATTAAAATAATAAATATTATATTCAATCTAAGGTCAAAGTGAGGATTGTTTATTCAAAATGGTATTTTGGATATTTCTCATTTTGACCTTTTTTATTAATAGAAGTATTGTAAGACTAACTATATGAATGTCAATAGAAAAATAGAAAAAAATTAAAATTTTTTAGTACATTGAAAAATGCATGACA
>CANQPK010000016.1 GCA_947625685.1 uncultured Clostridia bacterium | reverse complement strand
AAAAGGTTTAGTATAGAAAAAGTTGAGAACGGAAAATGTGCCGTTCTTTTTTTTGACAATATTCAAGAAGAAATTGTAGATGTTCCTACATTAGAAGATGAACCTACAAATCAAAATAAAATTTATACTTATGATGTATATACTGCAGAAGTAGATTATAGAGAAAATCTTGCTGAAGAAATAGAAGCAAATATTGAAAAGTGGCTAAAATTTGTCAAAGATAAAGATTATGAAAAAGCTGCAGCAGAAGTAAGAGCAGTAAGAAATAAATTATTACAAGATACAGATGCAGAAATGTGTTTAGATAGAATGGGCTTAGAAATGCCAGAAGGAACATCTTTTACTTCATGGATTAATTTCTTAAAAACATTAGCAACAGCTATTACTGGAAAAATGGCAAAATATAGACAAGCACTAAGAGATATTACTAAGCAGGAGGGATTTCCATACAATGTAGTATGGCCAACTAAAGATGATAAGGAGGATTAATTATGGAATCAATACTTGTAGCATTAATTACTGGAGGTCTTTCATTAGCTGGTGTAGTAATATCTAATATTCAAAGTAACAAAAAAACGGAAGTACAATTAGACAAAAACCAAGCAATAACGGACACTAAACTAGAAGCACTAACAAGAGAAGTAAGAGAACACAATAATTTTGCTAAAAGAATACCAGTAATTGAAGAACAGATAAAAGTAGCGAATCATCGTATAGATGATCTAGAAAAACAAGAAAGGAGGGTATAATTATGACAGTACAAGTTTTAGTATATATTGTAACAACATTGTTTACATATATTCTTGGAAAAGTATCAAAACATTTTGGTTGGAATGAGACATTACCTATTCCAATTCAAAATATTATTGTGGGATTTATTTCTGCAGGAATAGGTATCTTAATTCATATTGAAGGACTAGATGCTAATGCAATAATAACCGCAGTAATAACTGCGTTAGGTGGAATTGGTACAGCTACTGTATTATATGATGCAAAAAATCAATAATTTAATACAAGAACAAAGTTCGTGTATTTCAAAAATATAGGAAGAAAATTAAAAAATCTTCCTATATTTTTTTAACACTCATGATTTAGAAAAACATGAGTGTAATTTTTTTATAAGGAGGTTTTCATTATGGAAGAAAACGAAATTGAATTAACCGAAGAAATGAAACAAGAACTAACAAATGGAAAGGAGGAAAACGAAGATGAGTAGATCTAGTTTAGCAACATTATCTGTTCCAGCAAGTACAAATAATTATACTCAAGGAAGAAGAGGTTATAAAGTATGTAAAATAACTGTACATCACATGGCTGGTAAATTAACGGCTAGACAATGTGGAAATATTTTTGCTAATCCAAGCAGACAAGCAAGTTCAAATTATGGTATTGGATATGATGGAGAAATTGCATGTTATGTAGAAGAAGAAAATAGAGCATGGACTTCTAGTAATCGTGAAAATGATTGCCAAGCAATAACAATAGAAGTTTCAAATAGTGCAAATGGAAATCCTTGGCCAATATCAGATGCTTCTTGGAATAGTTTAGTTAAATTATGTGTTGATATTTGTAGAAGATACAATTTCAAACTTATTTATGATGGAACTAAAAATGGAAGTTTAACAAGACATGATATGTTTGCAAACACAAATTGTCCTGGACAAACTTTAGGTGGAAGATTCAAAGAATTAGCTGACACTGTAAATGCTCAATTAAATGGAGGAACTACACCAGCACCAACTCCAAGTGTATCTAAAAAATCTAATGAAGAAATTGCTGAAGAAGTAATAGCTGGAAAATGGGGAAATGGAGATGACAGAAAGAATAAATTAACAAGTGCTGGATATGATTATTCAGCTATTCAAAATATTGTTAATCAAAAATTAAGTGGGAATACACCTACTCCAAAACCAACATTAAAATCAAATGAAACTATTGCCGAAGAAGTAATTGCTGGTGCTTGGGGAAACGGAGCAGACCGCAAAAACAGATTAACTGCAGCTGGTTATAACTATAGTATAATTCAAGATTTAGTAAATAAAAAATTAGGAGCTTCATCAAATTCTAATTCAAATAGAAAGTCTAATGAAACGATAGCAAATGAAGTTATAAAAGGTTTATGGGGAAATGGTACAGACAGGAAAAGCAAACTAATCGCAGCGGGATATGATTATAATACCATCCAGGCAATAGTTAATAAAAAATTGCAATAATTGAGATATATAATTACTCTAATAAAAAAATAAAACCGCTTAAATCGAAACCTCGTGGCTCGATTTTTGCGGCTTTTTTTATTTTTTTCTAAATTATTCAATGCTTTTTAATTTTTTTTGAATATCTACTAGCAAATTAAAGGATTGCTGAAAAGTAGTATTATTCATATCTAAATTAGATATTTTATTCAAAATTTTTTTGATTTCTACATTTTTCATATAATCGTTTATATTAGAATTAGGCAAATTATCTATTACCTTATACTTTATTTTCATTTGATTTAGTAGTATGATATATTTGTCTAACTGAGAAACGGGAAAACCACATTTGAAAATAGAAGGTCCTAAATCGGTTATTTTCAAACCTAGTTTCTCATTGATAATTTTTGCATCTTCATTTAATATGTTATAGAAAATCCCAACTCTAAACAAATAAATGCAAGATGCATCTTCTTTTTTTAGTTCGTTATATTGGTTCAATAATTTACTCATTTTTATTCTTACCTTTCTTCTTTTTCAAAACTAGAATATCTCCAGGATCGCATTCTAAAACATTACAAAGTTTTTCTAGTGTATCAAAATGAATTCCCGTAGTTTCATTGTCGATTAGATGGGATAACGCTTGATAACCTCCTTCCATTTTTTTTACAAACCAATACTTCGTTTTCTTTTTTTCTTTTAGTATTTCTTTTACTCTTACATATACGCTCAAGTTTCTCACCTACCTTTCATATCTATTTTACAATGAACCTACACAGATTTTAACTCTCTGTGCTTTAAGATACACTTACAATAACTATTGCAGGTTTAAGGTATTTTTGCTATAATTCAAGTGGTGATGGTTATGGAAAATAGTTTTAATTTATGTAATGAAATTATATCAAAAGTAAGATGGTATATGGACAGGAAAGACTACAACGGGTTAAGATTATATTTAGATCAAAAAGAGAAAAGCATAGAAAAAGCTGCAATTCTTTGCGAAAATAATGAGTCAAAATATATGGATGATTTGGTAAAAGACTTAAAATAGTAATAGGAATTTATGGGAAACAATGAGAAAAAATAGGAAAAAATGGGAAAAAGTCGAAAATTGTCGAATTTTGTAATCAAGTAGTATCAATGGAAACAAGCGACAATACCTATCGGCTAGAATAGTTATGTTATTCGACATAATGTGGTAAAATATATAATAAGAGATATCTCTTGAAAGGAGGTATATTTTATGATAAAATATTTACCAGAGCTAAACATTTTTGATAAAATAATTGCGACAATACTTAAAAGATATACATATAAAATATATTCAATAGGTGTAAAGGATGGATTTAATTTTAAGGAATAAATATGAATTAGCCATTATTTAGCCAATTAGTTTAGTACAGTTTAACTTAATACAGACTAAAAAATAAGAAAAAGTCTTCAAAAATGTGGGTTTGAAATAGTATAGACCGTAACAGACTACTTAAAAACGAACAGTAGG
>CANQPK010000015.1 GCA_947625685.1 uncultured Clostridia bacterium | reverse complement strand
TATTCAATATCAGAAGTAGTAGGAGCATCAAATACAGGAGGATTAGTAGGAATCAGAAATAGTGGATCAGCTGTAAATTCATACTGGACGAAAGAACAAAGTAAACAAACAACGAGTGCGCTAGGAGAAGTACAAACAGTTGCATGGCTAAAAGTAAAACAAAACCTAGTAAGTAAAAATTGGGACTTTACAACAATATGGGGAATAAATGAAGGATCAAGTCTACCATACATAAATGGAATAACCGTGCCACCTATATTATCGACATTCTAAAGAGGTTTATAGGTATAACCTTAAAGTAAAAACCTAAATATAAAATTTAAGGAGAAAAACATGGCAAAAAAGAAAAAAGCATCTAATAATCTAATAAAAATTCTAATGCTTTTAGTATTTATAGTTGTTGCAATTACATTAATTGTTCTTGTAAATAATAGAATAAAAATTCCTTCTCAAAGTAATAATGATGGAGTAGTTGCAACAGATGATGTAGATGATAATAGCGATATGAAAGAATTAACAGAAGAAGAACAAAAAAATTATGAAATCTCAGATGTAAAAGTTGCAGAAGATGACGGAATAACGACAATAACAGGGAAGATTGCAAACAATGGAAAAGAGACAAAGAAAGTCGTTATAAACATTAAATTCTATTCAGATGATGATAAGATAACAGGAGCAACAAGTGAGAAAGTAGTTGTAAATGCTAAGGAAGTTAAAGACTTTAGTATGATGATCCAGGATAGCTTATCAAAATATAAGTATGATATAATTGCAGAGTACTCAAACTAAAACAATAAAAAATATGCATAAAAATAGATAGAAGGTTTTCTAAACTTTCTATCTATTTTAATTATTAATCGACATAATATAGGAAGGATTTAAAAATAAGATGTCGAATAATATAATATATTAAAAGGAAGGTAAAAAGATGGTACGATATGAAAATAGCTTGATAGAAGAGATTAAAGGCAATATTGACATCGTAGATATAATTTCACAATATGTTTTACTAAAAAGAAAAGGAAGAAACTATTTTGGATTATGTCCATTCCATAATGAAAAATCACCATCTTTTTCAGTGTCTGAGGATAAACAAATATTTCACTGCTTTGGATGTGGAGCAGGTGGAGATGCTTTAGTTTTTTTACAGAAAATAGAAAATATTAATTTTAATGAGGCTTTAGAAATTCTTGCAGATAGAGCAAATATTACACTTCCAAAAATAGAAACAAGTAAAGAAGAACAAGAAAAACTTCTTATGCAAGAAAAAGTATATGAAATAAACAAAGTTGCTGCTGAATTTTTTCATCAAAATCTATATAAATCTTCTGCAAAACCAGCACAAGAATATGTAAAAAAGAGAAAATTAGATAATGCAACTTTAAAAAAATTTCAAATAGGGTATTCTGGAAACTTTGATGATTTGTATAAAGAATTAAAAAGACAAGGCTTTCAAGATAAAGAAATATTTGAATCAAAGCTAGTACTAAGATCAAAAAATGGTATAGTAAATGATGCTTTTAAAAAAAGATTGATGTTTCCAATAAAAGATGTAAAAGATAGAGTAATAGCATTTGGAGGTAGAGCGCTTGATGACTCTAAACCTAAATATATAAATTCTCCTGATACTATATGCTATAACAAAGGAAAAAATTTATACGCATTAAATATAGCTAAAAAAACGGATAAAGACTATATCATAATGGTGGAAGGATATATGGATGCAGTATCTTTACATCAAAGAGGAATAGATAATGTTGTGGCATCACTTGGGACAGCCCTTACAGATAGACAAGCTAGACTTTTAAAAAGATATAAATCTAAAGTGATAATAGGATATGATTCAGATAGTGCTGGACAGGGTGCTACAATGAGGGGCTTAGAGATTTTACAAAATATGGGATTTGACATCAGAATCTTGCAACTTGAAGGAGCAAAAGATCCAGATGAGTTTATCATTAAATATGGAAGTGGTAAGTTTAATCTATTTGTACAAAATGCAATATCATTAGTAGAATTTAAAGTAAAAAATTTAAGACAAAACTTAGATTTAAATCAAACAAATGACAAAATTAAATTCTTAAATGAAGTTAGTGAGATTTTGTCAAAAACAAATAACGATATTGAAAAAGAAGTATATATTGATAAAATTTGTAAAAACTATAATATTTCAAAAGAAGCAATATATGCTCAGCTTAATAAGATTGCTTATGCAAATTCATCAGCCAAAGTGCTAGATAAACAAGTGGCTGTTAAGAAACCAGAAATAATTACTAAAAAAGAAGTAGAAAATTCAAATAGTACAAAAGAAAATTTACTAATATTATTACTTGTAAACGAAGGACAAAAAGTTTATCAAAAAATAAAAAATGAAATTACACCAGATGATTTTAAAGATGAAAAAAACAAAAAAATTGCAAATGTTTTGTATGAAGAACTAGAAAAAGGGGATATTACTAATATAATAGGACTATTTAATGGTGATGAGGAACTTATAAGCCATATTACATATATTTTGTCAAAAGAGTTAGATATAAGTGATATTGATAAAGCAGTTAATGATTTGGTAAATAAATTTTTGATTAACAAACTTTTAGAAGAAAAAAATTTAATACTTAAACAATTAGTTTCTGGAAATTTAGATAAGGAGCAAACAGAACGAATCGAAAATAGACTTAATGAAATAAGTTTGAAAATTGCAAGCATAAAGTAAGGAGGAATAAACACAATATGGAGAATAAAGAAAATGAACAAAATGAAGAAACAAAAGAACAATTAACAGATAAAGAAAAAGTCAATAAAATATTATCAAAAGCTAAAGCTAAGGGTAGTATTACTTATGGTGAACTTGCTTCAGAACTAGAAGATGTAAATCCAGAAGAAATAGATAAAGTATTTGATGCATTTGAGGAAATTGGAGGAGATCTTTTAAAAGAAGATGATTTTGAAGATATAGAACCAGATATAAGTGAACTAGAATCAATAGAAGAAGTAGATATAGAAAATAGTCTTACAGACCTAGACGGAATTAATATAGATGACCCTGTAAGAATGTATTTAAGAGAAATAGGAAGAATACCACTTCTTACATACGATGAAGAATTGGAATTAGCCGAAAAAATTATGCAAGGAGACGAGGAAGCAAAACAAAAACTTGCTGAATCAAACTTAAGATTAGTAGTAAGTATAGCAAAAAAATATTTAGGAAGAGGTATGCTATTTTTGGATCTTATACAAGAAGGAAACATGGGACTTATTAAGGCAGTAGAAAAATTTGACTACTCAAAAGGATACAAATTTAGCACATATGCGACATGGTGGATTAGACAAGCTATAACTAGAGCAATAGCTGACCAAGCAAGAACTATAAGAATACCTGTGCATATGGTAGAAACGATAAATAAATTAATTAGAACATCAAGGCATTTGTTACAAAGATTAGGTCGTGAACCTACACCAGAAGAATTATCAGAAGAATTAGAAATGCCTATTGATAGGGTAATGGAAATACAAAAAATTGCACAAGATCCAGTATCTTTAGAAACACCGATAGGAGAAGAAGATGATAGTCATTTAGGAGATTTTATTCCTGATGATGATTCACCAGCTCCACAAGATTCTGCAGCATATACTTTATTAAAAGAGCAACTAGAAGAAGTTATGAATACATTAACACCAAGAGAAGCAAAAGTATTAAAATTAAGATTCGGACTTGAAGACCGGAAAAGCAAGAACACTAGAAGAAGTTGGAAGAGAGTTTGAAGTAACTAGAGAGAGAATAAGACAAATAGAAGCAAAGGCTCTTAGAAAACTTAGACACCCTAGTAGAAGTAAGAAACTTAGGGATTACATGAACTAAAATATTGATAGATTTATACAAAATGGCAGGAATAAATAAAATTCCGCATAAAAAACGATAGAGAGGAAAATAAATATATGTCAGATAAAAAAAATGAAGAAAAAATAAGCTTGACAAGTTATGATCCTGTAGAAACACCAGAAGAAATAATAAATTCAGATAAAAATACAAAAAGAAGAGAAGCTTTTAAAGAAGCATATAAAAGGATAACAACGATTATCCCAGAATACTTTATGTCACAAAGGAAAAGAAGAAAAAATGCAGCTGGTGCAGGAGGAACATCATTCTCACAAAATATTGTTGTTACACCTGAAAAAGTAACAATTGAAAGAAATGAAGAAAAACATACAGAGAATGAAAAAGAAAATGAAAGAGAAATTGGAGAGTAATATATCTTCATATAAATAAAAAACTAAAGTGATAAATTAGTAATAATAAAAATAGTATGCTTCAAAATGCTTGAAGCATACTATTTTTAAGCTTTTTAAAGATATTGGTAGCGAAGGGGAGATTCGAACTCTCGACCTGCCGGGTATGAACCGGATGCTCTAGCCAACTGAGCTACTTCGCCATAAGTGTTACTATAATATTATAAACGCATCTTTTAGATTTGTCAAGAATTTTTTAATCCTTCTTTTTCTCCTTTGGAATTACAATTTCTTTTTCTTCTTTTTTATCTATTTTTGGTTTACTAATTGGAATATGATTGTAAACAGGAGATATATCTAAATCTTTACCATCTCCAGAAACGATTTCAATATTTTTTTTCTCTTCTTTTTTCTCTTCCATATGGACCTCCATATTAAACAATATTTGTATTTTAGTTCCATTATTTCAAAGTAAATTACAATGTAATTTAATAAATATATTTTACTATAATATGAAAAAAAATTCAATAGTCATTACAAATTATGTGTGTAGCTATTTACTTTTCATAAAAAAAATTATATAATAGTTGCAAAATCAAAGATAGGAGAAAAAATATGACAGATATAATAGAGGAATTAAAACAAAGAGGATATATAGAACAATTAACAAACGAAGCAGAAATGAAAGAGCTATTTAAAAAAGAAAGTGTAAGGTTTTACATAGGAATAGATCCAACAGCAGACAGTATACATATAGGACATTTTGTAGCATTAATGGTAGCATCAAGACTTCAAAAAGCAGGACATAAACCAATCATACTTATGGGTGGTGGAACTGCTATGATTGGTGACCCAAGTGGAAAAACAGATATGAGAAAGATGCTTACAAAAGAACAATTAGAGCATAATGTATCTTGTATAAAAAAACAAGCAGAAAGATTTGTCTCTTTTGAAGGAGAAAATGCAGCAATAATAGTAAATAATGGAGATTGGCTATCTAATTTAAATTATATAGATTTTATGAGAGAAATAGGAACACAATTTTCAGTAAATAGGATGCTTGCGGCAGAATGTTATAAAGCAAGACTTGAGACAGGACTTACCTTTTTTGAAATGGGATATATGTTAATGCAAAGCTATGATTTCTTACATCTTTATGATAAATATAATTGTAAAATGCAAATTGGTGGGAATGATCAATGGTCTAATATTATAGGTGGAGTAGAACTTGTAAGAAAAATGAGAACTGATGAAGCCTATGGACTTACATTTAAGCTACTTACAACAGCAGACGGAAGAAAGATGGGAAAGACAGAAAAAGGAGCATTATGGCTAAATCCAGATAAAACATCTCCATATGAATTCTATCAATATTGGAGAAACATAGGTGATACTGAAGTTAGAAAGGTATTGTCTTTACTTACATTCTTACCAAATGAAGAAGTAGAAAGACTATCTTCATTAAAAGATGAGAAGATAAATGAAGCTAAAAAAGTTGCAGCATATGAAATAACTAAGCTAATACATGGAGAAGAAGAAGCGAAAAAAGCAGAAGAATCTGCAAAAGCATTATTTGAGGGAAGCGGAGACATTAGTAATATGCCTACAACGAAAGTAGAAAGTACAAATATGAGCTTAGTAGATGCGATTGTTCAAACAGGAATTAGTGAGTCAAAAGGTCAGGCTAAAAAACTTATAGAGCAAGGTGGAATATCTTTAAATGATGTAAAAGTTACAGATTTAGGTTATACATTATCTGAAAAAGATTTTAAAGAAGGATACGCAATTATAAAAAAAGGTAAAAAAACATACCATAAATTAGAAATATAAAAAGTGAAATACATAATTTTTACTAAAATCATTGCAATTCATTTTTAATTGTGTTAAAATATATATTGCATTTTTAAAAAAAGTATTTGAATTTTAAGAAAGGAATGATAACACTAAATGGAAATTATAAAAAATATATTATTAGTAATATATGTAATAGTATCAGTAGTACTAATAGTATTAACATTAATTCAATCAAAAGATGATTCTGGTTTATCAGGAACAATAACAGGATCTAGCACAAATAATTTCTATAATCAAAATAAAGGAAGGACAAAAGAAGGACGAATGAAAAGAATGACTATAACTTTAGGAATTTGTTTCGCAGTTCTTGCAGTTGTACTTTCAATTTTCTATATATAAAATATGAAATTAAGTAAAAAAAGGAACTTTGGATGAAGTTCTTTTTTTATCTAAATATAAAATCACATTAGATAAACTATGGAGGAAAAATGTACGAAGATATATTTATACCAGAAACAGATAGGATAATACTTGACATGCATGATATGGAAAAACAAGAAGCATTATTTTATTTAGAAAAAACTATAGATACAGCAGAAGATAATATAAAAGAAATAGTTGTAATACATGGATATAGAAAAGGACAAGTGTTACTAAATGCAGTTAGAAATGAATTTACGCATAAAAGAATTGAAAAAAAGATTATACCATTTAATAAAGGAATAACATTAATTTATTTAAAACCAAATGAAAAATAAAAGAAAATTATAAAATACAAAAAGTATAATATAAACTCCTTTTGGAAATAATGAGAATAACAGAAATTATTTTCAAGAGGAGGTTTTTTATTTGATAAAAAAGGTTGAAATATGTGGAGTAAACACATCAAAACTACCTGTACTATCAAATGAAGAAAAAAATGCACTATTTACTAAAATAAAACAAGGAGACGAAAAAGCAAGAGAAGAATTCATAAATGGAAATTTAAGATTAGTTTTAAGTGTTATACAAAGATTTCGGTGGACGCGGAGAAAGTTCAGATGATCTATTTCAAGTAGGATGCATACGGTTTAATAAAAGCAATAGATAATTTTGATACAAGCTTAAATGTTCAGTTCTCAACTTATGCAGTGCCAATGATAATTGGAGAAGTTAGAAGATATTTAAGAGATAATAATCCGATAAGAGTTAGTCGTTCTATAAGGGATTTAGCATATAAAGCAATACAAATAAGAGAAAAATTAACTAAAGAAGATGGAAAAGAACCTACAATAGAGAAAATAGCTAAAGAACTTGGAGTTTCAAAAGAGGAAATTGCATTTAGCTTTGATGCAATACAAGATCCTATATCTTTGCAAGAACCAATATATAAAGACGGTGCAGAAAATATATTTATTATGGATCAAGTTAGTGATAATAAAAATACAGATGAAAAATGGGCAGAAAATTTAAGTTTAGCAGAAGCTATGAAAAAACTAAATCAAAGAGAAAAAATAATAATAACAAAAAGATTTTTTGATGGAAGGACACAAATGGAAGTTGCAGAAGAAATAGGTATCTCTCAGGCACAAGTTTCAAGACTTGAAAAAACAGCTATACAAAGAATAAAGAAAAGTTATAAATAAAAAAAGCTCCCTTATAAGCATTTATGCTAATAAGGGAGCTTTTTTGAAAAGATTTATGATAAATTGCAAGAGTTTAAACAAAAAATAATGAATATGTGGAAATGAAATTTAATATAAAAGAATATTTGAATATTTACTATCATAAATTGCCTAAAAGTTGAAATTTTAGGCAATTTATGATATAATTAACATAACACGGGAAACCGTTTTATATACATTCACTCCCTTTCTAGTTTTCACTTTGAAAACTTTTACATAAAAATCTTGCCCAATATTTGAAAGGAGAATGAAAATGGGTTACAAGATTGACTGGAGAACTATTCGTGAGGAGTATCGTGAGAACAAAAACGATACTGTCAAGAAATTTCTCGAAGCGCATCCAATTGACTGGGCGCTCTTTGTTCCATCAAGGGATGGCTTAATCGACGGTATCACCTTTGCACAGCAGCAAGGGTGGGCAGATGATTCATATGAAAGGTATATTGATGATTATTTCATCAAGCATATCATCGCTGCAGATCAATCTGCCCCCGAAGATGCACTGATGGGGATAATACCTGCTGAACGTTGGGACTATGTTTATTCGGATAGCCCTGACTATCCAGTACAGGTGGCCATTCTCACCAACCCAAACACCACCGAGAAAGTTTTGTACACTATGTGTATATGCTTTCCTTACTGGTTTCACGGAGTAGGTGATGTTGATGTATTCCGTTATGTTTTTGAGAATCCGAAAATCACAAATCGGATTCTTGAGGAAATAGCGGATAGGGCATACAGCTTTGATGCTTCTGAGCCTTATAAGTTAATGTCCTTTGCTCCGGAGTATCTTCTTGAATTAATGTTCAAGAAGATTGCTGCTCAAGAGGACCCGTACATCTTTCAGCTTGCTTACTTAGCAGAAGCATCTAACGTATCTCAGCAACTGCTTACTCGTATTGCTGAATTTGTCCTTTCTGCAGATGAGAAAGGCATTGAGTACTACGAGGAAGAGATGATTGCTGCAGTCGATGCTTTGCTTGATAATCCCAACACTCCGAAGGAGTTTGTTGGCAAGCTTAAAAAGCAGAGGGCAGCACTCCTGTAACTCAAAAAGCAGGTAGGCTCATTTGAGTCTCCTGCTTTTTTTATGTATTTGCTTTTAATTTTTGTATTTTTAAATTGTTCTGTTCTATCATCTGATCATAATATTTACTTAATTCTTTTAATCTATCGACTGAAAGCATATTTAAAGCTTCCTCGTTTCCATTAATTTCATCAAGAAATTCTTTTTTCTTATATACTTTATCTATATCATTAGTGTCTATTTTGATTTCGGCAATAAAATCTTTTTTATTAGAACTTTTGTCAGTTTCTCTATCATTAGTTCTACTTATTGTTTGTGTATTATCAAAACTTGAGTTGCTACTATGAAATAATTTTCTAAAGAAACTTCTTATTTTAGATATAAGATTTGGCTTATATTCTATCATTTCTTTGTTATTCATCTATAAATACTCCCTTTGACTATATAAATCCATTTGTTCATATTGAGCATTAAGTATTTCTTGCTGCTTCATTATTCTACTTATTAATAAAGACTTTAATTTTTCATTACAACGTCCAATAAGTTCACAGATTGTTTGATATTGTTCTTTTGAAGGAGAAGCGCCTGAAACAGAATCACTAATTGCGCTCCTAATTTCTTCAGCACTTTCTGAATCTAACTCAGATAATTCAGATATTAGTCCATTAAGCTCATCTTGTTTCTTTGTAGTTTCTTCTATCATTATAGATTGCAATCTTTCTTCGTAATTTGCAATTTTTTCATCGTTTTTTTTAATTCTATTTTGCAATTCTTCTACTGATCCATCAGGTACATCATCTGTAGTCATACTATCAAAATCTTCCAAATCCCAAGAAGATAATTCAGCAGATCCTGGTATTTCAAGTTCAATTTCTAATTCTAAAATCCTTTTATTTTGTTTAAGAATTTTAGATTTTAAATTTGATTTAAGCTTATTAGTTGCAATGATATCTTCATTTTGTTCAATTTCGGTAGCATTATCTTTAAATTTTTGCTGTAATTCCTCCACCGATAATGAAGATAGTTGTTCAAGGTATTCTTTTTTATCTTCTTCATCTTCAAACATATATTTTACCCCCACAATATAATTATATATAACATATGTTTTTGATATATTAAAAGTGGTCCAAAAAATTAGAAAGTTCTAATTGAAAAATGGTCCACTTTTAAAATACTCTA
>CANQPK010000014.1 GCA_947625685.1 uncultured Clostridia bacterium | reverse complement strand
GAAAAGGCTTGTCATAATAAATTATATTATAATGAAGAATTAGTAGAAAAATGGCTTGTTAGTACAAATGATTGCAAGATACCAAGTAATTTAGTAATGAAATGTCCTATTTGTAAAGAAAATATGGATATGAATTTAAGAAAAGATGCTTACTTTGTTCAAGATGAAAATTGGTATAAACAAGATAAAAAATATAGTGAATTTTTAGACAGAAATAAGAACAAAAATGTATTATTACTTGAATTTGGAGTAGGATTTAATACACCAGGAATTATAAGATTTCCATTTGAACAGATGATACTTGAAAATAAAAATTGGATTTTAGTTAGGTTTAATAAAGATACAAGAAGTTTTTATAATTTAGAAAATAGATTTATTGAAATACAAGAAGATATTAAAAAGTTTATGGAAGAAGATGAAAATTAGAAATGATAATAAATACAGGAATGAGAACTGATATACCAGCTTTTTATTCTAATTGGTTATTAAATAGAATAAAAGAGGGGTTTGTGTATGTTAGAAATCCATATTATAAAAATCAAGTAACTAAATATAGTTTAAATCCAAATGTTGTAGATTGTTTAGCGTTTTGTACTAAAAATCCACATCCTTTAATTTCTCATTTATCAGAATTAGACAAATACAAACAGTTTTGGTTTGTAACGATTACGCCTTATGGAAAAGATATAGAACCAAATGTACCAGATAAAAAGCAAGTAATTAGCGATTTCAAAAAGTTATCAGAACATCTTGGAAAAAATGCGGTAGCAGTTCGCTATGATCCAATATTCATAAATGAGAAATTTGATATAAATATGCATATTAAATGTTTTGAAAAATTGTTAAATGAATTAAATGGTTACACAGAAGATTGCACTATTAGTTTTTTAGATATGTATGAAAAAGTAAAAAGAAATGCACCTGATTTAAGACCACCAACAGAAAAAGAGCAAATACAAATTGCAAAAGCATTTGCAAGAATAGGAAAAGAAAATAATATTACAATACATTCTTGCTGTGAAAAAGAATTTTTAAAAGATTATGGTATAGATATAACAGGTTGTATGAGTAAGAAAATAATTGAAAAAGCAATAAATAATAAATTAATTACACCAAAAAATAATAGCAAAAGAGTAGGGTGTACTTGTTTATTAGGAAATGATATAGGTGCATATAATACTTGTGGGCATCTATGTAAATATTGCTATGCTAATGCAAATGCTGGTCTAGTTAGAGAAAATATGAAAAAACATATTCCTACATCTCCATTTTTAATTGGTGGAAATGAAGAAGGCGATAAAATACACGATGCAAAACAAAAAAGTTGGATTAACATAGATAATCAAATTAGTTTTCTAAGTTAGAGACAAATCACTAAAATACAAGGCTCAAATGCCTTGTATTTTTGCATAAAAAATGGTAAAATACTAAAGGCGAAGGAAATGGATTTTATGACAAATGAAAAAAATAAAAGGAACAACAGACAACAGAATAATTCAATATCAAGACTGTTTAGATATTATTCACAACTTAAAATTTGGAGAAAAAAGCAATATATTTGGAATAGAAAGAGATAATGGACTAGAATCTATTATAAATAATATATATCAAAGTTTTGATGGGCAAGATATATTATATATAATAGTATCGAGGAAAAATCAGCTAACTTCTTATATTTAGTAGTTAAGAACCATGTGTTTATTGATGGAAATAAAAGAATTGCAGCAACTTTATTCATATATTTTTTAAATTATTATGATATTTTATACAAAGGTGGAAAGCAAATTATTGATAATAATACTTTAGCAGCATTGACATTATTAATTACAGAGTCAAATCCAAAAGAAAAAGAAGTAATTATAGATCTAGTAATGAATTTTTTAGGAGAATAAAAAGGAGAAAAGAAAAATGTTTAAAATTCATTCAGAATATAAGCCAACTGGCGACCAACCACAAGCAATAGAATACTTATCAAATGGAATTAAAGAAGGAAAGAAATTCCAGACACTTCTAGGAGTTACAGGTTCTCGGAAAAACCTTCACAATGGCAAATGTAATTGAAAAAGTACAAAAGCCAACACTCGTTTTAGCACACAATAAAACACTAGCTCGGACAATTATATAGTGAGTTCAAGGAATTCTTCCCAGAGAACGCAGTGGAGTATTTTGTATCATATTATGATTATTATCAGCCAGAAAGCTATGTAGCATCAACAGATACATATATAGAAAAAGATGCATCTATAAATGATGAAATAGATAAGTTAAGACACTCTGCAACAGCAGCACTTTTTGAAAGAAGAGATGTAATAATAGTTGCATCAGTATCTTGCATATATGGACTTCGGAGACCCAATAGATTATGAAAATATGGCAGTATCTTTAAGACCTCGGGATGCTAAAATCAAGAGATGAAATCTTAAGAAAACTTGTAAATATGCAATATACAAGAAATGAAATGGATTTTAAAAGAGGAACATTTAGAGCAAAAGGAGATATTTTAGAAGTATACCCATCAGACCAAAATGAAAAAGCAATAAGAGTAGAATTTTGGGGAGACGAAATAGAAAAAATTACAGAGATAAACCCACTTACAGGAAAGACAATAGGACTAAGATCACACGTTATGATATTCCCTAATTCTCACTATGTAACAGGAGAGGACAAAATGGAAAGAGCACTTGTTACAATAGATGAAGAATTACAAGAAAGAATAAAATATTTTAAAGATAGAAATAAATTTATAGAAGCTCAAAGGATAGAAGAAAGAACTAATTTTGATATGGAGATGCTAAGAGAGACAGGCTTTTGTCAGGGAATAGAAAACTATTCAAGACATATAAGTCGGAAGAAAACCACGGAAGTGCTCCATTTACACTATTAGATTACTTGCCAGATGACTTTATAATGTTCATAGATGAATCTCATGCAACAATACCTCAAGTAAGAGCCATGTATAATGGAGATAAGGCAAGAAAGGAAAGCTTAATACAGTATGGATTTAGATTGCCTTCTGCATTAGATAATAGACCACTTAAGTTTGAAGAATTTGAAAATAAAATAAATAAATGTATATTTGTATCAGCAACTCCAGCAGAATATGAAATGGAACATTCAGAAGGAAATGTAGTAGAGCAAATTATAAGACCAACAGGGCTTTTAGATCCAGAAATAATTGTAAAACCAGTTGAAAATCAAGTAGATGATTTGATAGAAGAAATAAGACTAAGAGTAGAGAAAAATGAAAGAGTTTTAGTTACAACTTTGACTAAGAAAATGGCAGAAGATTTAACAGCATATTTAGCAGGTATAGATATAAAAGTAACATATATGCATTCGGATATAAAAGCATTAGAAAGAATGGAAATAATTAGAGATTTAAGAATTCGGAAAATATGATGTACTAGTCGGTATAAACCTTTTAAGAGAAGGACTAGATATACCAGAAGTATCGTTAGTTGCAATACTTGATGCAGATAAAGAAGGATTTTTAAGATCAGAAAGATCTTTAATACAAACAGTAGGACGTGCTGCTAGAAATACAGATGGAAAGGTTATAATGTATGCAGACGAACTAACAAATAGTATGGAAAGAGCTATATCAGAAACAAACAGAAGAAGAAGTTTGCAAAAAGCATATAATGAAGCAAATGGCATAACACCTCAAACAATCAAAAAGAGTGTAAGAGATACAATTAAAGCAACAATAGTAGAAGATATTAAGAGTGAACATAACATAAAAGATGATGAAGATATAAATGAGGTAATTGAAAAACTAACAAATGAAATGATAAAATATGCTCAAGATTTAGAGTTCGAGAAGGCAGCAGAATTAAGAGATAAAATAAAAGAGTTAGAAAATATAGTTTAGTTTTAGATAAATAAATATTATTGTGTATTTAACGAGGAATCAAACTAAATAATAATAATTGAATTAATCCTCCCTATTTTCATATACTAATATAAAAGGGAGGAATTATTTTGGAAAAAATACGATATTTTGATCATGCAGCAACGACATATGTAAAAGAAGATGTTTTAAAAGAGATGCTTCCATATTTTGAATTAAACTATGGAAATCCATCCTCAATATATACAATAGGAAGAGAAAGTAAAAGAGCGATAGAAGTTGCAAGGGAAAGAGTTGCAAGGGAACTTGGTGCAAAACCAAAGGAGATATATTTTACAGGATGTGGTAGTGAAAGTGATAATTTGGCTATAAAAGGAATAGCTTATGCAAATAGAAAAATGGGCAATCACATTATAACAACAAAAATAGAACATAATGCAGTATTAGAAACCTGTGAAATTCTAGAGCAAGAGGGATTCAGAGTAACATATTTGGGAGTTGATGAAAAAGGAAAAATTTCTTTGGAAGAATTAGAAAATGCAATTAATGAAAATACGATTCTAATTTCAATAATGACAGCTAATAATGAAATAGGCACAATACAACCAATAAACCAAATAGGAGAAATAGCGAAAAAGCATAATGTATCCTTCCATACAGATGCAGTTCAGGCAATTGGAAATATAAGAATTGATGTAGAGAAAAGTAATATAGATTTATTGTCTTTATCAGCTCACAAATTTTATGGACCAAAGGGTGTAGGAGCATTATATGTAAGGCAAGGCATAAATTTTAAAAAAATACAAAATGGTGGACACCAAGAAAAAAATAAAAGGGCAGGGACTGAAAATGTAGCAGGAATAGTTGGCTTGCGGAAAAGCTATAAAAATGGCATATAAAAATTTTGATGAATATAACGAGAAACTAAAAAGCTTACGAGAATATTATATTTCAAATGTAGAAAAAAGAATAAAAGATATTAGAATTAACGGAGATAGATATGATAGACTTCCAGGGAATAGCAATATATCATTTAAAGATGTAGACGGAAGTTGTCTTCTATTAAAATTAGATGAGGTTCGGAATCTGTGCATCAAGTGGTTCTGCTTGTAATTCAGGAGAAAGTGCACCATCACATGTACTTTTAGCAATACGGAACCCCTAAAGAGTATATATCAGGCTCACTTCGAACCACATTTGGAGATAGAAATACAAAAGAAGATGTAGATTTTTTGGTAAATAATCTTGCAAGGATAGTAGATGAGCTAAGAGCAGAATAAATTAAAATATTTTAAATTTTTTATAGAACGAGTGGTCAAACTGATTGACTTATTTTTGTATATGTGATAATCTAGTATTAGATACTAGATTAGAGAGGGTATAATATAATATGAAAAACAAAATTTTATATGAAACAACGGAGTTTAAGGACTTAAAGAAAATGATGAACTATGCTTGCAAAAAATTTTCAAAAAATATTGCATTTGTTATAAAGCACAAAGAGGGGAAAAATATTAATTATGAAAATATTTCTTATGAAAGATTAGGAAAAGAAATAAATGCTTTAGGGACAGAATTAATTGATTTGGGATATAAGGGTAAGAGAATTGCTGTCATAGGAAAAAACAGGTATGAATGGGTTCTTGCCTATACATCTGTTATAAATGGGGTAGGTGTAATTGTTCCACTTGATAAAGGCTTACCAGAAGAAGAAATAGAAATGTCAATCAAAAAAGCAAAGGTTGAAGTGATTTTCTGTGAAGAAAATTATATAGAAACAATTAAAAAAATTATTGACAAAGGTGAAACTTCGCTAAAAGAAGTTATATCTATGGATGAAACAGAAGGAATATCTAATGTAAAAGATTTAATTAAAAAAGGTGAAAAACTTGTAAACAAAGGAGATAGAAGATATTTAGATGCAAAGATAAATGCGGAAGAAATGGCTACAATAGTTTTCACTTCAGGTACAACAGCATTATCTAAAGCTGTAATGCTATCTCATAAAAATATAGTTAGTAATATAAATTCTATGTCAAAAGTAGAGTGGTTAACTGAAACAGATACTAACATTGCATTTTTACCATATCATCATACATTTGGATCAACTGGACAGTTATTATATTTATCTAAAGGAATGAAAAATGTATATTGTGACGGATTAAGACATATACAAGAAAACTTAAAAGAATATAAAGTTACTGTGTTTATTTGTGTACCACTTTTGATAGAATCAATGTATAAAAAAATTGAAGCAGCAATAGAGAAAAAGGGAAAAACTAATGCTGTAAAATTCGGAAAAATACTTACAAAAGTACTTTTGAAATTTGGTATAGATATAAGAAGAAAAGTATTCAAAGAAGTATTGGATGAACTTCGGGGGAGGATTAAGATTTATAGTAAGTGGTGCATCTGCTCTTGATAAAAAGGTTGCAAAAGGCTTAAATGATTTAGGTATACTTACAATACAAGGATATGGACTTACAGAAACATCTCCAGTACTTGCAGCAGAAAATGCAAAAGTTATTAGATATGGTTCAATAGGTTATCCAATGCCAGATGTAGAGATTAAAATAGACAATCCAAATGAAGAAGGAATAGGAGAAATAATTGCAAAAGGACCAAATGTAATGCTTGGATATTATGAAGATGAAGAAGCAACAAATGCAGTTTTAAAAGATGGATGGTTCTATACAGGTGACTTAGGATATATGGATAAAGATGGAATAATATATGTTGCAGGAAGACAGAAAAATGTAATAGTTTTAAAAAACGGCAAAAACATATATCCAGAAGAATTAGAAGTATTAATAAATAATCTTCCATATGTTGCTGAAAGTATGGTATATGGGGAACCAAAAGATGATGATTTAGTTGTATCTGTAAAAATTGTATACGATAAAGAATATATAACTGAAAATTATCCTGATATTTCAGAAGAAGATTTAAGAAATATTGTATGGAATGACATAAAAGAAATAAATAAAAAACTTCCAAAATATAAATATATGAAAAAATTAGTTTTAACAGATGAACCAATGATAAAAACAACAACACAAAAAGTAAAAAGACAGGCAGAACTACAAAAAATGAAATCTTAACCAAATAATAAAAATGCATCTTAAATGCTAAAAATTATAGCAAATTAAGATGCATTTTTGCTGTTTGTAAATTTTTTGTGAATTTTAAAAATTACACAAATTGAAAAAATATGCATTAAATACATAAAAATAAAGAAAAATTATCATATTTTTACAAAAAAAACTATTGCATAAATGAAAATTTATTGTTATGATATATAAAGAGAAACTATAAATAATTTAACATATACACTTGGAAGGAAATAAAAATGATAGAATTTAGAAATGTAAGTAAAAAATATTCAACAGGAACAGAAGCCGTAAATAATGCAAACTTTATAATTGAAAAAGGAGAATTTGCTTTTTTAGTAGGAAGCTCAGGTTCAGGAAAATCAACATTGATAAAACTTATATTAAAAGAAGAAGAACCAACATCAGGGAATATTATAATAAATGGAAAAGATACAACATTTTTGAAGAAAAGCAGAATTCCATACCTTAGAAGAAGTATGGGAGTGGTATTTCAAGATTTTAGATTATTACCAGATAAAACAGTATATGATAATGTAGCATATGCAATGTACATAGTAAGGGCAACACAGAGACATATTAGAAGACAAGTCCCAATGGTGCTTTCTTTAGTTGGTTTAAGTGGAAAAGCAAAAATGTATCCACATGAATTATCAGGAGGAGAACAACAAAGAGTAGCTTTAGCAAGAGCTTTAGTAAATAATCCATCTATGTTAATCGCAGATGAACCAACAGGAAATCTAGACCCAGATACTGCTTGGGATATTATGAATTTACTTAACGAAATAAATATGAGAGGCACTACAGTAATTGTTGCAACTCATGCAAAAGACATAGTAGATAAAATGAAAAAAAGAGTAATACAAATAGAGCAAGGCAATATAGTAAGAGATGATAAAAAGGGTGGTTATAACAGTGAAATATAATATTATGAGTTATTTGATAGGTGAAGGATTTAAAAATGTCTTAAAAAACAAAAAGTCAACGGTTGCCGCTTTAACAATAATGTGTATGGCAATGCTTATGTTTGGACTATTCTTCATATTAGGTGAAAATGTTAATTATGTCATGGCTCAGGTGGAAGCAGAACAAGGAATGCAGGCATTTATTGATATAGATGCAACAGATGAACAAATAAAAGAAATAGAAACTAAAATTAGGGCAATTGACGGAGTAAATACAATAGAATATGTGTCAAGTTTGGATGCATATAACTCATATAAAGAAAATTTAGGTGAATATGCAGAGGTATTAGATGGATTAGAAGAAATATTACCTCCTTCATATATAGTAACATTAACTGATTTGGACTTAAACAAAAATGTACAAAATCAGATTAGTCAAATAGAACATGTTACGGAAATTAAAAGTAGTAATGATACAATAAATGTACTTGGAAATATAACTAGAGGTGTAAGAATAGTTACATTTGCTATACTTGTTATACTAGTATTTATATCAATATTTATTATAACAAATACGATAAAACTTACAGTTCACTCAAGAAGAAAAGAAATTTCAATTATGAAATATGTAGGAGCAACAAATAGTTTTATTAGGTGGCCATTTATAGTAGAAGGAATTATAATTGGTTTAGTATCAGCATTAATTTCAATTTTAGTTATTGGATTATTATACAATGTAGCAACAGGTCAATTAATAAAAACAGAAACATTTGCAGTACTTAGTCTAAAATTATATACATTTGCAGATATGTTTAACTTATTAATATTAACATATATCTTATTAGGTGCTGGAATTGGAGTTATAGGTAGCTCAATCTCAATGAGAAAATATCTAGAGGTGTAATATAGGAGGAAATCATATGACAAAAAAAATAATTAGTGTGATAGTCGCGATTTTATTAGTGTCTGTTTCAATTATAAGTTTTGCAGCAAATGAAGGACAATTAAAAAATGAAATGCAAAATTTGCAAAATAATATAAAAGAAGCAAATGAGCAAATCGAAGAAATAGAAGGTAAAGTAGATTCTGCGATGAAAGAATTACAAACGCTAAATGCAGAAATTTCAGAAAAAGAAGATCAAATTGATACTCTTAATTCAGAACTTGGAACATTAAATGAAGAAATAAATACAATATCAGGAAAACTTAAAGAAGAACAAGAAAAATATGATAACCAATATGATATACTATGTAAAAGAATTGTAGCACAATACAAAGCAGGAACAGTATCATATCTAGATGTATTATTAAATTCAAAAAGCTTATCAAGCTTTATATCGAATTACTATCTAATTGGTAAAATTGCAGAATATGATACAGAACTTTTGGAAAAAATAAAAGAACAAAAAACAGCTATAGAAAAATCTAAAACTGAGCTTGAAGGAAAACAATCTACATTAAAAGAAAAACAAGCAGCATTAAAAGTAGAAGAAATTCAATTATCAAATAAAAAAGCTAATAAAAATAAATATGTTTCCCAATTAAATGATGAACAAAAAGAATTACAAAGACAAATAGATGAAATGGAAGCACAATATAAACAAAAGGAAAGAGAATGGCAAGAATTAGCAAGAAAGAATGGAAATAATTCTGGAGGATATGTATATACAGGCGGAAAATTAAGATGGCCTTGTCCAGGTTATTCTAGAATTTCTTCAAGATTTGGATACAGAGGATCAGCAGCAACAGGAGGAGTTGGTTCATCAAATCATAAAGGAATAGACATGGCAGCACCTCATGGTACAGCAATTCTTGCAGCTGAGTCAGGAGCAGTTATATCAGTATCTAATAACTGTACACATGACTATGCAAAAACTTATAAAACAAGATGTAGCTGTGGTGGAGGATATGGAAATTACATAATGATCTCACATGGAAATGGATTAGTAACATTATATGCACATTGTTCTAGCATTTCAGTTAAGGTAGGTCAAACTGTTACAATAGGGCAACAAATAGGAACAGTTGGAACTACTGGTTATTCAACAGGAAATCATTTACATTTCGGAGTACTTTTAAACGGAAACTATGTAGACCCAGCACCATATTTAAACATGTAATTTATAAGTAAAAACAAATACTTATAAAGTATAAAATTTGGAATATATATTTATATATAAGAAAACCTCGCAAGAGGTTTTCTATATTTAAACTGCTTAATATAAAAGAAAGAAGGTTCTTATGAAAGAGGATATAAAGCAAATAGCTTATAAAACATTAATGTTGATTGTTGTAATTGCAATAATAACTTTTGTAATTACCAGTATTATTAATTATGACAGTTCTGTCAGATTTTTATTACCAAAAAATAAAGATACATCTGTAGCTGAGCAGACAGAAGAAACAATATCAAAAGTAATTGAATTACTAGAAAATAAATATCTTGGAGAAATAAATAATAGTGATGTAATTGATGGCGCAATTAAAGGAGCAGTTGCTTCATTAGGAGATAAATATACAGAATATTACACAGCTGAAGAACTTAAAGATTTTGAATCTTCTGCATTTGGGAATTTTATAGGTATAGGAGTAACTATTCAAGCAAACACAGAAAATAACACTATTAAAGTGTTAGAAGTAATGGAAGGATCACCAGCAGAAAAGGCAGGATTACAAGTAAATGATCTAATAGTTAAGGCAGATGGAACAACATATAATGCAGAACAAATATCTGAACTTTCAGATTATTTAATGGATGGAGAAATAGGAACAGAAATAACATTAACAATATTAAGAGATAAAAAGACACTAGATTTAAAAGTAGAAAGAGATATTGTAGATATAAATTATATATTAAATACAATGCTAGAAAATAATATTGGATATATAGCAATAACATCATTTGATGAAGATTGTGCAAAAGATTTTATATCAGCATACAATAAATTACTACAAGAAGGAGCTAGAAGTCTAATAGTAGATTTAAGAGGTAATGGCGGAGGAGTAGTTGAGCAGGCTTTAGAAATAACAGATTTGTTTTGCGATAAAGATGAAACAATGTTAATTACAATGGATAAAAATGAAAATAAAACAATAGAAAAGTCAGAATCAGATAGAACTATTACAATGCCAACAATCTTATTAACAGATGGAGCAACAGCAAGTGCTTCTGAAATATTTGCAGCTGCATTAAGAGATAATAATAAAGCAGAAATTGTTGGAGAAAAAACCTTTGGTAAAGGAATAATACAGAGTCTTATTTACTTATCAAATGGAGGAGCCCTAAAAGTAACATCAGCAGAATACTATACTCCTAATGGAAATAAAATAAATGAAATTGGGATAACTCCGGATTATGAAATAGCTGATGGAGAAGAACAAGTAAATAAAGCAATAGAAATATTAAAAAATAAATAGAAGATTATTTAATAGTTAGCTATAATTTTATTAAAATTATAGCTAACTATATATATGATTACTTACAAAAAAGTAAAAAAATTTCAAAATAAGTATTGACATTTATCAGCAAATTTAGTATACTAGAATTCGCTGATAGAAAAATGGGCGCATAGCTCAGCTGGGAGAGCATCTGCCTTACAAGCAGGAGGTCATAGGTTCGAGCCCTATTGCGCCCACCATTTTTAAAATAAAGCCAAAACAAAAGCATTTGTTACGGCCTGGTAGTTCAGTTGGTTAGAACGCTAGCCTGTCACGCTAGAGGTCGACGGTTCGAGCCCGTTCCAGGTCGCCA
>CANQPK010000013.1 GCA_947625685.1 uncultured Clostridia bacterium | reverse complement strand
GGAAAATTATTCCATAAAGTATTGCAAAAATAATTTTTTATGATATAATAATGTAGTTAATTTTAGCAAATGGAAAGGATTGAATTTTAATAATGAAAGTAAAAGTAGAAAACGTTGAAAATAAAGCAAATGAGGTTAAACTAGAAATCACAGTTGAAGCAGAAAAATTTGATGAAGCAATACAAACTGTATATAAGAAAAATGCAAAGTATTTTAATATACCAGGATTTAGAAAAGGAAAAGCTCCTTTTAAAATGGTTGAAAAAGCTTATGGAATTCAAATATTCTATGAAGATGCTTTTAATGAAGTAGCAGGCGAAGTTTATGGAAAAGCTTTAGAAGAGAATAAAATAGAAGCAGTAAGTAAACCAGAAATTGATATAACTCAAATAGAAAGTGGAAAAGATTTAATATTCACAGCAGTTGTTCAAACAAAACCAGAGGTAAATTTAGGAAAATATAAAGGTATAGAAATTAAAAAAGTAGAGTATAATGTATCTGATGAAGATATTAATCATGAATTATCACACATTGCTGAACATAATGCGAGATTAGTAACAGTTGAAGATAGACCTGTTGAAAAAGGTGATACAACAATAATAGATTTTGAAGGTTTTGTTGATGGTGTTGCATTTGAAGGTGGAAAAGCAGAAAATTATGAATTAGAAATTGGTAGTGGTAGATTTATTCCAGGGTTTGAAGATCAAATAATTGGAATGAAAATTGATGAAGAAAAATATATAAAAGTTACTTTCCCAGAAGATTATCCATCAAAAAATTTAGAAGGCAAGGAAGCTACATTTAAGATAAAATTACATGAAATAAAGAAAAAAGAATTACCAGAAATTAATGATGAATTTGCAAAAGATGCAAGTGAATTTGATACATTAGCAGATTGGAAAAAATCTATAAAAGAAAAATTAGAAAAGGATAATACTTCAAAGGCAAAATTTGAAATGGAAGATGCTGCAATTGAAGAAGTTTGCAAAAATACTGAAATAGATATTCCAAGTGGTATGATAGAAACAGCACTTGATAATATAGAGCAAGATATGGAAGGACGTATGCAATATCAAGGAATGAATTTAGAACAATACTTAAAAATTATTGGTAAAACAAAACAAGAATTTAGAGATGAATATAGAGAACAAGCAGAAAAACAGGTTAAAATAAATTTAGTATTAGAAGCTATAATGAAGGATGCAAAAATAGAAGTAACAGAAGAAGAAATTGGAGCAAAAATTAAAGAGATGGCAGAAATGTATGGACAAAATGAAGAAACTGTAAAAGGAAATGCCCAATTAAGAAATTATGTAGAATCAAATTTAAAAACAGAAAAAACAATTCATTATATTGTAGATAATGCTAAAATAAAATAAGCATAATTTACAAGGGGCTAGCACCTTTGTGTTAGCCCAATATTTTTAATATGAGTAATAATAGTGTGTACATATACTTAAAATTTAGATTACTTCGAATTTTATAACATACTTACATAAAAAGAAAGGATGATAATTATGGAAAAAAATAGTTTAGTACCTTATGTAATTGAACAAACAAGTAGAGGAGAAAGATCATATGATATATTCTCAAGACTTTTAAAAGATAGAATAATATTTTTAAGTGAGGATGTAAACCATGTAACAGCAAGTTTAGTAGTAGCACAGATGTTGTTTTTAGAGTCAGAAGATCCTGATAAAGAGATATCATTTTATATAAATAGCCCAGGTGGATCTATAACAGATGGTATGGCTATAGTAGATACAATGAATTATATAAAATGCCCAGTTTCAACAATTTGTGTAGGATTAGCAGCAAGTATGGGGTCTGTTTTACTTGCATGTGGTGCAAAAGGAAAAAGATTTGCAACACCAAATGCAGAAGTATTAATTCATCAACCATTAATTTCAGGAGGATTGGCAGGTCAAACTACTGAAATTAAAATACATGCAGACCATATGGTAAAAACAAGAGAAAAGTTAAACAAATTATTAAGTGAAAAAACTGGTCAAACTTTAGAACAAATAGAAAAAGATACAGAAAGAGATCATTATATGACAGCAGAAGAAGCTTTAAATTATGGATTAATAGATGGTATATTAGATTATAGAAAATAAGGAAGTATATTATAAAGGAGAATGAATAATATATGTCAAATAAAAAAGATTTAAGTGAAATAAGATGTTCTTTTTGTGGCAAAGCACAAGAAATGGTAAAGAAACTAATTGCTGGACCTAAATCAGTATATATTTGTGACGAATGCATTAATGTTTGCAACAATATCATAGAGAGTGAAGCCTATGATGAAGAATTAGAATATGAAGATGTAAAAACAGAGGAAATACCAACACCACAAGAAATAAAAAATATTTTGGATGAATATGTAATAGGTCAAGATGAAGCAAAGAAAACATTGGCTGTAGCTGTATATAATCATTATAAAAGAATAAATTGCAAAGAAATTATAGATGATGTTGAAATTCAAAAAAGTAACATATTATTATTAGGACCAACAGGATGTGGAAAGACTTTACTTGCACAAACATTAGCAAGGATATTAAATGTTCCATTTGCAATAGCAGATGCTACAACACTTACAGAAGCAGGATATGTTGGAGAAGACGTAGAAAATATTCTTTTAAAGCTTATTCAAGCTGCAGAATTTAATGTGGAAAAGGCACAAAAAGGAATTATATATATAGACGAAATAGATAAAATAACAAGAAAATCTGAAAATCCTTCAATAACAAGAGATGTAAGTGGAGAAGGTGTTCAACAGGCATTATTAAAAATTGTAGAAGGAACAGTTGCATCTGTACCACCACAGGGAGGAAGAAAACATCCACATCAAGAATTTATACAAATAGATACATCTAATATATTATTTATTTGTGGCGGAGCATTTGAGGGATTAGAGAAAATTATAAAAGAAAGAACAAATAAAAAATCATTGGGATTTGGAGCACAAATAGAAAGTAAAAAAGATTTACATGATAAATATAAAATTTTTGAGCAACTATTACCACAAGATTTATTAAAATTTGGTTTAATTCCAGAATTTGTAGGAAGATTGCCAATAATTGCTACATTACAGGAATTAAATAGAGAAGCATTAATAAAAATTGTAACAGAACCTAAAAATGCATTAGTAAAACAATATAAAAAGCTATTAGAATTAGATGGTGTAGAATTAGAGTTTGAACAAGAAGCATTAAATGCTATAGTAGATAAAGCAATTGAAAGAAATACTGGAGCAAGAGGTTTACGTTCAATAATAGAAGATATTATGAGAGATATAATGTTTGATATACCAAGTAATATGAGAATTGAAAAATGTATAATAACAAAAGATACAGTAATAAATAAAGCTCCACCTATATTAGAACTATGCAAAGAAAATGAAATAGATCCAAAACGTGGAATTATAAAGAAAAGAAGAGCAAGATTATCAAATAATATTGAAACTGCATAATATGGATTTAAAGCGTTACATTTTACAGTTATACTAAAAGATCCGCAAAACTCGAGAGCAGTTCTATATTTATTCTAAATTGAACTTAAGTTTTTTTACTGCCTTCGAACTGTTTCGGGGGTCTTCAATTTTTAATAAATATAGAACTGTTGCATTTGGCTACTTTAAATTAATTAATTAGCTGTGATTTGTAACAGTAATTTTAATATGTTTTGGTAAATTCGGAAAGGAATGAATAGAAAATGGAAGAACAAGTAAAAGAACTGTTAAAAAAAATAAATAGACCTGGAATGGATGAATTAATGGATTTTTTAGAAAAATCAGACTATTTTGAAGCACCAGCTAGTACAAAATATCATGGAGCATATAAAAAAGGACTAATGGAACATAGTTATAAAGTTTATGAAATTTTAAAAGAAAAAATAGCTTTTCATAAACTAGACGTAAGTGAAGAAACACTTATAATAGTAACTTTATTGCATGACATGTGTAAAGTAAATTTTTATAAAATAGATTATAGAAATGCAAAAAATGCAAAAGGAGAATGGGAAAAAGTACCATATTATACAATAGAAGATACAATACCATATGGACATGGAGAAAAATCAGTAATGATGATAACAGATTACATAAAATTAACTGATGAAGAAAAGTTTGCAATACGTTGGCACATGGGATTTTCAGAACCAAGAGAACAATATGGAACACTTGGTCAAGCTTTTAAAAAATATCCATTGGCTTTATTGTTACATGAAGCAGATATGGAAGCAACATATTTTTACAATATATAGCATTTTACCAATAGAATAAATTTAGTAATAAGGAAGAATTTTAGCAATACTATTCACCTTTAAAAGCGAAATATCATACAATATAACTAGATATGCAAGGAATTGCATAAAAAAATATAAAAAAGGGTGGATGAAGAATAATGGAATTTGATGAAAGAAAACAATGCCCAGATATAAAAGTTGATGGGTTTATAGAAAAAGGAAAACAATTTGACTTAGAAATAAACTTACCAGAAGATAACAGAAATGTAATTTATGGAGTAATAAGAGATTGCTATAAAGAACCAGTAGAAGATGCAGTAGTTAAATTAATAGAAGTATGTTATGAATATGGAAAAGAAGAAAGAAATCCAGTATCACATACATTTACAGATAAAGATGGTGAATTTGTATTTGGACCATTATGTCCAGATAAAACCTATGAGATTCAAATATGGGCAAACAAAGTAAAACATTGCAAACAATGTGTTGAATGTAAAAGACATGGAAAATGCTTAAAAGGTGTAAAATTAGAATGTAAAGATTATAACAAGCCAGACTGTGAATGTAGAAAAGATAATGAAGAAGAAGTTGAAAAAATAGAATTAGTATAAATATGGTATAAAAATAAAGAGGGAATGTTTAGACATTTCCTCTTAGCTTTTTAAAAAATAAAATTTAAGTGACACTCATGTGTCATTATTTCTGGCTGGGGTGGGAGGACTCGAACCGCCGAAATGCCAGAGTCAAAGTCTGGTGCCTTACCACTTGGCTACACCCCAATATAAAATCTACATGGGGTGGAAGATGGGACTCGAACCCACGGCCTCTGGTGCCACAAACCAGCGCTCTAACCAACTGAGCTACATCCACCAATTTTTTCTGTGTAATCAAACACATTCTCTATTTTAAATAATTTTTTTTAATTTGTCAACACTTTTTACAAAAAAATTAAAAATAGTTGACTTTTTTTTATCATAATGGTATGATTTTATCATCATATAAAGAAAAAAGGTAGTGTAAAGTAATCTATGAAAAATAGATTATGAAAAAATTATCTAAAACTTAGAAAAAGCACATTGAAAAGTTAAAAATATATTGAAAAAATGCATAAGAAATAAAACTTTAGGCTTTAACATTTTAACATGTTAGATAAATGCTTTGTCAAGTGGTCACTTGCAAAGTAGCAAATGCATTTGACAAAGCATTTACTAACACGTTGTAAGTTAATTAAGCCAAAGTAAGGTAAAGTATGAAATTGCAAAATTTCAAGTTCTTTGTTGATGCAAAATTACCTGTTGTGATAAATGAATGAGAACCTGCCATTTAGCTGGCATAAGTTCAACTTTTTCAATTTCAGGTACTTCATTTAAAGGTTTAAAGTGAGTGTAAGAATGAGGACGTAAAAAGTTGTAGTAAGCTACGAATAAGCATAAATGAGTATTAGCACCATCATCAGAGCCATAACCATTAGTAACTTTGTAAGAAAATTTAAAAGTACGATTAAGTCTTTCAATGATTTGTTTAAGCCAACGATATTCTGTAGAAGTAGGATCATCATTAGTTAATCCAATAACTTGAGTAACATCAAAGTCCATACCATGCTTTTTAAATTCTAACTCAGCAAGTTTGTAAGAATTGTAAGCATCGGAAACAAATTTAAGAGCCTTGCCAGGAAAAGTTTTAAATTTGTCGAAAGCCATACGCATAGCTAAGATGCAAGGAACAGTATCACGAGAGTCAGAAGAACGATAGCCTAAGATAGATTTTTTAATAGCATCCATAATAAACCAGACGTAACGTCTAGAACCTTTGACCTTAGTATAGGTTTCATCTGCTGCTAAAAAGTTGGTAGGTTTGTAGTCAAAAGAGTCAATAAAAGGTTTTACACAGTAAGCAGCAGTAGTAGCATAACTAGCAATTTGAGTATGAGAAATTTTGATGCCATGAACTTCACGCATAACATCTCTAGTTTTACGAGTAGATAATCCACAGTTAACGAGGTAAGTCAAGCATAAGCCCATAACATGGGGAGAGAACTTACGAAATTGAAGACTAGAGGCATTTGAAGGCAAAGAATATAAATCAACCTTAAAGAAGTTGATTTTAAATTCACGATAGATATAATGGAGTTTAAATCTTTCAGGTTTTAATTTGTATTCTTCTAAATCATCTTTAGACAAAGAAGAAATAGCATTAAGATAATAGGAGCAATTAGGATTGACACATTTATGTATATTAAAGAGTTTACGTTTCTTTTTAAGAACAAGAGCCATACCACAATGAGGACAGCAGAGTTCAGGAGGATTTTCAATCCAATTTTGGCGGTTAAAATGAGTATCACAAACTTTGCACCAAAACTGACCACGACCCCCAGTGTTATCGTAGATATAGTTGTGAGGTGCATTACAACAAGGACAATGAACGACCTGAGGGACAGGATGTTTGCCACGAGACTTAATAGGTTTTAGAGGCTTATCATTTTCTTTTAGATACTTCAATAAAAGTTCTCTGTAGTCTTTCTTTTCAGGAACTTTAATTAAAGGTAACTTATCAACCTTAAGTTTATTGTATTTAGGAGAAAACAAAGAAATATCCTTTTCCTTGAACTTTAACGGTATATTTTTAACAATAAAATTAAATAAAAATAAAATTTGATTATTTAGCTCTTGAATATGAGCTAGTAATAGAGGTATAATTGTATACATGATATCCACTCCTTTATGGTGTATAAGGTTATATGTTCAAAACAATTATACCATAAAAAGAGGGGGTATCATTTTTTTATTGCAAAAAAGTGATAGAAACCTTGAAAAAGCTGGAGTGTAACTAAATAAATTTTTAAATTAGTTTACACTACCAGAAAAAACGAAGGAGAATAAAAAATGAAAAATAATAGAGGAATAACTTTAATATTAGTAATATTATATGTATTGTTAACAATAATAATACTAGGAGTATTGACAATACTTTCAACTAATTTTAGAAAAAACCTTAATAATATGAATTCACAGACAGTACAAGATATAGAATTTGATAAATTAAATGTACAATTGATAAAAGAGACAAAAGATGAAACAAATAAAATAAAAACAGCAGAAACAACAGAAAGTAAATTAGTATTTAAGAATGGGAATACATATGAATTTATTTTAGAGGATAATGCGGTTTATTTAAATAATAGTATAAAAATAGCAGATAATATAGAAAATTGTACATTTGAAGTAGAAGAAACAAAAAGTACAAATAGAAAAGTAGAAAAAGAAACGGTACAATATACAGACAAAAGTGGAAAAATAGCTGTAATACCAAAAGGATATGCAGTATCTGGAAAAGAGAATGAACAGTTAATAGATAATGGTTTAGTTATTTATTATCACTTGCAAGATACTAAACAAAGATTAATAGTAAAAGTTACAATAAATGGAGCAGAAAGAATATCAGAATATGCATTATCAAATAATGGAGAAATAGATTGGAACAATGATGAAGAATATTTAGAGGCTAAGAAAACATATAATCGATTTAAATGGATATCAATGGATAATAAAACATATACAAATATAGAAAATACAGATGATATATATATATGCAAAAATAAAACAACTTCAATAGGTGAATGTAAAGTAAGTGTAGTAGATGGAAAAGTAACATGTACTACACACAGTAATTGTACAAGTATGTTAGGAAGATGGGAAAAAAATAATGAAACCGATACTTAAATATATATTTGAAAGTATTTAAAACCTATAGTATTCTATGTTAAAACAATGTTAGTTTAAAAATTTTTATTTTAAATAGTATAAAAATTAAAATACCTCTTGCATATATTATAAATTTATGATAATATAGAGAGGTATTTGAGATAGGGGTATAGTGTTAATGGTAGCACATCGGTCTCCAAAACCGCTTGTGAGGGTTCGAATCCTTCTACCCCTGCCAAAAGGCAACACATGTGTGTTGCTTTTTTTAGGTCTTTTTTATTTTTTTTACAAAAAAACTTGTATAAATTTAATATATGTGATATAAATTAATGTAGACTGATTTTAAGTGTATTTGAGAATAAGATATAATGTACAAGAGTATTAAATATTTTTGTAGAGAGGAGAAAATCTCAATGGATAGTGAAGCAAATAACCAAAAGACTATTTTAATAGTGGATGATGAGCCACCTATAGTAGATATTCTAGTTTATAATCTAAGGAAAGAAGGATATAACACTCTAGAGGCTAATGATGGAGTAACAGCAGTTGATATTGCTTTGAACAAAAAACCAGATTTAATTTTATTAGACATAATGCTTCCAAAGATGGATGGTTTAACAGTATGTAAAAAAATTAGAAGTAAATATAATATACCTATTTTAATGTTAACAGCAAAAGATGAAGAAATTGATAAAATATTAGGTTTAGAATTAGGAGCAGATGATTATATAACAAAACCATTTAGTGTACGTGAATTGATGGCTAGAATAAAAGCTAACTTACGTAAATCAGAAATAAAATCTGAACAATATAATACACAAGAAGATAGAGATAACACTTCTAATAATAAAATAATCTCTGTTGGAGATTTAGTTCTTGACTTAGAAAAAATTGAAGCAAAAGTTGAAGGTAAACCTATTGACTTAACTTTAAGAGAGTTTGAAGTTTTAAAATATTTAGCACTTCAAAAAGGACAAGTAGTAACAAGAGAAAAGTTACTAGAAACGGTTTGGGGTTACGAATATTATGGCGATATAAGAACGGTAGATGTAACTGTTAGAAGAATAAGAGGAAAAATTGAGAAAGACACGTCATATCCAAAGATATTAGCAACTAAAAGAGGCATTGGTTATTATATAAGAACAGATCAGTCAGAAGAGTAGGAAGGACAACTATTTAAGATGTTTAAAAGTGTACAAATAAAAATAATACTAATTATAATGTTATTAGCAATTTTTATGATAGTTGGATATGGGATGGTTTCTATACAAATTATGAAAGAGTCCATGGTGTCAGATACAATAATAAAAACTAATATAAAAATGCTATTAATAATTAGTATTTCATTTATATTAATTTCTGCAGTAATTATTTGGTTTACTGCTAGAATTATTACAAAACCAATTTATAAATTAATAAAAAGTGCTGAAAAAATTACAGAAGGAGAAGAATTGAAAAATTCTATTCAATTTGCTAATTCAAAACGCAATACTGAAATAGACGAATTAATAAATATATTTGAAGGAATGACATCTGGGTTAAAAGAAAATTTGAATGAAGTAACAAGACAAAAAAAACAAATAGAAACAATATTACAATATATGACTGATGGAATTATTGCATTTAATTTAGAAGGAGAGGTAATACATATAAATCCAGCAGCCATTAAATTATTAACAATTGCTCAAAAGAAAAATACTTTTGATGAAATTTTTAAAAATATAGATGCGGAAATAAATTTAGAGAAGATTATATACTTAGAAAACTGGACGACATCAGAAAAAAGAATTAATATTAATGATAAATATTTGAAGATATTCTTTGCTCCATTCAAGAATGAATTAGATAGACCAGCAGGTGTAATAGTATTAATTCAAGATATTACAGAACATGTAAAATTAGACAACATGAGAAAAGAATTTATAGCAGATGTATCACATGAATTAAAAACACCTTTAACTTCTATATTAGGATATGCAGAAACACTTGCAAATTCAGAATATGATGTAGAAATGCAAGAAAAATTTTTAAAAGTTATAACTTCTGAAGCAGTAAGAATGACAAAATTAGTAAATGATTTGTTAACACTTTCAAAATATGATAATCCAGATACTAGATGGGAAAAAGTAGAATTTAATTTAGGAGAATTGGTAAAATCTTGTCAAGAAAATCTACAAATAGAGATAGATAGAAAAAAACAAAAAGTTGAATGTTTTGTAACAGCAAATGTTCCTATGGTTTATGCAGATAAAGATGGTATAGAGAGAGTAATACTAAACATTTTATCTAATAGTATAAAATATACTGAAGAAGGTGGAACTATAAAGATATATGTAGGTTTTGTTTATAATGATGCCTATATAAAAATAATAGATAATGGAATTGGAATACCAGAGGAAGATTTAGAGAGAATATTTGAAAGATTTTATAGAGTAGATAAAGCTCGTACTAGAAAAATGGGAGGAACAGGTTTAGGATTGTCTATTGCAAAGGAAATATTAGATAAGAATAATTGTAGAATAGATATAAAAAGTCAAGTTGGAAAAGGAACAGAAGTGGTAATTACTATACCTACAGCTTTTAAAGTTGACAATTAAGAAAGAAGGAAGATAAATGAATCCAAAGTTAAAAAATATATTAGAGTGGATATATTGTTTTGTTATTGCAATAATAATTGCATTAGCAGTAAAATATTTTATAGGAACACCAACAATAGTTAAGCAAAGTTCCATGAACAATACTTTAAATGAAGGACAAAGATTATGGCTAAATAGATGGGTAAGAACCGTAAACGGAGAATATGAAATAGGAGATATAATTACATTTGAAGCACCAAGTGTACCTAGAGTACCTCTTGCAAGAGTAAATTTCGATAATCCAGTTGCAATATATGAAAATGAGCCAAAAGGTATATTGAATAAGTTTATGTATTATGTTTTAGAAACAACTAAAACAAGTTATATAAAAAGAATTATTGGAAAAGAAGGAGACCACATAAAAATTGAAAATGGAAAAGTATACAGAAATGGTGATGAATTAGAAGAAAAATATTTAGCAGATGGAATGGTAACAGAGGGCAAAGTATTTTCGGATATAGTTGTTCCAAAAGGTTGTGTTTTTGTAATGGGAGACAATAGAACAGCTAGTACAGATAGTAGAGAATTTGGTTGTATTCCAATTTCAAAAATAGAAAGTAGAGTGGTTTTTAGATTTTGGCCTTTAAATAAATTTGGCAAAATAGATAAATGGAAAGATTGAGTAAAGTATGTTTGGTAATATAATAGGAAATGTTAGAAATAAAGAAATTTTAAAAAATATTATATATAGCAATAATATTTCTCATAGTTATATATTTTCTGGTATAGATGGAATAGGTAAATTTTTATTTGCCAAAGAATTTGCAAAAGCAATATTATGTTTAGATGAAAAAAAATATCCATGCAATAAGTGTAAATCTTGTATAAGTTTTGAAAATGGAAATAATACGGATATTGTTATTATAGATGAACAAGAAGATAGCATAAAAAACGAAATTATAAAGGAATTAACAAAAAAAGTTTTAGAAAAACCTGTTTTATGTTCAAAAAAAGTATATATAATAAATAATAGTGAAAATATGACCAAAGAAGCACAAAATAGTTTATTAAAAACATTGGAAGAGCCACCAGAGTTTGTGGTTATAATTCTTGTTACAAGCAATGAAAATTTATTATTAAATACAATCAAATCAAGATGTATAAAAATATCATTCGATAACTTATCAAATAGTGAATTAAAACAATACTTTGATAATAATTTAATGAATTTTAATAATGATATAGTAGATTCATTTGGTGGTAGTATAAAAAAAGCTATAGAACTTAATAATAAAAAGGAAATATTTGAAAAAGTTGAAAAAATTTTTTCTAATTTAGATAATATGAATACATTGCAAATAATGGCTATGAAAGAAACAATATTTAGTAATAAAGAGGATATATATTCTATTTTAGATTATATTAATACAATTTTCTATAGAAAAATTTTAAAAGATATCAATAATATAAAAAAGTATAAAAGATATATAGAAATTGTAGAAGAAACAAAAATAAGATTAAATAAAAATAGCAATTATGATATGACAATTGATTATGCTTTACTTGCAATTAATGCGTGCTTAGAAAGGAATGGTTAAGTAATGGCTAATATAATAGGAGTTAGATTTAAAAAAGCTGGAAAAATATATTTTTTTGATCCAGATGGAAAAATAGTTTCAAGAGGGGAACACGTAATTGTTGAAACATCTATGGGAATGGAATATGGAGAAGTTGTTATAGCAAATAGACAATTGCCACAAGAAAAAATTGTAGCACCACTAAAAAAGATTATAAGAGTAGCAAATAATCAGGATGCAAAACAAAATGAAGAAAATAAAAAACAAGAAAAAGAGGCATTCAAAGTATGTGAAAAGAAAATTAAAGAACACGGACTAGAAATGAAATTAATGGATGTAGAATTTAAATTTGATAAAAGTAAAATTTTATTTTTTTTCACAGCAGATGGAAGGATAGATTTTAGAGAATTGGTTCGAGATTTAGCAGCAATTTACAAAACAAGAATAGAATTGAGACAAGTAGGTGTAAGGGATGAGGTAAAACGTCTTGGAGGAAATGGTGTATGTGGTAGAGAACTATGCTGTTGCTCTTTTTTAGGAAATTTCGAGACTGTATCAATAAAAATGGCTAAAGAACAAAATGTATCACTAAATCCTTCAAAAATTTCTGGTAACTGCGGTAGGTTAATGTGTTGTTTACAATATGAACAAGGTGTTTATGATGAAAAACTAGGAAAATTACCTAAAATAGGTGCAATAGTAAAAACAGCAGATGGACAAGGTGAAGTATGTGGATTAGAAACATTAAAGGAAATTGTTAAAGTAAAATTTAAAGATGGTGATGAAACCTTTTTTAAAAAATATAATGTAAAAGATATAAAGATAATAAAGAATATAGAGAAAGAACAAGATAATATAAATAAAGAAGAATTAGCAGAATTGAAAAAATTAGAGGAGTTGGACAAAAAGGATTTAAAAAATTAAATTGGTATCATCAAGAGAATAACTCTTGTGACATATACTATTAAAGTATAAAGGAGGGAATAAAATGGCATATAAAATAACAGATAAATGTATAAGCTGTGGTGCATGTGCAGCAGAATGTCCTGTATCTTGTATATCACAAGGTGATACTACATATGTTATAGACAAAGAAACATGTATAGGATGTGGAACATGTGCAGGTGTTTGCCCTGTTAATGCTCCAGAAGAAGCTTAAATAATATTAGTATTTGGTCTTGTTAAAATTTAGCATATTCTTATTTTCTAAATTTTACATATCCAAATACTAATTATTTTCCAAACTATTTGTAAAAATCTAAGAAGTTTGGGTTGATGTAAGAAATTAAAACATATAATTTATTTATTTTATAAATTTAAATTTAATATAATTTTTAATATATTTTTAATAATTAAAAGTTATAATAGGAAACATAAACAACAAAGTATAACAATCCAAAAAAATATCACCCCAAAAATAGGATAAAAGATTATATGTATAATTCTTTTATTCTATTTTTTTTTAGAGAGGAATGATTATAGATATGAAATATTATTTCACTTCAGAAAGTGTAACAGAGGGACATCCTGATAAATTATGCGATTATATTTCTGATAGTATATTAGATGAATGTATAAAGCAAGATAAAAATTCAAGAGTAGCAGTAGAGACTTTTGCTTCCAAAGATAATATAACAATTGCAGGACAAATAACATCAACTGCAAAGTTTGATATAGAAAAACTAGCAAGAGAAAAAATAAAAGAAATTGGATATGATAATTCTAATACGGATATTGATTATAGAACATGTAAAATAGACATAAATATTACAAAACAAAGTTCAGATATAGCAATGCGGAGTAGATGTTGGAGGAGCTGGTGACCAGGGAATAATGTTTGGCTATGCTTCAGATGAAACAGAAAATTATATGCCATATGCTATAGATGTAGCTCATAAACTTTCTAAAAGATTATCAGATGTTAGAAAAAGTGGAGAATTGTCATATTTAAGACCTGATGGAAAAACACAAGTAACTGTGGAATATGAAAATGATAGGCCAATGCGAATAGATACAATATTAGTATCTACACAACATACAGAGGATGTTTCTATAGATACAATAAGAAATGATGTTATAGAAAAAGTAATAAACAAAGTAGTTAATAAAAATATGATAGATGAAAATACAAAAATATATGTTAATCCTACAGGTAGATTTGTAACAGGTGGTCCATTAAGTGATACAGGCTTAACAGGGCGAAAAATTATTGTAGACACATATGGAGGATATAGTAGGCACGGTGGAGGAGCATTTTCTGGTAAAGATCCTACTAAAGTAGATAGGTCTGCAACATATATGCTTAGATATATAGCAAAAAATATAGTTGCTAACGGATATGCAAATAAATGTGAAATACAAATTTCTTATGCAATAGGTATGAGAGAACCAATTTCAATAAATATCAACACATTTGGAACTGGTAAAAAATCAAATGAAGAATTAATAGAATTAATAAAGAAAAATTTTGATTTGACACCAGATGGAATAATTAATTATTTAGATTTAAGAAATATTAAATATACGGATACTACAAATTATGGACATTTCGGGAAAGAAAACTTACCATGGGAAAAAATAATTATAATTTGAAAAATTTTCAAAAAAGTATTGCATTTATACTATAAAAAAATATATAATATTTATAAGATAAAATACAATTTAAATTATAAACAGAAAGGAACTATAATGAGAAAATATTTTGGGACAGATGGAATTAGAAGAATTGCAAATACAGAACTTACACCAGAACTAGTATATAGAGTAGCAAAAGCAGGAGCTTATGTTTTATCAAAGCATGCAGAACATACCCCTACAATCTTAATTGGTAGAGATACAAGAATTTCTGGTACTTTAATAGAAAGTGCTATGACAGCAGGTTTTTTAAGTTATGGAGCAAATGTTAAATTATTAGGTGTTATTCCAACTCCAGGAGTAGCATATTTAACTAAAAAATTGAAAGCAGATGCAAGTGTTGTAATTTCGGCATCACACAATACGTATGAATTTAATGGAATAAAGTATTTTAGCAATAAAGGAATGAAGATACCTGATGACATTGAAGAAGAAATAGAAGAAATACTTGAATCTGGTAATTTTAACGAATTGACGGCACATCCAAGTAAGATAGGTATTGCAGAATATAGAGAAGATTTAATTGATGAATATGTATATTTTTTAAGGAAAAGTTTTGAAGAAAATATAGAAAAAAATATGAAATCAGAGTTCTCAGTTGCAATAGATGTGGCAAACGGGGCAACATATAAAGTAGCAGAAACTGTATTCCAAAAATTAGGAATTAATTATAAAATAATTAATAATTCTCCTGATGGAATCAATATAAACGAAAATTGTGGTTCTACCCATTTGGAATCTTTAAAATCATTTGTAAAAGAAAATAAAATGAGTTTAGGAATTGCATATGATGGTGATGGAGATAGATGTTTAGCAGTTGATGAAGAAGGTAATGAAATAGATGGTGATATACTTTTAGCAATTTTTGGTAATTATCTAAAAGAAAATAAAAAGTTAAAAAATAATACTATAGTTGCTACAATTATGAGTAATTTAGGGTTAAATAAATTTGCAAAAGAAAATAATATACAATTAAATCAAACAAAAGTAGGAGATAGATATGTATTAGAAGAAATGCTAAAAAATGGTTATAATTTAGGAGGAGAACAGTCAGGGCATATTATAATGCTAGATTATAATCCTACGGGAGATGGTATATTAACTTCATTAATGCTTATACAAATACTACTAGAAAAAAATGTAAAAGCTTCACAGTTAAGCAAAATTATTAATAAATATCCTCAAATGTTAGTAAATGTTAAAGTTAAAAATGATAAAAAAATGTTATACCATGAAGATGATGAAATACAAAAAAAAATAAAACATATAGAAACAGAATTTCAAGGAAATGGAAGAGTTATTATAAGAGCGTCAGGAACTGAACCACTTATTAGAGTTATGTTAGAGGGGCAAGAACTAAAGAAAATGGAAAAAGAAGCCCAAGAATTAGCTAAATTAATTAAATTAAAATTAAATTAATTTAAAAGGGGTATACCCACAAAAGAAAAGGAGGAGGATATTATGTTTATTGACATATCTGAGCCAATTACATTATTATTACTTACTATAGCAACAGTACTATTAATTTTCTTAGGTAAAGAAGTAAAGAAACCATATATACCAGCATTTGCATTATGTGCATACCTAATACTTGTAATAGTACATAGTGTACAATTAGCAAACTTAACAGAAGAATTACGTGAAACATATACAGCATTGCTAATGAGATGCATCGGTATAGATTGCATAATGATATTTATATCATTCTTCGCATATCTATGGGTTGATGATATCGCAAGTAAATTTTACAAGAAGAAAAGCCTTGATAACAGTTTAGACTGGTTTTGGAATAAAATTTAAAACTAAAGAGTGGGACAAGCTAATGTTCCACTCTAATTATTAGGACGAGTATTTTTTAGAATGAATTTGTGTGTATGAAAGGATAAAAATTACTATGAAAAAAAATATTATAATTATTAATGGAACAGGTGGTTCTGGCAAAGATACTTTTGTATCTTTCTGTTCAGAATTTGCAAGAGTAACAAATATATCTTCAGTTGATAAAGTAAAAGAAGCAGCAAAAATTTTAGTTGGATGGAATGGTGCAAAAGATGAAAAAAGTAGAAAACTGTTAGTAGATTTAAAACAGCTAAGTATACAATATAACGATGCTCCAACAAAATACATAAAGGAACAATATGAAATATTTAAAAGGAGTAATTCGGAATTTCTATTTATACATATAAGAGAAATAGAAGAAATAAAAAAGATACAGAAACTTTTAAATGCAAAAACACTTTTAATTAAAAATCCTAGAGTAGCACTAATTACAAGTAATTCATCAGATGGTAATGTATATAAATATCATTATGACTATATAATAGAAAATTCTGGAACATTAGAGGACTTGAAAAAAAAGGCAAGAGAATTTGTACTGGGAAGGAATGAAAGCGTCTTATGAAAAAAGAGAAGATAGGATTCTTTGGAGGATGTTTTAACCCTCCAACAAATGTTCATATACAATTAGCAAATAATTTAATTGATAATAAGATATTAGACAAAGTAATATTTGTGCCAGTAGGTGATTATTATGAAAAGAAAAATCTTGTACCTGCTATTCATAGGTTTCGTATGCTACAAATAGCTTGTAATGGTAATAGTAAATTAAAGATAGAAGATATAGCAAGTATTCATAAAGATAAATTATATGCAACAGACACTTTCAAGTTAATATTTAATAAATATAATAAAATTGCAGATATGTATTTAATAATGGGCTCAGACAATTTTCAAAAAATGCCAACATGGAAAAATTACCAAGAAATAATAAGCAACTATAAATTTATTGTCATAGAAAGATTAAAACATGAAGGAATTAACAATTTAAGTAATGTTATTTACGTTAAAAGTGGACAAACTGAAGATATATCATCTACTTGTATAAGAAATAAATTACAAAGAGATGAAGATGTATCTAGTTACTTAAATATGGAAGTAATTGAGTATATAAAAAAGAATAATTTATACTGTAACCATAATAACTAAAAATCAAGATATTTTTTTATAAATATCTTGATTTTTGTATATAGAAACATATATAATATAGAAAGTAATTAAGAATTTTGTATGAAAGTAAACTTCATTTTTACTTCAAATCATCCTAGAGGGGAATGAAAATTTTTATGGAGCAAATAAGCAAAGTTTTAGAAAAAGCAAATGAATGTTTAAATTGTAAAAATCCAATGTGCAGAAAAGGTTGCCCAATTGCAACTGATATACCATCATTTATATCTTGCATAAAGGATAATAATTATAAAGAAGCATATAACATATTACATGAAAATAATTTAATGAGCGAAATTTGTTGTACTGTATGTCCAGTAGAAAATCAATGTATGGGTAGTTGTGTAAAAGGAATTAAAGGGAAACCAGTTGAAATAAACTATTTGGAAAAATTCATAAATGATTGGGCAAGTGAAAATAATATAAAGTATGAATTTAAAATCAATAATGTTATAAATAAAAAAGTAGCAATAATAGGTAGTCGGACCGGCAGGAATTGCATGTGCAATAGAATTAAGAAAAGCTGGGGCAGATGTAACTATATTTGAAAAAGAAGCAAAATGTGGTGGTATTTTAGAATATGGCATACCAGATTTTAGATTATCTAAAGATATTATAACTAATTTAGTAGAAAATCTAAAACAACTAGAAATAAAATTTCAAAATAATATGGAACTTGGAAGAAATTTAAAGTTAGAAGATTTAAAAAAGCAAGGTTATGAAGATATATTTTTAGCTCTTGGAGCAGAAAAACAAAGTGCTTATAAATTAACAGATGTGCAAACAAATCACATTTTTAAGTCAGATGTTTTTCTAAAGAAGTATAATCTAAATGAAAGAGTAGAAAACTTAGGGATAGTTGTTGTAATTGGTGGAGGAAATGTAGCTTTTGATTCTGCAAGAACTGCAATAAGAATGGGAGCAAAAGAAGTTTATATATTATATAGAAGAAATGAAGAATTAATGCCTGCTAGAAAAATAGAGTTAGAAGAAGCAATAGCAGATGGTGTTAAAATGTGTTTTTTAACAAAAGTAGTAAGTGCAAAGGTAGAAGATGGAAAAATTCAAGAAATTGAATGTGTTAAAACAAAAATAGAAAATGAAAAAGCAGTTGATATAGAAAATTCTAATTATACAATGAAGGTAGATACAATAATTTTTGCTATAGGAGCAAAAGCAAATGAAACTTTCTTTAATAATTTAGGAATAAAAACTGAAAATGGACTAGTATGTGTAGATGAAAATTATATGACAAATATAGATGGAATATATGCTGGAGGAGATTTAGTAGAAACAAAATCATCTGTTGCAAGAGCAATTGCAACAGGTAAAAAAGCAGCAAAAGCAATTATAAATAGAAAGGAAAGTGAAGTATAATGTCAAAGCCAATGGTGGCAATAATAGGCAAACCAAATGTAGGAAAATCCACATTTTTTAATTATATAGTTGGTAAAAGATTATCAATAGTAGAAGATACCCCAGGGGTTACGCGTGATAGGATTTATGCTGATAGCAACTGGCGTGGCAGAGATTTCACTTTAATAGATACAGGAGGAATCGAGCCAAAATCAGAAGATGTAATTCAAACAGGTATGAGAGAACAAGCAAACATTGCTATCAATATAGCAGATGTTATAATTTTTGTTACTGATATAAAGCAAGGTATAACTGCAACAGATCAAGAAATAGCAACAATGCTTAGAAAGTCTAAAAAGCCAATTGTTTTAGTATGTAATAAATCAGATAATTTTGGCACGCCAGACCCCAATTTATATGAATTCTATAATTTGGGGATAGGAACTCCATATCCAGTTTCTTCAACAAATGCTTTAGGAATTGGAGATGTTTTGGACGCAATTTACGAACATTTTCCAGAAAAAGATGAAAATGAAGATGATGGAGAGATTATAAATGTAGCAATAATAGGTAAACCAAATGTAGGAAAATCATCATTAGTAAATAAAATTCTTGGAGAAAATAGAGTAATTGTAAGTGATGTAGCAGGAACTACCAGAGATGCAATAGATTCATATTTTGAAAATGAAAAAGGAAAATATAATTTTATAGATACAGCTGGAATAAGAAGAAAAAGTAAGGTAGAGGAAAATATTGAAAAATATAGTGTAATGCGTTCTTTACTTGCAGTAGAAAGAGCAGATGTATGTTTAATATTAATTGATGCGAAGGAAGGCGTTACGGAACAAGATGCAAAAATAGCAGGAGAAGCTCACGAAGCAGGAAAAGGTATAATAATTGTTGTAAACAAATGGGATGAGATGGAGAAAGAAACAGGAACATTGGAAAAATATAAAAAAGAAGTATATAATAAACTAAGTTATTTAAGTTATGCACCAGTTATATTTATTTCAGCTAAAACTGGTCAAAGAGTAGATAAATTATTTAATTTAATAAATAAAGTTGCTAATAATAATTCTATGAGAATTTCAACAGCAACATTAAATCAGGTAATTAACGAAGCAATTGCAGTTGTACAACCACCTACAGATAAGGGGCGTAGATTAAAAATTTTGTATGCAACTCAAGCACAAACAAAACCACCAACATTTGTTATATTTGTAAATAATAAAGAATTATTTCATTTTTCTTATGAAAGATATTTGGTAAACCAAATAAGAAGTAATTTTGATTTAGAAGGAACACCAATTAGAGTAATATCAAGAGAAAAAGGAGAAAAGGAGGAATTTTAAATGTCAGCAGTATATGTATTAGTAGGATTAGTAGCATATTTAATTGGAAGCATAAGTTTTGCAATTATATTTGGAAAAAAATTTGGGGGATTTGATGTAAGAGAGAAAGGAAGCAAAAATGCAGGTAGTACAAATGTATTAAGAACAGTTGGAAAAAAAGCAGCAGCTTTAACATTAATTTGTGATATTTTAAAAGGTGTTGTAGCTGTTCTATTGGCAATGCTTGCAGCAAATATATGGGCAAAAAGTGATACAGATGCAGAAACACTAAAATATTTAGCAGGTTTAATGGCAATAGTAGGACACACATTTCCAATATATTATGGATTTAAAGGAGGAAAAGGAGTTGCAACTTCATTAGGAGTTTTGTTAGTAGTAAATCCAGAAATTGGCTTAATTTGTTTAATATTTGCTTTAATTATAATGATTGCAACAAGATTGGTATCCTTAGGTTCAATACTTGCAGCTGTTCTATTTCCAATTTTAACCATATTTATGGTAGATGATAATTTGCCTGCCAAAGTAATAAGTATAATTATTGCATTACTTGTAATTTTTAACCATAGAACAAATATAAAGAGACTTAAAGAAGGAACAGAAAATAAATTATCATTTAAAAAGTAAAAGGAGAATGTTAATGAAAAATATTTCAATAATAGGAAGTGGTAGTTGGGGAGTTGCCCTTGGTATACACTTAGCTAAGTTAGGAAATAATGTGAAAATATGGTCTTTTATGCAGGAGGAAGCAGATTTAATTAACAATGAAAGAAAATGTAAATTTTTGCCACAAGCTGTTGTACCAGAAAACATAATTTGTACAACAGATTTTAAAGAAGCAATAGAAGAAACAGAGATGCTTTTAATAGTAACACCTTCAAAGTTTGTAAGAGAAACTATTAAAAAATTTAAACAATATGTTACAAATCAGCAAATAATTATATGTTCAAAAGGATTTGAAGAATCAACATTATATACTTTAAATGAAGTTGTAGAAGAAGAATTACCTAATTCAAAAATAGGAGGTCTATCTGGTCCAAGCCATGCAGAAGAAGTATCAATTGGGATACCAACAGCTTTAGTAATAGCTTCAAAAGATGATGAAGTATTACGAACTGTTCAGGAAACTTTTATGAGTGAAACTTTAAGAATTTATACCTCTTATGATTTAAAAGGTGCTGAACTAGGTGGAGCATTAAAAAATATATTAGCTTTTTGTGCAGGTGCAATTACAGGATTAAATTTAGGTGATAATACGTTTGCTGCTTTACTTACAAGAGGTTTATCAGAAATGGCAAAATTAAGCATAAAAATGGGTGGAGAATTAAAAACAATATATGGACTTACTGGACTTGGTGATTTAATAGTAACTTGTATGAGTAATCATAGTAGAAATAGAAGAGCAGGAATATTAATTGGACAAGGAAAAACTATACATGAAGCGAAAGAAGAAATTGGTATGACAATTGAAAGTATTGATAATATTAAAACAGTTTATGAACTTTCAAAAAAATACGATGTTGAAATGCCAATAGTTAATACAGTCTATAAAGTTTTATTTGAAAATTTTGATCCAAAACAAGCAATTGTAGATTTAATGACAAGAAATCCAAAATTTGAGGATTAGAATATTTACAAATAACTCTGGATAGAATATAATAATATAAATATATATTGAAAGGAAGGAAAAAAATATGGGATTTTTAAGTGATTTAGGTAAAAAAACAAGTGAAACAACAGGAAAAATAGCAAAAGAAACAAAATTAAAACTAAAAATAAATGAAAACAAAGGAAAAATTGAAAATGTATACGAAGAAATTGGAAAAAAAGTATACGAAAAACATGTAAGAGAAGAAAATATAGATATTAAAACAGATTTAGCAGAACAGTGTTCTAAAATAGATGGATTATCTAAAGAAATAGAAGATGCTAGATTAGAAATATTAAAATTAAATCAAAAAAAATTATGTAGCAAATGTTCAGCAGAAATAGAGCAAGGTGCAACATTCTGTCCAAAATGTGGAGAAAAGCAAACAGTAGAACCTACAGTAAAAGAAGAAGCATTAGAAAAATTAGAAAATGGTGAAGTAGCTCCAGGTAAAGAACAAGAAGCACAAGATGTAATAGAAGATTTAAAAGAAGAAAATAAACAAGATGGAGAATAGTTTAATATGGGTACCTTTCATATAGGTACCTTATTATTTTATCTGCATTATAATCAGTAACATTTATAAAAAAACCAGTATCTAAACTTACCCACATATTAATTTTAAATTTGTCATTGTTATCTACAAAAACGCCTATAATATTTGCACTATCAATTGAATTTTCAAAATAATGCTCCCATTTTAAATCATTAACTATTTCAACATTATTATTAAAAAAACTATATAAAAATCTTTTAATTTCATTTTTTTCTGTGCTATATAAATTAACCATTACTCCCATATTTGCCTCCATTACTTTTTATAATTATATTATTTGTGAAGACTTTTAACTTATACATTAGAATAAAAGGTAATTTTTCGGTAATAATATTTTTAGGTGATATGCTTGAAAAAGATTTTAATTATAATAATTTGTTTGATTTTATTAGTAGGATGTAGTGATAAATCTGAGGAAACTGTAAGTAAAGAAAAAATAGATTCTGAAATAGAATATTTTAGTCTAAAGATTGCAGACATGTTAAATAACTTAAACAATATTTCTTTGCAAAATTATGAATTAATATCACAAAAGGTAAGTATGAGCAAAGACTCACAGGGAAAATCAGGTGAGGGTGGAAGTTCACAGTCTAGTAGTTCTCAATCGGAAAATTCACAATCTTCTGGAAATTCACAAGGAAATGATTCACAATCTGGTAGTTCTTCAGGTGGTGGAGAAGGAGAATCATCTGGAGGAGAAGATCAAACAATAACTATAACAGAAATGCAAAATAATAGTATATTAACTAAAGATACAGAAAATGTTGATTGGGATGTATTAAAAAAGGATATAGAAAATATTAACACTTCTTGGAGCATAGCAACAATAGATTTATACAATGCTAAAATACCAAATGAAAGTATAGTTTCATTTAGCGATAGCATAAATCAAGCAGTTATAAGTATAAAAAATGAAGATAAAAATACTACATTAATAAATCTAGCAAATTTATACTCATTTATTCCTCAATTTTTAGAATCAACTTCAGCAGAAAAATATCTAATTAATTTAGAAAATACAAAATATCAAATTTTTAATGCTTATGCAGCAGCAACTATAGATGATTGGAATACAGTTAATACCAGTCTTACAAATGCTGAAAAAACGTTTTTAAATGTAGTTAATGATACGGAATTTGCTAAAGATAAAGAATTTAAAATTAATAAAACGTATATGCTTATAAAGGAGTTACAAAATAGCATTACTTATGCAGACAAGGAATTATTCTTCTTGAAATATATTAATTTGCTTGAAAATATGAATACTTTGGGGTAAATTAAATATATAATTCCTGAGTTTGGCTACATTGTATTATTAAATACAGAGTTATAATTATAACATTGTAGAGCTTTGGAACAAATTATTTTATGTAAAGTATTGTAATGTTTGGTAAACTTATGATATAATAATTACATTGTAATTTTTAGGAGGCATAAGTTTGGAAAATATAGTAAAAAATCAAAAGAAGTTTATAGATAAAGTAAAAAAATTAAATGAAAATATAAAAAAATATTATAACATACTAACAATGGGCTGTCAGTTAAATGAAAATGATTCTGAAAAGCTTGCAGGTATGTTAGAAGAGATGGGTTACGAAAGTACTGAAGATTTAAATCTTGCAAGTGTTTACATATTAAATACATGTTGTGTTAGAGAAAATGCAGAAGAAAAACTTTTTGGAAAATTAGGTGAATTAAAAAAGCTAAAATATCAAAATAACGGCATTATTGCTGTTTGTGGTTGTATGATGCAAGAAAAACATATACAAGATAAACTTAAAAACAGTTATCCTTATGTTGATATTATATTTGGAACTCATACTTTACAAAATTTTCCAGAAGATTTATATAATTCAATTATTGGGAAGAAAAAAGTAAAAGATATTTTGGATATTGATGGAGAAATTTATGAAGGTTTGCCTATAAAAAGAAATAGTAACAAAACAGCTTCTGTTACAATTATGTATGGTTGTAATAATTTTTGTTCATATTGTATTGTTCCATATGTAAGAGGTAGAGAAAGAAGTAGAAAACCAGAAGATATATTAAAAGAAATTAATAATCTTGCTAAGGAAGGATATAAAGAAGTTACTTTATTAGGTCAAAATGTAAATTCTTATAAGGGAAGAGAAGACTACGGTTTTGCAGAGTTATTAAGAGATGTTCAAAAAATTGAAGGCATAGAAATAATAAAATTTGTATCTCCACATCCAAAGGATTTTACAGATGATGTAATAGCTGCCATAAAAGACTGTAATAAAGTTTCTAGATTATTGCATTTACCTTTACAATCAGGTAGCACAGAAGTATTAAAAAAAATGAATAGGAAATATACAAAGGAACAATATTTAAAGTTAGTAGATAAAATAAAAGCACAAATACCAGATGTTTTATTTTCAACAGACATAATAGTAGGATTTCCAGAAGAAACTGAGCAAGATTTTGAAGATACATTAGATGTTGTAAGAAAAGTTAATTTTGAACAAATATTTATGTTTATATATTCTAGGCGAGTTGGAACAGTAGCAGATAAAATGAAAAATCAAATTCCGGAAGATATTAAACATGAAAGATTTGATAGATTGAAGAATTTATTTGAAGAACAAGTAGTGTTAAATAATGAAAAATACATAGGAACTACACAAAAAATATTAGTGGAGGGAGTAAGTAAGAATAATTCAAAAATGCTTACTGGAAGAACAGATAGCAATAAAGTAGTAGTATTCGAAGGCTCTCAAAATTTAATAGGAAATGTAATCAATTTAAAAATAATTTCTGAACATAAATGGTATTTGAAAGGAGAAAAAAAATTTCCTTAATTAGCATTTGAAATGCAACAAAAAAATCAAAAAAAAGTAAAAGAACAGTAGACAAGAGTAAACAAAACTC
>CANQPK010000012.1 GCA_947625685.1 uncultured Clostridia bacterium | reverse complement strand
TTAGACAAGATGTATATGGACAAATTAAAAGGTGTTCTTTTAGAAGAAGATTATATAAGATATTCACAAAAATTCATCTTTGAAAGAACAAATTTAATGAAACAAAAGGAAGAATTACAACAAAAATTAATCCAAACAGAAGAAAAAATAAGTTACAAAAATAAAACAAAAGAAGAAAAAGAATTAGATGAATTAATAGAAAATTTTTTGAAATTAGAGCAAATTGATAAAATATATTTATATCGTTTAATCAATAAAATTGAAATTGATAAAGATAAAAATGTGTACATATATTTTAATTTTTCAAAACTAAACTCTATTAATGAAAATCTAGATGAATTTATTAAAATTGAAGAATTAATAAATGAAAACAATCAAAAACGCAAAGTCGTGTAATAAAAGCTTTACAAGACTTTGCATACTGGTTGGTATATTTTAAAATCCACACCCTCAATGTTTGCTTTCCAACCAGAAGGAAAAGGAATACTTGGATAATTCCCAGCAATATCTTGAGCTTGTTTATAGGATGGATCCCCATCAGAAATTGCATTAGTTACTAAATCAACCCCATCTGGATTACACATAGGTACAATATAAATAGAAGCAGAATTTAAAATATTTTTGGCATTATATCCATATATATAACTATCATTTACATATGCTTTTGCTAAATTTTCAACAAATTTCATAAGTACAGGGCTAGTTATCCATTCATTAGCATGAATTGCCGCACTGTAAAATACCTCTTTTTCACCAGTACCAATTTTAAGATAAGGAATATTTCTACCTAAAACAGATTTACCAATAGATCCAATTTCAATAAAAGGAAAAACTGTAGCAAAAGAAGAAATATTCATTTGCATAATATCATAAGTATAACTTAAATCAGTAGGAACTATGTAAGAAAAAGGAACAATAATGTTAGAGCCAATAGTTAAATTATTTGGATTAATGCTAGGGTTAGCAGCTAAAATTCTATTAACAGTTGAAGAAAAACGAGATGCAATTCCATATAAAGTATCTCCACTTTTTATAACATAGTTAGTGTATCCATAAATATAAGGAAATAAAGCATTCCAAGTACTAGAACCTACAATACCATCTTGAATTAAACCAAAATTTTTTTGAAAATTGATAACTGAGTTATAAGTTAAATTTCCAAAAATACCGGTCAACAGAACCAGAATAAAAACCAATTTTTTTCAAAGTACTTTGCAAAAGTTCTACAATTGGTCCGAATAGAACCAAGTTTTAAAGTTTCCATATAACCTCCAGAAAAAGAAAATTTCTAAAATAATATATTCCAAAAAACTTTTAAAAGTGTATAATAAAAAAATGAATCATAAAAAAATAAATTAATATATTGTAAATAAATACAATTTGTGTTATATTTGTTATGGAAAAAGACACAAATGGAGGAAACACATTGGAAAAAATAGTAGTAGAAGGAAAAACAAGATTAAAAGGCGAAGTTACAATAAGCGGGGCAAAAAATGCCGCAGTTGCTATACTCCCAGCTACAATATTAGTAAATGGAATATGCATTATAGAAAATGTACCAGAAATAAGTGATATAAAAGCATATTGCAAAATTCTAGAAAGCATAGGAGTAAAAATAAGAAAATTATCAAAAAACACTTTAGAAATAGATTCAAGGAATATAACTAGTGTGGAAGCATCAATAGATTTGACAAGTAAATTTAGAGCATCATATTATTTAGCTGGAGCATTACTTGGTAGATGCGGACATGCTATAATTGGCATGCCTGGAGGATGTAAGCTAGGAGCAAGACCAATGGACCAACATATTAAAGCATTTGAAGCATTAGGAGCAACAGTTGAAACTGAACAAGGGAAAATAGAAGTAAAAGCAGAAAAATTAAAAGGAAATTCAATATATCTAGATATAGTATCTGTTGGAGCAACGATAAATGCAATGCTTGCATCAGTTTTAGCAGAGGGCGTTACAACAATAGAAAATGCTGCAAAAGAGCCTCATATAGTGGATTTAGCGAACTTCTTAAATAAAATGGGTGCAAATATCATGGGTGCAGGAACAGATAGAATAAAAATACAAGGAGTACCAGAGCTTAAGAAAAATGATACTTATTCAGTAGTACCTGACCAAATAGAAGCGGGAACATTTATGCTTGCAGCAGTTGCAACAAGAGGAGATATAGTAATAAAAAATTGTATCACGAAACACTTAGAACCAATAACAGCAAAATTGATAGAAATGGGAGCAGAAGTAGAAGATTTAGGAGGAGACTCTCTAAGAGTAACTTGCACAAAAAGGCCAAATAAAATAAATATAAAAACTTTGCCATACCCAGGATTCCCAACGGATCTTCAGCCACAGATGGGAGTGGTCATGACAACAGCAGAAGGAACAAGTGTAATAAACGAAAGTATTTGGGATTCAAGATTTCAATATACAGAAGAATTAAATCGAATGGGAGCAAGAATTACAGCACAAGGTAAAGTTGCATTTTTCGAGGGAGTAGAGAAACTAATTGGAGCGCCAGTTTATGCATCAGATTTAAGAGCGGGAGCTGCATTAATAATAGCAGGGATTGTAGCTGAAGGTACAACACAAATTTATAATGTAGAACACATAGATAGAGGATATGAAAATATAGAAGAAAAATTTAGAAAACTTGGAGCAAAAATCGAAAGAGTAGTAGAAGAGGAAGAAGGATAAAATTGAAATTTTGTAGTCTATACAGTGGAAGTAGTGGAAATAGTTTATTTGTCGAAGAAAATGATACTAAAATCTTAGTAGACGCAGGAGTAAGTGCAAAAAAAATAACAGAAGCACTTGCTTCTATTAATGTCGATATAAAAACTATAAATGCAATTATAGTAACACATGAACATATAGATCACATAAAAAGCATAGGAACACTTGCAAAAAAATATGATATACCAGTATATGCAAATTTAGGTACTTGGAATGGAATAGATAATGAATCATCAGTTATAAAAATAGAAAACAAAAACTATTTTAAAATAGGTGAAAGATTTGAAATAGGTGATTTAAAAATTAAGCCTTTTTCAACTTCTCATGATGCAATGGATTCTTGTGGATTTAGCATAGAAAATGGGAATAAAAAAATAAGTATAGCAACAGATCTTGGAGAAATGACGAAGGAAGTATTAGATAGTATAAAAAATAGTAAATTTTTATTATTAGAATCAAATTACGATCCAGAAGTTTTAAAGTTTTGTTCATATCCATATGATCTAAAAGCAAGAATAGCTAGCAAAAGAGGACACCTTTCAAATAATGAAGCAGGACAAACCATATCAAAACTTATAGAATATGGACTTGAAAAAGTGACACTTGGACATTTAAGTAAGGAAAGTAATTTTCCAGAGCTTGCATATAAAAGTGTAATAAATGAACTTTCATTAAAAGGAATAAAAGAAAAAGAAATAGAAATCAGCGTAGCAAGTAGAGTAGAACCAGGCAAAGTAGTTAATATATAGTTAAATACTACAGTAATAAACTATTATATTTTAGTATAATTTTAATTTTTAATCAAAAAAACTTTACAATAAAAATTTTATGTAATCAAAAATCATTCGGAATTTAGTAAAAAATGTATTTTAAATAATTCAAAATCAATTTATACCATAATCAGTTATGCACTTTAATCATTTAATCAAAAATCTTTAAATTAATACCATAAAACATGTAATAAAATGAAACTAATAAAATTTTATATTTTATTTCTATGCAAAAATATAAAAGAATGAGTAAGAAGGAGAAAAATATGCTAAAGAAAATATTTAGAATATTAATCATAATTATAACCATATTAGCTATATTATTGCTAATGATAGTTGTTATCAGAGATGCGATTGATAAATATATTAACAAAAAGTTAGTAACTGAAACATATCAGACCATTGCAGAAGTTAATACGGAAGAAAATATAGAGCAAGGGCTAGTAAGTCCAACAAAATACAACGACAACAATATTTTAGGAATTATAAAAATAGATGATATTGGATTTGAGGGAGCAGTATATCAAGGAACCACGGTGGATACACTGAAAATAGGGGTAGGACATTTTGAAGATACTCCTATTTTTGACGGAAATGTTTGCTTTGCAGCACATAACACAAATAAGTTTTGGGCGAGACTTAAAAACTTAAAGGAAGGAAGCAAAATCATATATACAAGTTATTTCGGGAAAAGAGAATATGAAGTGTTCTCAATCAAACAAATAGAAGAAACAGATATTACTTTATTAGAAAATACAGAAGAAAATATAGTCACACTTATAACTTGTATTAAAGGACAAAAAGATAAAAGACTTTGTGTACAAGCTAGAGAAATTTGAAAATTACAAATATTTATGATAATATGCAAGATGGTGATAATTTATGTTATATTATACAGAGTATAATTCTCCAATTGGCAAATTAATTATTCAAAGCGATGGAGAAAATATAATAGGAGTTTATAAAGAAAATCAAAAATATTTTACAAAAGAAATTAATGAAATTCAAAAATCGAATAATATAGATATATTAATTAAAACAAAAAAATGGCTAGATAGATACTTTAGCGGTGAAAAACCTTTATATACTGAATTAAATTTAAATCCAATAGGGAGTAATTTTAGACAGATAGTATGGAAATTGCTTTTAGAAATACCATATGGAGAAGTTACAACTTATGGTGCTATTGCAAAAAAGGTTGCAAAAATAATGAATAAGGAAAAAATGTCAGCTCAAGCCATTGGCGGAGCAGTAGGACATAATCCTATATCAATAATAATACCTTGCCACAGAGTAATAGGTGCAAATGGAAACTTAACGGGATACGCAGGAGGAATTGAAACAAAGAAAAAACTTTTAGAATTAGAAAATGCTGATATAAATAAAGATATGGTGCACCCAGAGGGATTCGAACCCCCGACCTTCCGGTTCGTAGCCGAACGCTCTATCCAGCTAAGCTATGAGTGCACATACATATATTATAACTACTTCGGCAATAAAATTCAATAGAAAAAGCAAAAAAACTATTGCAAAATTTTAAAAAATGTACTATAATATATAAACGGTCGGTATAACGGGGCGTAGCGCAGTTGGTAGCGCACGTGGTTTGGGACCATGGGGTCGCAGGTTCGAATCCTGTCGCCCCGACCATAAAAGTGTTGAAAACTTATAGTATCAACACTTTTTATTTTTTCAATAATCTTATATAAATTTGCTATTATGTATTTATAATATTTAATAGTGATTATAAAAAGGGATCATTGAGAAATTAATAATTGTCATACAAAAATAGTTTACAATTGTAAATTATTTTGTTGAGAAAATTATAGCTTTATGATATATAATATTAATTACAGATAATTGTTTGTCAAATTATTATATTTTTGATTAGTAAGATTTATAATAAAAGGTGTATTTTAACAGGAGGCTTTATGAACACAATAGAAACGATTAAACAGCAACTTAATTTTAATATTTCAGATGATTTGTTAATATCTATATTATTTGAAATGAGTAGATACTATGACAAAGAATTTACTAATATATTAAAAGAAATTAAAAAAGAACAAAATATTATCTTTGATACACCGACAAGGAAACAATTAAGACTAAAATATTATTATGGAGATAACTATAAAAATAACAATTTAAAATATAATATTGCTCATTGTCAATATAATAACAAAAAAGATATCGAAAAAGTAATAAATGATTTTATTAATAGATTGAATACATATAATCCTCAAAAAATTATTGAATCAATGAAAAAAAAATATAATGATTTAACAAATGGAATTAATAATAAGGAAAATATTGAAAAATGGCTAAATAATTATAATAATCGAAGGAAAAATAAAATTTTTTCAATGGCTTCAGTTTTAATAAACCAAAAAATATTTAAAGAATCAAACTATAATGAAAACTATATTATAAATTACATAAATAAAATTTATGATTCTTTAGAAAATTATAGATATTTAACAATCGTTATTGAAGGTGATTTGTTCAATATACAAGAGAAATGCATTACATGGAAAATGATGTATAAAGCTGGTATATATGCAGAAAATTTTATACAATTTAAAGATACTTTTGTAGCATTTAAAAAAGAGAAACAAATAAAGCAATTAGAAGAATTTTTGAAGCAAAGAAATATAAAAAAACCAGAAAAGCTTGCAAGAAACTTTTATGATGGAATTAGTTATGGATTTAAATTTGAAGATTGCTATATAAGTGAAAATCAGAAAATTAAAATTATGATTTACAAAAAAATAGAACTCGATAATACAAATATACCCTGCCCTTCGTGTAACACTACTATACAAAGAGGAAATTCATATCCAGAAATATTCTTAAGAAGTTGGGAGTGCCAAAATCCATCTTGCCCAGATAGAAGTAAATCTGGCAGAGGGAAAAGATTTGATGAATATGGAGTTTATAGATATTTTAAATTAATAGAAAATAGAAAAGAAAATAGAATTGATGAAGAATTTTATCAAAACTGGAGAAGAGATATTTTTAACAGTGACTTAGATTGGAAAGAATTTTTATTAAAAGAATATACATATGCTGGAGAAAATATACATGTCCAGAATTATAATATACAAAATAGAATAGGAAGACATGTTAATTCATCAAATATACAGAACAATAAACCACCGAAAAATTCTGTTAATTCATTTGAAGAATTACCACTATATAAATTGCTAAAAGAGATAAAACAAAATAATGTTAATACTAATAATAATAAATACATCAAGTTAAAAAAATCTATAGAAATATTAAATGAAAATTCAACACAGTATATTGCAGAATTAGCAGATAATCAAATAGGAACAGCTATTACGTCTCCACCATATTATAATGCAAGAGAATATTCTCAATGGAATAACCTAATATTATATTTAATAGATATGATGATAAATAGTCTAAATATTTATAATAAAATGGTTAATAATTCTTATTATTTATATAATATCGGCGATATCGTATGTGAAGATAATGTCTATGTTAAGTCTACTATGTCAAGAAGGAGAATTCAATTAGGATTTTTATCTTGTATGATATTTGAAATTTCTGGATTTAATATAGTAGGAAATATAATATGGGATAAAGGAGAAGTGCAATCAAAAAGAAATTCTACTTTAAATATGTTCTCTGGATATGTAAAATGTATAAATTGTTATGAGCATGTTTTAGTATTCAGAAAAGGTATATATGAAAAAAATTATAATAATGTAGTTAAAATTGCTCCTGTAATAAAAATTAACTCTAAAGGAGAAAATACATATAAACATACTGCACCATTTCCTATAGAATTAGTTAACTTAATTAGACCTTTTGTACAAGAAAATTATTATATTTTAGATCCATTTCTTGGAAGTGGAACAACATTAAAATGGTGTAAAAACAATAACTTAAAAGGAGTAGGCTTTGAATTAAATAAAGAATACTACAATCTGTGTATAAACAATATTAATAGTATTGAATTAAATTAATTATAACTTCTAAAAAATAATAAAAAGACTTTAATAAAGCCCTTTTATTATTTTTTTTCTATGTAAATAGATTTTTTCTTCATTTTCAAAATATTCATTTAAAGAATAATTTTGCTGCATCATATTTGAAAGATGATATGACCAAAAAAGATTAGTTGGTCTTGCAGGACTTAAAATACATTTTTGTTCGCTGTCCCAATAATAATTTTCCTTTGTGACAGCTTCATCATGAGTTAAATCAATGCTATACTCGGTTCTTCTATCTATATTAAAATTACTAATATTAATTGGTTTAAGCTGAATAGGATCAACTAATCTATTATTATCTATTTGACATGAAATATGTTTTTCGCAATAATCTAATAGATTTCCTTTATAGGAATCAGAATTATAATAAGATTCTCTTAAAACTTTTTTTATATTAAAAAAGGTATTATTAAACTGATTAATATCTATATTATAGTGACTTAAATCATCATTGGTTATACTTTTATAAGCAAAGTATAATAAAACCAATGTAATATCCATACTTACATTAGAATTAGCATATTCACATGCAGGATTAAATAATGTTAACGATTTATTTTTGTGTGATTCAATAGAATCTTGCTGACCACCTTTTATTGAAAAATAAAGAAACCCATTCCATTTTTCATTTCCCTTTCCGCCATTATCAATTTGGTTAAGTAAATAATTTTTATAATTATCTTTATTGATTTTTATAGTTTCTCCATTATATTTTACTTCTGTATCATTTAACAATTTTTTAAAACAATTTCTCTGTAATATTGATGATGAAGTTCCTTCTTCTGAATGTATAGATATTATTGAAGAAACAGTTTCATTACTACCTAGTAAATTTTTTAATTCTCTAAAAGTATAATTTTTTTCATTTTCTGGCATGAAAAAATCATCATTTAAAAATTCTACAACAACTCCACCTTCGCATGTTTTTAGTTGTTCTAATGTAAAATTATTTTTTAATAGAGTTTTCCAAGGTAATAAAATTCTATTACTTCTAGAAGTTCTTTTTTGAAATAATTCAGAAGGAACGTAATATTGACCGGTTTTACCTGAAACATTATTAAATTTTGCGGGTATTTTATTTCCAAATTTTGATATTAAATTTATAGCTTCATTTTTTATTTTATTTTTTCCCATTTTTACACCTTATAATTGAAAAAATCTTTAATTGAAATATTAAAACCATTACATATTTTTTGGATATTTTTTAATGAAATATTTCTTCTTCCAGATTCAACTGAGGAATAGTATGTTCTATCCATATTAATTTTTAATGCAAATGTTTCTTGACTTAAATTTAATTCATTTCTTAATTGTTTACATCTGTTTCCAAATTGACTTAAAATATCCATATATAATAATACTCCTTAAAATATTTCATTATTGATTTTAAACTTTAGCGTACTTTAAGTCAACTGGTTATAAGTAACAATAAAATAAAAATCGTGAGTTAAGCTGATTAAATAATTTCTTCTCAACTATTTTTTGATAAATTAAATTGGCATATTCTTATGATCTCTAAATAATCTCCAAATCATCAATTGCAGGATCATATAGCCATTTTCCTTTATAATCAAATCTTGAACCATGGCAAGGACAATCCCAAGTCTTATCCAAATTATTCCATGAAAGTTCACAGCCTAGATGAGTGCATATAGGCTTAACTGAAAAAATCTTTCCATCTTTATCTCTATATACACCAACTTTATTACCATCTAACTCTATAATTCCTCCTTCATTTAAACTGATATCTTTTAGCTTATCCTCAGGAATTTTAAACTTATTAATGATTAAAGAATTTGTAGTTTCTTTTATCATTTCTCCAAATTCCCATCTGTTTTTGATAGGATGAATTCTAGTTGAAGTAAAAATTTCTTCATATTCATTGTGCTTACCTAAGATTTTATCAGAAATTATTTTTGCAGCAACATTAGAGGTTGTCATACCCCATTCTTTATAACCTGTTGCTACATAAATATTTTTCATGATTTTAGAAAACTCTCCAATATATGGAATTTTGTCCAAAGTTATGCAGTCTTCAGTATTCCATTTATACAATACCTTAGCATCTTTATATAAACTTTTCGCAACATTTTCTAATTCGTCATAAGCATTTTCTAAATCTATTTTAGCACCAACTCTGTGATCCATTCCAACAACAATTAAAAAATTTTTATCACCATCTTTAGCCATTCTCAAAGAAATCCTAGGATTCTCTACATTTATATACATTCCTTCAAACAAATTACTATTAACCTCAGCAGCAATACCATAAGACATTTCTTGATACATCTTAATAAAATAAAAACCGTGGAGCATTTATAATTGGGTAATTTGTTGCGACAACTACATATTTTGCTTTAACAGAGGCCTTATCTGTCAAAACTATATATTCATCATTTTCGTTTTTTACAGAAATAACTTTACTACTTTCATAGATTTCTGAACCATAATTTTCGATTTGTTTAACTAAGCCTTTTAGATATTTTCTAGGATTAAACTCAGCTTGATTTGGGAATTTTATAGCACCTTTTACATTATCTAAGTTAGGATCTATTTTTTCTACGAAATCTGCTTTTCCACCAAAGGATTTAACAGCATCCACTTCATCTTTTATTTTTGAAAGCTCTTTACCATCTTCAGTAAAAACATATGCATCCTGCCACTCAAAATCACAATCAATATTTTCATTTCGAATAATTTCTTCAATTCTATCAATTGCTTCTTGATTAGCCAAATAATATTTTTTAGCGAAATCCTTACCAAAATCATCTAATAAATATTTATAAAACAACCCATGCTGAGATGTAATTTTGGCAGTAGAGTTTCCAGTAGTTTTATCTGCCAAAGCATCTCTTTCTAGAAGAACTACCTTCAAACCAGCCTTAGATAAGTAATATGCAGTACTTATACCTGTAATCCCACCACCAATTACACAAACATCAGCATTGCAATTGTGATTTAAAACTTTTTTATTATCCAATATTGTAGATTCTAATTCTTTCCATAACGATTTCATACTTAAAATCCTCCTTAAAAAAGGACGCTTAAGCGTCCTTAAATTTCTAAATTATAATTCAGCCAAAGTTATTCTAATATCTTCAAAAAATTCTACAAGTTTAAATTTAAAATTAGTTTTAGAATTATTTTCAGAAACTAAATCAAACCCTTCGCTATTCAAGCTTTCTTCTAAAACAGATTTAGAATCATCATCTAATGAACCAGAGCTTACATCAACAAAGCATAGAGTAGGGAACATCACACACCACCAGTTTTGACCTACTGCGTCTCCAATTTCAATTCTAAGTGCATCATAAATACCAGAAGGAAGAGAAATATCTCCGTAGGTTTTAGTTGGAAAATCAAATTTGCCAATACGCAAATTAACATTATAATCAAAACCATTCTCTCTTATTGTAGAAATGGCAATATTTCGAAAATCATCAAGATGTTCTTCAATAAGTGATATGACCTCTTCTTTAGAAGAAACATCAGTAGAGATTTCCTTCATATATTCTAATACATTATCACGAACCAACAATTTTAGATTTTGATCTTCTTTAGAATCGCTATTTGCAATTATATGAAGTCTAAACACACTATCAGAAATATCATCAAATACATTAAAAGCATAAGAAGATGCACATACACCTGTATAGCATAAAAATAATATAATTAATAATAAAATACGCTTATAAAATTTCATAAAATTCTCCTTCGTTCACAAAAAATTAATTATTAATTTAAGTATTAGCAAAAAAAGAAATTATATACATTTAAAACATAAATTTATTAAATAGGAAAAGAAAAAAACGAATATTACAAAATATGGAAAAACAAGTGTCGAAAAGTGTAGTACAAATTATCCTAAAAATGTATTGACACACCAAAAAATAAATGGTAAAATTTACCAGAAACGACAAAAGATAAAAGTAAAAAGGTAGGTAAACAAATGGAAAACAACAAATTAAAAATTTGTAGCTTTTATGTGAGTGATTGGCATTTAACAGCAATGCTACTTCCTTTTATAGAAGAAAAAGTGAAAAACGGAGACAATATAAATACAATATTTGAAAAAGATATTGAAAATAATATGAAAGAATTATTAAATAGACTACAAATAGATAGTAAAATAAAAGAAGCTATATTAAATATAGGTTGGACAAGTAAAAATCTTATAAAATATGATGATGTAAAAAATTATCTAAATAAAGTTATTAAAAATAAAGGCGAAACAATAATATTAGTAGAAGGAAACAAAGAAAGGATAGAATATATAAATAAAAATATTGAAAGATGGATAGAAAAGCAAGGAAAAAAATTAAAAAGAAAAAATATAAAAGTAATAAACTGCTATGAAGTTTCAGAATTTAATGAAAATTTAAAAGGAATATTAAATATGCATGATAAAATACTAAATACATCAGGAATACATAACATAGAAGAATTATATTCTGGATATGTAAAAGAAGAGGCATAGAAATATAAAAATAATAAAACAATCCCAAATTATTTGATATTAGATTAAATAATGCGGGATTGTTTTATTATTTTGCAAGTTTTCAATCATTCAAATTGATTCTAAAAGTAGTTAATTAATACAAATTTTATAAAAAATTGCTAAAATTATACAAAAAATTTGCAAAATTTAAAAAAATAATGTATAATAAAGTTAGTATATTATGTATATGTGGAGGTGGAGCATATGAAAAGATATGCAATAATAACAATAATAGCACTGTTAGTAGTTATACTAGTATCAAGTTTCATATGTGAAACTCAAGCAGTTGGACTAGGAGAAATTACTCCTGAACAAGCAACTAAGCCATCAGCAGAGGATAATCACAGCACTAGTGAGTTAGTAAATATAGGAAATGTTATAGTAAAAGTAGTTAGAACTTTTGGACAAGCGTTATCAGTTGTGATACTTGCTGTTGTAGGTATAAAGTATATAATGGGAAGTATAGAAGAAAAGGCAGAATATAAGCAAACTATGTGGATATATATAGTGGCTGCAATATTAATATTTGGAGGTTCAACTTTAGCACAAATAATTTTTGAAATGTTTAACAAAGTATAACATTTTGAAGTAAAAGTTGAAATTTGTCAAAAAGTATTGTATAATATAAAAAATATGTGTGAATAGGAGGTAAGGATTATGAAGAATACATGTAAAAAAATAAGTTTAATAGTATTTATCCTTATATTACTATTTAGCATAAATACAAAAGTATTTGCAATAGGAGAGATTATAGATGATGGGCAAAGTTTTCTACATGCAGCAGATGATGGAACAGTTAATATGGATATAGGAGATATAGAAGCAGCATCAGGATATCTATATAATATTCTTCTATCGGCAGGTATAGTAATCGCAGTAATAATTGCAACAGTTTTAGGTGTGCAATTTATGCTAAGCGAGGCAGAAGGACAAGCAAAGGTTAAAGAAATGCTTATCCCATTTGTAATTGGATGTATAATAGTATTTGGTGGATTCGGAATTTGGAAAATAGCATTAGAATTAGGAAAAAATGTTGAAGGAACTATTTCATCTGTCCCAAGTCAAAGCCAATACATTATAGCTATGTTGAATAAATAACACTAATAATTTATAATATAGAATATTTGAGTAAAAGATTAAGGAGGGATTATAATGAAACTAAACATATTGCAAAAAACATTATTACTAATAATTATAATGATGTTAGTCATTATAATTCCAAGATATTCTTTCGCAGCTGTAGAAAGAGCACAAGTAGAAGGTGGTGGAGGAACTTCAGTGGGACTTTCACCAAGTCAAATTACAGGTGATAGCGGTATTGAGTTAGAAACAGACTTTGTAGATAAAATTACCGATTTAATATCAAAAATTGGAGCATTTATAGCAGTAGGAGTTATGATGATAATTGGTATAAAATATATGACAGGAAGTTTAGAAGAAAAGGCAACATATAAAAAGAGTATGATTCCTTATGTAATTGGATGTTTCTTACTATTTGGAGCATCAATATTGGCACCAAAAATAACAGAATTATTTAGTAACTTAGGAACTAATACAGAGGAAATTGGAAATAGAATTTTAGGAATAATACAAGTTATAGGAACACTTATAGCAGTAGGGGTTATGCTGATAATTGGTATAAAATATATGACAGGAAGCTTAGAAGAAAAAGCAAATTACAAAAAAACAATGTTACCTTACGTAATAGGGGCTGTACTTCTATTTAGTGCAGTTAATATAACAACTGCAATATATGATGTAGCAACTAATGTATCACGGTGGAGGAATTTCAGCTGCAACATCATACCTAAATAGTAAAACAGCAGGATATAGTGATAAATCAGAAGAAGAAAAAGAACAGGTAAAAGCAGAAGTAACAGCAGAGCGTGATAAAGCAAGAGAGAAAAGGACTGAAGCATATAAAAAAGACCCAGAAAGTGACGAAACTAAATATTGGCAAGACTATGTATATGAGCTTGATGAATGGCTAAAATGGCAATAAATTAAAATTTAGTTATTAATGTTTTCTCAAACATTTGAGATAATTTAATATAAATATATAAAATAAAAAAGGAGGGAATATTATGAAGAAACTAATTAAAATATTACCTATAATTATGACAGTATTTATGACATTTACAGCAATAGCACCAGTACTTGCATCAAGTGACTTACTTGGACAAGTTTCTCCAAATCCAGGAAATACAGGTTCATTTATGACAGTTGGTAACAATGTATTAGGTATAATACAAGTAGTAGGAACAATAATTGCTGTTGGTGTACTTATGGTAATAGGTATCAAATATATGATGGGAAGTGCTGAAGAAAAAGCAGAATACAAAAAAACAATGTTACCATACATAATTGGTGCAGTTATATTGTTTGCTGCAGTAAACATTGCAAAAGCAGTAGTAGGTTTAGCAAGTTCTGTAACAGCAGGAAATTAATTGTAAATTAATAAAAAACACTAGTTCAGATATGAACTAGTGTTTTTTTATTACAAAAATATAACAAAAATATTACAAAAATATATTTTTTTTGCTAAAACTCTATGAATTTTTACAAATTTCTGCTATAATATAATACAAGTGATAATGGGATTTTTATGCCCAAAAAGCACATAAGAGAAAGGGGCAAAATATATGGCATATCAGATACCTAGAAATGTCAAAGGCGAAGGAAGAATATTATTCATATTTTCAAAAAAGGGATTAATATTTACAGTAGCAGGTGGAGTTATAGGCTTTTTCCTTTTTTGGATATTTAGTACACTAGGATTAACTGTAGTTGGAATAATTTTCTTTTTACTATTTGCAGTAATTGGATTTGGAATTGGGACACTTAAAGTTCCAAACACATCAGCATTTGAAATAACTAAAAAAACAGGAGGAGAAAATCTAGATGATGTAATATTTAGATGGCTAAAATTCAAGTTCAAAAATAAGAAAAAAATATATGTATATACTGAGGAGGTAACAAAAGATGACAGATAATCAAATAACACAATTGCTAAAATATTTACTACTATTTATGGGAGCAATATTTATCATATTAGTAGTAATATTTATCTTTTTAAAATTTAAAGAGATTAAAAGGAAGAAACAAGAACAATCAGATATCTTAGGTGGAAATGATGAAACACGAGGTGTGGCTAATACCGCAACAAAGGGATATAATAAACAATCTATAAACAAATTTATGGAATTTGATAAAGTAGAAGATAATATGATAGTTCAAAAAAATGGAAATCGATATTTAATGGTAATTGAATGTCAGGGTGTAAATTATGATTTGATGTCATCAATGGAGCAAACTTCAGTAGAAGAAGGTTTTATCCAATTTTTAAACTCACTTCGATATCCTATACAAATATATGTACAAACAAGAACAGTTAATCTAGAAAACAGTATAGCAAACTATAAAAGAAGAGTAGATGAAGTCGAAAATAATTTAAGAAGAAGAGAAGCCGAATATGAATCAAATAGACAATCAGGATTATTTAATAGAGATGAATTAAATGCACAGTTTTATGAGTTAACAAAACTTAGAAATCTTTATGAATACGGAAAAGACATTATATATAACACAGAGCAAATGAGCTTAAACAAAAATGTATTAAATAAACAATATTACATAATAATTTCATATTATCCATCAGAACTTGGAAATACAAATTTTGATAAAGAAGAACTTAAAAATATAGCTTTTTCAGAACTATATACAAGATGCCAATCAACAATTGCAGCATTATCTGCATCAGGTGTTAATGGAAAAATACTAGATTCTAATGCATTAGTAGAACTACTATATATGGCATATAACAGAGATGAAGCAGAAGTATTTGGATTAGATAAAGCATTGGCTGCTGGATATGATGAATTATATTCAACTGCTCCAGAAGTAATAGAAAAGAAAATTGCAGCATTAGATCAAGAGATAGAAAACAAAGCAATTACAAAAGCAGAAGATGTAGTAGAAAAAGTAAGAACAGCTAGAGAAAGAAAACTAGATGAAAGAAAAGTAAATATGGATGAAATCATAAGTGAAATGGCAAAAATGATTATACAAGATAATGAACCATACCTTGGAAAAGAAGTAGCAAAAGATGCAATAAAGGAAATATCAAAAGAACAAGAAGAAAGAAAAGAGCAAAAAGAAAATGATAAAACAAAAGAAAAGGAGGAAGTAAAAGATGAGCAAAAAAAGCCTAAGAGAACAAGAAGAACAAAAACAGCTTAATGATCAAAAAGTAGAAATATTGCAGAAGAAATCTGTAAAGGATTTAATAGCACCATCAGGTATAGATGCTTCAAATATAGACCATATAGAAATAATATCAAATGCAAAAAGATATGCAAGAAGTTTCTTTGTATCAACACTTCCTAGGATGTGCTCTTTCCCAGATATATTCAGAGATATGTATCTATTTGGAGATATAAATACTTCGATATACATAAATCCAATACCAGAAGCAAGATCACAAAACGAATTAAACAGAGTTATAAATGAACTAGAAACAGAAAGAATCGTTGCACAAGATAGAGGAAATATAAACAGAGAGAGCTCTTTGACACAAAAAAGATTAGAAGCAGAACAATTAAGAGATGAAATTGCAGCAGGATATAATAAGCTATTTGAAGCAACAGTAGTTTCAACATTATTTGCATACAGCCTAGAAGAACTTGACAAATTTACAAAATTATTGTCAACAGAAATGTCTAAAACATTAGTTGGAATAAAATCAGCATGGGCAATGCAGGAGGAAGCTTTTCAATCAAATCTTCCTTTAATGGAAAATAAGATAAATAAAACACATACATTTGATAGAAGATCAATGGGAACTGTATTCCCATTTACAACATCAGAAATAGGACATCCAACAGGAATACCACTAGGATTTAATAGACAAACTGGAGTACCAATATTATTTGATAACTTCCACTCTTCGCTTACAAACTATAACATGGTTATATTTGCAAAGTCTGGAGCACGGAAAATCAGTTACGATGAAAACTTTAATATCAAGATCATCAGTACTTATGGGAATAGAAAGTTTAGCTCTAGATGCAGAAGGTGAATATTCTATAGTCGCAGAGAGTCTTGGTGGAATAAATGTTGTACTCAGCCCAAACTCGAAAACAGTAATAAACTTATTTGATATAGAACTAGAAACAATAAAAGATGAAATAACAGGAAAAGATAGAGTAGTACTTAATGTAGAAAATAAAGTAGAAGACGTAACACAAGCTCTTCTTACAATGGCAAGAGGTAGTACAAGAAGTACAGATGTAAACGAGCTTACCAAACAAATAATAGCTGAAAGTGTTGCAGAAGAATATGCAGCAAAAGGAATTACAAATGATCCATCAAGTTTATATGAAACAAGTATGGATAAAAGAAGTATGCTTGCTAAGGATAAAAAAGAGATGCCTACAATAGGAAGTTGGTATAAAAGACTAGAGCAAAAAGCAAAGGAAAACACAATAAAAGATTATCAATTCCATTATAGCTATCTTTTAAAAGTTATGAAACAATACATAAGAGAATATGATGGACAAATGGCATATTTTGATGGACAATCAACTTTTGAATTATTAGATGGTGCGCCATTTATAAACCTAGATATATCACAGCTAGAAGAAAGATTTGCAAGGCCACTTGCTCAGCAGATCTTACTTTCTTGGATATGGGAAAAATATGTTAAGAAAAACAGTGAAGATAGAACAAAAGCCAATAAAAAAAGAGTTATTGTAGATGAGGCATGGATGCTTTTACCATACCCAGAAGCAGTAGATTTCTTAAATACAATGGCAAGACGTGCAAGAAAAAGAAATGTATCACTTGCTATAATTTCACAAAGATTCCAAGACTTTTATGAGAAACCAGAGGCACAAGCAGTTCTTACATCATCAGATACAAAGCTATTCTTAGCACAGGATAAATCAGAAATAGAATACTTAAAAGAAGTATTTAAACTTTCAGAAGGAGAAGCAGGATTTTTAGTTACTTGTACAAAAGGTGAAGGGTTATTAAAAGTAGGAGCAGATACTGCAATACTTCAAATAACTCCAACAGCAAAAGAATTCGAGTTTGTTGAAACAAACCTAAATAAACTAGTAAAGAAAAGAAAAAATGGATAGAGAATAAAAATGGATTAGCAATAGCTAGGGGGAAAAAAGCAAACAATGAAAATTTTTACAAATAAGAATTTAATACAAAAAGTTATAATAGTATTTCTATGTGTATTTTTGTTAAATTTTTGTATGGCACCATCTGTACAAGCTTCATTTGGAGGATCACTGTTCAGTCCAATGAAAAAATTTATAACAGTAGTAGCAGATATATTTATAACATTAGTACAGTGGGGAATTACTGGAAATTGGATTAGTGCAGTGGATAATAGTACAGGAGCTGTTGTACTAGACAATAGTTCCGTTTGGGATAACGGACTGATAGGACTTAGAAAATTTGAATATCCAGTTATTCAGATAAGTCCAGAATTAATATTTTCAAACCAAATACGATTATTAGATATAGACTTTATAGGAAATCAAAATGAAGATCAATACTCTATTGATTCTGGAAATAAAATTGTTATAGGAGATGGAGAAGTTGTTACCGCTCTAAGATCAATAATTGCAAGCTGGTATGTTACTCTAAGGACAATATCAATAGTTGGATTACTTTCAGTTTTATTATATATTGGAATTAGAATAATGATTGCTAGTACATCTGCTGATAAAGCAAAATACAAGCAAATGATTTTAGACTGGATAATCGCATTTTGTTTATTACTATTTATGCATTATATAATGGCAGGAATGATAAGAATAGTAGATAGAGTAGATGATTTATTAGCAAAAGCTGCAAATATAGGAACAGGAATTAGCTTAAATGAGGAATATGGAAATGTATCTTATGGTGGACACAATGATAGACTTTCAGGAACAAACTTTAGAATAAGTGATATTAAAGAATTACTTCAAGGTTATGGAGTGGAATTAAGGGAAGCTAATAATCCAATTACACAAGATGATAGTAGTAACGCAGGAGTTTGGAAAAAATGGTATTTTTATGATACGCAGGATGAGCTTGTATTACGAATAGATCAAGATAGCGAAATTTATTCTGTACGCAAAATAGCAGATTCTATTGCAGAATATAAAGACACAATAGAACAAAGTCTTAGAGCTCCAGCAAGTACGACTATACCTGACACAACAGGAGGAACTCAATCAGGTTCAGGTGAAGCATCCCAAACTATTACAGAATCTGGAGATACTGTATATGTATCTTCAGATCCATCAAAGGTTTTATATTATATAAATTACGCAAGATTATATGTAAATCTTGATGATCCAGGAGAATCATTCGGATTTATAATTCTATATGTAATTCTTATAGTATTCACAACAATGTTTGCTGTAAGATATATGAAAAGGGTAATATATATAGCGTTTTTGACACTTATAGCACCTTTAGTTGCTTTAACATATCCTATTGACAAAATAAAAGATGGACAAGCACAAGCATTTAATATGTGGTTTAGAGAATACATATTTAATGTAATGATACAGCCATTCCATTTACTAATATATACAATATTAGTAGGAAGCGCAATGACTCTTGCAAGCGAGCATATGATTTATGCAATAGTTGCGATAGGATTCTTAATTCCAGCAGAAAAATTACTTCGTAAATTCTTCGGATTTGATAAAGCAGGAACATTGTCAGCTGCAGGAAGCTTTGCAGGAGGAGCAATATTCTCATCTATACTTAATAAAATAAATAGACCAAAACCAGGAGGAAAAGGTGGTTCTGGTAGTGATAAAGGTAAATCTTCAGGTGTAAGAAAACCTGGAAATATAGAAATGAATCCTAGGGATATTTTATTTAATAGAATGTCAGATCAAGGTTCAGCAAATGGAGGAAGCGGAGAAGGTAGCCCAGCAAGTGAAGATAGTGAAATGGGTAGAACTGGAAATTCATCAGAAAGATCATATGAACAAAGTCAAGATGAAATAGAACCAAGAGAAATTGAGGGGTTAACAGATTCTGTATTTGAAAATACAAGTAGATGGGAACTTGCTAAAAAAGGATTAGCAAATAGAATAAGTAATACAGCTTATTCAGGATATTATAGAGCCAAAACAAAACTTGCAGACAAAGCAAGAACATTACCAAAAGCAGGAGGAAGGTTAATTAGAAAAGCAGCAATAGGAGGATTAGTTGGTGGAGGTCTTGGAACAATAGGTTTAGCTGTTGGAGCAGCATCAGGAGATCCATCTAAAGCATTTAGCCTTGCAGCAGCAGGAGGAGCAGCAGGATATTATGGAGCAAATTACTATGGCGACAAACTTGCTAAAGCCGCTGGAAATATGGCAAAAAGTTCAGAAGTTGCATTCTGGGGAACAGATATAAAAGCAATAGAACAGGCAAGGTTTGATAGAGATTTTTATAGAAATCCAGATAATAGGGATAAACTTATAAGAGCTTTAAATTCACCTGGTGCAGTACAAGAAGCTATAGATAATGGACAAGTTCAAGCATTCTTAAATGTTGGAATTACAGATGCTGGTAAGATAGGAAAATCATTGCTTTTACTAAATAAAGGAAAAGTAAAAAGTTTACAAGAAGCAGTAGCAGTAGCACAATGGAATAGGGACTTAGGACCTGCTATATTTGACCCATCATCAGAGCATAGAGCAAATTATATTAAGAGAACAATAAAAGAAATGAAAAGTAAAAGTTCAGATCCAAATAACTTTAATGAATCTGTTGCAAGAGCTAGAATAGAGGAAGTTTTGGACAACATAAATTATTTAAATATATAATTATAAGAAAGGAAGTTTAATACATGAAATTTTTTACAAATAAAAATTTAATACAAAAGCTTATAATTATATTTGTGTGCATATTTTTATTAGAATTCTGCATAGCTACTCCAAAAGTACAGGCAGTAGGAGGAAAATTATTTGCTCCAGTAAAATTATTTGTAACAGCTGTTGCAGATATTGTCATTTCAACTGTACAGTGGGCAATTACAGGAGAATGGATATCTGCTGTTGACGATAATACAGGTGAATTGGGAGAAAATGCAGATGAAGATTTTTGGAAGAAAAAAATCGACTTCCCAATGATACAAATAAGTCCAGAATTAATCTTTTCTAATCAAATAGAGTTATTAAACATTGATTTTATAAGTAATCCAAATAAAAATCAAGAATACATAATAGAGGATGATGGAAATATAACTGCTGACCTAAGGACTATAATTGCAAGTTGGTATGTAACATTAAGAACGATAGCAATAGTAGGTTCTCTATCAGTTTTACTATATATTGGAATTAGAATAATGATATCTAGTTCTTCATCACAAAAATCAAAATACAAGCAAATGATAATAGATTGGGTTATTGCATTTTGTATATTATTATTTATGCACTATATAATGGCAGCAACTGTAAATGTAATAAATAGAGTAGACAGATTATTAGGAGATGCTTCTTATGTAAAGGAAGGAATTGAATTACAAGTAAAACATGGAAATGTAAAATATAATCCAAAAGCTGAATTCGAAGATGTTGATGATGTTATAACAGCAGAAGATGTTCTAGGCGATGTAAATACTGTATTAGATAATATTAAAAATATCGGAAGAATATATATATCTGATATACATGAATGGATTGCTGCTCCTGATGATGACAAAATATTGTTGTGGAGTGCTATTGATCAGGGAATTTTATTTCTTGATGGACCTTATAATTCACAAGGAGTTAAAGATAGTGATATTACAGATGGTACTATAGAATATAGATACAATTTTACAGACTATGCTAAAGAAGACATTGGTATGTATGATAACAAAATTGGAACTTTAACAATAAAAATGGAACTAGTAGAAGGAAAAGTTATTAGTGGTTCTGCAACAACTAATAATTCTACAACATTTATTAATGTTAATGATATAAATGCATACTTCGGAAATAGAACTGAAGCAATAGAAAATCAAGATATAGAAATATCTCAAACTACAGTGGGACCATCTAAACATGAAGGATTAAGTTTAGTCAATTTCGGAAACGACAAAACAGCTTATATATCAAATTATTCAGCACCAGAGAGTGATGGATCGAAAATACTATACTTTATAAACTATGCAAGGTTATATGTAAATGCAGACGATATATCTACTGCATTTGGATATCTAATACTATATGTAATACTTGTAGTATTTGTTGTAATGTTTATATTAAGATACATGAAAAGGGTAATATATGTAGCATTTTTGACACTTATTGCACCTTTGGTTGCTTTAACATATCCAATAGATAAAATAAAAGATGGAAAAGCGCAAGCATTTAATATGTGGTTTAGAGAGTACATATTTAATGTAATAATACAACCATTCCATTTACTAATATATACAATATTAGTAGGAAGTGCGATGGCATTTGCAAGTTCATACATGATTTATGCAATAATAGCGCTAGCATTCTTAATACCGGCAGAAAACTTACTACGAAGCTTCTTTGGATTTGATAAAGCAGGAACATTAACCGCAGCAGGAAGCTTTGCAGGGGGAGCATTATTCTCAACATTAATTGGTAAAATAAATAGATCAAAATCAGGAGGATCGGGAGGATCAGGAGGATCTGATTCAGGAACATCAAGTGGAATAAGAAAACCTAGCACAGAAATAAATATGCCTCCAGCAGCAGATATATTATATGGTATGAATGATTCAGCACCTGCTTCAAACTCGCAAGATCAAGATGCAGGAATAGTTCCAGTGCCAATAGGAATTCCAATTCCACCAGAAGAGGAAGGAGAAACATCGGAAACAAGTAGCGGAGGATACAGTTCAGGTTCGAGCGGAGGATATAGCACATCAGGAACGACAGGAGGAAATATAAATATACCTAATATAAGCAATAATACACATTCTAGTAGTTCAACAGGAGTTCCAAACTTAACTGATCCAGTATTTAAGCGTGGAGATAGATGGCGTATAGCAAGAGGATACAAGAAAGTAAATGGCGAATGGGTAAAAGATGGAAGTTCACTAGGATTTAGTGAAAGATTAGGCAATGCAGCACAATCAGCAGCATATCTTCCTTATAGAAAACTTGCGGATTCAGCAAAAACTTTGCCAAAGACAGTAGGAAGATTAACTAGAAAAGCAGTAGTTGGAGGACTTGTAGGTGGAACACTTGGAACAGCTGGCATAGCTGTTGGAGCAGCATCAGGTGACCCATCTAAAGCATTCAAATATGCATCAGCAGGAGCAGTAGCAGGATATTATGGAGCAAATCATTATGGAGATAAAGCCGCGAAAGCAGCTGGTAATTTAGCGCAAAGCTCAAAAGTTGCATTTTGGGGAACTGATATAAAGAAAATTGAACAAGATGAATTTGATAAAGAATTTAAAACAAGTGCAAAAAATCTAGATACATTAACAAGAACTCTTGGAACAAGAGAGAAAGCAAGGGAAGCTATAAGAAAAGGGCATGTACAAGCCTTCTTGAATCAAGGTATTACAGATACTGAAAAAATTGGTAAAGCATTAGCCCTAATGAATGACAATAAATTAGGAGCTAGAAATGAAAGTGATGGATTAGCAAAAGCAGTTGCTTTAGCAAGTTGGGAGAAAAATATAAGCCATAGTATTTATGATAGAACATCAATGCATAGAGCAGAGTTTATAGAAAGAGAAGTAGAAGCATTAGTTGAAGCTGGAATAGATGAGAGAACTGCAACAAAGAGAGTAGAAAGAATACTAGAAAATCTAGAATATTTAAATTCATAAACATAGCACAATTCAGCTGAAAACACTTATATTAGATTTAGCTAGAAGGGAGTAAAAAATGGACCCAGAAAATGAAAATCAAGATAATGAAGAACTTAATGCATCAAATGAAGAAACAAAAAAATCTTCTAATAGCTTATTTGAAAAACTAAAAAGAAGAGCTAAAAATGATTTTTTTGATAAACTAAAAAAGACAATTATACCTGTAATTTTGCCAGTAGTTTTAAAATTAATGGTGCCACTTATAATTTTAGCAACAATACTCCTTTTAGCTTCAAGCGTTAGTGAATGGTTTGTAAGTCTTTTTGGCAATGATAATGTATCAGCACTTGCATCAGCAGAAGTATTAGCAGATGCAGAAATAGTAAAAGGTAGTGATGATGGATATTATTTTTCAATTGATCCAGATTTAGTAGAAAAATATATAAAAGAGCTAAATGAGGCATATAAAAATGGAAATTACTATTTAGATGATGAAGAAAATGAAGAAATACTAAAAGAATATGGTAAATATAAAGATGAAAATGGTGAAATAGTAGAAGAAGTCGAAGAATCAGAAGATGAAGAAACAGACGAAGATACTACTGAAGTAATTAGTACAAATGATGAATTTACTAGTGATGATTTACAAGATTGGTTTGCTTCTGACCAATTTAGACCTTATCTTATAAGAATGATAAGAGCAGAAATCGCAAGTAGTTATCCAAGACTTGGAACAGAAGGAAGTTTTGGAAAACAAACAGATAAAAATGGAAAAACTGTAATAAAAAGTGATAGAGTAGATGGGGAAATAATTAATCCACAAGACAAATCAGGAAATTATATAGCACAAGGAATTATACAAGTCAGAAGGGCATTCTTAGATGATATACCAAATGGAGAACCAGGACCAGGCGATTATGCTGGAAATGTTGTAGATGTTGATAGTATAATTGGAAAAATAATGGATCCTAATGAAGCAATAGTTTTAGTTAATTGTGATGGAACAAAATTGTCTTTAGGCGTTGCAGTTGCACTAAGCTATTTGAAACAAGAAGGACCAAATTATGATGAGGAAAATGAACAATATATAACTAGATTTTCTTTCGAAAATGGAAATATTAAGGATACACTTGAAATTGTATTAAAAACAAAAAATGGTTATGTAATAAATGGATCTGCTAGAATAACAGGTGATAATACAAAAGCATTTGAATTCCCAACAGCTAAAGTAAATGGTGAAGAAAGAAGAGAAATAGATATTGTTTTTGACGATATTAAACAAAATATTGTAAATGCAGGAGGACTCATAGAGGATGATACTGAAGGGGATAATCAAGAAGACAAATCAATAGAATTGACATATTTACCATATGATGAATTTAAAGATTTAGCAAAAAGATCAGATAAGGTTCCATTAAATTATTTTTCATTTGATGCAGAAAAAGGACTTATCTATTATTATACTTATACACAAGTTTATGGTGCAAATGAAAATTCATTTACTCTTAATGAAAACTCAGTTAGATATAAGACATTAACAAATATGTGTAGCATGCCATATAATTTCTTATTTGCACTTTTACAAACAACAAACGATCCAGAATGGGTGATGGCTGTTGTTGATCAGTTACTACTAGAAAGTGAAGCAGTTATTTTGATACAAGATCAAAAAACAACAACAGTAGTTACAGATACATATAGTTATTTACAGGAGACAGAAACCACAACTGAAGGTAATGATGGGACAGAAAGTAAACATATGAGTAGTCCTAGTTACCCTCATAATTCATATACACAAACAACAACGACTATACAATATACAGCAAGAGCATTTATAAATAAAGCATATACATGGTGCATGAATTATGAACAAAGAGGAACTTTAACTACACAAACAATGGGACCAAGTGTTACAAATTATGGCCCATCAAATTTAGGAAGCTATAGCTTTAGTAAATCATACGAAAATGGAAATACAACAGTTTATCAATCAACAGAGTCATATCTTAGCTCTAGCAGTACAACTACTACATCTATAACATGCAAGGTTGATGAAATTCAAGAAAAAGAAATAAGTGAGAAATTTTTAAGTACATGGAAAAATAAAACGGGTAAATATAAACTAGGGGAAGAATATGATGAAACAGGTAAAGAAATAAAATACAAATTTCCATACAGAATAAAAGCATCATCTATTCCACCAGATACATTATCTGAAATGAGTGAATATGGAATAGACTTAGTTTTAGACTTATTAAAAAGACATGAGGATACACAACTTCATGAACAACTACTTATGTACTATTGGAATGTCTATACAGGTGAAGACATATATGATATAGACTTAGAAGCATTATTGGAACTATTTGAAGAAAAAATATCTCTTAATGGTTCATTACTTGCTAACTTTATAATGTCTCATGAGAATTTAGCACTTTGGAAATATATAACTGGACAATCAGCTCAGGCACCTACTAAATATATAACAAGTGATGGTCAAAACTATATTGTATATGAAGATGGCAGTGGAGGTAGACACAATATAGCATTCGGAATGGCAACATTTTTAGTACGGAAGAGGAACAACATGTCCAGGATGTGGAAAGACAGGATACTATAACTGGACAGAGCAATATTCAAAATATGGTGTAGATGTTAGAACACTATGTACGGGCTCTCTTGTACCAGTAGACGCAGCAGATAGTGCCTTTGAAGATGCATTACAATGGTGTAGAGATCAAGTTCAAGATTATATAGATAAATATATACCAGGAGCAGACCTTACTAGTGCACAAATAGATTGTTTAACAGATATAAAATTTGCATTTGGAAACATTAACGGATTTGATAGAGTATATAAAACTTACTATAAAAATGGAGAATGGGATTATGACCAATTAAAGAATGCATACTTTGCTGTAAAAGGAGTAGGAGGATATTGGAGACCATTTGTAGAATTTGGATATTATAGTCCAGATTGGTGGAAAATGTTCTCTGAAGGTATATATCTTGATCCAGAAGGAAATGAAATTAAAGCAGGAGCAGGTGGAGAATTTACTCTAATTAATGAAGGTTGCATAATAGGAACATTTACATCTGCAACAGGACATACATTTACGATATTTAGACAAGGAGCGATTCGTTCTTCTGCTGGCTCTTGGTCTGATAAATGTAATAGAGCATCTCAAATTTCAGTATGTAGTGGATACTATTCAGGAAATCCTTTGGATTTAATAGAAATGGTTCCATCTAGTGCTCCATGGGATAGTAGTTTATATAGTAGATGTGGTTTATATTATACAACTGGACAATATAATTTAAATACTATAAGAGATCAAGTATCAAATGGTGGGCAAGTTATTATGTATTTAACAGGATATCATGTTGGAAGAAGTGGAATCAGTAAATATGGAAGAAAATGGGCAGGATATATGCACTGGATAGCTATTTTAGGCTACAGGACAGAAGGAGGAAAAGAAGAAATATTTGTATCAGATTCTGGTTGGGGAAATTCTGGCTGGTGGCCTATCGATGAATTTGATGGAATAGTGTACAATAATAGTATGATTTTGATTCATGAGAAATAATAAATCGTAAATGAGGTGAAATATAAGATTTATGAAGTATTTGAAATATGCAATATTCTTTTTATTAATTATTATTATTATTATAATTATAATATTGTTAAATATAATGAAAAAAGATGACCACAATGGCTATATGGGAACAATAGAGGAATCAAATCCTACAATAGAACTTAATAGAATAGCTACTGATGTTTCAATTAAAAATTATTATTATGATATAAAAAATATTGTAGAAAAATATTATAATTATCTAACTGACTTAAATAAAACAGAAGATGATATAATTACATATCCAGTAGATAGTATTGAAGGTGCAAATATCATAAATAATATACAAGAAACAGAAGAAGAGAATATATCTTTATCAGAAACGATAGAAGAAGAAAAGAAAATAACAAAAGATGCAATATATAATCTTCTAAACAAAGAATACATAGAGAAAAATGGAATAACAGTAGATAATATACAAGAGAAACTTGGAAATTATAAAGATTTAGCAATTATTATAGATAATATATATTATGTAGATGCATCAGAAACAGTAAAAGTATATTTTGCATATGGAAAAGTAATCGAACAAGAAACTAAGCAAAAAAATGAATTTGCAATGATGATTTCTACGGACTTAACTAATATGACGTATGAAATATATCCAAATGGATATGAATATGATGTACAAAAAGGAAAAGAATTAATTATTAATTTAAATGAAATAGAGAATAGAGAGTACAATAAATACAGATACAAAGTAGTGGATAATGAAACATATTGTAAAGATTTAGTGAAAGACTATAAGAATAGACTAATGTATGACTTAGAAAGTGCTTATAATCTTTTAAACGAAGAATATAGAAATGCAAAATTTGAAAACTATGCAGAATTTGAAAAATATGTACAAAACAATTATAATGAACTAGTTACTATAAATATTAAAAAATACAGTAAAAACCCAACAGAAGATTATATACAATATGTATTTGAAGATAGACAAGGAAAAGAATATATCTTTAAAGAAACTACAACAATGCAGTATTCTGTTATACTAGATACATATACTTTAAATCTGCCAGAATTTGTTCAAAAATATGAAAAAGCAAATACACAAGAAAAAGTTGTATTAAACTTAAATAAATTTATGATGGCGATAAATGATAAAGATTATAAATATGCATATAGCATTCTTGCAGATAGTTTTAAACAAAATAATTTTCCAACAATAGAGTCATTTGAAACCTATGTAAAGCAAAGTTTCTTTGACAAAAATGAATTCGAATATGGAAAGTATGATAGTGAAGGAGAAACATATTATACATATTCAGTAAATATAAAAGATAAGACAGGGCAAGATACAAATGATAGATCAAAAACATTTATAATGCAATTAAAGGAAGGAACAGATTTTGTAATATCGTTTAATAAATAAAAGCGAAAGGTAAAAGCATTTAGCTTTTACTTTTCTTAAAACAACAAAAAGGAGAAATATATGTATAGATTTTTTAGATGGTATAATCAGAACAGACTGCAAGTCTTTATAATAATTATAGTTGTAATACTTGCTTTTGTAGTTTTACAGATAGTAAATTCGCTTGTAGCTAAAAATAATGAAAAAGAAAGAAACGAATTATTAAATAGAAATACTTATGTAGATAAAACAGCAAATCCTTCTCCTACAAATACTAGTGTATTAACAGGTGAAAAAATACCAGATTCACAAGATAGTATAAATAAAAACTTAATAAGTCAATTCGTAGAATATTGTAATACAGGACGAACACAAAAGGCATATGATATGTTATCAGATGAATGTAAGGAATTGATATATCCAACAGTAGAATTATTTAGACAAATATACATTAATAATATATTTTATATTAATAGAATGTATAGTTTGCAAAACTGGTATATTGATACTAATAGCTACACTTATTATATAAAATATACAGAAGACGTATTAGCAACGGGTAATGTAAATTCTGATGAAAACAAAGGAGATTACATTACAATTGTAAATGAAGGTGGAGAATACTATTTAAATATTAACAATTATGTTGGAAGACAAGAAAAAAATAAAACTGTATCAAATGGTAATGTTACAATATCTGTAAATTGGATAGATATGTATATAGATTATACAATATTAAATATAACAGTAAAAAATAATACAGGAAAAACGATATGTATAGATGCTAAAGAGGATGTTTCATCTACATATATATATGATTCTAATAATGTAGAATATACATCTTTTATAAATGAAAATCCTATGACAGAATTGATTATGAGAGATCAGGAAACAAAGACAATAAATATCAAATTTAATAAAATATACAATCAATCAAGAATTCTAACAGGAATTAGATTTGAAGACATTGTATTAAATTATGACGACTACACATCAAATCAAGCAGAAAAAGAAAACATTTCAGTAGATATAAATATTAAATAAAATAATAATTATCCCCCAGTATAACTGGGGGATTTTCATATCGGCCTATAAGGCCTCAATACTAGCTGACGCTGAAGCGT
>CANQPK010000011.1 GCA_947625685.1 uncultured Clostridia bacterium | reverse complement strand
TTTGCTATATTGTCACTTATATTTAGCTTACTTCCATCTTGTAATACTTGCACATATTCGTCTTTTTCCTCTTCTCTCTGTGTCTCATTTTTTTGTTCTTCTCCTGTTACATTTCCTATTGTTGTTCCTGTGTTTGTTTGGTCATTTTGTGGTTTTGTATTTGCTTTTGCAAATATGTTTAGTACAATTATTACTATTACTGCAACTACTAATAGTATTATTATCATTTTCTTTTCTGAATCTTTCATTTGTTTTCCTTTCCTTTCTTTTTTTATTTATAACAAAAGGGCACACATTTTCTCATACTATAATTAAGTATAAGTCCTGTGTGTCCTTATATTACCTTTTTCTTTTAATATATTATATGTGTGTGTGTGTGTGTGTGTGTGTGTGTAGAGCCTCTAAGGTTCTAGCATTTGCCATCTTTTGTTTTCCTCCAAATTTTATATTTTATTTAAGTTCAAATGTTAATTTAAATCATTAGTTAATTCAACTGTATTCTACATCATATTTTACTTTAAGTCAATTGAAATTAATAATTTGTAATATATTCTTAATTATTTTGTAATATTACAGTTACTTTTTTCTAGCAGTTTATTGTTTTTCTTTTAACTTATGTTTTATTTTTTAGTTTTATGCACATACTATTTTCATTGACATATTTTAAATGCTATTATACAATATTGCCAAAATAACATATAAATGGAGGTTATATATGAAATTTGATAGTTGGAATGGTTTTAAATCTGGAAAATGGCAAGATGAAATTGATGTAAGAGATTTTATACAAACTAATTATACTCCATATGAAGGAAATGCTGATTTTTTAGCAGATTCTACAGAAAACACAAAAAAATTATGGCAGGAAGTTTTAGATTTGTTTGAAAAAGAAAAAGCGTCAACTGGCGGTGTTCTAGATATTGATACAAAAACAGTTTCTTCGATTACTTCTCATGACGCAGGATTCATCGATAAAGACTTAGAGCAAATAGTTGGACTTCAAACAGATAGTCCATTAAAGCGAGCTATTATGCCTTTTGGTGGTATTAGAATAGTAGAAAAATCTTGCGAAGCTTATGGTAGAGAAGTTGATAAATCAGTCTCTGAAGTTTTTGGTAGCATTAGAAAAACACATAATGATGGCGTTTTCGATGTTTATACTCCAGATGTCAGAGCTGCTAGAAGTTCTCATCTTCTTACAGGTCTTCCAGATGGATATGGTCGTGGTAGAATAATTGGTGATTACAGAAGAGTTGCGCTTTATGGTGTAGACTTTTTAATAAAGGATAAAAAACATGTATTGGAATTACTAGATAGAGATGAATTTACAGAAGAACTTATTCGCGAGAGAGAAGAAGTTGCAGAGCAAATTAAAGCTTTAGAAAATTTAAAAATCATGGCAAAAAAATATGGATTTGATATATCAAATCCTGCAACTAATGCAAAAGAAGCTGTTCAATGGTTATATTTTGGATATCTTGCTGCAGTTAAGGATCAGAATGGTGCTGCAATGAGTTTAGGCAGAGTTTCCACTTTCTTAGATATATATTTTGAAAGAGATTTAAAATGTGGAATACTTACTGAGGCAGAAGCTCAAGAAATTATCGATCATTTTGTTATGAAACTTAGAATGGTTAGATTTTTAAGAACTCCTGAGTATAATGAATTATTCAGTGGTGATCCAGTTTGGGTTACTGAAAGCATTGGTGGAATGGGAATCGATGGTAGAACTTTAGTTACAAAAAATTCTTTTAGGGTTTTGCATACTCTTGAAAATTTAGGTCCTGCACCTGAGCCAAACTTAACTATTCTTTGGTCTGTAAAATTACCAAGAGGTTTTAAAGAATATACAACTAGCCTTTCAATTAAAACCTCTTCTATTCAATACGAAAATGACGATCTAATGAGAAAATTCTGGGGAGATGATTACGGTATAGCTTGCTGTGTTTCTGCAATGCGTATTGGCAAACAAATGCAATTTTTTGGAGCTCGTGTAAATCTTGCTAAAACACTTCTTTATGCTATTAATGGAGGTAAAGATGAGCTTTCTGGAAAGCAAATCACTACAAAATTTGCCCCAATAACTTCTGAATATTTAGATTATGATGAAGTTATGGACAAGTTTGATACAATGATGGATTATGTTGCAAAAATTTATATTAAGGCATTAAATGCTATACACTATATGCATGACAAATATTCTTATGAGTCAATTGAAATGGCACTTCACGATGAAGATATTTTAAGGACTATGGCAACTGGTATTGCTGGTCTTTCAGTTGTAGCAGATTCTTTATCTGCGATTAAATATGCAAAAGTAAAAGTTATTCGTGATGATAATGGACTTGCTAATGATTATGAAATTGAAGGAGATTTTCCTAAATATGGTAATGATGATGATAGAGTAGATCAGATTGCAGTAGATATTATTAAGAAGTTTATAGGAAAAATCCAAAAACATACTACTTACAAACATTCTAAACACACTTTATCAGTTTTAACTATAACTTCAAATGTTGTCTATGGTAAAGCAACTGGAAATACCCCTGATGGAAGGAAAGCTGGAGAGCCATTTGGTCCTGGTGCAAATCCACTTCATGGACGAGATACTAATGGTGCCTTAGCTGTTATGAATACTATTGCAAAACTTCCATATGAATATGCAGAAGACGGAATTTCATATACTTTTTCAATTAGTCCTAATACTCTTGGAAAAGATGAAACTTCAAAAATTAATAACTTAATTAGTATGCTTGATGGATTCTTTATGCAAGATGGACATCACATAAATGTAAATGTATTTGATAGATCTCTTTTAATTGATGCAATGAATCACCCAGAGAAATATCCACAGCTAACTATAAGAGTTTCTGGATATGCAGTTAATTTTGTAAAACTCACTCGTGAACAACAACTTGATGTAATTAATAGAACTATTCATGAAAGAATTTAATGGAGGTTTACTTTGGAAAATAATTTTTTAAGAGTTCATTCTTTTGAAAGTTTTGGAACAGTAGACGGTCCAGGAATCAGATACGTCATATTTCTTCAAGGTTGTAATTTAAGGTGTAAATACTGCCAAAATAGAGATTCATGGGATGTAAATGAAGGCACAATTGTACCGATAGACGAAATTGTAAATAAGATACTTAAATATCAAAACTATATTAAGCCATCTGGTGGAGGTGTTACAGTTTCTGGCGGAGAACCTTTAATACAAGCAAATAACATTATACCTCTTTTTACGGAGTTAAAGAGGTATAATATACATACTGCGATAGATACATCCGGTATGTTTCGCATTACTGATACTTTAAAAAAATTGATTGATTTGACTGATTTATTTTTGCTTGATATTAAACATATTATTCCGTCTAAATCTAAAGAATTGGTTGGTGTTTCAAATGAATTAGAGCTTGAATTTGCTAGATATTTAAGCAGTATAGATAAACCTATGTGGATAAGACAAGTTTTAGTACCTAATTTAACTGATAATGAAAATGATTTATTAAAATTAAAAGAATTCATATCTAATCTAAAATCAGTAGAAAAAGTTGAAATTCTTCCATATCATGATTTAGGTAAATTTAAATGGGAAAACTTAAATCTTAAATATCCTTTAGATGATATCCCTCCTGCAACAAATGATGATATCGAAAGAGCAAAAAAGATACTGGGGATATAATTTGCTAAATTATGTAAAATATGATATAATTTATTTAATAGAGGGTAATCTCCCCTATTGGAAGGTACAAAGTATTCTAGCAACAAGGAGGCTTACTATGAAATTCGAACCTACTATTGTACCAAAAAAGAAATGTCCGCTGGATCTACTGGCGGATCTGGGTGAGCAGACAGGAAGCAGTTGGATTTTTCTGCATCAAGATGTGATTAATCGCATTATTGATACTGCAGATGAAGTCAATTGGACAAGATCTGAGGGGCTTGCTACATGCAAGTTCTTTGAATCTGAGGATACTCCTATTACAGAGGTAAACTTCGAGTTTTCTAATCCTCCGTCTGACTGTCATGTATGGGCATGGGTGAATCGTATTTCTGCTATCGACATCGCTTTTACGTCCCCTCCCAAAACCCCAGAGAATATTTTCTTCTTGAAAATGGAAGAATAATATCTATGCAAAAAGGAGCAAAGTAATTTATGCTTTGCTCCTTTTTGTTTTATTTCTTATTCCATCCTTCTTTATTTATCTGTCTTTCTCTTGCTATACTTAAACTATCTTTTGGAACATCATCTGTTATTGTCGAACCTGCTGCAACAAGTACATTGTCTCCAATAGTTACAGGTGCTATAAAGTTTACATTTGAACCAATAAATGCATTATCTCCTATTATAGTTTTGCTCTTTTTAAATCCATCATAATTGCAAGTAATTGTTCCACAACCTATGTTAGTCTTACTTCCGATTTCACAGTCTCCCATGTATGATAGATGTGGTACTTTTGTTCCTTCGCCGATTTTTGCTTTCTTTATTTCAACAAAACTTCCTATCTTTACATTATCTGCAAGTTCACAACCTTCTCTTATATATGCATTTGGTCCTATCTCACAGTTTTCTCCAATTTTTACTCCTGACTTTATCGTAGTATTTGGATGCACGACTGTATCCATTCCTATCTCTACATCATCATATATATATGTGTTGTTAACATCTTCTATTGTTACACCATTTTCCATATGTTCTTGATTTATTCTAATTCTAAGTATTCTAGTTAGCATTTCAAGTTGTGCTCTATCATTTACGCCAAGTATTTCTGTGTTATCTTCTACAATAATTGCACCTGTTTTCAATCCTTTATCATTCATTATTTTTATTACATCAGTTAAGTAATATTCCCCTTGTGCATTATTTCTAGTTATCTTTTCTAGTGCAAGTATAAGTTCTTCTATATCAAAGCAATATATCCCGCCATTAATTTCTGTTATAGCTTTTTCTTCATCAGTCGCATCTCTTTCTTCAACTATAGCTTTAACATTTCCGCTTGTATCCCTTACTACTCTTCCATATCCTGTTGGGTTATTGTATAATGCTGTCAATATAGTTGCGCTTTCTTTCTCTGCAATACTTTTTGCAATAAGTTTCTGGATTGTTTCTGGTCTTACAAGTGGAACATCTCCATATAATACTACTACTTTCCCTTTTTTACCTTTTAGGTATGGAATTGCTTGCATTGCTGTATGTCCTGTTCCAAGCAATTCTTCCTGATATGCATATTTTACGCTATCGCCTAATACTTTTTGAACATCATCTCTTTTATGACCTACAACAGCTATAATATCATTGATTCCTGCTTTTTGAACTGTTTCAACAACCCTTGCAATTAATTCTTTTCCATATATCTTATGTACAACTTTTGATTTATTTGTTTTCATTCTGGTGCCTTTTCCAGCTGCCATTACAATTGCAATTATATTTTCCATATCATTGCCTCCTATTAAAAGTAATAATACTATTATATGATTTTATGTTTACTTTTCGTTCCACCTAACCATTTTAATATTTTTATATATATCAAGTATTTTTGAATATTTTTGATATTCATCCTCCCATAACATATCTGGGACTTTATCAAATGCTGAAAATACTTTTTCTGCTTCCATTAAAAATACTATCTGCTGATTCTGTGACATTCTTTCATATTTTTTTGATACTTCATATAAACTGTCTAATACTTGGTTTGCTTGTATAAAATCTACGAAATCTTTTATTTTCATTCCAGCAGATCTTATTTGCATTATCGCAAATATAATCAAAGCAATTATTATAAATATTAATAAAACTATTAATTGTATTATTTCCACTTTTTTCTCTCCTAATATTTTTGCATTTGTATTTTAGCATATTTCTACTTTTTTTGCAAATTTATTAAATTTTAAAGTCTTTTATATGTTTTTTACATTCACTTAAAAAGAATTTATCAGTTTGGCCTGATATATAATCTATTACTATTCTTCTTACATCATTCTTATTTTTATATTCATCTGTTTTATGATTTATAAAAGTAAATAAAGCTTTATCACTTTTACTCATATTTTCATTTATTTCTATATATTTTCTTCCATTCACTTTTTCTAGATAATAATAGAATAAGTCAGAAAATGCTTTTTCTATTATATCTAAGTTTTGTGTAGCTTCTTTAGATTCATATATATGAGTATAATTCCATTTTTTTAAATCTATTAAACTTTCAAAAATATCGTCTGAAAATTGTAAGTATGGTTTTTCTAATCCGTTTTTTATAACGTCTAATATTAGATTATTTACAATTTGCGCATTTGTATTTCCTAGATTTTGTGTAATTTTTTTTGGAAGTTCTTCCCTTTTTATTGTTCCAACAATGATTGCATCTTCTATATCACGGCCTATGTATGCTATTATATCTGAAAGCCTTACTACACTTGCTTCTAATGTCATTGGTATAATTTTTTTACTATAATCTTTTTCTTTAAATACTTTTTCTACTTCATTTAAAAATTCTTCTTTAGTTTTATTTTCATTATGTTCATATTTATTTAAAAGTATTTCTCCATTGTGAGCAAGTATTCCGGTCTAAAGTTTGAACTGTAATATTTAAGTTATCTAGGTCTTTAAGCATTTTTACACTCTGTGCATTATGTTTAAAGTATCCTACTTTTTCTTTTTGTGCAATATTGTTTAAAAATTTTTCTCCAGCATGTCCAAATGGACTATGCCCTACATCATGTCCAAGTGCTATTGCTTCAATTAAATCTTCATTTAATCTTAATGCTCTACCAATTGTCCTTGCAACCTTTGATACAAGTTGTACATGCAATACTCTATGGGTTATATGATCATTATTTACAAAAGAATACACTTGCGTTTTATCAATATATCTTGCATAGCTTTGTGAATGTATTATTTTATCGATGTCTCTAAAAAATACTGGTCTAATATCCGCTTCTTCCTCATGTAACTTTATTCCTTTTTCTGATTTACAAGCATATTTAGAAAATAATTTTTCATTTGTTAGCATTATTTCCTTTAAATCTTCCATAGGCTATTCTCCTTCTATGCTTGCAGTTTCTTTCTTATCTGATGATTCTTTTTCATTTTGACTAACATTTGTAGATTGAATATTCTTTTCCTCTTTTTGTTCTTCTTCAATTAAATCATCTATTACAATTTGCTGATTTTCATCTACTTTGTATTTAGGAAGTTCTGGTAAATCATCTAATGTATTTAATCCGAATTTTTTTAAAAATTCTTCTGTTACTTTATATGACATTGGTTTTCCTGGAAGATCAAGCTTTCCTGCTTCTTCTACCAAATTGTGTTCCATCAATCTATAAAGTGAAGCATCCGAGTTTACTCCTCTTATATTTTCTATTTCTGCTCTAGAAATTCTTGGATTATATGCAATTATTGCAAGTACTTCAAGTGCTGCCTGAGATAAATTTGGTTTTACTCTTTTATCTACAATCGGATAAATATATTCATGCAATTCTTTTTTACTTGTAAGGATATATCCATTATTTACATTGGCAATTTCAATGCCACGATTTTCTTCTTTGTATTCTTCTTTCATTTCTTCTATTGTCTTAGAAATTTCATCTTTATCAATTTCTAAACTTAATACAAGTTCATCCAAACTTACAATTCTGCCACTTGCAAATAATATTGTTTCAATTATTCCTTTTATTTTTTCTTTTTCCATTTTATCTTCCTTCTATTTTATGCTCTTCTACTTTTATTATCTTTCACTTTATATTTTTTTGCTTTTATGCTCTTCCACTTGATAAGAATACATCCCTCATTTTATGCTTAACTGTTTCTTTTATTTTATCTCTTGCAGGAGTTAAGTATTTTCTTGGGTCAAATACCTCTGGATCTTCTCCAAATACTTTTCTAATTTCTGATGTCATTGCAAGTCTTAAGTCTGTATCTACATTTATTTTTGATACACCACTTTTGCTTGCTTCTTTTAACATTTCATCTGGGACACCCTTTGCTCCTGGTATATTTCCACCATATTTATTGCATGTTTCTACAAGTTCTGGTATTACTGTTGAAGCACCATGTAATACTATCGGTGTATTTGGTAACTTTTCTTTTACTTTTTGTAAAATATCAAATCTAAGTTTTGCATCTCCTTTAAATTTATATGCTCCATGACTTGTTCCAATAGCTATTGCAAGTGAATCACAACCTGTTCTTTCTACAAATTCTTTTGCTTGATCTGGATCTGTAAACATAGCATCTGATGATGCAACATTTACATCATCTTCTATTCCAGCAAGTTTTCCAAGTTCTGCTTCTACGACTACCCCTCTTTCATGTGCATAATCTACAACTTTTTTTGTTAAAGCTACATTTTCTTCAAAATCATATTTTGATCCATCTATCATAACAGATGTAAACCCTGCATCTATACACATTTTACATGTTTCAAAATCTGGTCCATGGTCTAAGTGTAATGCAACAGGTACATCAGTTTCTTCAAGTCCTGCCTCAACCATTTTCATTAAATAATTTATTCTAGCATATTTTATTGCACTTGATGATGCTTGTAAAATTACTGGTGAATTTTCTTCTTTTGCTGCATCTAAAATCCCTTGTATAATCTCCATATTATTTACATTAAATGCACCAACTGCAAAATGCTCCTTCATAGATTTTTCAAACATTTCCTTAGTAGTTACTAGTCCCATATATATCTCTCCTTTCAAATTTAGTACATTATATCATAAAAATTTTTAAACGAATACCCCTGTTCTCTTAAATATGCAATATTTTCTTTAAGTGTATCCACTGTTAATTGTTTTGCATTTGTATCGTGCATTAATACAACAATTTTATTTTTTCCGTTTGATGTTTTCTTTAAATCTGCAACTAAACTTTCTTTAGTTGGCTTTCCAACTGCATCATTTGTCAAACAATTCCAATTAATATATGCTATCTGATTCTCTGTAAGTAAAGTTTTAGCTAAGTTTTTTAATTTTGCATATTTGCCACCTTGGCTTCCTCCTGGAAAACGGAAAAGATGACTTGAATAGTTTTCATTTCCTATTGCCTTTTTTATTGCATTTTCTGTACGATTATATTCATCAAGTACTGCTTTCTCTGAAGCATATACTTTACTATATTCATGTGTATATCCATGGTTTGCTATATAGTGTCCTGCTTCATATTCCTGTTTTACAAGGTCAGGATTTGCTTCTACTCTATTTCCGAAGTACAAAAAATGTTGCTTTAATATTTTCCTCATTTAAAATTTGTAAAATCTGTGGAGTTATTTTTGAAGAAGGTCCATCATCAAAAGTTAAATATGCAATTTTTTCTCCACCATCTGAATTATATATATCATTTACTCTTTTTTGTGCTTCATCTGAATAGACAGGAAGTTTTGGTTTGTCCTGTATCTGTCCTTGGTTTTCTTGTTTATTCTGATCATCTTGATTTTCTTTTTGATTTTGTGCTGGATTTTTCTTAATACTTTCTTCTGCTAAAGTATTTTCCTCTTTGACCCCTTGTATGTTTCTTGATTTTTCATTACTTTCTATACTGCTATTTTTATTATCTTTTGGATTATTCTGATTTGTAGCATAATATTTTGAAATTAAATGATTATTATATGATTTTGCAACATGAATTCCAGCTATAGAGGAACAGACTATTACAAATATTGCAATAGTCCCAAAAATGAGCATCTTTTTTATAAACTTTTTTCTGTCAAAATTTAAATTAAAATCTATTTCTTCATCTTCCCCTATTATTTTCATTATTATTTACTCCTCATTTTTTAGTGTATTTAATTTTAAGAATTTTAATACCTCAACTACTACTAAAGGAGAAATTACCAAGGCAATTATTTCTAAAATATTTTCTTTTGGTAATTCTGCTAAACTAAATATCTCTCTTAAACTTGGTACTAATAATATTACAAGAACTAGTGCTATGCATATTACAATTGCCATAATTAATTTTGTGTTGTTAAATATTCCTGTCTTAAATATTGACTCTTTATTATTTCTTATATTGAATATATGTATAAGTTCTAATAATGAAAGAACTGTAAATGCCATTGTTTGTGCTATTTCTATTCTTTGTGCTTCTTCCATACCTTGTGTTGAGCTAAGTCCAATTCCAAATGCTATTAATGTAATAATTCCAATTAACAATCCTTGATAAATAACTCTGTATACCATTCCAGCTGTAAAAATTCCTTTCGAATTATCTCTTGGTTTTCTATTCATTATATTTTTTTCTGCTGGGTCTACTGCTAAAGCTAAAGCTGGAAGTGAGTCAGTAACTAGATTTATCCAAAGTATATGAATTGCAAGAAGTGGTGTTAAGCTTCCGACATTAGCTATATTAAACCATTTTGCAAAAACTGGTGCAAGAAGTATTGCAAAGAATAGTACAATAATTTCACCGATGTTACTTGCAAGTAAAAACTGTATAACTTTTAAAATATTATCATATATTCTTCTTCCTTCTTCTACTGCTGTTACTATACTTGCGAAATTGTCATCTGTCAAAATTACATCTGCCGCTTCTTTTGCAACATCTGTACCAACTTTTCCCATCGCACAACCTATATCTGCTGTTTTTAACGCAGGTGCATCATTTACTCCATCTCCTGTCATTGACACTATCTCACCGTTTGCCTTCCAAGCTTTTACTATTCTTACTTTATGTTCTGGTGAAACTCTAGCATAAACACTATATTTTCTTATGTTTTTTGCAAGTTCCTCATCTGATATATTATCCAATTCTTTTCCTGTTAATGCTTCATCATCATTTTCTAATATTCCAAGCTCTCTTGCTATTGCAACTGCAGTTATTTTATGATCACCTGTAATCATTACCGTTTTTATTCCTGCAGTTTTACATTTATGAACAGCTTCTTTTGCTTCTTCTCTTGGTGGATCTATCATACCACACATTCCAAGATATATTAAATCTTGTTCGATATTTTTCATCTCTTCATCTGTTGGTTCTTTGTCCAAAACTTTATATCCACAAGCTAACACTCTTAGTGCTTGTTCTGCCATTTCCTGATTGCTTTTATATATCTCATTCTTATATTCATCTAAATTATTATGAATGCCATCTTCTAATTCATAAGATGTGCATTTTTCTAAAATTTCGTCAACTCCACCTTTTGTATATACTATATACTCTTCGCCTACTTTATTTACAGTAGTCATTAATTTTCTTTCTGAATCAAATGGTAATTCTTTTACTCTAATATTTTCTTTTATTAATCCCTTTCCGTATTGTAATTTAAGTCCCATATCAATTAAAGCTGTTTCTGTTGGATCTCCACTTAGTTCATTTTCATTACTTATTTTTGTATCATTGCATAGCATATTTGCATATACTATTTTGTCTAATACATTATTTTTAGGTGCATTATCTAAATCATATATGTTTGAATCATAGAATATCTTTTTAACTGTCATTTTATTTTGTGTAAGTGTTCCAGTTTTATCTGAGCAAATAACTGTACTGCTTCCCAATGTTTCTACTGCTGGCAATGTTTTTACAATTGCATTGCATTTTACCATTCTTTGCATTCCTATTGCAAGAATTATTGTAGATACAGCGGCAAGTCCTTCTGGAATTGCTGCAACAGCAAGACTAACTGCTGTTATAAACATATCAACTGGTTCTTTGCCTTCTATAAGTCCTATTAAGAATATAATTGCACATATTACAAGGCAAGCAATTCCTAAAATCTTTCCTAAACTATTCAATCTTTTTTGTAGAGGTGTTTCTTCTTCTTCTACTTCATTTAACATTCCAGCAATTTTTCCAACTTCTGTATTCATTCCTGTTGCTATTACTATTCCTTTTCCTCTTCCATAAGTTACCATACTCGAAGAAAATGCAATGTTTGTCCTGTCTCCTATACCAACACTTTCATCATCTATTTTTTCTGTATTTTTTTCTATTGGAACTGATTCTCCAGTAAGAGCCGATTCCTGTATTTTTAAATTTATAGCTTCTACTAATCTAATATCTGCTGGGACATAGTCTCCTGTTTCTAAAATAACTATATCTCCAGGTACTATATTTTTTGATGGTACTACCTCCACTTGTCCATTTCTTACAACTTTTGTAACATATGCACTTAATTTTTGAAGTGCTTCTAATGATTTTTCAGCTTTATTTTCTTGGATTACTCCTATTACTGCATTTACTATTACAACTACCATTATTATAATTGAATCTGTAAAGCCTTCTCCTTCTTGCACTCCAATAAATGCAGAAACAATTGCTGCTATTATTAGAATTATTATCATAAAATCTTTAAACTGTTTTAAAAATTTAACAAAAATGCTTTCTTTTTTCTTACTTTCTAATTCATTAAATCCATATTTTTCTATTTTTTCTTTTACATGTTCATTATCTAATCCATTTTTAATGTCTGTTTCTAATTCTTTTTCTACTTCTTCTATACCTTTACTAAAATAATTCATTATGTATTTACTCCTTTCACTATCTATTTAACAAATATTATTTTAGCACAAGTAAATATTTATATCAATAATTTTTAATATGTTCATTATATTATGTATCATCTATCATATCTATTATCTCTTTACACTCTCTCCATTTTGACACTTCAACATACTCATTTTCTTTCTTAAAATTTTTTAGATGTTTTAATGTATCATCTTTAGAATCTAAATCAGTTAATATTACCTTCTTTATAATTTCTTCTTTTCCATACATAATCTTAAACAAAATTGAGCGAAGTACACCTTCTATTCTTTTTCCTTGATTTTTTGTAGCAATTATTATATATATTCCGGTCTTCACTTAAATTTGTATAATTCATTATGTACATAATCGTTTTTATAATCTCCAATAGTCCGTAAATTGCAAGTATATAGACTAATGTATTAAGTATAAAGTCTATCATATTTTAGTCACCTCATATACATTAGTCTATTCTACATTTTTATTTTATGTGATTATACTATACCCATTTTCTTAGCCATTTGTTTTCCTTTTTTCATTATTGTCTTTTTTGTTCTATTCGTACTTTCCATATACATAAGAGCAATCCCTGCTGATACCATAGTTCCGATAACCATACCTTTTACAAATTTCATAATCTCACATTCCTCCCTAATAAAAATTTATTAATATTATTATAACTTTTTTAGGTAATTATATACTTATTTTGCTTTTTCTTTTTTTAAAAAAATTGAATAAATTTCAAATCCAGCAATGCACAATAAAAATATGCCAAAATATAATTTTAATCTATTTGTATTTAAATTTACTGAGATATTTGCACCAATTATTGATCCTATAACTCCAAAAATTGCAACTGTTATTCCTGTTTTCCAATCTATTAATTTTTGTTTTATATTTATGATTGTAGAAACTATTGAAGTTGGCACAAAAAATACAAGATTTGCACCTTGTGCTATGTGTTGGTCTTTTCCAAGAAATAATGCTAAGCAAAGTATTAGTATCGTTCCACCACCGCATTCCCATACCGGATACTATTCCTGAAATTATTCCAATAATTATATTTAGCATATTGACCTCCTATAATATATTAATACCCAGCTCCTTGAATAATCAGTCTAATTGCAACATAAATTAAAAAACCTGTAAAAAAAATTTTTAAATATTTATCTGAAAGTTTATTTAAAAGTTTAGCACCAATAAATCCCCCGTACTATCCCTCCGAACAGCACAAAGTAAACTGGTATCTAACTCAATATATGATGAATTAAAATAAAAAATCGAACTTGCACAAACCATTGGAAGTATACAAACTATTGAAGTCGCCCTTGCCTTTTTTTCATCTAAATTAAGTAAAAAAGTAAAAGCTGGAACAAGTATCATACCGTCCTCCTGATCCAAAGAGGCCGGTAACAGTTCCAGCAAAAATTCCAATTATTATTTTTTTTAGCATATATTTCATCCTCTCACAGAAGCTTTTATCATTTTGTCACATATAAATATATACTTATTATTAGATATTTCAAACTTATTTATTCTTATTAATTTCATTAATTGCAAGTTTTGTTAAAATCTCATCACACCTTAACATTTGCCCAATTATCTCTAGCTTTAATTCTTCATTTTCAATATTTTGTGCTTTATCTAAAAATATTTGTAATTCTTTAAGATATTCTTGATTCTTTTCTTTCCATTCTTTGTTTACTTCCATGTTTATACCTCACTTATTAGTTAATATTTGTTTTATAAATTATCCTATATATAGTTGTTTTGACTGTTTTTCTAACATTTTTAATTTTAATATAAAACTAGTGCACACTCTTAGAGTGTGTTTTATTGCTCTGAGGGTGTGCGTTGTTCTACATTAATTCTTTGAACATTGTATTTAACATCTGAGGATTAGCTTTTCCTTTTGTTGCTTTCATTGCTTGTCCAACTAAGAAACCTAATGCTTTATCCTTTCCATTTTTAAAGTCTGAAACAGATTGTGGATTTTCGCTTATTATTTTCAATACAATTTCTTTTATAGCACTTTCATCAGATATTTGTACCCAACCTTTTTCTTCTATAATTTTACTTGGTTCTTTTGGATCTTCAAACATTACTTCAAGTACATCTTTTGCAATCTTACTACTTATTGTTCCTTTTTCTATTAATCCAATTAACTCTGCTAAATTATCTGGTGTGAAAGGCATATCTTCTGGTTCTAATTCTTTCTCATTTAAAATTCTTGCCACATCTGACAATAACCAGTTACATACTGCTTTTGGATTTTTTGAAATTTGAGTACCTTTTTCAAAGAAATCTGATAAATATTTTGAAGCTGTCAATGTATTTGCTTCTTTTTCTGTAAGTTTATATTCATTTATATATCTTTGCTTTCTTGTTTCAGGTAGTTCTGGAAGATTTTTTCTGATATTTTCTATATATTCTTCCGAAAGCCTTATTGGTACTAGGTCTGGCTCTGGAAAATATCTATAGTCTTGTGCATCCTCTTTATCTCTCATAGAAAATGTTTTTCCTGAAACTTCATCCCATCTTAATGTCTCTTGCTCTATTATTCCACCATTTTCTATAACATCTATTTGTCTTTCTATTTCATATTCAAGTGCTCTTGAAATAGATTTAAATGAGTTCATATTTTTCATTTCTGTTCTAGTACCAAATTCTTTTTGTCCTTTTTTCCTCACAGATATATTTACATCTGCTCTTAAAGAACCTTCCTGCATCTTACAGTCTGATACTTCTATATATTCAAGTATTGATTTTATTTTCTTTAAATATATATCGGCTTCTTCTACTGAACGCATATCTGGTTCAGAGACTATCTCTATTAATGGAACTCCTGCTCTATTTAAATCTACTAAGCTTCCTCTTCCATAATCATCATGGTTTAATTTTCCTGCATCTTCTTCTATATGAATTCTTGTAATTCCTATTTTTTTCTTTTCTCCATCTGGTTTTACAATTTCAACATATCCATGTTCACAAAGTGGTTTATCAAATTGTGATATCTGATATGACTTTGGAAGGTCAGGATAAAAATAATTCTTTCTATCATTTTTGCTATCTCTTGATATTGAGGAGTTCATAGCAAGTCCTGCCTTAACTGCATATTCTAGTACCTTTTCATTTAAAACAGGTAATGCTCCAGGCATTGCCATGCAAACTGGGCAACAATGTGTGTTTGGTTCTCCACCAAATTCTGTTTCGCATGAGCAGAATATTTTTGTCTTTGTAGATAATTCTGCATGTACTTCAAGTCCTATAACTACTTCATAATCATCTCTTGGCATTTATTTGTTACCTCCTTTAAATGTAGGTTTATAATTTTCTCTGAAATGCACCGCATTTTCGTAGGTATAAGCTGCATTAAGAATTGTTTCTTCTTCAAAATAATTTCCTATTAATTGCATTCCAACTGGCATACCATTTTTATCTAATCCACAAGGAATTGAAATTCCGAGGAAGTCCTGCTACATTTACAGAAACTGTACATATATCTGATAAATACATCTCTAATGGATTCTCAGACTTTTCTCCAAACTTAAATGCTGTTATTGGTGATGTAGGAGTAAGGAGAACATCATATTTCTTTAGATTCTTAGCAAATTCATTTTTTACTAATGTTCTTACCTGTTGTGCTTTTTTATAATATGCATCATAATATCCAGAACTTAATACATAAGTTCCAAGTATTATCCTTCTTTTTACTTCTGCTCCAAATCCCTCACTTCTTGAATTTACAAATATATCTTTTAATGTTTCATAATTTTTTGTTCTGTAGCCATACCTAATTCCATCAAATCTTCCAAGATTTGAGCTAGCTTCTGCGCAAGCGATTATATAATAAGCCGCAAGTGCATATTCTGCAATGTCTAAAGATGTTTCTTCAACAATTGCTCCAAGTTTTTTATACTCTTCAATTGCCTTATATAAAACATCTTTTACTTCTTCATTTATACCATCTCCAAAAAATTCTTTTGGAACTCCTATTTTCAAACCTTTTACATCATTTTTTAGAGCCAAAGTATAATCCTTTTTAGGTATATCAACCGATGTCGTATCTTTCTCATCATGTCCTGCAATTAGTGAAAGTAATATTGCACAGTCCTTGACATCCTTCGTAATAGGTCCTATTTGGTCAAGTGATGAGGCAAATGCAACTAAACCATATCTTGAAACTAAACCATAAGTTGGTTTTAGCCCAACAACACCACAAAGAGATGCAGGTTGACGAATACTTCCTCCTGTATCAGAGCCGAATCGCCCAAGGTACCATATTTGCTGCTACAGCTGCTGCAGATCCTCCTGAGGAACCTCCTGGGACTCTTTCTAAATCCCAAGGATTTCTAGTTTTCTTAAAATATGAATTTTCAGTTGAACTTCCCATAGCAAACTCGTCCATATTTAGTTTACCTAGATTTATCATATTTTCTTCATTTAATAATTTATTGACAACTGTTGCATCATAAGGTGATATGAAATTTTCTAGCATTTTTGAAGAACATGTAGTCTTTATTCCTTTTGTGCACATATTATCTTTTATTCCTATTGGAATTCCAGCATAATTTCCTAATTCTTTATTACTTTTTTTGTTAGTATCTATTTCTTTTGCTTTTTTTATTGCATCTTCGTCTAACCTTGTTACAAAAGCATTTATATCAGGCTCTTTTTCATTTATTCTTTGCACATAACTTTCTGTAATTTCTTCAGCTGTAATTTCACATTTATCAAGTTTTTCTTTTAGCTCATGAACTGTAAGTTCTGTAATATCCATCTTTTTTCCTCCCATTTTCAATTATCGTTTGCAACCAAGCTTGGTGGATTTTATAAAATATGTCTAATTAATTACTTTTGGAATTTTAAACATATGCCCCTCTTTTTCTGGTGCATTTTGTAATAAACTTTCTTTATCTTTAAATTCTATTACTTCATCTTTTCTAAACACATTATAATTATCGTTAGTCCCAACGGTCTCTCCTAATCCTTCTACTGGAGCTTTATTTACAACATTTGCAAAGTTTAAGATATCTTGCAGATTTAATAAATACTTATCTATTTCATCATCACTAATTTTTAAATTTGCAAGTTTTGCAATATGCAAAAGTTCTTCTTTTTCTACTTTCATAAGCTTCCTCCTCGTATCGTTATATAATTGTTTATTATATAACGAATATAGAAAAAAAACAAGTATGAATACTTGTTTTTTTCATTTAAAGGAAAAAATAGAAGATATTTTTAAATATCTTCTATTCTTGGTAATCTTATGCCGTCTTTAATTCTAGTCTTAGCTTATCTGCTATCATTGCGATAAATTCTGAGTTTGTTGGTTTCCCCTTTGTTGCAGATACAGTATATCCAAATATACTTTCTACTACATCAGCTTGTCCTCTTCCCCATGCGACTTCAATTGCATGACGAATCGCACGTTCTACTCTGCTTGGAGTTGTTTTAAATTTCTTTGCTATATCTGGATAAAGTTGCTTTGTTATTTGATTAATTATATCTATATCATTTACTACCATCATTATTGCTTCTCTTAAATATTGATATCCTTTGATATGTGCAGGCACTCCTATCTCATGAATCATGTTTGTCACTAATGCTTCTAAATTTTCTACATCCTTTTTCTTGTCAGATACTATATCAATGTATGGAGCTTTAAAGTCTTTACTTATTCCGGAATTCCTTATTCCGAGTCGGTTTATAAAATTTAAGCTCTTTTATTCTCTTAATTAAAAGAGAAATGTCAAATGGTTTAACAATGTAGTATTGTGCTCCAAGTTCTAATGCTCTTGATGTTATTTTATCTTGTCCAACTGCTGATAAAACAATAGAAAGTGGCTTTTTATCTTCACTTAAGTCATTAATCCTTTCTAGAACTCCTAATCCATCTAGATGAGGCATTATCACATCGATTATTGCAATATCAGGTTCAGCATTTTTTATCATTTCTACCGCTTCTAATCCATCTTTTGCAATTCCGATTACCTCCATTTCATCTTCTTTTTCAATGTAATTGGTTAAATTGTTAGCAAAATCTACATTATCATCTGCCACTAAAATCGACAATTTGTCCTTCACACTCAATCCTCCTTATCATAAATTTGTAAATATTTTACATTTTTGTATTATATTACTTTTTCCAAAATTTAGCAATAGTTTTTTACCTTTTATTTTAATTTTTGTGATTTTTTCATCTGCTTATTTTTCGTTTTTCTTGCTGAATTCGTGGTTTTTCGTCATTTTATATTTTGCTTATATATTTTTCTTCTTTTATATTAATTTCCATTTTTTGTAAATTTTGGCTTGACTTTTTTTGTAGCAATTTGTCGATTTTTGTCTTTTGAACTTCTAATATCATTTTAATTTTCTCATTATATTGTTTTTCTAATATATTTATATTATTATATTTGCAAAAATGCTCAATTTCTTCAGCATTTTCGTAATCTAATATAATTTCTACAATATATCCCTCTTCTTTTTCTATCTCATAAGCCTTTTCTAATGCATTTTTAGTTGCATCTGAATAGGCCCTAGAAAGTCCTCCTGTACCTAAAAGTATCCCACCAAAGTATCTTGTTACTACTACGAGTACATTAGTAAAATCCTTTTTTTCTAATATATTCATTATTGGTATTCCTGCTGTTCCAGAAGGTTCTCCATCATCACTTTGTCTTTTTATAATATTTTCTTTATCAAGTATTCTATAAGCATAGCAATGGTGCTTTGCATCATAATGCTTTTTCTTTATTTTGTTTAATATTTCACTTGCTTCTTTTTCACTTTCCACATAAAAAGCATTTCCAATAAATTTAGATTTTTTTTCTATAATTATTGCTTCTGCGTCTTGTTTTATAGTTTTAAACATCTATACCTCCAAATTATTCTACAATATTTTTTCCAGCAGTTACTCCAGTAGAATATGCAATTTGTAAATTAAATCCTCCTGTATATGCATCTACATCAATTATTTCTCCAGCAAAATATAATCCTTTAATTATTTTTGACTCCATTGTCTTTGGATTTATTTCTTTTACTGAAACACCTCCTGCAGTTACTATTGCTTCTTCTATTTCTCTAAACCTACTTACAGTTAATTTTAAATTTTTTATTACTTTTGTAAGAGTTGTTCTTTCTTCTTTTGTTATTATATTTATTTTTTTATCAGGATCTATTCCTGACATTTTAATAATCGTATCTATCATTTTTTTTGGTAATAGTTTGTCTAAACTATTTTTAAAATCTCTATTTTTATATTCTTCAAAATCTCTTCTTATTCTTAAGTCAAGTTTTTCTTCACTTAATGCTGGTTTTAAATCTATAATTAATTCTACCATTTTATTTTTTAGTAATTCTTCTATATTTTTATATCTAATTAAATGAGAAGAACTGCTTATTATTATAGGCCCTGTTACACCAAAATGCGTAAATAACATTTCTCCAAAGTCTTCATATATTATTTTGTTTTTTACTTTATCTCTTAATTTTATTGATACATTCTTTAAACTTAATCCTTGTAAATCTTTGCAAATATCTTTTTCATAACATTCAAATGGAACAAGTGCTGGTTTTAAAGTATTTATTGTATGTCCATATTTTCTAGCAATTCTGTGTCCATCTCCTGTTGATCCTGTCTGAGAATAGCTAAGTCCTCCTGTTGCAAGTATTACCTTATCTGCTCTTATATTTTCTTTTTTATTATTCAATATATAATTTACTCCTGCAACTTTATTTTCTTCTACCTCTAAGTCTATAACTTTTGCATTGCATATTACTTCTACTTTTAACTTTTCTAAAGTACTGCACAATGCATCAATTACACTTTGAGCATTGTCCGTCACTGGAAATACTCTATTACCTCTTTCAACTTTTGTTTCTAGTCCCTCTTTTTTCAAAAGTTCTATAATATCTCTATTAGTAAAATTTTTAAATGCACTATAAAGAAATCTTCCATTTCCGGGAATATTTTCTATAAATTCTTCTATATCAATATTATTAGTAATATTGCATCTACCTTTTCCTGTTATTCTAAGCTTTTTTCCAAGAGTATTCATCTTTTCTAAAATTATAGTTTCATTACCTTCTTTTGCAGAAGCAATTCCTGCAAGCATACCTGCTGGCCCTCCACCTATTACAACAACTTTCATATTACATGTATTTCCTTTCACTATTTAAGATTTATTATATAATAATATTGTAGATATTGCAATTTTAAAGTTTTTTATCTTTTTTGTAATATTTAAAGATTTTCCTTAATATACATTAATAAAGTTAATTGTACAAACATTTTTTATGGAGGTATGTAATGGAAAATTTAAGTTTGTATCAGGATATTAAGTCAAGAACTGACGGAGATATATATATTGGCGTTGTGGGTCCTGTTAGAACTGGTAAGTCTACTTTTATTAAACATTTTATGGACTTATTGGTTATTCCAAATATTGAAAATGAATATAAAAAAGAAAGGGCTCAAGATGAACTTCCTCAAAGTGCAGCAGGTCGTACCATTATGACTACTGAGCCAAAGTTTGTTCCAAATGAGGCAATTGAAATTACTTTAGGTGATAACATTCGTTTCAAAACTAGACTTGTAGACTGTGTTGGATATTTAGTAAACAATGCAATTCGGATATTTAGAAGATGATGTTCCAAGAATGGTAAAAACCCCTTGGTCTGATGAGGAAATTCCATTCGAAACTGCAGCAGAAGTTGGAACTAAAAAAGTTATTTCTGAGCACTCAACTGTTGGAGTGCTTGTTACAACTGATGGTAGTATAACAGATATTCCAAGAGAGGACTATATATCTGCAGAAGAGCGAGTTGTTTCTGAACTTAAAGAACTTCATAAACCATTTGTAATTGTGCTTAACAGTGAAGATCCATACAGTGAATATACTAGGAAATTAGCTGAAAAATTAGAGGAAAAGTATCAAGTTGCAGTACTTCCAACAGATTGTTCTAATTTATCTATTGATGATGTAAACAATATGTTTGGCAAACTTCTATATGAATTTCCTATAGAGCAGATGAATATTAATTTACCAAAATGGGTTGATAGTTTAGATGATGATCATTGGCTAAAACAGGAACTTTATTCTGAGATAAAAACTGCTTTTAGTAACATTTCTGTTCTTAAAGAGGTAGATGATAGTCTTTCTTCTATAAAAAGTACAGATGTTATTCAAAATACAGTTTTAAGTGAAATTAATTTAGGTAATGGTAATGTAAACATTAATATTGCTCTTAAAGATAATCTGTTCTATCAGATTTTGACTGAAATGACAGGAGTAAATGTTGCTAATGAAGGTGATTTATTCTCAACTATGACTTCTCTTGCTTATACCAAAAAAGAATATGATAAAATTGCTTATGCATTAGAAGAAGTTAAAGCTAAAGGTTATGGAATAGTTACGCCTTCAATAGATGATCTTATTTTAGAAGAGCCTGAAATGGTTAAGCAAGGTTCAAGGTTTGGAGTTAAACTTAAAGCTAAGGCTCCAAGTATTCACATGATTCGTGCAGACATAACTACTGAAGTTTCTCCAATTGTTGGTTCTGAGAAACAATCTGAAGAATTAGTTACCTATCTATTATCTGAATTTGAAAATGATCCTAAAAAAATATGGGAATCCAATATATTTGGTAAAAGTTTACATGAACTTGTTAATGAAGGCTTGCAAAATAAATTATGCAGAATGCCTGAAGATGCTCAGATGAAACTGCAGGAAACTCTAGAGCGTATTGTAAATGAAGGAAGCGGTGGATTGATTTGCATTATCCTCTAGTTTATGGATTACATGGACTGCTATATAGCGGTCCTTTTTAATATGTATAAAAGTATTAATATTATAAATATAATATGCATTGGTTCAATTTCCGGAAAATCATATCCAGTCCTTGGTAGTTTATTTATGTCTTTAGATTTTTCATTACTTATAATTGTGTTTACTCTTTCATTGTTTACTTTTTCATTTTCTATATTTGAGTCTAATTTATCTTGCTTTATTTTTTCTTCATTTAAGTCTGTGTTATTTGTTTCTGAATTGGCTGTTTCCTTCTCACTTCCAACATTTGATACATCTTGGTTTTCTTTTTGCTCGGAATTGTTGTTATCAAAAAAAACATTGTTGTCTTCTTTTTCATCTTGTTTATCTTCATTTGGAGTTTTATTATTATCATCTGGGTTTTTGTTTTCCTCACTTGGTTTTTTATTATCATCTTGGGTTCCGTTTTCCTCACTTGACTCTTCATTATTATCATTTGGTTTTTTATTTTCTTCTTTTGGAACTTCCTTTATCTCTTCTTCATTTATAATTTCTATATTTGTTGTTTCATTATATATTATAGAAAATTTATTATCTTCTACTAATTTATATCCATTAGGTACCATTATCTGTTTTAGTATATAATCCTCTCCTATATTTATTTCATCTATTATAATTTGTCCTACATCATTAGTTTTGTATGTTCCGATGTAATTATAATTTTTATCATATATTTGAAATACTGCATCTTTTATATTAGTATTTACATGTAAACTTCCTTTTTTATGTTTTAAACCTATAATGTACTCACAATATTCATAATATGCTAAATTTTTATTATATAATTTTTCTTTTAACGTATAGTTCTCTGGAATCTCTAAGACCTCTATTTGAACATTTCCTGTTCCAAGAAGGGATATAAATACTCCTCCATACTTATCAGTTGTATAAATATCATCCACTAAATTATTTTCATCTTTGATCTTCATTTTTACATCTTTAATTGCTTTCCAAGGTTCATCCTTATCATTTACTTTTACATTTATAGATGACATCGTATTAAGAAGGCTTACTGAAGTACTTATTTCTTCATCTATGTCGGTCAGGATTATATACCTATTAGTTCCATTTGTTGCAAAATATGCTACACTTTTTTCATATTGTATTTTCATACTAAAACAACCTGTAAATGCTAGTTCTCTATACTCTATCGGAGTTAATATTCTAAATGTATTTGAATCTTCTTCAAATCTAAATTCACTTTTCTTTTCCCCTCTATTGTTTGTTGAAAATGCTTCACCTGGGAAATCTGTATATCTTAATATGTTATACCCCTTTAATGAACAATTACCTATTTCTATCTCATACTTCTGTGAACTATACCCATCATTAAACTCATCTTTTTCCATGCATCCCTTTTGACTTATTATTAAGTTAACATTAAAGTAATTCTCTTTAGTTATTTTTAAAAGCTTATTCACTGCATTTATTATGCTATTAGCTCTAATTTTTATTGGTTCTTCCAAATTCTCTTTTGCTCTAAAATGGGCTTCAGTATTCTCTATATCTATTCCTTGCTCTACACAATCCAATGCGATTTTTGTTGCAATATATTTATCGCTCGCATTACTTATACCAAGATTTTGTTGATTTCTTCCATTATATCCATTTGCAAGTATAGTAATTATTGATATATCTTGTATTTGTTCTGATATTGTTGTATTGCTTGAAATATCATCACTATTTTCCAATTTATATATTATTCCATTACTTTCATCATATTTATCTATTTTTAAATCTTCCCATTCTCCTTTTTCATTCTTTACTTCTAGAATACTATCTAATTGAGTTACTTTTTGTATTGTTATTTCATCTGATATCTCCATTGCATAAATTTTTTGCATACTAAATAAAACTAATACAAAAACTAATATAATAAATATTTTTTTAGTCATAATTTTTCCTTTCTTGATTAATTTAATATATTATCTTTTTATATAATCATTTGTTATTTTCTAATATAATTTCCTCCTTTCTCTCGTTTATAAATAATTTTGTAAAATATACAAAAATTACATGAGCTTATTTAGTTTCTAATTTTGGTAAATTTTTAGATGACTTTTAACAGTCCTTTGATTTTAAAAACTTTTGAAAAAAATTTTTTGAATAATACCGCTATATATTAGCATACTATTTCTAAAAAATCAAGATTATTTTATGATTTTATGTAAAATTTTTCCATTTGTCTTCAAATTATTTTAACTTAAACTATTATCTTTAAGGTAATAAATTAAGCAGAGCACAATACTCCGCTTAATTTATTTAATTAATATGATAACTAATTTATTAAAATAAATCTCTATAAAATACTTCCTCTAATAGCCTAATTCATTTAATACAGCTTTAATTTCATTTTTATAACTTGAATTTGCATTAATATAAATAACAGTGTTTTTAATTCTAGAAACAACCATATATTTTCCATTTGAATCTAATGTGTATTTTGAATATTTTTTTAAATTAACACTTGTTTCTGCTGATATAGCACCTTTTGATGCTTCAAATCTAGCTTTATTGTTATTATAGAATCCTGTTGCATATGTATCATCAGAAAATTCATAAAATTCTACTTGATAAGTTTTATCTTTATTAATTGCTAAATAAACTTGTTCTATATAATCATACTGTGAAAATTGATTATTAGCATCTTCAATAGTATATTCTTTTTGTTCCATAAAATTTTTAAAATCAGATGCAGTTATTGATGGTTTTTCTTTGTTTAGTAATATAAAGAACATAGTTCCTAATATGGCACTTACTGCCACAACAACTATTACTATAAATACAATTAACGCTATAATTGCTCCTTTTTTCATAACAAATCCCCCTTTTTATCTTACATTTTAATTATATCTATAATTTCTTTGCCATGAAGTTCTACTTTTACTGGCGATAATATTTTTAATTGTTCTAGTTCATCTTTAGTTTTAGGCAAATATGTTATCAATTTATTTAACTCATCATTATTAAAAATATAATAAGCTGGTATATTTCTTTCTTTCGATTTCCTAGTTCTATATTCCAAAAGTGCTTTTTTTATTGTATCAGTATTAGTTTGATTATTATTTATTTTATCATCTTTATCTATCCATTCTCTTATCTCTTTTTCATAATCTCTATTTATATCGACATTGTATTTTTGCATAATATTAAAAGCATTTTCTTCCATCATTTTTTGACTACTTATATATTCTTTATCTGTATGTTTAATATCATTTTTTATATAATTTACTAGAGAATCTGATTTTATTATTTTATCCTTTATTACTTGGGGAGTGTATTTTACATTTAAAATATTTTTTGGATTAGCCATTACAACTAATGGCTTACACCATCTATTCAGCGCCTTATATCTAAGTGTCTTATCAATTATTCCAGTATGGTTTTGCGCCCATATTTTTTTAAAGATTTCAATATGTCTTTCTGCTTGCCTTAGTGGCGAATATATACCCTCCTTTATTTTTTTATTATTATAAGAATATTCTCTTATAAATTCTCCTCTCTCATTTACTGTTATATTTCCAATAAGATTCTTACTCTCTATAAAATAAATATATGCTGGGGTAATTAATATGTAATCAATTTGTGCTGTCATATCATCTATTTCTAAGTTAACATCATGTAAAACATATATTCCAATATTAGCATTTTTAAGTTCAAATTCTATTTCCTTTTCTCCCTTTAGTCCTTGCTCGCATAGTTTTAGTTTTTGATTTATTTTATTATTGTCTGGATATTCATTTTGTATTTTCTTTAATGCTTTAATTTGATATTCTAATTGACTATCCTTTTTATAAAAGATTGTTTCATTAAATTTTTTCTTAATTAATTCCATATTTTACTACTCACCTTTTATTTTTTATAATTCTTTATCCCGATTTCAATTACTTTTAAGAAAAAGAGAACCAACTATTATCTCAATATTTAAAATACTCTAATTATTTTCTATTACATATTTAATAAATTTTCTAGTTTCTGATAAAGGGTGCTCTGGGAACAATATATCGTATTTAGGCTGTTCTGATAAATTCATAAGTAATCCTCTTTTATAATTTTCATCATATGGATCTTTGAACCATCCATTTAGATTTGGAGGGACGATTTTGCCTTCATTAATCATCTTATTCATTATTGCAGAATCTCTACCACCAGTCATAGATTTTTCTGCAAAGAATGATTCGATCTTAATAGTATATTCTTTCATATCAATATGCATCGTCAAAATATATTGAACACCGCTTGGATCTAATTTTGATTTTACAATACTATAACCATATTTTTTTTGATTTTTAGTTGTTCCAGTTTTAACTTCAACTAATCCTTCTGTATCTGTAAGTGTTTCATGAATACTATTTATAATTGTTCTTTCATTTTCATATTGCATTGCGTCCTGACTGTTTATTGGATATATCATCAAAATACAGTTTGATGATGCTGTTTGTTTTCCATATGCAACAGAATCTTTTGGATCTTCTGGCATTGAACTTATTTTTTTAAATTCTAATGGAATATTAATATTCATTTTATTCCTCCTTAACATCAACTTGCTTATATAATAAACATATATAAGCATACTAAATTTTGCAAATTTGTTAATATCCTTACAATTGATACAAATATCAATCAATATAATAGAATTGTATCATATTTTTAATGAATTACAATATATTTTCATATAAATTTCCATTTCTTTTAGTAAATTCATACTTGTTTAGTAAGAAAAAGTACTATTTCAACTTAATTTTATTGATTCATGAGAAATAGCAAAATAGCAAAATATTAACTATCATTACTTTTTAAAAAAATAGTATAAAAAAAAGGCTCTTAAAGCCTTTTTTCCTATTATGGTGCCCTAACTAGACACGTTTGCGAAATCTAGTAAGCAAAAAAATATCTATTTCAACTCTTAAATATAACAGACTCTAAGCCTTGCTAAAAGCGTATTACAATGTTGGCTTTTTTGATATTCTTATATCAACATAACTTTTTATGCTTTGCAATAGTTATATAAAAAATTTATGGAAAAATTGCAAAAATTTGTTTTGTTCGCTTGTATATTAGTTTAACTTGTAGTATAGTGTTAAATGAAATGAGAATTAGCGGAATTGGTTGCCCCTTTTTGCTCTTTGATGTTACAAACTACTCCACAGTTTTTATGCTTGTGAGACTGATTATGAGGGGGTGGTTAACGTGGAAAATGCTTTATTACTAATAACTTACCTATCGTTCTATGGAATGATAGGAATAACACTTATAAACCTTGCCTTGTTAATCATCATTTGTTTCTTACTACATAGGCAATAAAAATAGCCATTCTGCTTTGACGAAGGAATGGCTATTTGCTATCTTTCGGGCAACCACTTTCGTGGTTTCTCATTTCTTACTTTTATTATACACACATTTGACAGATTTGTCAAATTCCAATTTTTATGTCATTGCATAAACTTTTTGTGGGAAACACCATTTTTGATATTTACCCATACATTATCTTACTTAGTATTTTTCTTATATTGCTATGCATTCCAGTTTTTTCAATTTCAAATGTACATGTTTTTGTTTCTTCAACACCTATTTTTATATTTCTTGCTATTACTTTATCATATTTTTTTAGTTTTGTGTTAATTTTTTTCCTTTTTATTAATTCTTCGTATATTTTTCCACCATTACTTACAAATACTCTTAATTTACTCATCTTGTCTATTCCATCATCACACCATGTTCTTGGTCTACTACTCATTCTATCTGCGTATATATGGCTTATATGTCCTTCTGCACTACATCCTTTTAAATATTTTCCTTCTGTTTCATATATTTCAATTCCCTCCCATTGATTTCTTATATATTTTAGGCTTTCTTCTACTTTTTCTTTTCGCTTTTCATCTTTTGTATTTCTTATTATCTCTTTAAATATATTCTCCAAACTTACCGGGTCATACATGTTTATATTATACCATATCTTACTTCTATACTGTGGGAAATCAACTGTCGCTTGATTTACATACTTTAACAAATGAAATTTATCTAATACAAATTTTGATTTCTCTATCCAATTTAATCCTTCTTTTATCCAACTCGCTCCATCTCCTCCTATATATACTCTTTCTATCTCATTAACATCATATCTCTTATCTATATATTCTGCTACTTCTAACCACAAATCTTCACTATTTTTTCCTAAACATCCTATGTAATGTACATTTTTTAAATTATGTCTATTACCTTTTACATAATTTCCTTCATGCACATATATCAATTTTGGCATTCCTATTTTATTTCCTCTCTCTGATACATGATCCTCATCTGCTTCTATATACAACCTTTTTACATTTCTCTTTTCTTCATCTTTTAATTCTACCTTTAATTCTTCTTTTCTTACCTTCTTCATTACTGTTGTGGGAGATATTATTTCTTCATTTACTACTTTTTTTCCTGCTTTTGAATATGACATATCATGTGCAAATTCTATTATTTTACTTTCTACATCTTTTGTTATTCTTTCGTTTTTCTCTATTCCTAACTTTTCATCTGCTAAATATACATATTCCTTTGTTTGCTTATTTCTGTAATATCTTCTTGTATATTCTATATTTCCATATTCTGTTATTATCGTTCTTTTTCTAAAATCCTTTGTTTCATATTCTAATTTTCTTTTTTGATTCTCAAATATTATTTTATCTACAGTTTCTAATATTCCCACAATGGTTTTTCTTCCTGCTTCATCAAATACTTTTCTTAAATCTCTACTAAACATACTTATTTCATTATTTTTTATGCTTTTTTCTAGACTTTTTTCTAAAAACTCTTTATTTTCTATGACTGTTTGTATTATACTATTTATCATAGAGAAGCACCCCCTTTGTATGACTTTGTTTTCTAACAAAAACATCATATCAAATTGGTGCTTCTCTTGTCTATTTTTTATTCTCTTTTTTCCCACATATTATTTATGCTAATTTTTTATGTGGTGCTAACAACGTAGATATTTACAACTCGTCATTGGCTATCTTGACGATTGATACAAATGTTAATGAATTTATTAAAGAATATCATATATTTTATGAATTCAATAAAATTAGAAAAAATATAACGATTAGTATTAAAAATAAAAAGCAGTTAGATATCCTTTTACAAATATCTAACCGCCATTTTTTATCTGCTATTTTTCCAGCTAATGTTAGTAGTTACATCATGTGAGAGTTTGGGATTCAAAAAATCAGGAAGAGGTCCATAAATTTTGTATCCCTTTTCTTCGAGAATGTAAGCAACTTTCCAACTAAGGAATTTAACAGATACTTCAGTTACAGTCAGTTTAGCATAGTGCTTAATTTTCCAATTAACATATGCAAGTTGCATTCTGTTAAAAAGATTAAGCCTTACCTTACCACCTTCAGTTAACTTCCGTGCTTCATCAACATTAAGCATTTTTTCCTCCTTTACAATAATCATTGTTAAAAGTTACTATATTCAAAACTTGCTTATTAGCAAGATAATTAAATTATGTAATCATATTTTACTATATTTTATGCAATTTTTCAACAAAAATAGCTTTATTTTTGAAATTATATTATTAAACAAATATTTTGCTCTGCCACACTTCCTAATCCCCCCTATGAGTTTTGACCAATGGTACAAAACTCAGGGGATGATGTAATAGTACATACTGAAAATAAATAATTATCCCCCAGTATAACTGGGGGATTTTCATATCGGCCTATAAGGCCTCAATACTAGCTGACGCTGAAGCGT